>NC_014833.1:1073081-1726163 GCF_000179635.2 Ruminococcus albus 7 = DSM 20455 | reverse complement strand
TTTCCAGTGATCTGTCAAATCTGACTGATAATATAATCAAGAATTCTATGAACCCTGCCGAGTCCCATACCTGGACCTCTACTGTAGCAGAGAACGAAAAGGCTCTCGACTATCTGATAAAAGAGGCTCAGGAAAAGACTGAGGAATAATATGATCTTGCTTTAATATCCTTCATTTTTATATTCCGGTTTTTCAAGACGGCAGGCTGAACAATGGCCTGCCGTTTTGGTTAAGCGGATCTGAATTCAATAATTTTTCGTCATATTGCACAGTATATTTTTATTTATCAAGCATTTTTACACCTTTATTTTGTGTAATATAACAAAAAAACAGGCCGTATAAAGTCAGCTAACAACTGACTTCACTTTGACAAGGAGACAAAAATGTGGTATGATACTATAAAACAGACTTCTGTGAAGGAGGTGCTGTTCGTGGGCATCAACAAAGAACTTTCACAACGCGAATTTATACAGCGTGAGACCGGCGAAACTCATTCGCCGTATGAAAAAGAACTTGAGTTTTATTCAGCAGTTGCAGCAGGCAATATTGAGCGGGTAAAAGATCTTTACACTCCGCTGGCTGTTGAGGGCTACGGTAAACTCAGCGATGATCCTGTGAGAAATGTCAAGTATCATCTGACCATCACAATCGCGCTTATAGCCAGGTTCTGCATAGAGAAGGGTCTGCCTACCGAAACAAGCTATACTATAAGTGATATTTTCATTAATCGACTGGATGTTGCTACCTCTGTTGAACAGCTTGAGGATATCCACCGTGAGGTATTTATAGAGTATGCAAAGCGTATGCAGAAGATCAATTCGGGCAACGCTTACTCAAAGCACGTACTTATGTGTCTTGACATAATCTATGACAACATCTACAATGGCATACGTGTACAGGAGATAGCCGACAAGCTGGGTCTGACTCCACAGTATCTATCCAAGCTTTTCAAGCAGGAGGTAGGTGTGACTATATCGGAGTTCATAATGTCAAGGCGCATACAGGCTGCTGAGAATATGCTGAAATTTTCAGAGTATGCTCCGCTTGACATCGGCAATTTCCTGAATTTCAGCTCCCACAGCCATTTCATCGCCTGCTTCCGCAAGCACACGGGTCTTACCCCAAAACAGTTCCGTGAGAATTATTTCAGGATGAGCTGGGAAGGAAAAGAATAATAACAAACAGGACGTTTCCGCCTCCAGGCAGGAACGTCCTGTATTTTTGCATTATGATTTCTAAAGATCCTTGTACAAAAAGAAAAGACCCTCATTAAAGGGTCTTGACTTTGTCAGGCGAGGGTAACGCCCGACGGATATATGGATATGGTTGGGTATCGTTACCCCTTTATAGGAAGTAACGGAAGAAGGCTTATTCAGCTGCTGTGAATCTTGCAAACTTATATTCAGCAGTTAGAGGTGTTGTGCCGTCGTATTTGCCGAGCCAGCCGTCAACACCCTTGCCGTTCCAGGCATTCATCATGATCTTACCGGGTGTAACAGGCAGGTTTTCGTTCGCAGTATACACAGCCGCGCCGTCAACATACCAGGTAATGGAATCCTCTTTCCATTCAAAACCGTAGGTATGGAACTCCTCAGCTGCATCAAAACCGAGATCAAACAAATATTCATGACCGCCCTTGCCGTTGGTATAGTAATTGAACTGCACCTTTGTGGTATCCTTGCCGAGAAATTCGATATCTATCTCATCCCAGGGATTGCTGTCTGACGGACCTGTATATGTGAAGAATGAGGAAACAACGCCAACATTCCTGATAGGCTTCATGCATACCTCGTAAAGTCCGTATCCGTAGAAACAATTTGAACGGTACTCAGCTGCATTGTATTCATCCTCGATGATACTGTCGATAGTCAGCTTCATCAGACCATCCTCAAAAGAAACGTTAGAGCCTTTCCACTTACAGTCAAACGGTGAACCATTCGACCAGCCGTCCGAACAGATAAATGCATCCGAAGCTCCCTTAGAAAAATCAGCCCGAACTGTATACGGGCTGTCATCAGCAGAGATCTCTTCCTCATCGGATACAGTACTTTCGGCTGCTGACGATACTTGTTTTTTTGACTCACTTGCTTTTGTATCACCGCAAGCAGTTGCAGAAATTGCAATAACAAATGCAAATAATGAAGCTGATATTTTATTCATGTAGATATCCTCCATAATAATATGAACTATCGTGATAATGTTCACACGGTTATTTATTCCCAACATTTACCTTGAATATATAATACAACTTTTTCACAAAAAACTATATCAGGCAAATAATCTATATATCAAAATAATAACCTAACAACGATTGTTTACTTATATTTAATAATTATGTTTTATACCTATTGACGAAAGACTCAAAAACAGCGGTCCGTGTGCTGCGAACCGCTGTATCATTATCTTTTACTCTGCTGTCAGAGCATCTGCAAGTTCAGCCAGTGCTTTTTCACTTTCAGCATTAAGTGCTGACTTTATAGTAACAACAGGTTCGATCAATGTGATATCCTTGAATTTTTCAACATATCCCTTGATGACCCTTGCTGCAGAGGGTGCCCATGAGCCGTTTTCTACTATCGCTACCTTTCTGTTTCTGTAAGTCTTGTCACGCAGGTGCATTAGCAGTTCCTCCATAGGAGGGAACACGCCGCCGTCATAGGATGACGACATGAGCACAAGTCTGTCATAACGGAATGCGTCCTCGACTGCCTCTGCCTGATCATCACGGGTTATATCAGAGAGTGATACCTTTTCAGCTCCCCTTGCCTCCAGCATCTCCTTCAGCTTTTCAGCAGCTGCGAGAGTGTTGCCGTGAATAGAAGCACAAGCGATGAATATGCCCTTGTTCTCAGGTTCGTAGCTTGACCATGTATTGTAAAGGCCTACATAGTAGTCCAGATTTTCGGTCAGTATCGGACCGTGGAGGGGAAGTATCATTTTTATATCAAGCGCAGCTGCCTTTTTGAGAACAGCCTGTACCTGTGCGCCGTACTTGCCTACGATATTGAAATAGTATCTTCTTGCCTCGCAAGCCCAGTCCTCGTCAGTATCGAGAGTTCCGAACTTACCGAAAGCATCTGCCGAGAAGAATGCACCTTCACTGATCTCAAAGGTCATCATTACCTCAGGCCAGTGTACCATAGGTGTCATAAAGAATTTAAGTGTGTGGCTGCCAAGCTCGAGCGTATCGCCCTCCTTGACGATCACCGAACGCGATCCGATACCCGGTATATCAAAGAACTGTCCCAGCATAGTGAAGGTCTTTGCATTACCCACCACCTTCATATCGGGATACTCTTCCATGAGCTTTGCGATATTTCCCGAATGATCGGGCTCAACGTGCTGTACAACAAGATAGTCAGCCTTTCTTCCGCCAAGAGCCTTTTTAACATTTGCAAGCCATACATCACTTACGCGCTTGTCGGCAGTATCCATGATACAAACCTTGTCATCGAGTATTGCATACGAATTGTAAGCCATACCGTTAGGTACATCATACTGACTTTCAAAAAGATCAATGTCCTTATCGTCAGCACCTATGTATACTATGCTTTCTGAAATTTTAACTTCTGCCATTTCTATTACCTCCTGATAACGTATACTATTATTGTATCATATCATACATTAATTGTCAAATCATTCCTTTATATCACCATCAAAAATATAGCCGATAATGAAACGATTATCGCTGTAAACCTCGCTGATATCTGCAAATGAACGTGTTGCGGTATCTTTGCCGAACAGGTTGTACACAAAGAATCTTCCTGCTCGGTATCTGTAGGCTACGGTATGAAGTCCTCCGCTGAAAAAATCCAGTCCATGGAATCTTGCGGTCGAACGTTCATTGTTCCAGAAAGAGATTATACCGCATGAGGCTCTCTCCGTTCTGGCGTATTTGGCAAACTGACCGCCGTCGCGGAAGGAGCGGTACGGCATATCATGTTTTATAAAGAAATACCACAGCTTTTTAGGCGCTGTTCCCCAATAGCCGTTCGGGAAAATATAGTGCATACGGTTCAGCTCGAATTCAAATACCACCTGAGGAAAAGATATCTGCCTGCCAAGCAGAACAGCACAATTATAGCAGGCGATGAGTTCGCAGCCGTTCCAGCTGAGAGGGTAAGTCCCGTATCGCATATCACACAGCGGTCGGGTTCGCTGTCCGTGCAGAAGTCTGCTACTGTATTCATCAAATACCGCCGTATTATGTGCAAAATTATCCAATGTACGTTTCGTTCTACCACGCGCTGCCTTATCGGCAGAAGTCAGCCAGTTTCTTTTCAAAGCACTCCCCTCCTCTATATTACAAATATATCACATATCGTAATAAATTTCAAGTACACATCCGGAATAATATAATGTACAAAACCTTGGAAATCTATTGTGAATTTCAGAGAAGCACTATGAATATACTTGAAATTTACAATGAAATGTGGTATAATTATTTTACGCAAAGAAACTTATTATCATTGTGAGTGGAGGCGATAATATTGAGACAATTCCAGTTTGACTATCACACTGATTTTACACTCAAGAATGAACTTACAAAAATAAGGCTCTGGTGTGATTCAAGTGTATACTCCCATATCGTATTCCAGATATATTCGGAGAACAACGATGTAGAAAAAATTAAAAACGTATGTGACATTGTCAGCAGAGAACTGCCGAATGCTGAATACTTCGGATGCTCAACAAACGGCAATATCATCGGCGGTGAATATTCGGGCGAAGAGATTAGCCTGATATGCACTGTTTTTGAATTTCCTTCCACAAATATGATAATAAAGCAGTATGACCTTTCTGCTGAGACCTATGAAGCGGTCACTGATGACCTGCTTGATATGATAGACAGGAATCCCTGGGTCAAGGCGGTGGAACTGTTAACGACTATACGCGGTATGTCTATGACGGGCTTCTGCGAAAAGCTGAGTCAGGCTAAGCCAGATATACAGATATTCGGAGGCGGTGCTTTTGCAGCGGATGTAAACGATCATCATGCCTGCGTATTTTCAAAGAACGGAGGCATATCCGAAGGAAGTGTAGTATTCTGGCTGCTTGGCGGAGAAGATCTTGATATCATATCCACCTATGTTACCGGATGGAAACCTCTTGGAAAGGTATTCCATGTAACCAAGTCAGAGGGCAGCAGGCTGTATGAGCTTGACGGTGCTCCCGCTTACGATGTATACCACAAATATCTCAATATAAAGAATGACGATAAATTTTTCAGTCACACGCTGGAATTTCCGTTCTTTTATAACCATCACGGCATAAATATACTGCGTGCGCCTACCGAGAGCCTGAAAGACGGTTCGCTGATGATGACATCTGATATGGAATCAGATGTATCTGCTCAGCTTGCTTACGGTGATCCCGGTACGATACTGGAATCTGTACGAGAAGAAGGTATCAAGATACGAGATTTCAGACCCGAGAACGTACAGATATTTTCCTGCGCTGCAAGGCGAAGCTTCTGGGGAAATACAGAGATATCCAAAGAATCCATGCCATTCGGAAACATCGCGCCGACCTCAGGATTCTACACCTCGGGTGAATTTCTGCGTACAGGCAAATATGTCAATCAGCACAATGTTACCATGGTGCTGGTAGGTATGCGTGAGGGACTTGCAGAGGATTTACCTGCAAAAGCCCTTGAAGTCGATGAAAATGAGTTCACAGGCAAGATGGCGCTTATTAACCGCCTTGCCAACTATATCAATGCTGCATTCCGTGAGCTGGAAGAAGCCGCGATCCTTGACAGCCTTACGAAGCTTTACAACCGTGCGGAAATACAGCACAGAATAAACGAACGACTCATAAGCGGCAAGCCGCTGTCACTGGTAATGATAGATATCGACAACTTCAAATCCGTTAACGATACCTATGGACACAATGAAGGTGACAACGTCATAATAGGACTTGCAGATATGCTGAAGGAAGGCATTGCAAGACACGACAATATAGCCTCCGCAGGACGCTGGGGCGGTGAGGAATTCATGGTATTGCTTCCTGTAGGCGTAAATGATGCTATAATTGCAGCTAAGGAAATGGTAAATTATTTCAATGATATAGAATTCCCTCTTGCGGGACAGCGAACTATATCTGTTGGAGTTACCGAAGCACTGGATGACGATACACTCGATGAACTTCTCTTCCGTGTTGATTCAGCGCTTTACGATGCAAAGCGCGGCGGCAAGAACAGATTCGTAGTAGTATGACCACATTTACCAACAAGCCCGCAAACTCACGCGTTTCGGGCTTTTCTTCGGGAGATACATTATGAATTATATAGCTATCGCAAATGAGACTATAAGGATAACCGATGAGCATAAATACACAGCAGAGGGCAGAACGATAGATCTGCCGAAGAATGATATGTCTGCGGTTGAGGTAATAACCCCCGCGATTGGTAAAGATATGCTCGCTATGGATATATCAGAATACTTCACAGGTGGATCCTGTGTTACCGAAGTTACCTGTGAGGATTCCTTTCAGGCTGCAAGGCGGCTTAAAGAACCAATGGTAATGAACTTCGCCAATGCCCACAAGCCCGGCGGCGGATTTCGTCATGGGGCTCACGCACAGGAGGAATCATTGTGCAGATGCAGTACCCTGTACCGTTCAATAACATCTGCTGCTGCAACCGAGATGTACTTATTCAACAACACTCACCTTTCAAGAACAGAATCAGACTATATGCTGTTTTCACCTGAGGTATGGGTATTCCGTGACAGCGATATGAAGCTTTTGCCAACACCCTTCCGCGTATCGGTCATAACTGTTCCTGCACCAAACAGACGCGGTGCTGCTTTGATAGCATCAGAAAAACTGATAGAAGAAACCATGACAAGGCGCATACGTATAATGCTTCATACAGCCGCATCCCACGGATGCCGTGAGCTTGTGCTTGGTGCGTGGGGATGCGGTGCCTTCGGCAATCCTCCTGAGAAGGTGTCAGGATATTTCCAAAATGTCCTTAAAGATGATGGCTACGAAAAATGCTTCACCCACATAGTATTCGCTGTATACGGGAAACCCGACGGCAGAAACATAACTGCATTCAAAAATACATTCGGCGTATGAGCGCTGTATATAAACTGCCCTCCGGTGTGAACTAACATCAGGGGGCAGTTATCATATATTCGTGATCAGTATGCAAATATCACATGATCATGCGCTATTTTGCCTTTTTCCTGCTGATGAGTATAAGTGCGACAATTGCTATGATAAGTAATATGGAGTAATCAGTGTTACCCGTTTTGGGATTTGCTGAATTATTCTTTACTGCTGTGCTGCTGTCTGATCGGCTGTCTGGTCTGCTGTTAACCTTTCCGCCTGTTGCGGCAGAGGGATCAGCAATCCCGTCCGAGGTAACATGGATATAATTGTAATGGCAGCCCGAACCCATCCAGCAGGTAAATAGGATATCGCCTGAAGTTTCGGGTGTAAATTCGTATATGAAGTTTTCTCCCTCTTTAAGAACTATATGACCCTCATTCTTGTTGTGCGTGTCAGTACCGAAGCCAAGTCCGGGTATCTTTATGGTAGCGGCACAGCCCTTGGCGTCTGCACCATTCACGACATTTACATACCACCTGACAGAAACGCCCTGCTTAACGGTGATATTTCCAGTCCAGAGGTCAGCAAAATCTGTAACAATTATCTGTACTTCTTTTGCCGGTGATGAGTCTGCCTTGCTGTCGTCATCGGGTTTATTTTCAGGGATACTCTGTGTCACCGCCGAGAGTACAGCGCTGCCGCCCTCGCTTTTGCCTGATGTACCAAGCGTGGTAACGGTTATCGTGTAGTTTTTGCTGCTATCAAGCCCTTCAATAATAACAGGACTTGAATCTCCTGTTGCTTTCTTTCTGTTGCCTTCATCATCGGCTGCTATTACCTTGTAGCCCTTTATCTTTGAACCCTCGGGGGCTATGGGTGTTGTAAATCCTATTACAGCGTTTTCACCGTTCCATGAAGCAGTAATATCAGAGGGATCAGCGGGGGCGGGAACAGAATATGTGCCATTCTCGGTTATATGGAAATAATTGGAATGACAACCAGATCCCATCCAGCACGTAAATAGGATATCGCCGGTCATTTCGGGAGTGAATTCGTATATGAAATTCTCGCCCTCCTTGAGGACTATATGACCCTCTTCCTTATTGTATGTATCTGTACCGAAACCCAGATCGGGGATCTTTACGGTAGCACCGCAGCCGCGGGGTTCGGTACCCTCAGGAACACTTACATACCACCTTACAGGCTCTCCGACTTTTGCAGATATCACTCCTGTCCAGAGATCGCTGTATGCAGTAACTATCTTTTTGGCTCCGTTTTCTTCTGAAGCCCCGGACGGATTTCCCTCGCTGCCCTGATCTTCAGCGGCTTTGACATGGATATAGTTTTTATGACAGCCGGATCCCATCCAGCAGGTAAAGAGGATATCCTCTTCCATTTCGGGAGTGAATTCGTATATAAAATTATTCCCCTCCTTGAGTACTATATGACCCTCCTCCTTGTTATGGGTATCTGTGCCAAAACCAAGCCCAGGGATCTTTACGGTAGCACCGCAGCCGCGTGGCTCGGTACCTTCGGGAACATTTACATACCACCTGACAGGAACACCCGCTGTAACTGTGATATCACCTTTCCACAGTTCATCATAGGGAGTAACCAGCGTCTGCACTTCCTCAGCAGCTGCATTCATCGGCAGCAAAGCCGCCAGCACTGCAAATATCACCAGTACTGAAACCAACACAATTTTACTTTTCCCCACTACATTTTTTTCCATTTTACTTCCTCCTTAGCTTTCCTCTATTGATATGACCTTGATCACATTGTCCTCCCATCTGCCTGTAACAGTTACATACAGACCGTACTCACGCTCGGTCTGCAGCAGATATTCCCAGGCTAAATCCTGACCATTACTGTCGAACATATAGAATATCCACGAACCATCCTCCTGAAGTATATCAAGACCGTATCCGCTTGCACGACATTCTTCCATCAGCATACATGGCAGGTCATGCATTACGGGGTCTTCCACATCACTGCAATCCTCATCTATGAGTATACCATAGAATGTATCGTATTTTTCCTGTATGATCTCGCTCTCCGCAGGTACTTCGGATACTTCCTCGGTTACTGTTTCTGTTCTGGTTACTGCTTCGCTGCTTTCATCAGTTATGGCAGAGGTAGTCACCGAGGTTGTTTTCTCCGATGTTTCCACTGTAGTTTCCGTGGAGATCTCTGTTGTGGTGACTTCTGTCGTCTTTACGGTCGCAGGCGGTTTATCGCTGCTTTTTTTATAAGCATCTGATACTTTATCCCCTGCCTCGCCGCAGCCTGTCAGCACAAACATCATAACTGCGACAGTAAAAGCATATCTAGCTCTCATCATATCTATTTTCTAAGCTTCCTTTCCATTAATAAAAATAATTTATGCAAATCCGTCACCTCTGCAATAATATTTATAACATATATCTGTTTCATAATCAATGATAAGATGCGATAACGTTGTCACATCACAGTATCTGTTCATCGTTAACTGTCTGATATTTCATAAAAAAAGCCTTGGACTATGCAGGATATCTGCCTCAGTATCTTAACAAAATGAAGATCCCGCGCTAAGGAATGACAACGTTATCGCACGAATATGGCTATATACATCGTTTTCAGCATTCGTCTGATAAAAAGGATCAATTACATACCCATTTCACATGATAACGTATCACCACCCGTAGTTATCTTTTGCTTTGCCTTTTTAGGAATTATATAACCGCCTTGCGGCACTCCGTAAAACCGAGCAGATTATATTAACATGATAAAAGCACGAGAAATATCACGGCACCGGACGTATCTTCGAGGACATTTCCAAACATTGGCAGTAAGCACAATTTGTTTTACAAATCACGGTTGTTATCTGCTTATTAACAAAACTGTTTCACCGTGTCTTTACTTTTATTGGAGAATGTGTTATAATAAGCGGTGGGATCGCATCATGATATCCCGAAAATACTGAGAATAGGAGAATTATCATGACTGATATCTCTAAAAAGTTCTGCGCTGCAGCTGCAGCTATGGCACTTGTTTTATCACAGACATCTGTATATGCATTTGCAGACAACAACGCACAGACAGTTCCTGCGGATGAGATCTTTTTCAACGCAGACGAGAATACCACCGCCGATGAAGATATCACCGAAAGCGTAGCTGCAACTGAAGAAGAAGACTACGCTGCCGGAGATTTAAATAACGACGGCAAGCTGAATATAACAGATGCTGCTAAGGTAGCGGCTTTCATCAAAGCAAAGATCAATCTGAACGATAAGGCACTGAAAGCAGCAGATATCAACGAAGACGGAAAGATAAACATCACCGATCTCAGCATAATGATAGCCGAGATCAAAGGCATAAGAGTGATGAACTGGCTGGAACTTCTTGAAACGGTCAGTGACAGCAGTATAGTTGCCAAAACAACCAGGTTCAGCAAACTTCCGGACATAGTATCCCTGCGAAGCATTGTAAAAGTTGACTGGACTGCTGTAAACGGTGTTGACGGTTACGATGTTGTGATCTCGGGTGCTGACCGTAGCGAAAAGTATCAGGTAAAGAGCAACAGTATAAACGTAAACGCACTGAGATGGTCAGATGACGATATCATCAACATAAAGGTGATGCCATATACATATTACAATACTGAAACAAGGCAGGGCGTAAAGAGCTTCAGCGACGGCTATGAGGGCAAGCTTTCAATAAAACCTGAAAACGTTACAGGACTTAAAGCAAAGTCAGAGCGCAACTATGTAAAGCTAAGCTGGAAGGCAGCTGCCGATGCGGATGTATATAATGTATACTACACCGTTAACGGTAAGGAGTCCTTCCACGGTCAGACCAGTGAGCTCAGCAGACAGATCAACGTACCTGCAAACAAGGACGTAAGTTTCAGGGTGCTTGCTGTAAACCTTATGGGCAAATCCTATGTTAATGCAGATAAGTCCGCTACTGCTAAGGTACACACTCTTCCCTACTACGCAAAAGCCGAAGCTGTACTTGACAAGGTAGGCTGGGATCTTCATAAGGCATTCAACTGGTGTATCATGCCATACGCTTACTATATCAACGGTGAATGGCTGCCGAGAGACGGTTCTCCCGGAATGGAATGGTATGCTGACAGAGGCTTTGACGCACACGAGGGCAACTGCTACGTTATGGCAGCGTGCTTCTGTGAGATGGCTAAGATGCTTGGATATGATGCACACCAGATATCAAGCGGAACACTTACAAGCAACGGTTTTGTCGATCATTCCTGGGTAGAGATAAAAAACTACAACGGTACAGGAAAGTCTTACATTTTTGACCCCGATTTCGAGAGCGAGCTTGGACGCAACGGATTTGCAATAAGCTACGGCGATAAGGGTACACTTATGTACGATATAAGCGGCTCGATAAAAAGAGTAATAATGAGTTGATACTATGGAGGTAAGTAAAATGAATAATATATTTATGAAGAAAGCATCTATCCTTGCAATTATAGCTGTAACAGCACTTTGCATGAGCGCCTGCGGAGATACATCCAAAAAGGACGAGTCCAAAAAGTCAGACACTTCTTCTGTGGCAGCTGCTAAGGAAGAAAGCAGTACAGTTGAGGAAGAAAATGAAGTAAAGGAATCGGCTGCCGAAGAGGAAAGCAAGGCTGAGGATGCTCCCGAAGCTAAAGAGGCTGCCGAGAAAGTAACAGTCGATTTTAACAACAATGTCGGTGTTGCTGTAACAAAGATACAGATCATGGACAGTGAAGGAAATGTACTCGATGATCTTTCCCTCGACAACGGAATGCTTACTACAGGATCTACCAAATCCTTCGAGATAACATCCGGCGATGATCTGACGGTAAGATATGGCACCGAAGACACTACTATATTTGACATGAAGGGTGTCAAGACAAGTGACCTCACTGAGATCATGCTCTGCCGTAATGTAAACGAACCTTCAGTTATATGCAAAACCAAGGATGGCGAAACAAGGACTATCGTTGGTTCTTATGTAGAGGGTTTTGAGTACACCGAGTTTATTAACGAAGACACTGAAACTAACTATGATGAGCCTGCATATGAGGAGCCCGTTAACGAAGAACCTTCTTATGAACAGCCTGCTTCCGAAGAACCGGTAAATGAAGAACCTGCACAGGATAATACCGATCAGGGCGGCTGCATAGGCGATGACGCTTTCACATTCTGATATGGTCAAGGACGCTGAAAAGAAAAGCAGGGTACTTTACTTCAGCCGTTTAAAGGCGCTTGCCTGCATCGCGGTGGTAGTTCTCCACGGCTGCTACATGGCAGGAGGTGCATTCGCAAGAGATAATATACAGCGCATGACAGTACTGTTCACAGTGCGCAATCTGATGTACTGGGCTGTGCCTGCATTCATGATGGTCAGCGGTGCGCTGATGCTGGATGAAAAGCGAAAGACAGATATTAAAAAGGTCTTCGGTAAATACCTGCCAAGGATGCTTATAGCCCTGTTCGCATTTGGTATCATCTTCGCGGTGTATGACCACGCTGTGTATCAGAAGGATTTTGTCCCGTCACATCTTTGGGAAGGTGTACGTCACGCGGTGTTCGATACTTTCACCGAAAACGGCATGAGCTGGTCACACACATGGTATCTCTACCTTATGATATCATTTTACCTGATGCTGCCTGTATACCGCATCATTACCAGATCGGCTGACAAAAAGGAGCTTATGTATCTGCTGGGAGTGCTGTTCGCGGCAAATTCAGCTATAACGGCTGCAAAGACGGCACTGGGCTGTAATACACTGGTGTTCAGCATATTCACGGGAACAATATTCCCGCTGTTCTTCTTCCTTGGATATGCCATACACAGCGGAAAGGTGAAGATCGGAAATGTGCTGAGTATCGTGTTCATACTCATCGGTGCGGCGGGTATGATAATAATGACCTACTACCGTCTGCACACTGATGACCCGGTAATGGCTGATCGCATAAAGAACATCGCAGATCAGTATTTTGCACCGCACACGGTACTTGCATCTGCCGGAGTATTTGCGCTGTTCAAGTCAACAGACAAAGGCAAAGAGATACCGGTGCTAGACAAACTGGCGGCTGAGATCGACAAATGCTCATTCGGTATATATCTTATCCATATGGTAGTTTACAAGCATATATTTGCAGTAATGAAGTTTGACCCATTCGCTCACGGAGGCGCAGGGATGCTTATACTTGTGATGCTTGCGGCATTCATCATTTCATATGCCATAACAAGAGTACTTAAATTTGTACCGTTTATAAAAAATATCATATAAACAGTAATGCGGAGGAAGCCAAACGCTTTCCTCCGCATTTTTTAGTATGCGATCAAAGATTTGTATATCCCATCAGGAACCTGTCCACCTCTGCAGCACAGTCCCTTCCCTCACGTATAGCACGTACTACCAGCGACTGACCAATGTGCATATCACCTGCAGTGAACACCTTTTCAGCACTTGATGCAAAACTGCCTTCTGCGGTGCTGACGTTGGTGCGTACATTCAGTTCAACACCGAATGCATCAGCAATATAGCTCTGGCAGCCCGTGAAACCTGCGGCAATAAGACAAAGCTGACAAGGTATGACCTGTTCGCTGCCCTCTACTTCAACAAGCACTCTCCTTCCGTCCTTGTTTTCAAATCTAACCTTTACTGTCTTTATTGCTTCCAGTTCTCCGTTATCGTTCTTTATGAACTCCTTGACTGTAGTTTCATAGATACGCGGGTCACTGCCGAATACCGCGATAGCTTCCTCCTGACCGTAGTCGGTCTTGCATACTCTGGGGTACTCGGGGAAAGGGTTATTTGCAGCACGGGTATCAGGGAGCTTCGGCATCATTTCAAGCTGGGTGACTGACTTACAGCCGTGGCGCACAGCTGTACCTACACAGTCGTTGCCTGTATCACCGCCTCCGATCACGACAACGTCCTTATCCTTAGCGGAGATATAGCTACCGTCTTTAAGATCCGAATCCAATAGGCTCTTTGTTGTGGCTTTCAGGAAATCAACTGCAAAGTGGATACCATTTGCATCACGTCCTGCTGCTGTGATATCCCTGGGCTGGGAGGAACCGCAGGCGAGGATAACAGCATCGTAGTCTGCCAGTATCTCATCGGCTGAGATATCAATGCCCACATCGCAGCTTGTGCGTATCTCAACACCTTCCAGCTCCATAAGTGCAGTTCTGCGTGTAACGATATCCTTTTCAAGCTTCATGTTCGGTATACCGTACATAAGCAGACCGCCTGCACGGTCGCTCCTTTCAAATACGGTAACGTTATGTCCGCGCCTGTTGAGTGAATCAGCAGCTGCCAGACCCGAGGGACCCGAGCCGATGACAGCTATCTTTTTGCCGCTCCTGTTCAGAGGAATACGCGGCTTGATAAGCCCTGTGGAGAAACCATTTTCGATAATAGCCTTCTCATTCTCTCTTACTGTGACCGGATCATCGTGTATGCCGCATATACAAGCCTTTTCACAAAGAGCCGGACATACTCTTGAAGTAAACTCGGGAAAGTTGTTAGTCTCAAGCAGACGCATGAGTGCCTGTTCTTTTTTGCCTCGGTAAAGCAGTTCATTCCATTCGGGTATCAGATTATTAAGTGGACAACCCGATATCATACCACCTATGAGCTTACCGTTCTGACAGAACGGCACACCACAGTCCATACAGCGTGCCGCCTGCTCACAGCGGTGCTCAGCACTTATCTCCGTGTGGAATTCATTGAAGTCCTTTATCCTGTCCAGCGGAGTACGCGCTGCTGTCTCCGCCCTGTTATATTCCAGAAATCCTGTCGGTTTACCCATCTTACTTACACCTGTCCTTTGCTTGTTACCGCATAGAATGCTTCTATCTCTGCCTGTTCGCGGTTCATGCCCTTTTCTTCACATACAGATATCGCCTTATTTATCTTAGCATAGTCATGGGGGACTATTTTCTTGAACAGCGGCAGATATTCATCAAAACTGTCAAGTATGCGCTTCGCCTTTTGTGAACCTGTCGCTTCATGATGCTGAGCAATAAGATCTTTCAGCAGACCGATATCATACTTTTCACTGACACTTTCAAGAGATACCTGAGCCTTGTTCAGCCTCATATAAAGATCTCTGTCCTCATCGAGAACAAATGCTGTTCCGCCTGACATACCTGCAGCAAAGTTCTTGCCTGTTCTTCCGAGTATTACAGCTGCACCGCCTGTCATATACTCACAGCCGTGGTCTCCCACGCCTTCACAAACCGCATACGCGCCTGAATTTCTTACGCAGAAACGCTCGCCTGCGACACCGCTGATGAACGCCTTGCCCGATGTAGCACCATAAAGCGCAACATTTCCTGCGATGATATTATCCTCTGTCTTAAAGGCTGAATTCTTTGGAGGAAAGACTATAAGTTTGCCGCCTGAAAGACCCTTGCCGAAGTAGTCATTTGCATCACCGCAAAGTTCCAGTGTCAGACCCTTGGGTATGAATGCACCAAAACTCTGACCGCCGCTGCCTGTGCAATGTACGGTATATGTATCATCTTCAAGAGAGTGGTCGCCCCATTTTTCGGTTATCATGGAGCCGAAAAGCGTACCGAATGCACGGTCTGTGTTCCTGACTTCCAGGCTGACAGATTTCTTCGCACCGGTTTTAAGTGATGCTTTCAGTTTCTTGGCAAGAACTGTTTCGTCTGCAGTTTCCTCCAACTTGAAATCATAAACGCAGTTCTTATCAAAGTGTGCTGCGCTGTCATTGTCAGCAAAGAGGATATTTGTGAAGTCGATATTACAGTCAGCAGACTTATGAAGAAGGTCTGTTCTGCCGATAAGCTCATCAACTGTGCGCACGCCAAGCCTTGACATATACTCTCTTAGCTCCTGCGCGATAAAATGCATAAAGTTTACAACATACTCAGGCTTGCCTGCAAAACGTTTTCTAAGTTCGGGATTCTGTGTAGCTATACCCATAGGGCAGGTGTCTTTATCGCACACTCTCATCATAACGCAGCCCATGGTTATCAGAGGAGCTGTAGCAAAACCAAATTCCTCAGCACCAAGCATAGCCGCAATAAGCACATCTCTGCCTGTCATCAGCTTGCCGTCGGTTTCAAGTCTTACGCGGGAACGCAGACCGTTCATGATAAGTGTCTGGTGCACCTCAGCCAGACCCATCTCCCATGGCAGACCGGCACTGTAAATTGAGCTCTTTGGTGCAGCGCCCGTACCGCCGTCATAGCCTGAAATAAGTATTACCTCAGCACCTGCCTTTGCAACACCTGCGGCTACTGTGCCCACACCTGCCTCTGCTACCAGCTTTACGCTGATGCGTGCGCGGCGGTTGGCATTTTTAAGGTCATAGATCAGCTGTGCAAGATCTTCTATAGAATAGATATCATGATGCGGAGGAGGTGAGATAAGCCCAACACCTGCAGTTGAATGTCGGGTCTTTGCTATCCAGGGGTATACCTTCTTTGCAGGCAGATGACCGCCCTCACCTGGTTTAGCACCCTGCGCCATCTTTATCTGTATCTCATCAGCGGATACCAGATATTCTCCTGTAACACCAAAACGTCCCGATGCTACCTGTTTGATGGCTGAGCATTTCTTTGAAGCAAGTCTTTCTGGGCTTTCGCCGCCCTCACCCGAATTAGAACGTCCGCCGATGCTGTTCATTGCCTGTGCCAGACATTCGTGTGCCTCCTGAGATATTGAGCCATAGGACATAGCACCTGTCTTGAAACGTCTGCATATACTTTCAACGCTCTCTACTTCATCTATGGGTACAGGCTCACAGCTGTCAAAATCGATATCGAGCAGACTTCTCAGTGTGAGCTTCTTGTCCTCACGCTCGAAGCAGGCTGTGTACTTTTTGAAAGTATCATAGTTGTTGTTCCAAACCGCCTGCTGGAGAAGATGTATGGTTTCAGGTGTGTAGAGATGCTCTGTCTTGCCCGAACGCAGCTTGTGACTGCCAAGGCTCGCTATGCCGTTATCGTTATTGAGTCCCAGCGGATCAAATGCGGCTGAGTGGAGCTTCTCGGTACGGCGGCTGATATCAGCAAGAGTTATTCCGCCGATACGGCTGACTGTTCCCCTGAAATAGCGTTCTATTAATTCATCGGATATGCCCACAGCCTCGAACAGCTTACTGCCCTGATACGACTGGATAGTGGAGATACCCATCTTTGAGGCTATCTTTACAATACCATGAAGGACTGCACTGTTGTAGTCGTCCTCAGCTGCATAGAAATCTTTGTCCAGCATCTTATCCTCGATGAGTTCATGGATAGTTTCATGTGCAAGATAAGGATCGACCGCACAGGCACCATAGCCCAGCAGTGCTGCAAAGTGATGTACCTCACGGGGCTCAGCGCTTTCAAGAATAAGCGCTACTGCTGTCCTCTTCTTGGTGGATACGAGATGCTGCTGGAGTGCGGCTACTGCAAGCAGAGAGGGTATAGCACAGTGATACTCATCAACTCCCCTGTCAGAGAGGATAAGTATATTAGCGCCGTTGCGGTAAGCGCGGTCAGCTTCTATGAAAAGACGTTCTATAGCTTTTTCCAGCTTCGTTCCGATATAATATATGATCGGTATCACAGCAGAACGCAGACCATCGCTGTCCAGCTTCTTGATCTTCAGCATATCAGTTTCGGTAAGTATGGGATGTTCTATCTTCAGAACGTGACAATTCTCAGGCTTTTCCTCAAGAATATTGCCGTCTTCACCGATATAGACGCTGGTATCAGTTACTATCTCCTCTCTGATAGCATCAAAGGGCGGATTGGTCACCTGCGCAAAGCTCTGTCTGAAATAATTGAACAAAGGAGGGTCATTCTTGTCAAGTGGAGGCAGAGGCAGGTCAGCACCCATAGATGCTATAGGCTCAGTGCCGTTTTCAGCCATAGGCAGTATACTGCCGTTTATATCCTCATAGGAATACCCGAAAGCCTTCTGCATACGGGTCAGTTCTTCGCGGTCATAGGTGCTGACGTGCTTGTGGGCATATGAAGATCATGTAGCTTTACTAGCTGTGAATCAAGCCACTCACCGTAAGGCTGACGTGTTGCAAAATAGGACTTCAGTTCATCATCATCAATAAGCCTTCCCTGTTTAGTATCAACAAGCAGCATTTTTCCGGGACGAAGTCTGTCCTTGCTTACTATATTTTCGGGAGGGATATCTATACATCCTGTTTCTGAGGACAGCACAAGAAAACCGTCTGAGGTCACACAGTAACGCGAAGGACGCAGACCGTTACGATCCAGTACAGCGCCCATCATCTCGCCGTCGGAGAATATAATGGAAGCAGGACCGTCCCAGGGTTCCATCATAGTTGCATAGTACTGATAAAAATCGTACTTCTCCTTGGATATGCTCCTATCATTTTTCCAGGGTTCGGGTATGGTTATCATAACCGCAAGAGGCAGTGGCATACCGGACATAACCATGAATTCCAGTGCATTATCCAGCCTTGCGGAGTCGGAACCATCTGCATTGATAGCGGGTAAAATTTTGTACATATCGTCCTTGAAAGCCTCACAGGACATGGTTTCTTCACGCGCCAGCATCTTATCTGCATTACCCGTAATGGTATTTATCTCACCGTTATGTACGATCATTCTGTTAGGATGCGCTTTCTGCCATGATGGTATGGTGTTGGTAGAGAAACGTGAGTGTACCATAGCAATTGCAGAAACAAAGTCCTCACTTGCAAGATCGGTATAGAAACGTCTGAGTTCATGCACCAGGAACATACCCTTGTATACCACTGTTCTGCTTGAAAGTGAACATACATAGGTACTCTCCGCACTCTGCTCGAATATCCTTCTTGTAACATACAGCCTGCGCTCAAATTCCATACCTGCGGCACAGTCTTCGGGACGCTTTACAAAGCACTGCATGATACAGGGCATACTGTCAAGGGCTTTCTGACCAAGTATATCAGGTGATGAGGGAACATCACGCCAGCCAAGTACCTCTATACCGTTCTTCCCTGCGATTATCTCGAACAGGTTAATTGCCTGATTCCTTTTCAGCTCGTTCTGTGGCAGGAAAAACATACCTACAGCAAAATCGCCCTCACCGCCGATATCGAAACCAAGTTTCCGGCATTCCCGACGGTACAGATCGTATGGTATCTGTGAAAGTATACCGACACCGTCACCAGTTTTGCCCTCCGCATCTTTACCAGCGCGGTGTTCCAGCTTCTCAACGATAGTCAGTGCATCATCCACAACTCTTCTCGATCTGATGCCCCTGATGTTGACGACCGCACCTATGCCGCAGTTGTCATGCTCAAACTCGCTGCGGTAAAGTCCGCCGCGAAATGAATTTTTGGATTCTTGTTCCTTCATACGATAACACCTCTGCATAAATAAAAAGACGCTCACGCAAGGGCACTATGCCCTTGTATGAACGTCCTTGTTCGTTTATTATTCTAACATATGCAATTGATTATGTCAATAGCTTTCATCAAGATTTATTGCAATATACGAAATGAAATCCTGCAAAAACCAAACATTTATAATTTTTCACAAATCAAATATCAGCCAAGCAGCTTCAGCAGTCTTGCGGCTGCCTCCTCGGTATCCTCGGGACTTCCGAAGGTTGAGAATCTGAAATAACCCTCACCGCATTTGCCGAAGCCCTCACCGGGAGTACCTACTATCTGCGCTTTATGCAGGAGCAGGTCAAAGAAATCCCAGCTGCCCATTTTATCTGGGCATTCCATCCAGATATACGGCGCATTCTTTCCGCCAGTGTACCATATACCCAGCTTGTCCAACGCTTTCATCAGCACCTTTGCATTGTTCTTGTATACTGCGATATTCTCACGGATCTGCTTCTGTCCCTCCGGAGTGAATACAGCCGATCCGCCCTTCTGGATGATATATGATACACCGTTCGTCTTGGTGGTTCGGTTTCTTACCCACATACGGTTGAAGTTCATGCATAACCTTTCGAGGTCATGTGGTATAACAGTATATCCAAGTCTTGTGCCCGTGAATCCAGCTGTTTTTGAAAGCGAGCATATCTCTATGGCACAGGTGCGTGCACCATCTATCTCGAATATGGATCTCGGCAGATCCTCGTCCTCGATGAATGCTTCATAAGCTGCATCAAAGAGTATCACAGAACCGTTCCTGTTTGCGAAATCCACCCATGCCTTCAGTTGTTCTTTGCTGAACACGGCACCCGTAGGATTGTTCGGAGAACATATATATATCAGATCAGCCTTGGTACTGTCATCCGGCAGCGGCAGGAATCCGTTCTCACGACCCGAAGGAAGATGAACTATCTTTCTTCCGCCCATTATATTTGCATCAACGTAAGCGGGGTAAGCAGGTTCGATTATCAGGGAGCTGTTCTCTCTGTCAAAAAGGTCAAGTATATCTCCCAGCTCATCAGAAGCACCGCTTGATACAAATACTTCATCGTCAGCAAGCTGAACTCCCCTGGCACGGTAATGCTCAGCTATTGCGTTACGCAGGAAAGGTGCACCGCATTCCGGCATATATCCGTTGAATTTCGATTTATCAGCCTGATCCTCGGCAGCCTCGTGCAGCGCCTTTATAACAGCATCACACAACGGCAGCGAAACGTCGCCTATACCCATTCTGTACAGGTGTGTACCTTCATTTTCTTCAAGATATTTCTTAGTTTTCTGGGCGATATTGTAGAACAGATAGCTGTCTTTAAGTTCGCCGTAAAACATATTTGGTCTAAGCATTGTTATCCTCCTTTTTTATCACAGCAGATACAAATCCTGCAAACAGCGGATGCGGACGGTTGGGGCGGCTCTTGAATTCGGGATGATACTGCACACCAACATAGAAATCCCTGTCTGTCAGCTCAACTGTTTCAACCAGCTCACCGTCGGGTGAAAGTCCGCTGAGGACCAGTCCTCCCTTTTCAAGGGTATCGCGATAGCTGTTGTTCACCTCGTAGCGGTGACGATGTCTTTCGCTTATCTCATCGGAACCGTAACAGCGCTCCATAGTAGTACCCTGCTTTATCTTACATGGGTATGCTCCAAGGCGCAGCGTACCGCCCTTAGGTGCCGAACTGCTCTGGTCGGGCATGAAGTCGATGACCTTGTTTTTGCACAGTTCGTCAAACTCACCCGAATCAGCATCCGCGATACCACAGACATTTCTTGCGTACTCAATTACGGCTATCTGCATACCCAGACATATACCGAAGAACGGCATATCGTTCTCTCGTGCATACCTTACAGCCTCTATCATGCCCTTTATGCCTCTGGTACCAAATCCGCCGGGAACGATTATACCATTTACTTCAGCAAGGATCTCAGCAACATTGGCTTCGGTTATCTTTTCCGAATCTATCCAGCGTATATCTATATTCACACCGCAGGAATATCCCGCATGACGCAGTGCTTCAGCAACTGAAAGATAAGCATCGTGGAGCTCGGTGTACTTGCCCACAAGACCTATCCTTACAGTCTTGTCGATACTCTTGATCCTCTCTACCAAAGCTTTCCATTCACCCGTAGCGGATGGCTTCGCATCTATTCCCAGTCTGTCGCATACCACCTGTGAGAAATTGGAGCTTTCCAGCATCAGCGGTGCTTCGTACAAACATGGCAGCGTTATGTTCTCGATGACACATTCGGGCTTCACGTTGCAGAACATAGCTATCTTGTGGAATATCTGCTCCTCCAGGGGTCTGTCGCACCTCAGCACTATTATGTCGGGATTGATGCCCATGCCCTGCAATTCCTTTACGGAGTGTTGTGTCGGCTTGGATTTATGTTCATCCGAACCGCTGAGAAAAGGGACTAATGTAACGTGTATGAACAGACTGTTCTCTCTGCCGACTTCAAGGGATATTTGTCTTACAGCTTCAAGGAAAGGCTGTGATTCGATATCACCGATAGTTCCGCCGATCTCTGTTATTATAACATCAGCATCAGTCTTTTTTCCCACACTGTATACGAAGTCCTTTATCTCATTAGTGATGTGTGGGATCACCTGGACCGTCGAACCAAGATACTCTCCCCGCCTCTCCTTGTTGAGAACGTTCCAGTAAACCTTGCCTGTGGTGAGGTTCGAGTATTTATTCAGATCCTCGTCGATGAATCTTTCGTAATGACCAAGATCAAGATCAGTTTCCGCGCCGTCCTCAGTTACATACACCTCGCCGTGCTGGTACGGACTCATGGTACCCGGATCAACATTTATGTAAGGATCAAGCTTCTGTGCTGCCACCAGCAGTCCCCTGTCTTTCAGAAGTCTGCCAAGTGATGCCGCGGTTATGCCCTTGCCAAGACCCGATACAACGCCGCCCGTCACGAAAATATACTTTCTCATCATAAAACCTCCCAAAAAAGCAAAAAAAGACAACAATGCCCGAAGAATAACTCCGAACATCATTGTCCTCAAATATCTGTAATATTATAACTCATAATCCCGAATTTGTCAAGTAGTGCAAGAAAATTTTTCTTCCGCCGAAGATAAGTCTTACAAAAATACCGGTAATACTGCCGATAAACTCGCCCTGTGAAATATGATATGCTTTCGTTTTTACAATCGATATTATAAAATACAGATATTAAAAACTTATTGATATCTGTAATATATCAAAAAATTAACCTTCAAATAGATTAAGAATTTTCTTGACAAGAAATATTGACCGTGCTATAATTTTTAACAATAAAGACAGCTTACACTAAATCAAGCAATTATATTGATATTTTTAAGACACATCACCATATTAGATCAATTTTTGTTTTAAAACAGCTCAGTGCATTATTGTGGTATATAATAATATTATCATATATATCACCAAATTCCAGTAAATAATAGAAAACTGCAAACGTAAATCAAAGGATCTCGTTTGCTGTAATATATAAATAAGAACGGGAGGAATAAGAAATGTCAAGACCAAAACCGATAACCCAAAGACTACTGTCAGTATTGTCATCAGCGGCACTTGCAGCATCCTGTATGGCAGCCGCTTGCGGAGAGATGCCTGTGACAACTGCACACGCTCTTGAAACAGGACAGGTAGCTAACCCAATAATATGGGCAGATGTTCCCGACCCTGATATAATAAGGGTCGGTGATACTTACTATATGGTAAGTACTACCATGTACTTCAGCCCCGGCGTGCCTGTTATGAAATCGAAAGACCTTGTATCATGGGAGATATGCTCCTATGTTTATGATACCATGGCTGACGGTGCTAAGCAGACGCTTTCAAACGGCCAGCATGACTATTCTCACGGTTCATGGGCTGCAAGTCTGAGATATCACAAAGGAACGTTCTTTGTATTTTTCGGAAGCTACGGCACGAACAAGTCATATATTTACAAGACAAATGATATCGAGAACGGCAGCTGGACAAAAAGTGAGATAAGCGGTATGTACCATGATGCTTCTATCCTTTTCGATGACGACGGAAGAAACTATCTCGTTTACGGCGGCGACGGCAATATCAAGATCAAGGAGCTCAACTCACAGATGACAGGATTTGCATACGGCGCACAGGAGCGTACTATCATCAGGACAGGTCTTTCGGGACTTGCGGGCGAGGGCGCTCATGTACAGAAAATAAACGGCTGGTACTACGTATTCCTTATAGCATGGCCAAGCGGCAGCAAAAGGATCGAACTTTGCTACCGCAGCAAGAGCCTTACCGGAACTTTTGAAGGCAAGACCGTACTTGATTCGGGACTCGGCACCTACGGTTCAGGAGTGGCTCAGGGCGGTATAGTAGATACACCCGACGGTGATTGGTACGGACTTCTTTTCCAGGATCATGGTGCGGTCGGACGTATACCTGTTCTTGTCCCTGTTACTTGGCAGAACGACTGGCCGATCATGGGTGTAAACGGCAAAGCACCTGTAGTACTGGATATTCCCGGTGATCACAAAGGCACACAGCTTGCCGTGGATGACGAATTTGTTTACAGCAATAATAAGCTTAAACCTGAATGGCAGTGGAACCATAACCCTGACAACAGGTACTGGTCCCTTACCGAAAGACCGGGCTGGCTGCGCCTTAAAAACGGTTACACAGCAAAAAGCATAATGAATGCCAGAAATACACTGACCATGAGAACAGAAGGTCCCTCCTGTTCCGGCATTATAAAAATGGATGTATCCAATATGAAACCGGGCGACTATGCAGGTCTTTCAGCTTTCCAGTATAACTACGGAAATATAGGAGTGCGTATTACAGACAGCGGTGAAAAAAAGATCTACATGGCTACAAATGGCAATTACGGTGGAAACGATGTAATGAACAGCGCTGACAAGATACAGGAAGAAGTATCATTCAGCGGAAGTACTGTATTTTTAAAAACAGAATTTCAGTTCAATACCGTTGACGGAAATTATAACGTATCCAACAACATAGACAAGGTTAATTTTTATTACTCTCTTGACGGTATATCATGGAAAAAGATAGGCAGTCAGCTGAGTATGACTTATGATCTAAAACTTTTCACAGGATACAGAAATGCTATATTCAGCTACGCTACAAAGTCAACAGGCGGTTTCGTTGATGTTGACTATTTTGACTATGAACGCGCTGAGTGGAATCCGCCTTCCGTAGTTGAACCTGATGCGGACGGCTACCTGCTCCATGATACTTTTGAAAACGGCATTGGTAAATGGTCTGCAAGAGGCGGCTGTACAGCTGCTGTAAGCACTGATTCAAAATACAGCGGATCATACTCATTAAGTCTTTCGGAAAGAACTGCAGCATGGAACGGCGGAATGAGATCATTGAGCACCAATATATTCGTACCGGGCAAAAGCTATGCGTTCAGCGCCTGCTTTATAAATCGGGAAGGTCCTGACACTGCAGAATTCAAGCTCACATTACAGTACGATCTGAACGGTCAGACAAATTATGACAAGATAGCTCAGGAAACAGGCGACCGCGGCAAGTATGTACAGCTTTACAATTCTTCATATACTATCCCATCCGGTGCTACTAATCTTGTGCTGGTAGCTGAGACCACCGAGGAGAACTGTGATTTCTATATTGATGAAGTTATAGCTGCTCCCGCCGGGACAAAGATAGATGCACCTTCCGCATCAGTATCACAAGGAAACACTTCCGGAACCGAAACAAGCAGCTACATTTTCCATGATACTTTTGAAAACGGTACAGATGACTGGTCTGCAAGAGGCGGATGCACAGCTGCTGCAAGCTCCTCTGCCAAGTATAAAGGCTCCAAATCACTCAGCCTTTCGGGAAGGAGCGGAGCATGGAACGGCGGACAGAAGTCCCTGAGCACAAGTGCATTCGTACCGGGCAAGAGCTACACATTCAGTGCCTGCTTTGCAAATCTTGAAGGTTCAGACACCACTGAGTTCAAACTAACATTACAGTACGACCTGAACGGCGAAACGAAATATGACAAGATAGCACAAGCTTATGCCGACCGAGGAAAGTTCGTACAACTGTACAATCCTTCGTACACTATCCCAAGCGGTGCCGAGAATCTTGTTCTCGTGGCAGAAACCACACAGGAGCTTTGTGATTTCTATATAGATGAGATCATTGCTGCTCCTGCAGGCACTAAGATAAACAGATCTGCAGCACCCGTAACAGGCGATGTTGATCTTGACGGAAATATCACGATAAAGGATCTTATAGAACTCAAAAAAGGCATGATCAGGGGTATAAACAACAGTGCTTCAAAATACAATGCTGATATAGACCGCAGCGGTGCTGTTGATGAAAACGACGAAGCCCTGCTCAGGTCATATCTTCTGGGTGAGATCAAAGAATTTCCTGTAATAAACACACATCTTTCAATGAAGGATTTCACCGCAAAGGTCCAGAACGGTATAGTTGAAAAAGAGCCTGATTCAGCAAATAGTTCAAAGAATGGTGTAGCTTACGGTGAGATACTGAAAAAGAGCTACTATTCGACCACCTGCAACAGACAAAAGGACGTAAATATCCTTCTGCCCCCGAACTATGATCCCAACAAGCAATATCCCGTAATGTACATCCTTCACGGCTACTATGAGGGTATCGACAGAATGCTCACAAAAGGAAATGCCGATATGCATACCCGCGAAATGATAGGAAATGCTATTGCAGAAGGAGCAGCCAAGGAAATGATCTGCGTATTCCCTGATGTATTCTCAAGTCCTACCCTGAGATCCTGTACAGGTATGGATGAAACAAACAATCAGGCATACGATAACTTCATAAACGATCTGACCAAGGATCTTATGCCATATATTGCGAAAAATTTCAGTATCAAAACAGGTCAGGACAATACTGCTATCACAGGCTTCTCAATGGGCGGACGTGAATCGCTCCTGATCGGAATGAAGCGCCCCGACTTATTCGGCTACATCGGTGCGATATGCCCTGCTCCCGGAGTATCAGGTTCATTCAGATGGAGCGGTGATGATCAGCCCTACTTCCTGATGATAACTGCCGGCAGCGACGATAAGACCGTTTATGACAATCCCAAAAACTACCACTCCAGCTTTGAAAAGAATGGTGTGCCTCATATATGGCACTATGTAAACGGCGGCTATCACGGAGATAACTGTATAAGAGCTCACCTCTATAACTTCTTCCGCATAGCTTTCAAGAACTGATACTGTTTCAAATGATAAAAAGCTCTGACTCATTTTGTCGGAGGTAAGCGTAAAATAAACCGCGTCCCATAAAAAACTCACCCCTGCCCGTGATTTTTCCGAGCAGGGGTTTGATCATTCCACGCATATAAACTTGAGGTTTTTATCAACATACTTGATCATTGTATACGCCGGCGTGTGAGAACCACCTGCACGGTGTTTCAGAGCCAGTCTGCCGCTGTTTGAGAGCCACCTTGCCAGACATGAGAGCCACTTCGATAATCTGCATGACGGAGTGAGCTTTTATGCCGCAAAAGCCGCTTGACAGTGAGTATGAGTGTGGTAGGCTGGTGGCCAGGCAGCAGCCCTCGTGGCTGCCTGCCTGTGCTGCCGGACTACCGCACTCATAGAGGCTTGCTGTCAAGTGGACTGTGGAATAAATGCGAACGAACCTAGTTCGAGAATGGCGTTTATCACAAGTGGCTCTTTACTCCGTGAAAGTGGCTCTCTCAAAGTCCGTGCAGATGGCTCTGACGAAACGGCATACACAATCATGTTTTTGTACTCGATCTCAGCGCTCTTCAGCTTGATCGACATAAGAAAATCTAAGAATGCACCGGTTTTCTCAAACTGGTACGGCTCTGCCTGAAAGCGGTTATTGCATTTTGTGCAGGCAAGATAGGGCTCGTTCTTTATTGTGAATTCATTCCTGTGACCTTGAAATGTATGGATCGAAGTCTCGCTGATCTCAAGTTTCAGAGGTGCATGGCAGTAACGGCACTCTTCAAGTACTTCTTTCATTTTTCTTCCCTCCATGGTAATAATATCGTTCCCGCAGGCTGTGAAAACAGCTCGGTCAGGTATTTCTCGGCATCAAGACCGTTCGCTTGTGCAGTTGAAATGACTGAATACAGTGCGGCGCTCGCTTTTGCTCCGTTGGCTGTGTTACTGAATAACCAATTGCGTCTGCCGACAGCAAACGGTCTTATTGCGTTTTCGGCTCTGTTGTTGTCGATAGGCACGTCTCCGTTTTCGAGAAATGTATACAGATACTTCCGTTCATTCAGCGCATATCTTACTGCATCTGTCAGCTTGCCCTTACCGCTGACCTGAACAGTTTCAAGCCACGCAAAAAACTCGTCAAGCAAAGGCTTTACCTTCACAAGGCGCTGTTCATATCTGTATTCTGTGGAGCTGTCGGCAAGCAGATTTTCTTCGTGATATATCTTGTTGAAATATTCTACTGCCTTTGCCGCAACAGAAGTGCTGTGCAGCTTTTGGTCGTTCGGAAGAGTCTGAATAAAACCACGCCTGGTATGAGTCATACAGCCGCACCGCTTCGCACTCTCGACAGCGTTGTAGGCATCATATCCGTCACAGACCAGATATCCGATAAAGCCTTTAAGGAAATTCGAGGGATGCTCGCCTTTCCTTGTGGGCTGATAATCGAAAATGATGATGTTGCGGTCGTTCATCTTGCCGTTGCAGTACACCTACATCCTCGATACCGATGTGGCTTTTCTGCCTTCCTCGTGAAGAACTTGCACTGTTGTCTCATCAGCGTGGATGATCTGTCCTGCGATAAGCATTTCATGCATTTTCTCAACGACCGGCAGACACCATTTTTCAGCGGCAGCACCTACCCAATTAGACATAGTCGCTTTTAGCAAAGGTATCTTTTTTTGGGAAATTTAAAAAAAGTCCTTTTCCTGACGGTGCAGAGGTACTGACTTTTGCATATTTTTCGTAGATGATATGAGCCAGAAGTTCGGGAGAGCAATAGCTTCCCGGGATCATAGCGTGAGGATATGGCGCACGGATGATATGACAAGGTTCGTCTCTTTCTTCGGGCTTTTCTCCGCACTCGGGACACTTGTATTTATGTACGATATGTCTGCGGATATAGAATTTGGCGGGTGAATATACAAGCTCATCATAAGCCTTTTCATCACCGATCTCCACCATTTTCGCGCCGCATATCTCACAGACGGGATCTTTGATCTCATGATGTTCCTCTTTAACAGGAAGACTGCTCATCCAGTCATCATAAGTTCGCTTTTTCTTGCGCTTGTGTTCGGGAACAGTTATTGTTCCATGCTCTTTATATACAGACTTTTCTTCTTTCCCGAACATCGATAGCTGAACACCGAATTCTTTCTCCATGACAACAGCTGTCTGCTCCGTTTTTCTTCCGAATATCTGCTTTCTGAACCATTCCAGCTGCTGGTTGGCAAGTGCTAGTTCTTCTTTGAGGACAGCATTTTCATTACGGAGTGATACTATTTCCGATGTCATATTTTGTTCGGACATAAAGCAACCCTCCGTTCGTGATGATACATCCATAATACCACGAAAAGAGGGGCTTTTCAAGCACATATTCTGAATATTCGGTAAGTATTGCCTTAATACAGCGCGCCCGGTTTTCCTTCACGGATAGCTTTCGGCTGTTCGATCTTCAAACCTTCTAAAAGCCAGCGAATTTGCTGAGATGTGAGCATTACAGCTTCTGTTTCACTGCGCGGCCACTGAAATCTTCCGTTGTCAAGGCGCTTGTACAGCAGCAGAAAACCATCGCCCTCCCACAGCAGACCTTTGATGCGGTCACAACGTCTGCCGCAGAACAAAAACAATGCTTTCGAGAACGGGTCAAGTCGAAGCTGAGCCTGAACGATAGTCGCAAGTCCGTCTATCCCGCGTCGAAGGTCGGTGTATCCCGTAACAAGATAGACCTGTGCGTCCGCTGCCAGATCATTCAGCATAGCTCATGCACCAAAGCGGTCAGAGTGTCCGCAGATATATCTGCCGGAAGAGATATTTGAAGTCCGTTTTTCTCAATGCGGATATTTTCGTTTGAGCAAGGAACTGATACAGGAACGATGGTCGGAGAATTTTCGATATACTTTTCACGCACTTTTCTTAGGCGGTTGTAATACGTGTTTGGCTTGATCCCATTTTCTTTGCACCATTCCCGGATCGTCAGACCGCTTGCCTGCTGTGCTTTGATCTGCGCAGACCATTCCTGAAGCTGCATTTCTTTTTTGATTGTTGTGATGGATGTTGTTTTGTCCATACCTGTTACCTCCTTGTCTAATCGTCTCCAATGAACTCCATGGATCAATTTGGATTATTCAATTTACTTCATGGTGTTGTTTGGAGTTTATTATACTTCATTAGACTTTGGTGAGGTAGGTGCGTGTGGTTATACGCTTACTGTCGGAGCTTTTTTATGTGCAGAAAAAGCTGTACCAAGATACCGTGTTAACCCGCGCATCAAAACACTTTACTTGAAGATATTATTGTGGTATAATTATCCAAGGACGGCAAACTTAGTAAACTGATATAACGATCACTCAGTTGCTTATCCGCTTGAATAACTGATACTGATCTGAAAGGTTGTGGACGATATAAAAGTATTTGATTTCGATAACACCCTATACCACGGCGAAAGTTCGGTGGATCTTGCGTTTTATATGATACGCAGAAACAAAAGGATACTGCTGTATGTACCATCGATACTGATAAATCTGGCTAAGTACAAGATGTGTCTTGTGGACAAGGAAAAAGCAGAACAAAGCATAAACGAATTTCTGAAAATAGCTGTCAAAGACAAGTACGAAGCTGCTGATATTGTAAAATGCTTCTGGAAAGAGAACAGCCACAGACTGGATAAAAATATGATAAAGCGCATAAGCAAGAACGATGTTATTATAACAGCAGGTCCTGATATGCTTATTGACGGCATAAGGGACAAACTAGGTAATGATAATATACTCAGCAGCGTTATCGACCCCGACAAACGTGAAATGATATATTTCAACTTCGGTGAGAACAAAGCCAGACGCTACAAAGAAATTTACGGTGACACCCCTATCGACAGCTTCTACACCGATTCATTCAATGACAAGCCCCTTATGAAGCTTGCTGACAAAGTATATATCGTCGAAAAAGGCAGACTGAAAAAAATGACTGAGCAAAGCAGAGCAAGGCTCTGAAAAACGCAATTCGTTCCGACCGATATCTGACTGAATAGATAAGATCCCCTAAAAGTTTATACGAAAAATGAGATCGTGTAAAACTCCGAGGGGATCATTTTTTTGACCACTGATTATCAGATAGTACTGTTACGGTAGCTGTTCGGTGTACTTCCCGTTAAGCGGCGGAACTGGCGCATGAAATACTTTTCATCCGTATAACCGCATTTGAAAGATATCGCAGGTATACCTATTACAGTAGACAGCAAAAGGTATTTCGCCATTGAGATACGGCTCATGATCAGATCCTGATGAAAACTTATACCAAAAATATCTTTGTAGGTTGCACGGAAATGACCATAACTCAGCTGAAAATCACGGCAGGTCTTCTGTGCATCCCATTCTTTCCCGGGCTCACAGTACATGGAGTTCCTTACCTGAAGATAGTCTTTATAGTATGCGTGATGACGTTTATCGGAAAGCTTTCCTATCTTGATATTGATATCTTCGCTGAGTCCGTATATACACTCATCGCTGCCATCATCCGCCGAGACCAGCCTTGATGCCATAAATAGAGTATCCAGTCCTCTTTCTCGTATATAAATCGGAGAATGGGATATGAGTATCTCCAGCTTATCCATGATAATTGCAATATCATCATCCGTCATTTCACCCCCGGCGGCAAAGCACAGTGGTGATATAGAAGTTTTTTCTCCCTTAATTCAGGTCGCATAAAATAGGCATTATGCGACCTTTTTTCAGCAATTACGAAGTATTTGCAATTTACCTGTTTCAACGGAAATCGTCGATACCGCAACATCAAAGCGGAAGTGTATCTCAATATCCTGCACACGCTTACCGCTGGACTTGTCGGGTTCGTGGACTACGATCTTGTCAACCAGTTCGTGCATGATCTCAGGCGTGAGCGTTTCGATATGCTCATACTTATGCACCACTTTGAGGAAAGCTGTCACATCGGAGGACTTCTTCTCTGCACCGTCAATCAGGGTTGTAAGCTCCGCAACGGTAGCTTTCAGCTTTGCCTGTTCGTCCTCATATCCAGCCGACATCATCGTGAAACGCTCATCCGACAGCCTGCCGAGAACATTATCTTCATAAAGCCTTGTAAAGAGCTTGTCCAGTTCGGTAATTCTCTTTTCTGCCTGCTTTAAGGTCTTTTTCGCCTTAGTAAGCTCCGAGGATTTACGCTGAACGGAATTGCTCATAGCCGTCTGAATAAACTCGTCCTCATTCTCACGCACCATCATCAGGAGCTTGTTAAGTTCACCGAGGACGATCTCATTCAATACGCAAGTGCGGATATAGTGGACGGTGCATTTATCCTGTTCCTTTGCGTATGTGGAGCATCTCATGTGTTCCTGTTCAGGACGCTCATTCTTGCGGCGGCTCAGGTACATCTTTTCTCCGCAGTCAGCACAGTACACCATTCCTGCGAACGGATTGACCGTCTGCATTTTCTGCGGTCTGCGCTTGTGCTTGCGAAGTTCCTGCACCAAGTCAAAGGTCTGCTGCGTGATGATAGGCTCTTGCGTATTCTCAAATATCTGCCACTCGTTCTGCGGATTGTAGACGATTTTGTGAACCTTGTAGGACTTCATCTTTGTACGGAAATTGACCGTGTGACCGCAGTATTCAAGCCTTTCGAGGATATGGGCAATCGTGTTTGCTCCCCAGCGGTATGTTTTAGCGTTGTGTCTGCCGTTGTCACGACCTTGCGATAATGCGTAGGCGGTCGGTGTTGGTATGCCTTGCTCCGTCAAAATCCTTGCGATCTGCACCGGACCGTAGCCGTCAATGCAGAGCTTGAAAATCTTGCGTACCACCTCAGCGGCAGGCTCGTCAATCACCCACAAATTCTTGTCGGTATCCGACTTCTTGTAGCCGTACACGGGCGGACACAGGTGCTTGCCCGACTGTCCTTTTGCCCTGAACACAGCACGAATTTTCTTACTGCAATCACGGGCGTACCAGTCATTAAAAATGTTCTTGAAAGCAAGCAGCTCATTCTCCGACTTTGCCGTATCGACATTATCGTTGACCGCAATGTAACGCACATCATAATCAGGGAACACCATTTCGATCAGCTCACCTGTTTTCAGGTAGTCACGACCTAATCGGCTCAAATCCTTAGTAATGACCGTAGCGACCTTGCCGTCCTCAATGTCAGCCATCATCGCTTTGAAGCCGTCACGCTCCCACGTTGTCCCCGAAACTCCGTCATCGACATAGAAAGTCGGGTTTGGAAAGCCGTTGTCCTCAGCGAATTTCTGCAAAATTGCTTTCTGGTTGGTAATGCTGTTGCTCTCGCCGTCGAGCATATCATCTTGGCTCAGACGGCAGTATAAAGCTGTTATCTTGTCTGTCATTTTAACCTCACTTTCCGACAGGATACAGCAAGCTATGATAATAGTTTAGCGCGCATTGCCGAAAAAGTCAATACGCACCAAGCTAAAATTTCACACAGCCTGCTTGTCCTGTTCCTGTTCATTATCACTGAGCATTTTCTCGCAGTCAGCCGTTATGAGCCTTGCGAGAATGTCGCTCAGGCTTTGCCGAAAAGCTGGGTTAAAGACGGTTTTCACTCTGTAAATCGTATGCCCGATATGATACTCGGACACACTTCCCGATACCGCAACAGCGGCAGTTGTTGTTTCATTCATAGCGAATTTTTCTCCTTTAGCTTGTCTGTTTCTATGCTTTTGGTTTGAGGGCTTCGCTTTATATCTCTTACCCTCATGGTTGTTGGTTGTGATTATAGCCGTGCGGAACGGCATTGCTGCCGTCCCTTACAGCTATCGTTTTGTTGTTGGTTATATTAAACCGTATACGGATTTTCGTTTTCAAAGAAGGAAGTCTGTCCGTCAGCAACATCACTGTCCGAGCTGTTGCCCGACTTGCTGTCTGCACCGTCAGAGCTATCGACCAGCCCCTCAATGTCAGCGTAGGACATTCCGCTGTTGGTCAGCTTACCGATCATCGTATGTTCCGCAGTCACAGCATCGAGAAGTGCCTGCCCCTCAGCACCGCCGTAAAGTTGTGCGAGCTTATCGTAGGTGTAGAGTTTGCTGTCCGTAATAATCTTACGGCGGCGCTCATAGGCTGTCTGAATAGAACTGTTCAGTTTGTTGAGCTTTGCCTGATTCTCAGACAGCACTTCGTCCATGACAGCATCAGCAGAGTTGTCAGCGACCTCACTCTTAGCTTTCTTGCTCATTCGCATCACCTCTTTTCGGTTTTGAGTATCGCAGGATTTGATTTAACCCCACGATAATATTATAGCAAATTTCGGAACTATCTGTCTATTCGCAGGGCGCATGAACTTTGTGCGCCATTAGAGTTTTCGAGTTCGTCAAGTTGTTATGGGGAAAATTTTAACGGCAAACTTTTCACAAGATTGCCGCCATCATTGCGCTGAAACTGCGCCGAGCCAGTTTACAATTTTGGAGATGATGATATTGAGAACATCACGCAGGAGCGTGAGTGAAGATGACCGCCGACCAAAGCGGCGTCGTAGATAAGTCGCTGTCGCTCCAAATTCGATGACGGAGCATCGAAAGCCTGAGCTGAGAGAAACGCTCAGGCGAGAAAATATGCGCCTAAGCGCAACAAAAATAACAAGCATAGTGGAATGCGCCGCACAGCGAGCGAAATTCCACCAATGCTTGTTGGGGACACCCCAAGCCCCGAAATGACCGCAAAGCGGTCAGAAAAATCGGCTAACGCCGAAATAAATACAAAGGAGACACCACTATGGAAACCGAGAAAAAGAAGCGGGGCAGACCGCCTAAACGCAAGGTTATGGAGTTCGAGGGCATGACCTATGAGGGAGCAATCAACAACGCTCTGGACAAAGAGGTCAGAGCCGAGCTTGACGATACCCTTGCACACAAGTCCGAGGACGAGCTTTCCAACGATGAACGCAAGTACCTGAAACGCAAGAGGGAGAAGAAGTCATACACGCTGAATGTTCGCTTTACGGAATCGGAAATGCAGGATATTCTTGCGAAGTGTGAGCAGTACGGCTATAAAAACAAAACGGAGTATATCCGTGACTGTGTTCGTGCAAGGGTTGATCTCACACCCGACCGCACCGAGATTGCTGAAACCAACAGGCTTATGAAGCGTATCGGAGCGAACATCAATCAGATACTTGTCCGACTTTACAGCACAGGTCACATCTATGCCGAGGATATTACCGAGATAAAGAGAGGGGTTAATGAAATTTGGCATACACTTCTATCCATTCAATCAAGGCAACAGACTGGGCGGCGCTTGACTACATCACCCGAAGTGATAAGACCATCAACGGCTTATATGTGCAGTCTTATTCCTGCCGAGCCGACAGCATCGGTGCTGCCGCCGACTTCCGAGCCGTCAGAGCAGGCGGCACAGAACGAACACAAATTCTCGCACACCACATAGTCCAGAGTTTCGCTCCTGATGAAGTGACACCCGAACAAGCCTTGCAGATCGGAGAGGAATTGTGCGACCGTTTCTTACAAGGCAACTATCAATATGTGCTTGCCGTTCACACAGACAAGTCCCATACCCATTGTCACATCATTTTCAACAACACAAATCTCTACAACGGGCTTAGTTTTACCTACGAACACAATCAAGGCAAGGTAAAGGACAGGTCATGGGCGCAGTTACGGGCTATTTCGGACGAGCTATGCAAGGAACACGGCATATCTGTAATTGAACCGAAAGCGAAAGGCGTATCTCATTTTGAACGTGATATGCAGTTGCAGGGCAAGTCGTGGAAAGACAAACTCCGAGCCAAGATTGCCGAAGTCGCATTTTACAGCAAGGACTTTGCAGATTTTCTCCGCAATTGTTCTGCAAGCGGTATCGAGTATGTTTACAAGCCACAGAACAAAGTCAAGCTGAAGTTCAGACTTTCGGGCGAGGGACAGCAGAAATTCACAAGAGCCGAAACGCTGGGCGAAGACTACACCGCAGAGCGAATAGCCGAGCAGATAGAGCAGATACAGAAAGCAAAGTCTGCTATGGAAAGGCTTGCTGAAAAGAAAAATCCCGAAAAGGCTGTTGCACCGCCCAAACCTACGGTCACACCCAAGACCGAGCCGACACCGACAGTTACCGCACCGACTAAGCCAACCAAGAGCAAAGGACTCACAAGCGAGGAATTCTTTGCACTTCTTGACGAGAGGTCAGCCGAGATCACTCCTGCACCCAAACCGACAACTGTTGCGAACGAACCTGAAAGCAATCTCAGCGTTATGACCGAGGAGGAATATATCAAAATCCTCAACGAGCAGGATAGGCAGGCGCAGGCAGAAAAGAAAGCAACACCACCTGCCGACCCGTGGGCAGAGATTCGTGGTATGGGCAGAGCCAATGAAATTATCGCAGACCTTGAATCGGGCGGTGTGACTTCATATCATGTGCTTGCGAGTTTCTTTTACAAGGGCGGTCACCCTGATGACCACACGGACGAACTTGCGGAGCTGAAAAAGAAATACACAGCTATCGACACACTTATCGCCAAGATGAAACACCGTGACGAGCTTGCACCTGTCTACAAGGAGTATCAAGGCAAATCGGGCTGGTTTCAGAGCCGTTTCAAGAAGAAAAACGCCGCCGCTATCGAGGATTATGAGGAAACAGCCAAGTACATCAAGGAGCATAGACAGCCCTATCTTGTTGACGGCAAACCGCCGACAATGCTTGACCTTTTGGAGAAGTCCAACAAGCTGAAATCGAAGTATAACAGTCTTCTCCCTGAACACACGGCATTTGTCACCAAGCGTGATACAGCGAAGAAGTATGTCCGACAGGTCAGAAACTATATGAACGAAGAACACAACAGGCGTGAGCGTGAGAAATACAGGCAGAAGAAGCTCACCCAGCAGAAAAACAAAAACTATCTGGAATAATGAAAGGATACGATAACATGAGCAAAATCGGATACATCAGAGTTTCCACCGAACATCAGGAGACGGCAAGACAGCAGGAGATCATGTGCGACTATCAGGTTGACCGCATCTTCTCCGAGAAGCTATCAGGAGCGAACACAGACCGCCCTCAGCTCAGGGCTATGCTGGACTATGTGCGTGAGGGCGATACTCTCTATATCGAGAGCATCAGCCGTCTCGGACGCTCCACGAAAGACTTGCTGAACATCATCGACACCCTGACGGAAAAGGGTGTTACCCTTATCAGCCACAAGGAGAAAATTGACACCGACACGCCTGCGGGTAAATTTATGTTGACTGTGTTCGCTGCACTCTCTCAGTTGGAGCGTGAGCAGCTTAAACAGCGACAGCGTGAGGGCATCGAGATCGCTAAGGCACAGGGCAAGTACACCGGGCGAAAGCCTATCCCCACCGACTGGACGAGGTTCGGGCAGCTCTATGGGGAATGGAAATCAAAGCACATCACGGGGCGTGATTTTATGCGGAGAATGGATATGTCGGCAAATACCTTTTACCGCCGTGTGCGTGAGTATGAACGTAAGCGTATAACCCCCAGCACCTACCCCACCGAAGTCTAATAAAGTATAATAAACTCCAAGGAACACCATGAAGTAAATTGAATAATCCAAATTGATCCATGGAGTTCATTGGAGACGATTAGACAAGGAGGTAACAGGTATGGACAAAACAACATCCATCACAACAATCAAAAAAGAAATGCAGCTTCAGGAATGGTCTGCGCAGATCAAAGCACAGCAGGCAAGCGGTCTGACGATCCGGGAATGGTGCAAAGAAAAAGGGATCAAGCCAAACACGTATTACAACCGCCTAAGAAAAGTTCGTAGAAAAGTATATCGAAAATTCTCCGACCATCGTTCCTGTATCAGTTCCTTGCTCAAACGAAAATATCCGCATTGAGAAAAACGGACTTCAAATATCTCTTCCGGCAGATATATCTGCGGACACTCTGACCGCTTTGGTGCATGAGCTATGCTGAATGATCTGGCAGCGGACGCACAGGTCTATCTTGTTACGGGATACACCGACCTTCGACGCGGGATAGACGGACTTGCGACTATCGTTCAGGCTCAGCTTCGACTTGACCCGTTCTCGAAAGCATTGTTTTTGTTCTGCGGCAGACGTTGTGACCGCATCAAAGGTCTGCTGTGGGAGGGCGATGGTTTTCTGCTGTTGTACAAGCGCCTTGACAACGGAAGATTCCAGTGGCCGCGCAGTGAGACCGAAGCAGTAATGCTCACATCTCAGCAAATTCGCTGGCTTCTGGAAGGCTTGAAAATAGAGCAGCCGAAGGCTATCCGTGAGGGAAAGCCGGGGGCGCTGTATTAAGGCAATACTTACCGAATATTCAGAATATGTGCTTGAAAAGCCCCTCTTTTCGTGGTATCATTAAAGTATCATCACGAACGGAGGGGTGCTTTATGTCCGAACCAAATATGACATCGGAAATTGTATCGCTCCGTAATGAAAACGCTGTTCTCAAGGAAGAACTAGCACTTGCCAATCAGCAGTTAGCGTGGTTCAGAAAGCAGATATTCGGAAGAAAAACAGAGCAGACATCTGTTGTTATGGAAAAGGAGTTCGGTGTTCAGCTTTCCATGTTCGGAAACAATGAAGAAAAATCCGCAGCTAAATCTGCCGAAACAATTACTGTTCCCGAACACAAGCGCAAGAAAAAACGCACTCACGATGAATGGATGAACAATCTGCCTGTAAAAGAAGAACATCACAAAATTGACAACCCGGTATGCGAAATATGCGGCGCCGAAATGGAAGAACTGACTCCCGAAAAGGCTTACGATGAACTTATATTTACGCCGCCAAAATATCATATCCGCAGGCATATAGTACATAAGTACAAGTGTCCCGAGTGCGGAGAAAAGCCCGAAGAAAGGGACGAACCTTGTCATATCATCCGTGCGCCATATCCTCACGCTATGATCCCGGGAAGCTATTGCTCTCCCGAACTTCTGGCTCATATCATCTACGAAAATATGCAAAGTCAGTACCTCTGCACCGTCAGGAAAAGGACTTTAATTCCAAAAACATACCTCTGCTCAAAGCGACTATGTCTAATTGGGTAGGCACTGCTGCCGAAAAATGGTGTTTGCCGATTGTGGAGAAAATGCATGAGATGCTTATCGCAGGGCAGATGATCCATGCCGATGAAACGACCGTTCAGGTGCTTCACGAGGAAGGCCGAAAGCCTACCACGACATCAAGAATGTGGGTCTACTGCAACGGCAAAATGAATGACAGGAGCATCATCATTTTCGATTATCAGCCGACACGAAAGGGTGAGCACGCCTCGAATTTCCTGAAAGGATTTATCGGCTATCTTATCTGTGACGGATACGATGCCTACAATGCAGTCGAGGGTGCTAAGCGATGCGGCTGTATGACTCATGCAAGGCGTGGTTTTATTCAGGCTCTTCCGAACGACCAAAAGCTGCACAGCACTTCTGTTGCGGCAAAGGCAGTAGAATATTTCAACAAGATATATCACGAAGAAAATCTGCTTGCCGACAGCTCCACAGAATACAGATATAAACAGCGCCTTGTGAAGGTAAAGCCTTTGCTTGACGAGTTTTTTGCGTGGCTTGAAAATGTTCAGGTCAGTGGTAAGGGCAAGCTGACAGATGCAGTAAGATATGCGTTGAATGAACGGAAATATCTTTACACGTTTCTTGAAAACGGAGACGTGCCTATCGACAACAACAGAGCCGAAAACGCAATAAGACCGTTTGCGTTAGGCCGAAAAAATTGGCTGTTTTCAAATACAGCAAACGGAGCCAGATCAAGTGCAACGCTGTATTCGATCATTTCAACTGCACAGGCGAACGGTGTTGATGCTGAGAAATACCTGACCGAGCTGTTTTCACAGCCTGCGGGGACGATATTATTACCATGGAGGGAAGAAAATGAAACTTAGTAATGAAGATGCAAAGCTGTTTTATGAACTGTTTTTTCCACTGCTTGACTATGTGAACAGAGAATATCATATACTTCCTGAGGAAGATTATTTCGGGCAAGGAATGATCGACCCACAGGACGCTGCGGAGGTTGCCCACTTTTATGGGAACGGACATGGATCATTGATGATTATCTTGAGCGATCGGATCTGCCCGAAGAACACATGGAGATACTTAAAAGCTGGAAAGGGTGCATCACCGGCAGATTTATCATTGAGCGACATTGGAAAAAGGGATCGGTATTTATATCGATCGATGACAATTCTGTTTTTCTTGTAAACGGCATTGTCAGCAGTTGGGAGGAAATGCTGAGAAATGCACCGATGCCAACTTTGCTTGATGCAGCGCTTCTGCCATTTAAAAATGCGATCATTTCCGATGGCCTGGTATCTGTTATGCCGATCATATTCGGTCCGAACAGCAAAGCTGATTTCAAAGAAATATACATGGACGCAAAGAGAAATGGAGAAATCAAAGCCAGAATATGATGTTACGGCCGGGTGTTATCTGCCCGGCTGTTTGCTTTTATGATGCGGGGGGTTATACGCTTACGTATGAACTCCGTCACGGCATCACCGAGCAGACCTCAGCTTGACCGTCAGACGAACGGAAAAGCTCCACATCACCGTCCGAGCCTGCGGAGCGGAAAACTAACCGCTGAAAAGAAAAAGCCCTCAGAAACGCTTACAGAGCGTTTCCGAGAGCTTGCGGTTATTCGTTTCAATAGGGTTTATGCCTGTTGTGGAATGCTCCACAATTCTGATTATGACTTGTGTGAAACGGAAATCAGGTGCGCCAGTAGGCTAAGGGTTATTGGAAATTCGTACTTTTTAGTAATCAGTTTCACAGAACTAAATCTCAATTTTGACGGCTTTGCGGTGACGGTTCGGGGGTATGCTCGTTCGCTGTTGCTCATATCGCCCAAAGGAAGTAGCAGCTGCTCGAAATAGTGTGCAGACCGGTAAGTTTGTAGTCTCGCAGCTGATTTTAATGGGGCTTTGCCCCGTACCCCACCATAAGGGGCGCACCACCGTGTGGGTGCCCCCCTTTGGAATCCCACTTCGCTGATGCGTATTTTGGTACGCTTTTCGGCGCGAAATTCGTGAAGTTTGACGAAATTGCTCATTTATAGAACCCTAATTTACTTTTTATTTTTAACATAAAGTCAATATAGGGCTTTATTCTATAAAAACCAGTACAAGTTGTTTCTACTATAATATTAGAATATTTTTTATCAAAAAAATCCTGCTTTTCTTTGTATAGTATCTTTATATTTGTTTTAAAAGAAATATCATCAATTAATTGATCTAAGCAATATATGCGTACATTACCAACTTCTTTTATACAATTAATTATATCGATCATTTGATCTAATCCTTGATTATAACAAATAAAACAACCCTTCAAAATAAAAGAAACAAAGTTTTCTTTTTCTACATAAATTTCTATATTTTTATAAATATAGTAACTATTAAATTCTTTTACTTTTAAATCCAAAATATTTGATACAGTATTGTTAAATTCATTAAGTACACCATCATTATCTGAATTGTCCATCACAACTTTGCATGAATAACTTTCAAATCCCATTTTACCATCATTACCTATATTGTTTTGGAACAGGCTTAAATATTTCTAATTGAGTTATTCCCAACTCGTTAGACTCTTCATATGATATTATTACATCAACTTTTACCTTTTCAATGCCAAGTTGTTGTGCCGCTTTTAATCGATTTCTATAATATCACCGTCATGGATTTTTAATTGAAAAAGCTTATTATTAGAGGAATATGCTTCAATTAAACCATAATATACTGTCCTGCATTCATTTAATGACTGCATAAACATGGAATAATCTATGCAAGCAAATCCATTACTCTTAATTTGCATTTTAACAAAAGTTGTTATTAAATCATTAGGTAATTCATAACAATCATAGTACTTATTTAATAATGCAATCTCGTATTGTTTAATTATAAAATAAGTATTTTTATTATCAATGGTAGAAATTGCATTTATTATATTGATGATCTTACTAGTATTAAAGTTACTATCATCTAAAGTAAATAGTATCTTTATCCCTCCCTATTAGTATATCGTTAATGCTAAATATTGAATACCTTTTTAAAAATAATGTACAAACAAATAATACATTACTCTTTTCATTCGACATACAACATTTAGAATTTACAAAGAATTACCTTAATCCGCAAAGTTCAATCAACAAATATGCGAAAAATACAGCAATATAACGCAGTTTATTAGCGATATAATAACTATTTGTGACTTCACCCAACTGATAACCTATAATTGTACTATGAAACAGTAAATTTAACGTTGAAATATCAATGCTTTTACTATTTTAATACACATGAACTTTGCAGATTCAGGAATTAGTTAAAATGGTGGATTTGGATCCATTCTATGATTGATTATTTTTCCATCTGGGAAAATAACATTATAAATCACTTCGTGCCAATGTGGTATTGTATGGACATCAGGATACCCATGATCGGTAAAATCGACCCAACCTATTTGCCTACCATACTCGTCATAATACTTTGTTTGGATAATATTACCGTATTCGTCGTATTTATTTAATGGTCCAGTTCCTGGCGTATTATATGTTGGCAGATGTTCATCATTCCCATAGTTATGCACCAAAACCGGCACATCACCAACAAAATAGGAATGGAAATCCTCAACCTCAAGATTATAAACCTTAACAGGCACATCAAGCTTTTCAAACTGCGAACCAGTAACAACAGCAATTGAACCGTCAAGCTGATAAATCTCATCACCAACAGCCAAGTCACCTGCGGCAACCAAACCCAGCCGACAAATTGTCTTTACAGTACCAAAAAAAGAGACGAAACTTTGAGATTATCTTGACCTGGGCAAATAGTTCTAATCTTATTATATTTTTTCGGCAATTAACCACATATTCAAATCATCATACCCGGTTATCTTTACTGTTACAATTTTATTTAACGAAAAATCGTCAATTTTTTTACACAATCCTGTTATATGATTTTGTTTAAGTATAATTCCTTGCGGATAAATGTAACACTGTTTCATATTTAAAAGTGTACCAATAGTCATAGATTCTTTTACTCTATTCCATTCAGGTCTACACGGAGCGGTATAGCCTTGCCAAACTTCCTCGAATTGCTCTTTTGTGAGTTTTAGAATCTCTCCTTCAGTTTGGCGAATGTCCACTTCTCCTTCTGCTAAACAATCATCAAAACATGATATCTCGAATATGGATGATTTTGAATGGAGTATTATTTCTCTTAAAGCTACATTTTCCTTATTTAGTTCCATGTAATATTTATCATCAGAGAATGAAATACAAATATATACCGTACTATCAACTCCCAACTTTACCCCATCGTATAATTCTTCCAGTCAAATCTAAAGAATCTTGATTAGGAATGACATATACTCCGTCACGTCCTTTTACAACGTTTAGTCCTTCAACTAAAATTTCTATAAAATGGGTATACTTGTATCGGTTTGGTCTGTGGATGAACCGAGACGCTAATTGTATTGGCGAATATTCATCTGGTAAAAGGTCTGATAAATATTGACCGTCACCAAATCTTGCATCATTTGGGTTGTTAGCTTTAAGCGAAGGTTTCAATTCATTTGATTCTAAAATTGCATTTTGACCCTTTTCATTTGTGTAATGGTAGAGCGTATTTGGAGTATCATCACTTGAACCACCATAATTATGCACCAAAACCGGCACATCACCAACAAAGTAAGAATGGAAATCTTCAACATCAAGGTTATAAACCTTAACAGGCACATCAAGCTTCTCAAACTGCGAACCAGTAACAACAGCAATTGACCCGTCAAGCTGATAAATCTCATCACCAACAGTTAAGTCGCCTGCAGCTACCCAGCCTCTGCCGTTTACATAGAATGGGTGATTTGTTGTTGTGTCTATGTCGCCGGCTGTTGTGTGAAGGTGGAGTATCTCTGTCTCATCATCGTGAACATATACTGTCAGATCTTCTTTAAGCTCTGTTTTTCCAGTGTATATGTCATACGCCCATACCTTGTCACCGACTTCTATCTCGTCGATTCTCTTCTGTCCGTCCTCAGTCGATACAAGTGTTTCTCCTGTAAAGCAGTTCTGATGCAGAGACATGAGTGAAAGCAGAAGCTGTATTGAACATACAAAAAATCATTCGCTTATCTATATTTTGCCATAAGTTTAATGTTTTGTCAAGTGGTTTGCAAAAAATTGCCGAGGTCAGTTTATTTTGACCTCGGCAAATAGATCGAAAATATCATTATACTTTTTCGACAATCAGCCACATATTCAAATCACAAATCATATCCATAATAATTTCGATATTGCTCATTGTTCTCTAACCAATCGGCAGCAGTTCCCATTGTAAAAATACAATGAGAATGATTATAACCGCATAGATATTCTCCATTTGAATCTATCAAATAGAACTCAATTGCTGCATAATCATCATAGAATTCAAAGAAAAGACTACTATCATACAATTCAACGTATTGTTCTTCATCATATCTAAAAAAAGCAACCGCCTTTTTCTCTTTGAAAAACTGCTTCAACCATTGCCATGAATCAACAGCATCAGCAGTAACACTTTCGCTGATTTTTAAATGGTCGAAAAGTGTACGTCCACTTTTTCTATTTTTATCAAGATATCGTTCATTTATATAACCTTTAATCTTTTCTTTCTCATCGTTTGATATAATTCGATAGCTAATATCACCTTTAACACAATATTCTATTAAATCTTCAATCATTAATAGCACTCCCTTATAAACCGAATTGCTTTAATATTTTGGCGATTTGCGATGATAAATCAGAATAGCAATAATCTCTTCCTGTTGGAACATCATCAAGTAAAATATGACCTGTTGTTTTATTGCTTCTTCCAGTTTGCCAACCTACATGTGGCACATCTGGTCCAGTAGCCCAATTACCATTTCTATCAAAACTTGACAAATGAGCTATATCTATGTCAACATATGAACCATTCGGTCCCATGTATTCCACTGGTATAGACTTACCATTTATATCTCTTGCCCACTTTGAAACCATAAACTGTTCTTTTGGATAACCAGTCTGTTCAAATGCGATATCTAATGCATCACGATAGTTGGTTCCTGTACCACGTAAATCGATATCTTGTGCCTTCTTAGGATAGTGCATTGTATCTGCACCATCAGAATAATTATGCACCAAAACCGCATTATCGCCGACAAAGTATGTATTGAAGTCAGCAACTTCAAGATTATAAACCTTGATAGGCACATCAAGCTTTTCAAACTGAGAACCGGTGACAATACCAATCGTTCCGTCAAGAGAGTAGATCTCATCGCCGACAGCCAAGTCACCTGCGGCAACCCAGCCTTCTCCAAGCACGTAAAATGGGTGATTAGAAGTAGTATCTATTGCACCAACAGAAGTGTATAGGTGTAAAAGCTCATCTGTTTCGTGAATGTAGACTTGCTTAACTCCTTTAAGCTCGGTTTCTCCGGTTTCAACATTATATGCCCAAACCTTATCGCCGACTTTAATTTCGTCAATGCGTATCTGTCCGTCCTCTGCCGCAACCAGAGTATCCCCGGTAAAGCAGTTTTGGTGCATTGTGATAAGCTGAACCACAAACTGTATAGAACGAGTTGCAACTAAATCCCAATCTCCGTCTTTGGCGGCATCCATTATGCTTTCCCATTGTGACACAAGACCGTAACCAACCATAATTTTACTTATGATAGGTCCAATGCGTTTCATAGCACACATATGGTTAATGAACAAACCTGTGATAACACCACGACCAAGGGCAAACACAACATCCCATGCAGACATATCAGGGTCTGTCAAGATCATTACAACTTGCTTACCTGTTTCATAAATAGTGGCAAGATCGTTGATACGATTAAATACCTGAATAAGTTTAGGAGTAATCAGCTTATCCAGAACACCTTGAATAGCTGCACTGACATCACATTCCCCAATCGTGAAATAACCTGTCGGGTCGCAATTCATCACCGGATTCGCATTAGCATACAGATACTTATGCAGACTTACAGGATCAAACATCGAGCCTTGATAGCTGTCCATCGAGATAAATGTCCCCGTTGACGGGTTCATATATCTTGCACGGAGATAGTAGAAACCTGTATTTGCATCATACTGTTCACCGCAATAGAGATAGCTGTTCTCGGTCTCGCCCGTATGCTCTGTAAGGTTTCCAAACGCATCATAATCGTAGGTATCGGTTACAGCACCGTCCTCGTCGGTAAGTCTTCTGACATTGCCGTGACCGTCATACAAATAGTAGCGTTCTTCGTGCTCACGCTGTAAGCTAATAAGCTCACTGCCTCTGGTGTAATAGGTTTTCAAGCTGCCCGTGCCGTCAGTTTCATAAAGGACCTGAGCAAGCGCACTGTTGGTATCAACTACATAATTGGTAGTTTCGCCCTCGGTTATTTTTGCAGTTCTGTTGCCTGCGTAATCGTACCTATACTCCTCGACCGTAACATTCTGACCGCTCGAAATGGTTGCTCTGACGAGCCTGTTCTGCTTGTCAAAGGTATAGGTCGTGGTCTTGCCGTTCTCAACCTGCTTTATCAGATTGCCGTTGTCATCATAGCTGTTTGTAACACCGCTCTCCGAAACAAGCTGATTCAGCGAATTGTACTTGTACTTGTTAGTAGTACCGTTTTCGGTCTTAGTCAGACGATTTCCTACATTATCGTAGGTGTAAGTAGTTGTGGTAGTTTTCTTGTCCTTTGTAACCTTTTCCGATGTCAGCCTGTAGAGTTCGTCATAGCCGTACTCTGTCACCTTATCGGGTTCGGTAACTTTCAGTCGTTCGCCTGCTTTGCCTAACGTATAAATATATTGTACTACAACATTGTTGTCTTTGTCAACTGTTTTTTCACTGATAAGCTGATTTACGTCATTGTAGGCAAAAGTCGTGGTTATTCCGTTTGCATATTTTACAGCAGTCCTGTTTCCGTTGGCATCGTACTCATAAAGCGTAGCTACACCGTTTTTGTCAACGACCCTTGTCAGCCTGTCCATCTTGTCATAGCCGAAGGTAGTATCGCCGTAAGCCGTAGATACAGTTTTAAGATTACCGGACTTATAATAGCTGTACTTTATCTCTGTACCATCTGCCAGCTTGACCTTACTCAACCCATCGGTATTGTTATAGGTATAACTGATAGTTCCGGTGCTGTCGGTCACCGAGGAAAGAAGTCCTCCGCTTGTGTAAGCAAATTCGGTAACTTCTCCGTCAATATCCTGCTTGATCAATCTGTCAAGGCTGTCATAAGTATAAGTCGTTGTCGTGCCGGAATAGTCAGTCGATGTAAGAACATTTCCGCTGTCATCATATGTGCATTCAGCTGTCTTGCCCGCCGCATTTGTGGTCTTGACAACTCTGCCCATATTGTCATATTCATATGACGTTGTATTTCCGTTTGCGTCTGTTACAGAAGTGAGCTCGCCTACTTCGCTGTAAGTATACACCCACTTGCTGCCGACTGCATCTGTTACAGATACAAGCCTGTCAGCACCGTCATAAGCGTAACTTGTGGAATAGCCGTTTTGGTCTGTCTGCTTGGTAACTCTGCCTCTTGCATCATATTCGGAAGAGATGCTTGTGCCGTCCGGCATTATCACCTTAGTTCTGTTTCCGTTTGCATCATATTCATACTTCCACACATCACCTTTCGAATCTGTCATAGAAGAAAGCATAGAGCTTGAATTGTAAGCAAACTCGGTTCTGTTTCCGAGTGCATCAACTATTGCCGTGTTTCTGTCGATCTCATCATACTCATATGATGTCGTACCGCCATTAACATCTGTAACAGACGTCAATCTGTATTTTGCATCGTAACTGTAGTTCTCGGATATCCCATTAGGATAAGTTTTTGTGAGCAGATTTCCGACCTTGTCATAGGTCATGGTGATTGTTCTGCCCATTCTGTCCGTTGCTGTAGTATTTCTGCCCTCTGCATCATATCCGAATGTTTCACTCGTATTGTCGCAGTAGGTTATCTTTACAAGATTGCAGTTGTTGTCATACACATACGATGTTTTTCTGCCTTTTTCGTCTACAGCGGACGTCATATTACCGTTTCCGTCATATGACACGCTTGTAACAGAACCATCGGCATAAATAACCTTTACAAGTCTGTTCATAGCATCATATTCATAGTTTTCGGTAATATTTTCTGAGCCTTTCTCCGTGGTCTTTACAACTGTTTTGCTTATGCAATTATCCGAATCATCGTATGTAAATGTTGCAGTTTCACCTGCCCCATCAGTAGATGAAATTACATTTCCTTTACTGTCATATGTGAAATTGATGAAAGAGCCGATCTCGTCCGAGATACCCTTTATACGATAGGAACTGTCATAATCATAATAAGTGCCGTTGCCCATAGCGTCCTTTGTACTTGTGAGCAAACCATCCTCATCATAATTTACGATCATCTGAGTAACGCCCATTGCCGTTACAGATGTAAGCTGCTTCTTATCATTGTAGCTGTTTGTTACCGTATTTCCTACAGCGTTTGTTAATGACAGCACTTCACCTGTTGCGGTCATCTGATACTGCGTAACATTTCCGAGAGCATCGGTACTGCTCTTTATGTGACCGTATTTATCATATTCTGCATATGTGGTGTTGCCGTTTGCATCGGTGCATTTCAGGACGTTGCCCTTATCATCGTAAACATAGACACTTTTATTTCCAAGCTTATCTGTTACAATTTCTGTTCTTCCGTCAACATCATGCTCATAAGTCATTCTGTTTCCGTTAGCATCTACTGTAGCAACTAAACGTCCGCTTTCATCATACTCATTGTGAGCGGCTTCAACACCTCTGGAGTCGATCATGCTTATGAGGTTATGTTCGCTGTCATAGACGTAGCTTACAGAATACCCCATAGGATCTGTCACTTTGATAAGATCATCGTTCTCATCATAAGTATACTTAGTTGTCTTTCCGTCAGGCTCAGTCACAGAGGTGAGTCTTCCATGTGGATCACGTTCAAATGTCAAGCCTACACCATTAGGGTCTGTATAGCCGTTCTCGGTTACTTTTATGGTGTTACCGAATTTATCCGTTATGCTCTCAACACCCTTATCCCTGTCGATGATGACTTCTGTTTCATCTTCAAGAGTCAGCTTGTATTTCTGCACCACGAATTTATCGGTATTATAATCCAGAAGTTCTGTTTCGCCTAAGTAACCATCCAAATAAACTTTATTCTTACCGTAAACTTCAAGCTTATTCTTTGACCCTGTCGGGCTTTCAAATTTTATTGAAGTGTTTTGCAGCGGAACAAAAGAGTGACTTGCAGGGTCTAATTTCACTTTGAACCGTTCACAAGTTCCGTCTCCGTATGTTATTACAACATCGTGTGAAACTAATTCACTGACAGTATAAACAGTGCTTAAGAAATTGCCAATCTGACGATCATACTGCTGTTCCCAACCTTCTGCAATACTGCTCATTTCGTACAGTCTTATACCGCCAAGACCGAGTGTCCAGCCCATGCCGAAATCGCCCGACAGCTTGTTTGAACTGCTGTAGTATCTTGCGACCGAAACTCCTATGCCGGATATTTTGGTATTAACATCTTCAAATCCGAGGTTTGTATTCCCGACTTTAAGTGTTCCGTCAACTACATATTGGAATTCACAAGTTGTAGTGTTGCCGCCAAAGTCCTCAGCTATCACCTTAAACTCGTAAATGCCGTTTGCCAAAACCGTAGTATCGAAGTAAGCCAAGGATTCATTATGTTTTTCTTCGGTACTCTTATTAAGTGTTGTGTACTTTTCTGCTCCCTTGGGACGATACTCGACTTTATAATAGGCAAGCTCGGTCTCATCATAGACAGAACCGATAATGTCAGTCGGCTTTTCTACTGTTTCGTAATATTCGGGAGAAACTATATCCAATTCGGGCGGAGTGTTATCACTCAAATTATAGAAACTGCAAACCGCTTTTTTCTCTGCCTTATTTCCGCTGCTGTCAACAGCAACGACCTTCACTTCTATTTTTCCGACTTTATTTGAAGTGAATTCAACTTGATTATTCTTATATTCTGTTTCCTTACCGTCAACATATACTTTTATCGAACTTACTTTCTTATTATCTGTAACGGTAAAGCTTGCCTTTACTTTATCATCGATCCCCGCAACATTCTTTGACAATGCAAGTTTTATTACAGGGTCGATAATGTCCTTGTCGTCATCAGTTTCAATAAGACCTGTTCCCTCTTGTTCATTATTTACAATATATGAGATTTGGGCTACAGTTTTATTGCCGCCCTTATCCTCAACTGTAAGAACAATGTCATACACGCCGTTTACAAGCTTTTCGGTATTAAGTATGCCGAGAATATCATTATCCACAGCTTCGGTCTTTTCAGCCAAAATGATGACATCGTCTGTTCCGGAAAGTCTGTAGCCGAGAGTATATCTTAAAAGTTCCTCATCGTCCTTTGCCGTACCCTTGATATCGACCTTTCCGCTGACCTCACTTGCGTGCTTGGGGGAGCTTATTTTTGCAGTAGGTGCTTTTTTATCACTGTTATCAATAAATACGCATTCCGCAGTTTCTGTTGCCATATTCCCGGCACTGTCAACAGCATATACTTTTATTTTTGCAGCTGCGGCTTTTCCTCTGGTAAATGTAAAGCTGCCGCTGCTTGTAAGTATGATCTCGTCATCAAGATATACCTTTACTGCTTCAAGCTTCTTATTATCGGTCACAGAAACGATACCCGTCACTTCCTCGCCTATATCAGCTTCGGTCTTAGTGAGTACCAGATCTATGACAGGCTTGATAGTATCCTCATCGTTATTATTGTTATTTTCACTGTTGTCTACAATGTAAGAGTACTGAACATATGAGGAATTACCGCTCTTATCTTCTGCTGTCAGGCGAATATCATACACACCGTCTGCAAGTGCAGAAGTGTTGAATGTTCCGAGCGTGCCGTTTTCGACCTGATTATACATTTCGGCAAAGACTGTATAAGATTCTTCGTTCTGAGCCTTATACTCCAGCCTATACCTTAATAATTCCGTTTCATCAGCTGCTGTTCCTGTAATATCAACGCTGCCGCTTATGGTGCTTGCATGCTCTGGTGTGTCTATTTTGGTAACAGGCGGATCGTAGTCGCTGTCATCAACGAATATTACAGAAAGTTCCTTTACAGATATATTTCCAAATTCATCGGAAGCGTAAACCTTTATTTTGGAAACTACCGGCTCACCTCTGCTGAACGTTATCTTTCCAGAACCGTCCATAATAAGTTCATCGTCAATGTAGACTTGGATCGCATCTATTTTGGATTCGTCCTTTACATCAACTGTCACCTTAACTTCTTCACCAACATCTGCTTTATCTTTAGAAGATGTCAGAATGATGACAGGAGCTTCATGGTCAACGGTTTCAGTATCTACAATACCGCTCTCTTTATTCGGCTTCAGTTCATATTGATAGATAACATATGAGGAGTTTCCTGCACCGTCCTCTGCCGACAACTTGACCTCATAAATTCCCGATTCAAGCCCCTCGACATTCCATTCGCCGAGTATTCCGCTTTTTACTTCATGATCTGATTCGGCGATAATGTTAAAGCTGCCTGCACCCTGTCTTCTGTATTCCAACCTATAATTTTTGAGCAGAGTGTCATCATAAGCCGAGCCAACAAACTGAACAGAGAAATCCATTATCGCTCTGTCTTCGGGAGATTCTATCTCTACTGTAGGAGCGGTCTTATCTCTATTGTCAACGATCGTTAACTGCTGTGTTTCTTCAGAGCGATTACCGTTAATATCTACTGCAATTGCTTTTATCTCTACTGTTTCGGTTTTATCACCCGTGTAGAAAATTCTGCCTGCATGGTCAAGGACACGCTCTCCGTCAATGTAGAGTTCAAAGGTATCGACACCTATGTTATCCGAAGCATACGCAGTGATCTTTACACTCTCGCCCGCATTCGCTTTAGTTTTTTCAAGTTCAAGCTCGATAACAGGCGGCTCTTTATCTTCCGCCTCTTCCGGAACAAGGAAATCTGCTGTATTGATTATCTGAATATTCGGATAGCTTATCTGACCTTCTTTGTCAACCGTTGTAAGGCAGATAATATAAATACCGCCGATCTCTACCTTGTTAGGGATAGGACCGTCTGTCCATTCTGCATCATAGAGTTTTTTCCATTTATATGATTTGGATACGATCCCTTTATCTGCATCAGAAATATGATCCTTATCATAACAATTATCCTGTGTGTTGATTATCACCGTATTTTTGTCATTCGGGTTTTCCGATACATTCACGGTAAGTTCCGCAACAGGTCTGTTATGGACCATCAGAACTTTTTCATAAGACTTTTCGCCTGACCATAATCTGTACTCATCCAATGAGTCATTATCGCCGACCGGATTGTCTCTTACCTTTAGACGCATAGTATATGCGCCTGCCTCTTCAAAAACAGTTATTGCTTTATCGGAAGAGAATTTTTTGACCTCGGTACTGCCGGACTCATTATAGAATACAGACGGGTCGTACTCGTATTCCCAACTTTCAGAGTACATAGGGTCTTTCTCATGATCCTTGTACGAATCGATATATCTGATAGGCTGATCTTTTGCAACATAATAATCTACTGAGAAATTCTTTGAATTCTCATTGCTTACCACATAATTTGAAAGGTTTTCGGGAGAGTTATCAGTATCCTCAGCATCAAGATATATACCGCTTCCCGCAGCCGAATTTATAATATCTGTATACTGAGCGCTGTTTTCACCATTTCCTATACCTATGAAGTTCAGCTCGTTTTCAAGTATCTGCTTTGAAACAGCAGCAAGCTCCTCATCGGTTTCAAATTCATCAAGCTCGGAATCACTCAGATTTATAACATATCGGCTTGTTTTGCTCTTCCAATCATAGTTTGCCAAAACATCGGAGAGCTTTTCACCGGATATGGTCTGCATTTTTATATTAGCAAAAGTAAAGTAAGATTGCTGAGTGCAGCCGTGACTTGCATGAGAGGTTATCGGTCCATAACCATATCCATAATCATTTTCGGGAAGAGAGTAGCTGTCAATAACGAGTTTCTCTCCGTCCCATACTGACAATGACTTTTTATCAACAACTATCTTGATGTTATGCTCATCGTACAGGTTGTCAAGTTTGAAAGTTTTTAAAGCGGTTATAGAATTTCTCTTTCCGTTTTGGAAGTCCTCTACACTTACCCCTTTTATCTGAGAAAGTTGAAGTCCGGAGCATGTTATAAGCACATAAAAACCTTTGATAACTCCATCTTCTATAGAAGTATTGAAAAGAAAACCGCCGCCTTCCATGCTGTGCCAGTCGGTCTTATCACGCTGAATGTCAAAAGTGAATATTTTCTGTGATTCATTTTTATCTTCAACATAAAGAAAGTCACGCAATGCCTGCCAACAATATCCTACCATCTGAATATTGTCCTCGTCATAGATTATATGTTTTGGTCTTTTAATGTTATACCAATCCTGATAATCATAATGGTCATATTCGTCCCACGCAAATGTATCTTTTGCCGTAAGACTTGAAGTGGAAACTGTTGACAGATATACATTGTAGCCTTGTTCTTTAAGTTCTGCCTTTATCTGCTCTATCCTATCGGCATAAAGCTGTATCTTTTCTACATCTGCCGAGCCGACTGTGAAAACAAGGTCAACATCTTTTGCAAGCCCCACATCAACACTTGCTTCGGGAGCAATGTTTCCTACTGTAAAAGTCTTGCTTTCAATAGATTTATCGCCGGTATCAGCACGTCTGTAATCATCTTGTGTTATAAGGCTCGGGATAGTATCACTGAACGTTTCTACAGACGTAAGTTCTACCTTGTATTTGCCTACCTTCCCAGTTGTATAAGTCAGTTCGCTCTCATTAGAATCACTTATGATCTCTCCCTCAGATTCATCGAAAACTCCGTTATTATCAGCATCATAATAAACAGTCCATATACGCTGACCTATCTCATCATTGTCTACAGAATATGAATGGTCCTTAAGGGGAATTGAGGCTTTGCTGCCATTCTCGGGGTCACGATAATAATAATCATTGTCTAACGTGAAATCAACAATAGGAGCAACATCCGGGATGACTTCAATAGTTTGCAAACCTGTCTTTTCCGAATCACCGGATCTCACAGTGACCGAAACTTCATAAGTACCATATTTTTTGAAGATCATGTTTTTGATGAATCCGTCAGACGAACTTTCATCAATGACATAATCTTCTCCTTGAACAGCTTCTGTTTTGGTTTCGCCATCAACTTTGGAGAAAGTCCACACTGTTTCTTCTTTTGCAACTTTATCGATTTTTTCTGTCTGAGAAATATCGAAAGTTACTTTTCTGTTCTCCTTGAATTCTCCATCGCTTGATATTTCGGGAGCCGGAAGGAAAAGAAAATCCAAAAGATCCAGATCACCTTCGCCTTTATTAATGGTAAGGTTTGAACCCCAGAAATTAAACTTGTCGCTTATTATCCTGCCGTTTATCGTGACATTCTGCCCTGTAATAGTCACTGTTCCGTGCGGAGCATAGATGATACCATTGATAGTGGTGTTTGAGGCATAAATGTTTATATCTCCGTTTGCGGCACAAAGTACGACCATACCGCCATCCGCACTGCTGATTTCACCAACTGAATAGTTTATGCTGTTCTTTGCATAAATAATGCCGTTTCCTGTGAACTGGCTTGAGTAAACGCCTAACGTTCCATCTACGCATATTCCGTTGCTTATATCAACATAGCGGTCACTAAAACTCGTCCAATCGTAATACTCGGGAACATTTTGCTCAAGCAAATGCGCATGAATTTCTTCCGCATAGTCAGGAACTGAAACAAGTTCTGTATCATCATCAACGGAATATATCTTGTCAAGATACTCACTATCGGAAACACTAATTGTTGTATTTTTTGATGCTTCACAAGCTCCGTTGATAACGATCTCCGATCCTCGGTAGATAAAATTGCTGTTTGAATGCACATCACCTGTTATGTCGATCTTCTGAGCATTCATTTCAAGAGTCGTATCAGCATTCCCTGTGATAAGAGCGTAGTCAAAAGCCTCTTCATGTGCTGCCTGCTTCTTCAGAGATTGAATTATCTCATTATTTTTCTTGAATTCTTCAATTGCTGCCGTTGGGATAACAGCCGCCATGTTTGTTAGCATTGCTGCGCTCAATGCAACTGAAACACTTCGTTTCTTCCAATTCTTTCTATAATCCATACTCTCACTCACTTCCTACTTCACGGAATATTTTAGCTACTTTCTACACCTTACTCGCTTAAAAATATATTCCTCAATTATAGCTTATGTATGAATTATACCATTAAACTAATTGAGATTCAAGACCAATATTAAAAAAATCCATATTTCAAACAAACACATATTTAATTGTTGAACATTTCTATTAAAGTAGAATGAAATGCTGTTGCGATTTTTAGGAGATTTGTATTAAAAAGTCATCACTCATCAAGAAATCGGATTGTTAATCCCCCAAAAAATCTGAAATCATACAATTAAGTTCTCTCACCTTGAAGTCTGCCTTGTAAACTGCTCTCATCTCAGCAGCGGAAGTTTCGCTTACGCAATCGAGTATCTTGTGGAACACTTCAATCTGCGCCTCACTCAGAGAGTTTTCAAACGGAATGCAGAGCTTGCTCCACTCGTCAGAGAACTCAGCGGCGTGAATATCGCCCACACGGAGGTTGTAAATCATATCAATCATTGTAAGCACCCTTTCGGTAATATTTTTAGCTTGCTGTACCTGTCTTACAATGGTTGTCTGAAAACTTCTTTATGCCTACTGTCGTAAGGATATACTGCTTATCAGAAAGCTTTCCGCAGAAACCATTGATATCAGCAGCAATACGGTTAAGACATTCTGCGATCTCAACATCAAGCCTTACGGAGAGATTTTTCTTATCGATACGGCTATCATCGGAAAAGATACCTGTGCGTATCATAATAAGAGGAAGCTTTTCCTTATCGTTCAGCTTTTTGCAGGCGTTGTCAAGCTCATTTATAAAACCCTGTTTGTTGTACAGACCTGTAGCTGTATCGTGATACTCTGACAGATTAGTGCATTCAAGGAGGGTGTTTATATCGTTTTTCATACGAAGCACCTGAAGTGCATTTACAGTAATTTTGAGCCATTCTATCATTACAGGATCATATGAGCCCGGTGTGGTGTACTGAAAAATAAAATGCCCAAACTCCTTGCCCTCTGAAAACAACGGTGCAAAGAAAAGAAACTTTTTATCCCCTGCGCCCGTAAGTTCTGCAGGAAAAAGCTGACCCCTTGTAAAAACCGCAGGATCGTCGGAACCGTATTCGGGACTGATGATACGGTAGCATATCATAGGTTCATTGTTTGAATACTCTTTTACAGAGGACTTGTGCGACCGTGAACACCAATCCTCATGAAGACAAAGGTATATTCCCGAAACATTTCTTATCAGGTAGGAGAAATCCTGAAGGGTGCGTATATAGTCGGATATAGAGCGGCAGGTAACAGACTGCTGTTCAAAGTTGCCAAAGAAATTCAGATCGTTATACAGTTTCATCTGTCTTATCTCAACCAGTTCGTCTCGGAGATATCTTTTCTCTACCCCGCACGAGCAGGTATCACCGCAGATCATGCAGCCCGAAATACTTATATCTTCCATAGGCGCCTCTGTAAGCTTTGAATATATCATCGCTACTGCTTTTGCGCCTATAGCTGCGCGGTTGCGCTGATAGGTGGTCAGTACGGGAGAGTGATATATCCTTTCACCGATATGCTCATACCCTATAACAGTAAGATCCTCAGGTATATTCAGATCATGATCTAACAATTTATCCAGCAGTCCGAATGCCATATAATCATTGGCACATATCACAGCCTGAGGAAGTCTGCGGTTTCCGCTCAGGTATTCCTCCGCAAGATCTTCACCTGTGTTATTCCAGAAATTGCCATATATAATATTCTCATCGCCAAACGGCAATCCCCGCTCCTCCATGATCTTCCTGACACCTTCAACACGCAGACGGGAAGTTTCAAACTCCTCGGGACCTGTTATGATATCTATATCCTTTATCCCGTGTACATCCGTAAGATGACGGGCGATATTCATAAGATCGCTCCTGACATCAGTATTTATACAGGTGTATCCCTCTACCTCAGCATCGGTTATCACGATAGGTATATCAAGACCTTTTATATGTTCATATATTCTTTCTTGCAGATTGGGAAAGATAAGTGACTCAGATGTGATTATCACTCCGTCAAGGCGTTCTGAGCGGACAAGCTCATAGATCTTGTTTTCCACCTCAACGTCTGCAAAATACTCCACGAAGTTATATACATTTGAAAATACAGCGATATCTATGCCAAGCTCATCAGCTTTTGAAAGTATGCCTTTGAGCAGCTGCCGCTGTTCACTCTGTGATGCCCGGGCTGTTATCACGCCTATGAGCGGACGATGATCATTACTCATGTTCAACTCCTTGATATGTGATCGGTTTTAATTAGCGGTCATGTAATACGCATATAATTGATTACTAATTCTTATTATAGCACATTAATTACAAAATTCAATATATAATCTTCATTTTTTCACCAAATCTGCAGATTTTAGGTTGAAATATATATGCCGATTGTTGTACAATATAGTTAGAAAAAATAACTATATGTTATTTTCGGTTATTCATTTTTTCAAACGTCGATCGACAAAAATGATCTATTAAGGAGATGAGCTTCTTATTATGAAGAAGCATAAGAAAATTCTGGCATCACTGATGGCTCTCAGCTGTCTGACAACAGCTATGCCACAGTTTACTGCTCCTGTTTACGCACAGGAAGTAGTTTACGACAGTTTTGAGATCAACTATGATGGTTGGCACGGCACAGACACCTCGATAGAACTTACTGCTATTGATAACGGCGGTTATGATTCTTCAAGAGGTATGAAGGTCACAGGACGTACTTCAACCGAAGACGGTGCAGCTTCATCAAAGGGACTTTACCTTTTCGGTGGAGTTAAGTACGATTATTCCATGCAGGTATTAAGTGAAAAGGATACCACATTCAGACTTGATCTGAAGTACATTGATGAAGAGACAGATGAAGTGACTGTTGTAACTCTTGACGAAAAGAAAGTCAAGGGCGGCAAGTGGGCTGAACTTACAGCAGATTACAAGGCACCTGAAAACACATACGAATATGAACTGACTCTTACTAACGATAATACTGACGATTTCATCTTTGATGATGTCAAGGTAACTGCCGAGAAGTCAGCTGCTATAGCTGCAGCAGCTCCTTACGGAAAGGGTCTGAAGGATGAGTTTGCTGACTATTTCCGTGTAGGTAATATCCTGAACGGAAATACAGTTAATAATTCCGCTATCAAAGGCATAATGCTCAAAGATCACAATGCTATCGAGTGCGAGAACGAGACTAAGCCCGATGCTACTATCGTTCAGAACGGTTCTTCCGATACCAATGTTAAAGTATCTCTCAGCCGCTGCGCTTCTATACTTGATTTCTGCGCAAAGAACAATATCGCTTTCCGTGGTCATACACTGGTATGGCACAGCCAGACTCCCGAGTGGTTCTTCAAGCAGGGATTCAATAACAACAACGGCTATGTAAATTCCTACACTATGGATCAGCGTATGGAAAGCTACATCAAGAATATGTTCAATGCTTACGCTACACAGTATCCTTCTGTAAACCTTTACGCTTATGATGTATGTAACGAGGTAATATATGACGGAACTGCCAATAACGGTGGTCTGCGTCCTACCAACGGAACTAACGGACAGAACGGTTCCTCTGCATGGGTAAGAGTTTACGGAAATAACTCATTCGTTGAAAAGGCATTCACTTATGCAAGAAAGTATGCACCTAAGGGATGCAAGCTCTACTACAACGACTACAATGAGTTCGCTCGTGATAAGAAAAACTGCATAAAGAATACTATACTTGTTCCTCTGCACAACAAGGGTCTGCTGGACGGTATGGGTATGCAGTCACATATTGATTGCAGTGCATACAATTCTTGGGGTTCAACTCAGGAATACCTGGCTGCAATGGATGATTACCTCAGCCTGGGTATCGATGTTCAGGTAACTGAGCTTGATATCTCCCGTGACGGTTATAAGTATTCTGATCAGCAGCAGGCAGAAAAGTATAAGGCTATTTTCCAGCACTGTGTTGACGTAAACAAGAGCGGCAAGTACAAGGGTAAGGTTACACTTGTTCAGGTATGGGGTCCTAACGATAATAACTCTTGGGTAGGCAAAACCGGAAACTTGCCTCTGCTTTATGATGGAAACAATCAGCCCAAGACCGCATACAACTACATAACTTCTATCATCCCCGACAGCCAGTGGGGCGATGGTTCCAAGTTCAACGGCGGCGCTGAAGTTAAGCCTATTGAGCCCAATCAGTACGGCTGGTACTTCAATTACGGATTTGAAGGTTCTACCGACAACTTCAATTCAAGAGGTGCTGCAAGCATAGCATCCAGCACCAACACTGCATTCGTCGGAAACAGCTCACTGTATGTATCAGGCAGAGAAAGCGCTTGGAACGGTGCTTCTTATACACTTGATACTCGCGCATTCAAGGCAGGTACAGAATACAGCTTCAGTGCTATAGTAAACTACCTTGAAGGTCCTTCTACCGATAAGTTCCATTTCACAATGCAGTATGACGATGCAAGCGGCACTACCAACTACACCAAGATCGCTACTGAAACAGTAACAAAGGGTCAGTGGACACAGCTTGCAAACAAGAACTTCAAGATACCCGATGGCGCATCAAATGTTCAGATCTATGTTGAGACAGACAGCTCTACCACTTCATTCTACGTTGATGAAGTTATCGGTGCAGTAGCAGGTACAGGCATCAAGGGACCCGAAAAGACTAATACAGATCCCGATCCTGATCCTCAGCAGACTTACGGCGATACTTATCCTCAGAATATCAGATTGAACTACAGCGCTCAGTATCATCAGATACAGTTTACATGGAGCGCAGTTTCCAATGCTCAGAACTACGGTATCGCAGTTTATCTGGCAGGCAAATGGAGAGTTCAGACTCAGTCTATCTCCGGTTCTACTCTGTCATATGTAACTCCTAAGAACCTTACACCCGGCATGAGCTACAAGGTAGCTATCGCTGCTAAGGTCAACGGCACATGGGATGTTGCAAATGCGATCAGGAATGCAGTTCTTGTAACTGTTATCTGACAGATAGACTAACTCATTTATCTGAATAAAAAGACTAAGAAGAAAGAATAACGAATAAATGGTATACCATATTATTCAATGTTATTCTTTCTTCTTTTTTAGGTATAAAACAAACGATGTGCGGTAGGCTGATATCATCTGCTGTTGAGCCGCCAAAACAGTCACTACCGTTATTCATACCACTGTATATCTATACGTTAATTGGTCAGTTCCCTTAGACCTGCTTTATCTATGATACGGATCCCTTTTCTGGAAACTTCGACCAGACCTTCCGATGACAGATATTTCAGCGTTCTTGATACGACCTCACGGGCAGAACCGATATATCTGGCGATCTGTTCATGGGTCAACATGATCTCATCGGTTTTGTTACGTGCTGCTTCATCTATCAAAAATACTGCAAGCCGCTTATCCATACTCATAAATAATATCTGCTGCATTACCCACATCACATCCGAAAACCTGCTGACAGCGGTTTCAAGAGAAAAGATACGGATATCCTTATACTTATTTGAAAGAGTATCGAACACTGAACCTCCTATTATGATACACCGGCTGTTTTCTTCAGCATCTATAGACACATCAAAGGTAATGCTATCCAGAACACATGAAGCCGACAGCATACATATATCCCCCGGGAACAATCGATAAAGCGTGATATCCTTTCCGTTTTCAGATAGGATATACACCCGCAGACAGCCGGATCGAACGATTATCACACCTGAACACTCCTGTCCTCTGTGTATGGTTTCGCCTGCGGTGAACGAATGTGAAACAGTGTTTTCGCATATCAAACTTCGGTCAGATTCTTCTATACCGTCCCAGAACGGCAGCAACGTCTTTAGTATCTCCTGCGTTGATCCCACGGAAATGCCCCCTTATACTTTATTGTATCAAGTATACCACAATAAAGTATGTTTTTCAACACTTAAGGACGCATCTCACGAAAGAAATGCGTCCTTATAGTTATTTGCATTCTGTGCATATATAGGGAGGGACCGATCTGTCATGTATGACTGACTCGTACAACCGCCAACCTCCTGCAAGATTATAGCACGAATATCCATGACCTTCAAGTATTCGGCAGGCAATATAACTGCGCAATCCGCTGTGACAATGGATATACACAGGTCTGTGTTCTGGTATCTTATCGAGCTGATCTCTCAGTTCATCAAGAGGAATGTTAATAAATCCCTCTATCATACCTCTTGCAGTTTCCTTCTTGGTCCTCACATCAAGCAGTGTTACACTGCCGTCACGCGGCAAAGCTTCAACATCATGCCAGAAGAACTGCTTCATTTTACCGGTTATGATATTTTCAGCAACAAACCCTGCCATATTTACAGGATCCTTGGCACTTCCAAACGGAGGAGCATAACAAAGTTCCATTTCTGTCAGATCTGTAACTTTTGCGCCAAAGCGTACAGCAGCTGCCAGAACATCCATGCGTTTGTCAACACCGTCAAATCCGACTATCTGCGCTCCTATCAGCCGCAGCGATCCTTTTTCCCAAAGTATCTTTACAGACATATTCTTTGCTCCGGGATAATAGCTTGCGTGAGAAGCAGAATAAGTGTAGGTCTTATCAAAATCTATGCCTGCTGCTTTTGCACGTTTTTCGTTTATACCCGTTGTAGCAACAGTCATATCAAACAGCTTTATAATTGAAGAACCCTGCGTACCCTTGTATTCAGAAGGAAAACCTGCGATATTATCAGCAGCTATGCGTCCCTGCTTATTTGCAGGACCTGCCAGCGGGATAAAGGAAGGCTCACCTGTCACAAGATCAGTTACCTGCACAGCATCACCGACTGCATAAATATCAGAGAAATTAGTTTGCATCTGTTTGTTGACGATGATATTTCCACGCTGATCAGTGTTTATACCACAGTCCTTGGCGAGAGATGTTTCAGGACGTACGCCAGCGGAAATGATCACCATATCCGCAGGAATGCTTCCGTTATTGAGAAATACCTCTTTTTCCGTTATCTTCGTCACGCCGCTGCCAAGATACAGACCGATACCCTTTTCACGCAGATAATTGTGAACGTCCGAAGCCATATCTGCATCAATGGATGCAATAAGATGATCGGCAAGCTCCACGATACTTACATCTAGTCCGGTATTCACAAGGTTTTCTGCCATTTCCGCTCCGATATATCCGCCGCCCACAACGACTGCTTTCTTCGGTCTCTCAGCTTCAATATACGATCTGATCTTCAGGGTATCGGGAATATTTCTCAAGGTAAAAACGTGCGGTAAGTCAACACCCTCGATCGGAGGCTTTATCGGCTCAGCTCCCGGGGATAATATCAGCTTGTCGTAGGAAAGCTTGTATTCCCTATTATTATCAAGCTCACGAACAATAACGATATTATTATCAGGCTCAATGGCAACAGCTTCATTTCTGACACGTACATCAATATTAAATCTTGCCCTGAAACTCTGTGGTGTCTGCAAAGTGAGCATACTCCTGTCCTTTATCTCACCTCCGATAAAATACGGCAGTCCGCAGTTAGCAAATGATATATGCTCCCCACGCTCCAGAATTATTATTTCGTCCTGCTCACGCAATCTGCGAAGTCTTGCAGCAGCAGATGCTCCGCCTGCTACCCCGCCTATAATAACTGTTCTCATTATCTGACCTCCTTATGTTTAGTTTTACATATCAACTGTGTCATTGTTCCCATAGGACAGTATACACACCATGACCGTGGTTTAAACAGTATCATCGTAAAAAATCCGAGAACTGTGGATGTCAGCATAACACTGTAAAAACCAAAAGCAAATTGTGCAACGCCGTCTGAAAAAAGGGTCCCATGATATGCCCAGTGCCACGGCAGCCTGAACGTCCATAGCAGTGTGACTTTCTGTGCAAGAGTTGTTTCACCTGCAAAAACAAGATAGGTATTCCATAACATCAGGAAAAACATGGCAAAAAAGAATATCAGGAAACCATATCTAAAGATCTTTGACTTCATCCATTTTGGCATATCATGTTTGCGAGATAAGCCCAAGCGTCCTCCCAATAGTGAGAACAACTGACCTCTGCCGCAGTATTTATTACAGTACGCCTTATTTCCCTGTCCGATAGATATTACAAGCGGAAGCACGAAGCATATCAGCCCGAGCCATGCAAAGAGGATATTAAAAAACCCCAGAAAAAGATACGTCAGTGAGAAAATCCAGAGATAGTCATACCATTTCTTTTTCATTACTGCACCTCCCGGAGTCCTATGATACTAGCAGGACATTCCTTGACGCACTTTCCGCATCCGACACATAGATTTTCGTCAATCACAGCAAATATACCTTTAGGTACACTTATCGCCGTTTTTGGACATGCCTTGACACAGCATCCACAGGCAACACATTGTTCTTTATCAACTACCGCTTTGCGCTTCATATAACATCCCTCCTGAGTATATGATAACACAAGCGATGGTTATTTTCAGTGAGTTAGTCACAAAAGTGATCTAATAATAGTATGCCCCGAAACACATATATACATTTCGGGGCAGGTCTATAAATATATCAGAAATTCCTTACGCCTTTGACCTTAGCCGCCAGCTTTGAGATATCGGTAACATTCAGCGAACCGTTTGCGTTAACATCCGCTACTTTCTGCTCATATCCGCCAATACTCTTTACGCCCTTGATGTGAGCAGCTGCCATTGAAACATCAGTGACATTTATCACTCCGTCTCCGTTGACATCTCCCTGCTTACACAGATAAAGATCCGCAGCAAGTTTATCAGCAGGATCCAAAATGATGGTGCGTGGGATAAAGCCTTCGGATGTCAGTTCGATCCTGTGTTCCTTTGCCAATGTCGAAAGATCGAAAGTATGGTGCTGAGGTGTTACAGTTGCGCTGTAATTGAGTTCGTCATCCACAAACACTTCCATGTTCATTCGGTAAGCATCACTGACCTTTATACGCATTGAATTGCTTGTGCTTCTGTAGCCGCCGCTGACTGCATAATAACGTATCAGAGCATTGTTGTAATTTGCCTTTACATAGGATTTCAGATCGAAGGGTCTCCATTTATCATCGGGCAGAAGGATCTCCCATCCCTGCTCAGTTATCTCGCCTTCGCACTCCACATCGACAACTTCATTCATCTTCAGCCTGCTGCCGATCTTCGCAGTGATAGTGTCAGCCAGCGGATGGATGAAAGGTGCTTTAGGCGAATATTTTGTCATGTTGAAAGCACGGTCTGCAACTGTTATGGTGTAGTCGGTAAGATCGGTAACATCATACTCAAACATCATTTCTCCGTTCTCATCGACTGATGATGGAACAACATCAAAGAACCCCTTATTTATACTACTGTCACCGGACAGATATGCTTTCAGCATATCATCGAAATAAGCGGGTGTTGACTTTGTAAATACCTTATCCTGTTTGGGTATGACATCAATGTAGTGTATATTGCTGACTAATGCCTCAAACGCCGCAGTGAGCATTTTCGGTTTGATCTGTACGTCATCAGATCCATTCGTAACCTTTCCATTTCCGTTACCTATTATGTATACACCATCGAGTCTTTCATCTTTCGCCTTTAAGCTGAGTATCTTTCTGCCGTTTTTCTCGGTAAGCCTGATATCACTAACAACAGGAGCTTTGGTATCAACGGTCATTGTGAATTCGTGCTCTTCTTTTCTGCCGTTTGTATTATCTGCTTTTATGACGATTTCTGACTTTATGCTGTATCTACCGTCATCCAGGGGTACTTCGACCACGCTTGTGCATTCGTTTATACTATCGTTGACCAAAAACATATATGTCGTATGCACAACCACATTTCCATCCTTGTCGATAACATCAATGTAATTCTGACACGAGTCACGATATACATAGTAACTGTAACTCATTACATCAGCAAGTCCGTCACCGTTAGGTGAATAACAGTACTCATACTTAGCAGCATCAATACAAGCCTTTTCATAAGCTTCTACAGCAGCCTTGTCATCTTCTGTATCATTTGCCCCCGGCATTGTCTGTGCTCTGATAAGTTCAGCCAGCGATACACATGAAGGCAATATTATTCTTTTACTGCAGATATTTGAGAACATAAAGTTGGATTCTTTTGAAGCATTTTCAGCATTCATTTCTCCCTCTGTAATAGGAAGACCATACCAGTCGCCGCGATAACCGACTATAGGTATTGATATATCACAGCACTGTACCGAACCCGAAAGACAGATATATCCGTCAACGAACCAGCCGTTTGTGAACACCTCATCCTTTGCAGCCGCATTATCAGCGTCAATCTCTGCAGTTATGGTGAATGTCTTTTCATCTCCTGCCTCTATTGCCAGCATATCATCGGGTAATACAGCGTTTACCTTAAGTGCTTCGGGCACATAATCTATCATACCATTTTCATCTACTTTGTCAGTTGTGAATTCTGCATAGGCATCTGTGAACATGACCGTTTTATCGGATATGTTTTTCATGGTCACATCAAATGTGAAGCTGTTACCATCTATCTCGCCCTGACTTATGCACGCCTTGCCGCCGCTGCCTGTCATGATGACTTTGGTTTTCTCCAGATTAGTCATATTGACCATACCTGCTCCCTGCTTTCTGGGACTCTGGTATACATCGTCTATATTAAGTGGAGTTGCACTGTTCATCATAACATTCTTTATCATCTGAACTCTGTCAGCACCGCTGACATCGATGCCGTTCTTATCAAGCCAGTTTGAAGCGAGCGCCGCACAGCCTGCAACATACGGTGATGACATCGAAGTACCTCTCATTGCAGAATAACTGCTTGTTCCATCGCACCCTGCTGATTTAAGGATACCGTATCCTGCTATTTCAGGCTTTATTTCAAAATTTCCCGGTATGCCAGATGATGTGAAATCACACAAGTGTGTTTCCGTACCGATAATTTCACCAGGCACATCAAAATCTATACGCTTGTTTTTCGCTTTTATCATTTTCTGGGCAGTTTTGTTGTCGATCTCAATCAAATAACATATGCGTAGAAAATCATCAGGATCAACTAACACTTCTTCACCCATACTGTCAAAATAAATGATACCGTCAGCTTGAGTTGCTGATATACGGTCATTGATATTTTTCATATCCTTACGATCATATCCCGCATAGTCCAGCAGCACTAATTTTCCTTTTAGTTTGTCAGTATAATTATTGTTATCAAATTCTGTTGCCTTGCCGCAGTATACATAATCAACTTTTCCCTCTAAGGATAATGCGCTGTGATCAGTGAAATACAGCTTGGTACCGTCAGGCAAAGCAAACATACTTGCGTAATTCATATGTGCCCATCCTGCCGCAACAGAAAATGCACTTTCCATACTTGCAGGCGAACTAATGGTACTTACATCTGCATGATCCGGTGTATGAAAGGCAGTGCCCGAATTTCCTGCAGATGCCACTATCATAACACCTGCCTCTAATGCGGTATCGAATACCTCATCGAATATCTTTTGTAATTTTTGTGACCGCGTTCTTCCACCGAAACTCATATTGATCACATCAGCACCCAGCTTGACAGCATCTTCAACTCCGGCTACTATAGCATCATCATTTAATGAAGAATTATCTTCATCGGATGATGCTTTGAAAAATATCAGCTGTGAATCGGGAGCTGTACCGTGGATCGGCTTTCCGTTATTTTCTGCTCTGTTGCCTGCCGCGATACCCGAAACGTGCGAACCATGATACATAATATTACGACTGCGCTTTACCGAGTACAGATTTTTCTCATCAGCATAGTTGACCGCAAAAGGGACCTTGCTGCTGCGAAATGCCTTTTCGGGGTCTATATCGTGGCTCAATCCCTTGGTATTTATGATGTCCACCACATCTTCATAGCTTAGTTTGGTCTTGATATCATCAGCCAGCGGTTTGAACATATCATGATCGATATTCAGTTCGGTATCTATTACCGCGATAACTTTACCCTCACCTGTCAACCCTGTATCTTCCAGAAAATTGTCAAGACCGCTCTCAGGGTTCGCGGTTTCAAGCTCAGGTACCATAATGGATCCGGATAATACCACATCATCAACGTTGTACATTCTTCCTATGTCATCGATAATACTTTCGGGCACTGTGCATGAGAAACCATTGAAAATCGTATCATAAGTGAATTCCTGCTCTGCATCCGGGTACAGTTTCTGTACCGCCGCAAATACATTCATACGCTCATTTTCCAGTTGTATTCTTCTGCACTGTGCCGCCTGTGTATCCAGATAATCGATACCAACACCTTCATTATCAGCAAGTATGGGATCACCTTTCAGCTTAACTATCACTTTCAACTGTTCGTCATCTGAATAATCGTGTTTTTGAGGCAGTACGTCTGCTGCCGCAGGTACAACAGTACTTAAAAGTACTGTCATAGCGGAAGCAAGCCCTGCTATACGTCCTATAGTTTCCTTCTTCTTCAAAATTATTATCCTTTCATTTATTATTTGTGCGACCTTCTGCATATATAATACATTTATAAAGTCCAGATCCTTGCATTAATATTGTAAATTTTTTTAGTTCATGCCGTTTCTCAACAAATATCATGGTATACGCATCTGTGCCTGAAGATCACACTTCTGTTCTTCATATTTTTGATCGTCAGGATAACCCGCTTATCCCCGACCTTGAAAAACTGAGTATGCAGTCCGATTGCGTGGTGCCAAATATATCCTCTCCCCATACAAGCCATATCTCACCGCAAGGCGTGTCTTTCCAGAGTCCTCCTAAATATCCGTTACTCTCAGGAGTGAATTTTTCCGTGGGCTCGCCATACTTTTCCTGCAGCAGCGTGTAAAGTCTGTCATAGCTGTCCTTACATTCAGACGCTGAGGGATCACCGTCCTCTGAAGTATTCAGATCGGGATTTTTATTAAAGCAAACTGTGTATACTGTCTTGTCATCACGATCATAGTCAAAAGTCACGCTGTAAAACTTCTCTCCAAGTACCGAAACACCGTTAGTGTAACCAAAACGATCTTTCAGGTATATCTTTTCAAGAGCGTTCATATATTCTCCAAGTTCAGTTAGATTTGCATCGTCACCAAAAACACTATTTAAAAACTTCGCCGCAGTATCATATTCGCAGGAATAGATCTTTTCCGGGAAGAATTCAAACAAAGCTATTTCATCAGCAGTAAAATCAACATCATTTACCGGATTTTCTTCATCTGCCAGCGACAATGTTTCGTTCTCATCAAGCGAACTGTCCTGTGGTATGCTTTCATTTGCTGCACTGCTTTCCTCAGCTTCGCTGTTTTCCTCCACAACACCGCTTTCTTCCGATAAAGCTACCGTTTCGGCAAAAGAACTGTTCTCTGCTGCCGTACTATCTGCCTGATCTGTCCCCACATCACCTCTGTTTTCATCCACCTTGCCGCAGCCTATAAGTTCCAATGCCGTTACAAATGCAAGCAAGCTTATAATTATTTGTTTTGGTTTCATTATCTTACTCCTCATCTTTTTATAAATGTCATCCTGTGATAAAAAGGATATTAGTCGTACCATTCCACATAATACCCGACAGGAATAAAGCCCTTCTCAAATCGTCCGTCAAATTTCGCTTTTTTTCTGTATGTTCTTCTGAATTCCGAATTGATTAGAACTCTGTCTATAGCACGCTCTTTCAAATGTGCTTTGTAATATGAGTCCGTATCGTTATTTGAATACGCATTACACCATTCCCGCCACTCCGACATCATCTCATCTTTTTCATTATCAGTGACAGGTGTTAAATAGTATTCATCAATATATTCATCCAAAGCTTCATCAAATACTCTTTCATAGATACATACTATCCCATTATAATATGCAAGACCTTCTAATGGTCCATCAAACCAATTACTGATAGTAATAACTTCTTCCATTAAAGAACCTCATATATATCCCGATCTATCTGATCACAAGATCAAATACGATCTGTATTCCAGCCGCTTTTTAAAGATTTATTAATATATAGTATATCATAACTCTAACTTTTTTTCAAGCCCTGCAGTTCCATGCAATATGGCATTGAGCAAGAAGATTTACTGTAGTACGTAACATATAAGACCCGGTGTGAGGAGATTTTGAAAACACAGAATACTTATCTAATCTTTCTGAATAAAACAACTTGAGATTCTTTTTATACCATTCTGATAAAAAAGCGGATAGCCATCCGATCGGGATGGTCTATCCGCTTGGTGTTTATAAAATTATGTCGATGAAACCTATCACTTTACTGTAACAGTAACAGCATTCTTGATAGCATTATTAACATCCCACTGACCGTTCACCTTAGCAGCGATAGCTACCTTGTAGGTCTTGCCGGGAGTAAGGTTCTTGGGAGTAGTGTAAATCGTACCGGTGATATTCTGTGTCTGTATTCTCCACTTGCCTGCGAGGTATACAGCTATGCCGTACTTTTCTGCATTCTCAACCTTGTCCCATGTGAATCTTACCTGGTGGTACTGTTCGCTGTGATCTACTTTTATGTTTGTGGGGTAAGTAGGAACAAATGGCTTTGATGCATCTATACGCTCATATTTGATCTCATTATCAATAGCATACTGCTGAGCTGCAGAATTTGTGTAGCAATATATAGTCAGATTATCGCATACGGCAAATGCATATTCACCTATTGATACAACATTCTTTGGAATAGTGACACTTTCAAGACCTGTGCAATTAACAAATGCGGCAGATTCAATAGATATCACGCTATCAGGTATCACTATTTCTTTCAGTGATTTACATCCATTAAATGCTGAAGCACCGATAGTTTCCAAATTATTAGATAAATATACTTTCTCAAGACCGATACAATCAAGGAAAGCAGCTGAATCAATGCTTGTAACACTATCAGGTATCACGATCTCTTTCAGAGATGAGCAACCTGAAAATACAACTTGACCAATAGATCTTACGTTATTTGATAAAGATACGTTCTCAAGGTTTGTACAGCCACCGAAAACCGCATCACCTAAGGAAACAACACTATCCGGTATAACAACACTCTTAATTGTATTAGAGCCATAAAATGCAGCGGAATGAATACTTGTTACAGGAATATTGTCAATTTTGCTTGGTATATTGACTTCTGTATCATTACCGACATACTTAATTATCTCAATGGTATTATCGTCAAGCTGCTTGTAAACAAAACCCTGATCTAATAAACAATATTTTAATCCGTTTGCTTTTGCATACTCCTCAGCGTATGATCCTTTGTAGCAATAAATTGTTAGATTTTTCAAAGGGCGATATTTTATCTCGTTATTTTCATAATATTCATCTTTAACAAATGCATTTTTACTAATACTCGTTACACTTGCAGGGATAACTATACTTCTAAGATTTACACATCCATAAAAACAACCGTCACCAATACTAGTAACACTATCCGGTATATTAACTGACGGAAGGCTTTCACAGTATTCAAATGCATAATCACCAATACTAGTCACACCATCCGGTATTGATACAGATGTAAGACTTTTACATCCCATAAAAGTTAAATTATTTATTGTAGTTACTTTTGGAGGGATCTTAAAGCTTTTAAGTTTTTCATCACATTCAAATGCATAATCACCAATATATGTTACTGTGTCAGGTAAATCTATGCTTTCAAGACTATAACTAGATTGAAAAGCACCATTATCGATCATTGTAATGCCTTCGGGGACCGTTATTTTTTTTACGATCGAATTAGTACCTACAGCAGCATATCCGATACAGGTTACTGCTTTGCCATCGATCTCACTTGGCATTACCATCTCCTCATCATATTTATGCCATTCACCAGTATCATCATATAATCCCTGGATTTCAAATAAGTAAACTGTACCATCTTTGAAGATATAATAAGAATAGTGATTATCCTCCGAAGTAAAATCAACCGCATGATTACCACCATAACTAATAAACAAGGAATCATCACAAATGCTGCTCGCACTTGCAGAGATAACAGAATTACCTATTACTGCACTCGGCACCACAGCCCCACCAAATACCAGGCTCAATGCCAACAGACCTGAAATGATTTTTTTACTTTTCATGTTTAGTTCCTCCTATATAAAAAACAATTATGTTATCAGTTTAGCACGTGTGTCATTATTTGTCAATGGATTTTTTAAATCATTTTATGTAATCACAAATTAATCGTTAACATTAATCTTTTTCTTGTTTAAGTTTTACCTATTTATCTGTCATCCTGAAAAAAAACTGTACAAAAAAATCAGCAGAGCCGAAACCCTGCCGCTTAATTGATATATCAAACGCTTTACACGTTATGACGTTTGTTTTTTCCTGATATTCTTTCAATATCTCAGCTCATTCTATCGTAAATTTACGGGCTGCAAATGAACATTTTCACCTGTAGAAAATGCAGTTGAGAAGTAACAAAAAACCTCGCAAACTATACGTTTACGAGGTCTTATTGTGACATCAGTTCAAAAAAGATGATTATTTCGAGTGATTATTCTGTAGTGATATTCCAGTACTACTTGTGGTGTGTTAAGGGGATAACCATATTATAAAAAATAAAAACAGTGCTTCATCCCACAGCTGAAATAACGTGTGTTCTCGCCCTGTAAAAAAAATCTCCCATTTTGTAAAGCAAGAATGTGCTTTATTATCCAAATCCACTGTATTTTAGCCACTCCATTTTATTCGACTGAATATTTTATGCTATGAGCAAAGTGAAAAGTCCGGTGAGTAAGAAACGCAATTCATCTCCCACCTAAGAGGTGGGAGTCTTCTTGCTGAAAGAGAATAAAAGAAAGCCAGAGACCTGCAAATCTCTGGCTTTGGGTTGTTTGATTATTTTGCAAGAACCAGCGTGAAACTGTCAGGCGTGCTAGAAAGCTGTGCGTTAGTACCGCTGAATTTCAGACCTCTTGCAAAGGTCAGCTTCGGCATGATCTTAAGAGTGCCGTCAGCATTCGGAACAAATGCCCAGTTCTGTGCATAGCGCGCACCTTCTGCATCTGCGCAAAGCGTGGTATCCGTGCAGACTCTGATCTGCGTACCTTCCTCATTCTTGGAATAAAACACATCGAGGAATCGGATGCTGTTTGTGGTGTTCGCTTCGATCCAGTAGTAACCGTTACCCTTGTCCGTAATCTTCCACTTTGCAGCAGATGCGGATTTGGTAACAGTCGAACCGTTCCAACTAAGGTATTCGCCGTCAGCAGTTTTGATATTGTAATATTTGCCTGACTGGATTGACGGTGTCTTTTGAGTCTGTCCGATATCCCATGTCTGTTCAGCAGAACCGTTAATCTTCTGGAGTTCCATCTGATTCTTGTTCGCATTCCATGCAATACAAAGTTCGGGGTTGCGATTGAAAATAATGGTGTAGAAACCGCTGCAGTTCTTTTTGAACTGGAAAAGCTGTGCATCAGCGTACCTCGTGCTTTTACCATAAAGCTGAACCTTGTTGCCTTCAAGCGCGTTGTTATCCACAACGTCGAAATAAAGGTTTGTATTTGCAACAGCAGAATAGATGTTGAAGAAGCCGTTCTTATCCTCCATAATCATCCATTCCTGATTGACATTGCCATTACCGTTTGAATACTCGGTGATCGCAGCAGCGTTATTGCTGACGGTCAGAGCGCCTCTGGTTTTGAGATTCTTGATATAGTATTTGCCGGACTGGATACCTATTTTCTCGATATCCCATGTGTTGTTCTTGGTATTGGATTCAATGCACACGCTGCCATTGCCGTTATCACGGAAATAGCAGTTCTTGAAAACATCAAGGGTGCTCTGAATCCTGTAAGCGAAGTTGCCCTTGGAATCCGTTGTTGGAACAAGTTTAAATCCAAATCCCTTGTTTGCAGTCTCAGCCGTTCCCCAACCGGATCTATAAAGTGCAGCAGTACCGTACGGTGAACCTTTTTCTGCTCGAATCAACTGCGTTGTATCGGCTGCCGGAATCAACTGAAATACAGCTGGATCTGCTGCAGAGAGATTAGCAGTTAATTTCCATTGTACATTCTCCGAGAACAGATCTGTTGTCTTTACACTACTCAATACGGAAGCACCAGGCACGTCAACCTCATCTTCCTTTTTGAGATAGTTTCCGGTTTCGACGTTACGAATTGTGTAATTATATCGATTCAAACGTGCAGTTCTGTCTAAATAACGCCACATAGATGGGAACATACCTTTTCTGACCTGTTTTGTAGAAGATTCCTGATAGTAAATTTCTCCTCTGAAGAATGCTTCATAATAGTCACCGAGATAATCCGGATATTTTCCTATCACGTATTTGAACTTATTTTTATTCACAAGCAGGGAGTCATATTTTCCGGTTTCTCCTTTCACCAGATATCCGTACTTTGGATCGTTAACCTTTTCATCTGGCAGCCTATTGCCGTTTACCTGATAATCATGACACATCGGAAAATTCGTTTCGCCCAGCACTTCCTTTGCAGCTGCATCAACCTGATGGAAAAATTCATGTGTCATAATACCGCAGGTCCAGCATTCTTTTTCCTCTTGTTCGATTGTATAGTGATTCTTAATGGCTTTCATCTCAGCAGCAATGTTAAAAGGCTGAACATATGAATGACCAAAAGTATTACCTGCTAAATTGTCATATGTCATTCCATTTGTGCCTTCCTGACTGCTGAAAAAGAATACAGAATCAAACGAATTGTACGGGATGACCTGTTTAATCTGGCTTATGATTTCTCCGTATCCAAAGTGATTATATACTACTTTAACAGGTTCATCTACCCAAATTGTAGTGATTTTAAAATCAACCTGACCATTGGACATATCTTCCATTGTTTCTTCAAATCTCTGAATTCCATGGTCAATGACAGTGTTTGCATCACTGTTATGCGGGATTGTATAACGCCTTTCGCCAGACGTTCCTTTATTAAACGTAACATCGCTGAACTTTACACACAGCACACTCCACTCGGATGGGGCTGTATACTGCGTAAACTTGCCCGTTTTATAATCATTTAAAACGGTCTTCTTCAAAGCTGCAATCTGCTCAAGTTCAGCGGTCAGTTCATTTTCTCCGTAGTGTTCTGCACCGACCTCCAAAGACGGGACAGTGGCTGCAAGCCCTGTTATCGCCATGACTGCTGCCATTGCGCTGAGTGCTGCTTTTTTCAATATATTCATGATTGGCAATGCTCCTTCCTTTTCATGATTTCCAATACTTAAAAAATGCTTCTTTTGCGACATTGCTCCAACTTCACGTCTGAATTTGAAGAAATCTGATTTAATATGCCGTTCCGGAAGCTGTCGTGAATTCCTGACGATATATATTCTATCATAAAATATTTTGTTTGTCAATTGTAACATATAAATGAATAAAACGCGCGTAATGGCATGAATTTTTTTCGTGCATAACTTTTTTATATGTTACAAACCTGCAAAATAACAATGTGCCTCCAAACATCAACCGATCAGAGAACGCAATCCGACCGTATGCGATTGGGCGAAAAATAGCTTTTGGCATATCATTCCTCCATTACAATGTGTATCTGAATTATACTTGAATTTTACAAACAACAAAAGCGCCCCTCCTAATAGGATTAAATACATCAACAACAAGTCTGACCTACAGGTTATCAATATTAATCTCTAAAAAAATGATAGCAGAAAATATTGTACGATAAAAAGAAAATCTTTTTCGAATGCAAAAGAAGCCCTGTAAAATCAATGCAGAGCTTCTTGAATTTACCTTTTAGACGGAGAATCCGCAAGGGATTTTCACGGTTGATCACCAGTCTTTATTTAAGTCATAGTCCTTTGCCTTACCGCTTGGCGACATCCTAATACCTGATTTAAAATAACAAACAAAGGGGCTGTTGCAGCCCCAACAAAGAAAAAGAGCCTGGCACAGACCAAGATGAACCGTCCCCTGTCAAGTAGACAGCGCAAAAAACAAAAATATTCTATGTTGTGACCAAAAGCAGTCTGTGCAATATGTGCAGGATGCTATTTGTTAGCAGTAATTGGCATTTCACTTTCGTACTTCTGTTGTTAACGCTAAGTTCTTTTATTTTCAATATCATCACACTGGCACCTAAAATTGAACAACACAAAGTTGCATTAAGCCTTATACTATTTTTCGTTGCAATTATAATGGCTGTCTGTCATATTCCATTTGCCGATATATTTAAAGATTTATCATCAATAATCTCGCAATTTTAATAGCATTATTCATAGCTGTATTATACGACATAATTTCAACAGTTAAACAGTTCAAGTATACAAAACCATGACCCTGCCGAAACAATATCCCGGCAGGGTCAAATTGTAGAATTCATTTAAAATTGTCAATAATATCATTGGAATTGAAATATCGTAAGCGTATAACCCTCCGCACCTACCCCATCGAAGTCTAATGAAGTATAATAAACTCCAAGGAACACCATGAAGTAAATTAGACAATCCAAATTGGTCCATGGAGTTAATTGGAGTATATTAGACAGATAGGAGTTGGTGAAATATATGCAGTCAAATACGACAAGTATCACAACAATCTATGTCGGAAAGGAATGTGTAGCGCATAGTGAAAAAATATGCGGACATTGTCCGAAAGGATCATCCAGACCTGCCCAATCCAGTTTATCCCCATATGCTTCGAAGAACACGGAGAACATACCTTTATCGTGATGGAGTGGCAATAGAGACGATTGCTGTGGCAATGGGACATTCGAGCATCCAGACCACGAAGGACCATTACGCATTTCCATCTTTGGAACAAAAACGCAAGGCCATGGAAATAGGGAACCCTGTAATATCTTCTGGCAATGAGGTACCAGAATGGCCCGATGACGAGGATGAATTTGCACGGCTTTGCGGCTTGAGGTAAATTTTTATCCGCATATTTTTTTGAAGGAACAAGGCTTGATCATCAGCATCAAGCCTTGTTCCACAAAAATGTTCGGATAACAAAAACCTGCGGATAAGCCCTCCCACAACAGACCTTTGATCCTGTCACAGCGTCTTCCGCAGAACAAAAACAATGCTTTCGAGAACGGGTCAAGTCGAAGCTGAGCCTGAACGATAGCTGCAAGACCGTCTATCCCGCGCCGAAGGTCGGTGTATCCCGTAACAAGATAGACCTGTGCGTCCGCTGCCAGATCATTCAGCATAGCTCATGCACCAAAGCGGTCAGAGTATCCGCAGATTTATCTGCCGGAAGAGATATTTGAAGTCCGTTTTTCTCGATGCGGATATTTTCGTTTGAACAAGGAACTGATACAGGAATGATGGTCGGAGAATTCTCGATATACTGTTCACGGACTTTTCTTAAGCGGTTGTAATACGTGTTAGGCTTGATCCCATTTTCTGCGCACCATTCTCTGACCGTCAATCCGCTCGCCTGCTGCGCCTCGATCTGTGCTGCCCATTCTTGCAGACGTACTTCCTGCTTTATTGTTGTGATGCTTGTCGTATTTGACTGCATATATTTTACCCTCTCCTGTCTAATATACTCCAATTAACTCCATGTACCAATTTGGATTGTCCAATTTACTTCATGATGTTCCTTGAAGTTTATTATACTTCATTAGACTTCGATGGGGTAGGTGCGGAGGGTTATACGCTTACGATAAAAACAAAAAATTGATTACAATTGCATGAAAATCGTAGCACAAAAAAACGGATAGCCGCCAGATAATGACGGTCTATCCGCTTCTTATTTTTCAAATCACTTTATTGTAACAGTCACAGCATTTTTGATAGCATTAGCAGTATCCCATTTGCCGTTAACTCTTGCAGCGATTGCTACCTTGTAGGTCTTGCCCGCCGTGAGATTTTTTGGGGTGGTGTAGCTTGTTGCCGATGCAGATATGTTCTGTGTCTGTATGCGCCACTTGCCTGCAAGATATACTGCAATACCGTAGTTTGAAGCGCCGTCAACGGGCTTCCATGTAAATCTGATCTGATGATATTGTTCGCTGTACGCAACATCGGTTATTTCGGGATAAATATCAGAAATTGAGGTGTTCGCGGCAGCTGATGCAAGCACGATGTAATTCATGCAGCCTGCGGACTGCCCGTTTGCGCCGAGTTTAACGCTCTCGCCTGCATTTACTTTTTTAGAATAAAGAAGAAATGTAACATTGTTGCTTGTTTTTACTGTCTGGCTTGTTTTTGTGAAGCTGCCAAGCCATGACGGTACATTTGTCACACGGCTGTCAAGTCCCACATAAAGGGTAATATCTTTATTTGCAGTAACAGCAGCCTGCTCTTTTGAAGATGATTTTGCATCACAGGGAGTAAGTACAGCTTCCGCGCCAATTAGTGAGTCGGGCAGTTCTGTGACAGCGCATCTGTCAGCAGTTCTGTCACCGAACAGCACATCGCCTTTTTGCAGATATGTGTCGATGCCCCATGAGTTATAATAGTCGGTATCAATGACACTGACTTTGCTGATAAGAGTGCCTTTTATCGGGTCATAGCTGATAAGCTGTATATGATCGATGTTTTTTATCAGCATATCAGACTTATCGTATGTGAAGCTGATAGAAACTGTATCTCCGACCTCATAGAACGAAAGGTCTTTGTCAGTGCTGTCAAAGTAGCCGCTGACAGGGAAACGGTATGTGCCGTTGTTCTCAAAGGTTATGGCAGAATAGCCGTTCTGCTGTATATTGATGGCTGTTATCTTGTCGGTAAATTCAGCTGTTGATGCGGCAGGCTGAACATTTTTCAAGTCAAATCTGCCTGCTTCATTTTTTAGCTTGCTCCATGTGTAGCGTGCAAAGTATTTGTCGAAAGTATTGATATAACTGCACGAACCTGCCATCATTATCGAACCTTTTCCGCCGGGAAAACCTCCGGGAGGAAAGCCGTCAGATTCGCCCTCACCGCCGTAATAATCTGGAAAACCAAAGCCGTGTCCCATTTCGTGCAGCAGGATATGCTGGGTGGTCGTGCCGTCAATAAGTCCCAGCACAGACTGATCTGAAAGTATCTGTCCGTAGTGATAACCGTAGCCGCCCATATTTATCATGCCTTTGATGCCATGAAGGTACATATCATAGCGGTTATCGTAGCTGCCGTTGTAGTTCCATTTTTTATTGTTCCAGTGTACATAGCGCGAAAGATCGGTAGGTTCGGCGGGCTGGATAGTCGGGACGCTTGAATTACCCATGCCGCTTGATACCATGTCATCATGCAGCCATGAAGTCGTGGTCTGTGTGTAGACCTTTTCGTCCGGCTGACGGTCAAGGATACAGCTTTCATCGAGTACAGCATACCCAACGACCTTGACATTAACGTGGTCGATCGGCCAGTCATCATAGCCCACAAGGCAGTCATTCCACTTGTTTATAGCTTCTTCAAGCATTTGCGGCAGCTTTTGTCTTTGTGCCAGCGTGATCGGTTCGTAGGACTGCCATATCAGTATGTATTGCAGTGTGCCGTTGCCTGCGATGATCTGATCGTAGATGGTAGACCATGCTTCACATGAACGCTCCGTTTCGATACGATTCTTCCAGACCCAGTCGCAGGCAGTAAGATAATCCTGCGGGATATCTGAGATCGTTTCCGCAGATGCCGATACGGAAACTGATGCAAGCGGTCGGATATGTGAAGTCAACGGCGTCAGATAAAGTGCTGCCGCTGCCAGCACAGCTATGATCTTCTTTTTCTGCATTGATATTTCCCTCCTAAATGTCAGTTGTGGTATTAGTTTTGTTATTTCTTTAAACAAAACTTTTGTACTATTATTGTACCGCATCAGAAGCGAAAAGTCAATTCAATATTGTCCTGAATATCGCATTTTTATTTCCAATGATTGTAATATTATCTTGATTATTATAAATTATTATGATATAATAGTACAATAGATAGGGACACAATGTCCCGCATGATATGCGGTGAATAAGCGGTAAATGTTCAGGTATAAAAGGGGAGGAAATGCATGTGAGTAAAAAAACTATTATCGGGATAGTTGCACCTGTGCTTTCAAGAGTATATGTTCAGGATATTTTGCGCGGTGCGATCAGTCAGCTAAGACACTGCGGCTGTGATGCGCTCATTATTGCGCCGCTGATACAATTTGAAAATAATGTTCAGGCGCATGCAAAGGCTGAACGTGAAATATTCCGTATGATCGGTGCAAAAGATATTGATGCCTTTCTTTATCTGAAAGATGATACGACTATGGGTGCTGCCGTTATATCAGATATAGAACATCGGCTGCTGGAAACGCAGAAATATGTCATGACAGTTGACGAGAGCACACACACTGTTTTTGACAGCACGCAGTATGATGATTATGATGAGTTTGGCAAAGTCGTCGAACATCTTATAGAGGTTCACGGATACAGGCGAATATATTGTCTGACAGGTTGGAAGGACAGCTTTCAGGCACAGACAAGACTGCGAGCATGGAAAGACCGCATGACTCAGCATGGACTTTATTTCGATGATACCTATTTTGAATACGGCACATTCTGGTATGATTCTGTCACGCCTTATGCCGAAAAGCTGCTTTCAGGTGAATTACAGATGCCTGAAGCTATAGTCTGCGGCAATGATGTTATGGCTGTTGCACTTATCAAGACCCTCATCTCAAGAGGTGTACGTGTACCTGACGATGTTGCGGTGACAGGATATGACGGGTACCCATTTACTGCAAATGTTGATGTAACGCTGACGACATATGTGCGAAATAATTTTCAGTTGGGTGCAGATGCGGTACGCCGACTTCATCGCAATTTGACAGGGCTTTTATGCAGTTCTGTGGAAAGTCAGAAAAGCGGATTTTTGATAGGAAGTTCTTGTGGCTGCACCAATATTCCGACAAAACAGCTGTCTGTTGACCCTTGTGTAACGATCCCGCGAATGTGGTCGGAATACACGTTCGGCATCAATATGGCTCCTGCTCTCGAACAGGCAAAAAATGTTTCGGATTTTCTGGCGTGTGCGCTGTATCATAGCAAAGAAATCTACCATATGCAAAGGGTAGGGATATATCTTCGCGGACATTCGGGAGAATATGTATTTGCTGCTACCTGCAATGCTGACGGGACTCCGCAGATACACCGCTGTGATATGTCTTTAGATAGCGCATCAGCATTCCTTTCAGGTAAAGACGATCCTGAAATCGTGTTTGTTTCTCCGCTGCATCTGAATGAAAAGCAGTTCGGGGTCATATCTGTATCATTTGGTGAGAATTACCGTGTTTACGATGCAGGCTGGCTTAACTATGTTACTGTGTTGACGCAGGCACTTGACAGGCTTTATTCCGAATGTTCTGATGAACTGAACAGTACTTCCGAAACTGAACAGGGGCACAGGCGTTCGGCGCTGAATGAAAAGCTGATCATGCTGCGTAAAAAGCTGCGCGAAACATCTGCCGAACAATGGACGGTCGATGCACTTTGTAAAGAGAGCGGGCTGTCAAAAAGCACTTTGCAAAAACATTATAAGCAGCTGTTCGGAAAAAGCATGTTTGAAGACCTGATAGATTTTCGCGTAGAAGAGGCAAAGCGCCTTCTTTCCGAAACGGATCACCCGCTTTCAGAGATAACTGTTATGTGCGGATATTCTACAGAAAGCTATTTCATGAAGCAGTTCAAGCGCATCACCCATCAAACGCCATCGGAATACCGTCGGCTTCACCGAACGAAAAAATAAGCTGTCGGACATGTGGCTGGGACTGATTACAGAAACAAGATCAGTGTTGTATGCTTTGCACTGTTCTATTATCAGCACGTTGTTTGAATTACACAATTAAATGTTATTATTAATATCAGATATCACGAAAACGATATGAACAAAAATGAAACATCCGATTTGTTATTGACAAATATACGTGGTTTTGTTATGATTTATAAGTGGAATTTTAATCTATCTCCGAAAAATGAACTAATAGATCGGAAATGACTATAATAAGCGATAAGTGAGTTTGATTATGATAATGAATAAAAAGGAACTAATTATCCATTTGATGATTTTCACTGCACTTATTACAGGTTGCGGCAGTTCTGAAACAGACGATGAACCTGATCATGATGATCTTTTTGCGCCATTAGAAAACGAATTTGGATTTAAAGAGGGCACATATCAGAAAAAGAACAGCGATGAAAAGATAGTACTTATTGACCAGAAACATTTTCAGTTTGTTGGTTTCGACTATAATGAATTATGGTTATCCCCCTGACACACCACAAGTAAGATCACTGCACCAAAGCAGCCAAAAGCCTTAAATACGCACTGTTTCCCAGCTTACGACGGTTGAATTTGTAGCAGTATTCGGCAGCATATAACGCTGTGTGGATCTTTTCGTTTCCGTGGTAAGTTCCCATGATCATTGCTTTGAAGTTTGATATAACTTTATGCATCCAGTTCAGCTGACCGCTTGTCGGATCATATGTTTCAAAAACATGGAAGTATTTCTGTGCCAACGGTTTCTTGTAACTCCGAGCATTATCACTCTCGATCTTCGAGCCTGCGCGGATATTATCCCTGGCAAATCTACCAACAGTTATACCCTTTAAATTCGGCACATCGCTCATTTTAACGTACTCGGGATTTCCTGCTGCGTTCTTCGATAAAGCTACGATCATCTTGACTTTTTCAGTACCTCTGCCGCGCTTTTTACCGTGAGTCGGAGCACCGAGATACGTGTCATCAAGTTCAACGATCCCGTCGAGCAAATAGCGTTCTTCACGGCATTTCATAGCTTTTCTGATGCGGTGAAGGATGTACCATGCAGTCTTGTAGGTCACCCCCAAAGACCTCATCAGTGTAACAGCAGAAACGCTGCATTTGTTGCTCATAATGAGGAATGCGGTGACTATCCACAGCCTCAGCGGAATATGTGTTCTGTGCATAAAAGTTCCGTTTGTGGCGGATATATCAGCTTTACAGAACTTGCAGCGCAGCAGGTGGCGTGACCTTATCCTGCGGTACTCAGAGCCACCGCAAAACGGGCAGGCAAAGCCCTTTTCAAAGCGGATATCAAGCAGAAAATCCTTACAAAAACTTTCATCTGCGAACTTTGAGTATATCCCATCAAGTGTGATCTCAGGTTTAGGAAATCTTTTTGACATAGCGACAGCTCCCTTCGGTTTCTGTCACTATTATACTATATTTTCTGAGTTTTGAGGTCTGTTTATTTGGACAGCATTGTAAATTATCTGTGGTGTGTTAAAGGGATAACCATGTTAGAAAATTATATTAATGTATATTTTGACAGTAACTATGTGTCGTTCATTTGCTATCCTAATGTCTCAAGAAATAAAATAGCCCCTTAGAATCTTCACACTTTTTCGTGTGTACACTAAAAGGGAGCTATTAAGAAAAACATAAATTCAAAAAATGAAAATCTGAAATTTTGATTTCAACAAAAAAACCGGACTCAGTTTATTCCGAGTCCGGTATAATTAGATCATCTTGTATAAGCTCTTACTGGATTTTTCATTTCTACGATACTGAGTATAACTAAAGATTCAAAAAATATTTCATACGTACATTTATGTCCTACTGAATCATTCATTAAGTGCTTCATTATATATTACATAAGCTGACACAGCCCTTTAAAAATGCATCAATTTAACACTCTTATTTCATAATTCGGAACCGCCCCATTCAACGACTGTGAAGCCGCTTCTTTCAAATGTGGAAAGTTCCTGCAGTTCGATGTCCACTGCCTCTTCAAGTGGTACATATGTCATGAATACGCGCAGCATACTGTCGGGTGTGGGTGTGATGTTCAGCTTTGCGGAATCTGTATATTTGTCACTCTGGAAGGAGATGAGATTATACTTATTATGCTCCATTTTAGGCAGCCAGTATACGATAAACTCGTTCATCTCATCTTCGGTCAGACCCATATAGCTGAGTTTCTCTTTGAGGAAACTCTCGGTATCACTGCCTGCTACACAGAATCCTTTGGAGAGATCAAATTCTGTACGACAGTTTACAGCGTCCCAGAACAGGTATCTGTGATGAGTGCCGTCAGCCTTGTTCACAAGTGATCCGTCTGGCTTAGCTACTACATCCCAGCCGTTGTTGTACTTAGGATAGGTAGTGTAAAGTTCAGCTTCGGTCAGCTCAACCTCAACATGAACATCTGTCTCCTTTTCGGGATAGAGGTAGATAACAGGCTTGGCAGCCACGGGACCCCAAATTTGAACCTCCATTATACCTTTTTCATTAACCATTTGTACCCAGCCATACTGTCCGTTATACTTTGTAAATGCCCAGTTGTCATTATCATTCATAATGCCGAGTTCATCAAGGAAAGTTTTTCTAGGGATAGTAGTAACTTTACCGTAGCTTGTATCAGGTCCGAGATACATAGTGATCTCATCGGCAATAACATATAAGTCCCAACTATATTTGAGCTCTATGTCAGGCTTGACATAGGAATTATTGCCTCTTACGGTAACAGTTACAGCATTTTTGATAGCGTTAGCTGTATCCCATTTACCGTTCACGCTTGCGGCGATTGCTACTTTGTAAGTCATGCCAGGGGTAAGGTTTTTGGGAGAAGTGTAAACCGTACCGGTTATATTCTGATTCTGTACTCTCCACTTTCCTGCCAGGTATACAGCTATACCATATCTGTCAGCACCTTCGACTTTGTCCCATGTAAATCTTACCTGACGGTACTTCTCACTGTATTCCACCTTGATGTTTGTTGGGTAGGTGGGCTTGGTTTCTTCAACGATAGGTAAGCGTTTGTAGGTGTTCTTACCGCTGTTTTCGATTTCAGCAAAATCACCATTGCCGCTGATAACAGTTGTGGGAGCTTTTGCGTTTACCCAGCCCTCGCCATTGGGGAGTTCAGCATCTTTTGGTATGCCGGAAAATTTCTCGCCGAGAGTGAGTTCTTTTAAGTCTGAACAAAGCTTGAACATACTGTCCCTTCTTGTAACTTGGCTTGTGTCAAAACCACTCAGATCAAGTGTAGTCAGGCTTGAACAATTGTAGAACATATCTGTCATGTCAGTAACCTGACTGGTGTTAAAAGTGCTCAAATCTAGTTTGGTCAATTTGGAATTATAAAAAAACATATCTGCCATTCTAGTAACATTTCTTGTATCAAAGCCGCTCAGATCAAGATAAGTTAAATTTTGACACCTGTAAAACATAGCATCCATATTTGTTACACTGCTGGTGTCAACTTTCGAAAGATTGATAGAAGTACAATTGTAATATCCTTTAAATAGCCAATAAGAATTTTCTGGAAATACAGTACCTTCTTCAGCTACAATTGAGATTACCTTACCCTTGTAATCTAAATTTCTTAATGCATCACCGTCAACCACACCTCTGAGTGTAAGTGTGCCTGTTGTTTCATCAAAATAATAACAGTCTGAATCAGCCGGAGCTAACTTAGTTGTGATGGCGTGTGCTTTTACCGGCGGAACATAGCTGACAGCACCCGCTGTCATACAAAACGCCATCATTACTGCTAAAACTTTTTTCATCTTCATAAATATGCCCTCCCGTCCAATTATGTTGAATACTATAATATATCAATAAAATACAAAATTATTATAACACGCAGGAACACCGCTGTCAATAATTTTGACACATAATCTTGATTGTTTGTTATCTATTCATATTAGAAAAGAATATTAATGTATATTTTTGACAGCATGTAAATATTATACGTGAAAAATCCATATTTGGTAGTGACGATGATTATATATGAAAAAAATAAAGCCCTCGGAGCCTTATATTTCTCTGAGGACCGTAGTTTTCTCAAACAGCTTTCTTTGTTCTAATAGTCTTCTTGTATCTTTCCTGCCAGTCTATCTTTATGCTGCCACCGCTTTTAAGACTTCCAAAAAGCATATCATCTACAATAAGTTCGGAAAGTTCCCCGGAAACAAGATTCTTTATGTTTCTTGCTCCTGTCATGGGAGTGTATCCGACCTCAGCCAGATGTTCAACACAGTTGTCGGTAACTGTGAGTTTGACTTTTTGCTTATAGAGGTTGTCTGCCAGAGCAGCGATCTCTTTCCTTACTATCATTTTTGAAATTTCGGGAGTTAGATCATTGAATTATATGACATCTGTAAGTCTGCCTCTGAATTCGGGCGGGAATTTCTCTTCGAGTGCTTTGTCCATTGCAGAATTATCAACTGTTTCAGAAACTTTTGCGAAGCCTACGTTCTTTTTTACTATGGATGCAGCACCTGCATTTGAAGTCATTATTATGACAGTATTGGTAAAATCGACCTTTATTCCCTTTGAGTCGGTCATCATACCGTAGTCCATGACCTGAAGAAGAGCGTTATAGACCTTTGGGTGAGCTTTCTCTATTTCGTCCAGGAGAAGAACACAATTTGGTTCAGATCTTACAGCGTTGGTCAACAGTCCCCCGTCGTCATATCCGACATATTGCAGGCTCTTATCTCATAATGACCATGCTGAAAGAACGAGTGCAGATTAAGAGCGTGGTACCTAGTCGGATTGCAGTGATTATAGCGGCTGTTTGAAGTCTCGGCATACCACAGGTCACTTATCCGATCTAGAGTCTTCGGTTTTTTACGGTTGAGCTGTTCCACAAAAGTTCGGTTGATCTTTTTGCAGTAGTTTGATCTTGCGGATGATACCTGAAGAGCGTCCCACAAGAAATCCTCTTTGCTTGACCACAGGTTTACAAGGTTTCTTATCTGTTGCGGCGTATAATCAGCCGCATCGATATGGATATGAGTACCGCAGTCATAATCTGGTCCTGTTATCGCTCCTGTTTTTCTCAGAGCACGAATGACACTTTGAAGCAGATCAAAGTCCTCATATTCAAGCACAGGGGAGTTAAGCTCTACTTTATAATAGTCACTTGCAAGATCTCAGTTTTTCTTTCGTGCGTAGATACTGCTGTCGAAGACTATCTGCCATTTTCTTCCTTTGTCATCACCGACAGTGTATTTGTCGTAGGTGCCGCCCACATGATCTATATCACCTTCAAGAACTTTTTTAATTGCTTTAGCAGTTTCGCACCTTGTTATACCAGTCATCTCGATCTCGATACCAAATTTTCTATTTTTTATCCCATCAAAATTTCCCGGCATTCTTTCACCTCCGTTCTTTAAAATGTAAAAATAAAAAAAGCCCGAATCCGGTGTTCTCACATTTCGTGAAAAGCACCAAATTCGGGCTGAAAAGTTTGTGAAACTTTTTGCTTTATATTTTTGTTTTTCCCTTAAAAAAAATCTTCTATTCTTCTGAAAACGCTCCAAAAAAGAGTTCGAATCCTGTCCAAAGGCATTTTATACCAAAAATCATCTTCGGTTTTCATATAAAAAATTTCTGTTTCAGGGCAACAAAAAAGCGCGTAAATACGCGCTTTTAAGTGAAATCATCTTTTTTGACTTCATAGGTTGTGACATCAGTTCAAAAAAGATGATTATTTCGAGTGATTAGTCTGTAGTGATATTCCAGTACTAAGGCGGTATTACCGGATAAAGTGTTTATACGATTCTACCATCTTCTATAGTTACAACTCTGTCTGCGTACTGTGCGATATCAGGATCGTGAGTTATCATTACTAGAGTATGACCATACTCCTTTACTCCATGGGTAAGTAGCTCTATTACATCTGAGCTTATGGCAGTATCCAAATTTCCTGTGGGTTCATCTGCAAGAACTATCTTAGGTTTATTGGCAAGAGCTCTTGCTATAGCAACTCTTTGCTGCTGTCCACCCGAAAGCTGATTCGGGAATGACATTTCCTTGCCTTCAAGTCCCAGTTCTTTTATGATATTCGCTATGTATTCCTTATCTATCTTTCCACCGTTTATATTTACCGGAAAGGTGATATTCTCATAAACATTGAGTACTGGTATGAGATTGTAAGCCTGGAAAACAAATCCTATCTTTCTGCATCTAAGATCTGACATCAAAGTATCGTCAGCATTTTGGTAATTGAAACCCTCCATGATAACATCACCCGAATCATATCCGTCAAGCCCCCCGATGACATTAAGCAGAGTACTTTTTCCCGAACCGCTTTTTCCAAGTATAACAACGAACTCGCCTTCTTCGATTTCAAGGTTAATATCCTTTAATGCGTGAAAGGAGTTATCACCTGTTTTATAGTATTTGTTTACGTTTTTTAATGAAATAATACCCATGATCATCACTACCTTTCATATATCATTTCTACTATCGAATCTTTTGTACTGCCCTTGATATTGAAATATGCAAACAGTTCTATCGCACCTATGAATATCAGATTTACGAGCAGATATGCAAGTATCGATATTTTTATCTTATCAAACAGTACAAAGGAAATATAAACATTTACTATAAGAGAAAGTGGTATACTTATCAGAACCGCTATTAGTGAAAGCACAAGGTTCTCATAGCAGGCTACTGTCCACAGATCTTTCAGTTTCAGACCCATAGCTCGCATAACGCCATATTCCGACCTTCTGCTTGTCATATTTTCCTTGATAGTATTGCTTATTATCATAAAACTGAGCACTATTGTTGCAATAACTATATATCCTGATATGATGATCATACCGATAAGCTGTGATTCAGATTCTGCACGTCCATCGTGAAGATCGGTAACATATACATCAGAAGCTGAAAATGTCATAGCTGAAAGCTCGGACATTGAACGATCCGTTTTGACAAGGAATGCACAGTAGCCTTTGTTTTCCATATTATTGCTTTCTGCCAGCTTTTCATTTATTATTAGAGTATTACTGTTGTGGTACAGCGCATAATTTAACTGGCTGGCAGCAGCAAACCAGTGATCTGGCTTCACAATGAACCTATTATCCGTATCTCGTGAATAGATCTCTACCTCTTTATACTCATTTCCTGATATCAATACTGAAAATGAATCTGATCCGTCATAAGTGATGCCATTGATTTTCGAAAACTGTGTCCAAAGTTCATCGTCATACAGCATCACCTGAAGATTACCGTCTTCGTCCTGTTGTTCTGCTTTGTCCCATGTGTAATCAACAAAACATTTCTCTGTATATACCTTTTCTACCTTATCCGTAGAACGCAGTTGATCCAGATCGGCTTCGGTGAAACTGTTATTTTTACTTTTAAGATCGATGATATTTGCCTGTATTGAATAATCACTGAAATCGGCTGCGTTCTTGACAGAATTGAAACCTACTACCGCAAATACATTACTTATCACCAGGCATAGCAGAAAGCTAACAGTTAGTGTAACAGTCTGTATGGCGCTCTTTGCAAAGTTCCTTCTAAGATTGCGTATAGCAAGACCAAAAAGATAATTTTTTGAAGAAAACATTTTTGTCTTTTCTGTGAGCATCTTTTTGGTGGCATTGAATGTCCTTATATTTACAGGATTGGTCTTCCTGATTTTAAGTATAAGTTTAAGGCAGGCAATAAATGACGAAACAAGGGTAAGCAGATAGGTAATCAGATAGGTGGATACTTTCTGTTCTACTTTCATGCTTGCGGCTGTATTTATCAGTGCAGACATTATCTTCTCGGCCACAGCAAGATTAAGCAGTGCACCTGATGCCATACCTATGATCGTTCCTGCCGATACAATCAGGAACTGCTCAGAGAGAATGAACCGTATGAGCTGCCTGTTGTTTAGACCGATACAGCGCATAGTACCGAAAACACTTATCTTGCGTGCAAAGCTGAGAGTGATCGTGTTATAGACGAATATAGTCAGGCAGACTGCGATTATAAGCGAAAGTAGAAATATACCCAGTGATACCGCCCTGAATGAACCCTCTTCATCGTAATTCGCAGTCTTTTCTTCATTTCGGATAAGCTGTTCGTAGTTGAAATATCTTCTATCTTCGGGAGTCCCATCAACTACGATATCGCTTATAGCATTAACAGCAATGACTTGCTTATCTTCATTGAGGTTTCCTTCCTCTGCTTCGACTGTTATTGAATTGGATTTGCTGCATGGCAGACCGTTTTCACTGTAGATATCTGCGGCTGTTTTTAGATTGGAAAAGAAGAAATTTCCCGTATCCATAGTGTCTTTTATTATTCCGCACACTTTGAAAGTTCTGCTGACTTTCAACTGTTTCTCATCGGTCTGATCTGTCAGTGTAAAAACAAGGGTAAGGTCATCGCCTATTTTTAGTTCGGGATTGGATATAGTGTAGCTTTCCTCAACGCATATCTCGTTTTCGGCTGAAGGGTATTCACCGTTTATAAGCGAAGTTTTCTTGAAGTAATCCAGATCACCTTCGTATCCCATAATGACTGATGCTTTCGAGAGGTCATAGTCCATATCGCCAACGTAAATGGTAGAAAGGTATCTGTCAGGCTTATCTTTTCCCATATTACTGAACTTATCATTTATAGCTGTAAGTTCATCATAACTAAGATCCACCACGTAGAAATCCTGCGGTGCTCCCGAACTAATGAAAGACCTGTATGAAATAATATAGCTTGCGCTGATCTGTATCATACTGAACATCAGCATCGTTGATACAATGATACCTATTATTGCGCCTATACTATACTTCTTATTTCTCAGGATATATCTGTATACTATTTTAAACATCTGGGTTCTCCCTGCTTTATTTTATGATCGTTTATGTTATAAATTATCGACTTATCCATAATGAAATTGCTGCTGTGCGTAACAATTATAACTATCTTGTCGCTGACTACCTCAGTGAGGTTCTCTCTGATATTGCGCTCTGTTATTCCGTCAAGCCCGGCAGTTATCTCATCTATGATAAGGACTGGAAGGTTTTTATAAAGTGCTCGTACAAGGCACAGTCTGCTTTTCTGACCGCCTGAGAAACTGTCACCCTTTTCTGAGACTACCGTATCAAATTTATCGGGCAGTTCTTCAATATCGTCAAGGATATTGCATATCCTGCAAAGATACCTTATGCGTTCAATGTCTATCTCCTAATCAAGAACTATATTGTTAAGAATAGTATCATTGAACAGTACACTTTCCTGCATCACAACGGAAACAAGGTCGGAAATGTTCTTTGTGCCTATCTCTTGAAGGTTTGAATCGTTGTATTTTATCGTACCTTTGTAATTTCTCAACTGACCTGATATAAGCTGTAAAAGCGTAGACTTTCCAACTCCGCTTTGACCGCATATGTAGTAAATGTGTCCCTTTTTGAACTTTGCCTTTGCATCATGGAATATCATTTCTGTATCATATGAGAAGTTCGACGTTAGTTACATCGTCATCGACAGGCCATTCGATACCACATTTTTCAGCAAGTTCCAGAACATTCTTGACGGTATGATGAGAATGTCCTACGCTTGCAGCTGTTTGCCTCAGACTGTAACCAATACTAGTAAACCTGAGTATCTCTTTGTAGTCCACCATATGATAGACCTCCTTGATATGTAGTCACGTCATTGACGTGCCATATCAAGTATATCATATTTTGCCGTGCAGTGCCCGTGGGCAGTCAGCGGCAAGCGTGGGCAAAATGTCCGTGCAGCTGTGGCAGTCGGAGCGGTATATATAAGCCTGATATAGTTCTATTACCTCATATCCATCATTATTCTTGCCTAGTTTGTTGTAAGTTATTATGTAAAAACTATTGTTTTAATACTGGTAATACTGCGGATAATCCTTTGCAACAACGTCCTCTATAAAATCTAAGTCGTTTTCAAAATTGTCCAGCACTTCGCTTTCAATCTGAAAATTGTACCTATATGTCAAATCATTTGTATGTTCGTACATATCCTTGATCCCGTCATACATCTTGCGACGAAAATCATCCAAGCCTTCATACAGGACATACGACGCTTTACCGAACAATCATCAAAGTCAAAACTCCACTCCATTTGAGATAAGAGATCCTAATCTTCTTCTAGTACAAAGAGCACCCCTGCCAAGATGTAATCTCAGCAAGGGGTGATTTTTTTAGGTTACGTTTTATAAATAAAGTAGTATCCATCAAGATGATATATTCATCTTCGATCAGATCATTTCAACACATAACCGACACGGAAACGATCATCAACTATATACTACAACGATCACGCTTCATTGTAAGTCCATTAAACCGTCAGTACTTCGAAGCTTTCGAATCCAATATATTATAAGAGCCAATATGTACAATTATGTAATATAGATACTTACAATAATGATCAATTTACGGTTCGTTATTATCCGAGTCTGTATATGCCGGGATTGTTATTCTGCCTAAAAGAGGTATCGTTTGAATATAAATATGAATATTGCGGATAAGTTGCGATCAGATCACCGCTTGCCAATCCATTATTTCTATAATCATTATAGCTGTAATGAGTTGAGTTCTTCTTATACCTATATACATCACCATGCTCGTTGCCAAGATAAGCATACTGAAGATGATCGGAATCATCTACAACATTCATATCATCTGGAGAAAATACAAGATTTGCTTTATCTCCATTCCATACCTTACCATGTGTATGAACATAAGCAACGGCATCTGAAGAATTTATTTCATTCCAATTATCATCGCCTAATTCACCATTAACACTGTTTCTGACAGGTCCCCAAACAATATGATTAAATGTATATTTGTTTCCAACCTTTACAATGCCTGCACCATACTCTCTGTTCTGATTAACTGACATGCCGTTATAAGCAATTATAAAATCTTTTGCTGCTTCATCAATAGAAGAATACTGATGTCTTGCTTTGACTCTGCTTTGTGCTTGACTAATCAGATTCGGATAATTATTTGGGCTGCTCCAAAGCTGCCTACCATCTTTTTTTCGCCTAAGTCTCAGAATTCCGTCATTACCGAGCGAGAGAATATAATCTGAAAATGGACGATTGCTTGTTTTGGATTGCCAGATCCAACGAGATGAACTATTATAGACAACAAGGTTTCCATCCTGCTGTAATGCAAGGTATGCTCCGGGATTATTTTGTGTATATGTTGCCCAGATTACAATATTCTTTACTGGTGTTTTGTAATATACAACAAAATTACCGTCTTTCTGCATGATAGCGAAGTATTTGCCATCTGGAGAGGTCAACTGCTGACCTTTGCTAAGTAGGGTGTTATTCTTCGAAGTACAGGAGATAGAACTGCCTCTATTATTATTAGTCATCTTTTGTAATGACACTACATCGGCAATATTTACATTTCCATCACCATTTATATCAGCATTACCACGGTTGATTGACACGTCTTTGTAAACAACATAACGTTGCAGAAGATTCACGTCATTATTATCGACTCTGTTATCGTTGTTAACATCACCGATAAAATTACTTGCTGATGCTGTCAGGCAAGTCGATGATGCACATGTAAATAAAGTGACTACTGCTAAAGCCGAAGCCAGTTTTTTATTAAAATTAGTCATAATATTATAATTCCTTTTTTCTTTATTACTTTTAAATTTTAACCCATCAGAGCTAGCACTTGGGTTTTGTATGTAAAATGTTTGATCAAATCATTTATGAAATTATATCATACAGTTTCATAAAAATCAATAATATACGATTTGAATTGTTACAAATTACATATTTATATATGATTTGTTGTAAGTTTTGATACAGTGCGCGCAGTCTTAATAATTGTAGGCTCATACTCATACAAAAGAAATATAAATTAGATTAAACTAAAACGTTAGCGATGTAGTAACACCAAAGCCCTCTTCAAAAAAGTGGACTCGGGGGTGTTATGTTCTGCTGGTTTTTATGCCGTTTTCAGTTCAAAAAGAGAAATTCCAAGTCGGTTTTCTGAGATCTTAGCAAAAAGCTTCTTTATGTTGTATGCAAGTCCCAGCAAAAGGAACTCAGTTGAAAAAGAGTCGTTCATGTGGCCGTAGATGAGTATCTTCATCATGATATCCTCGGGTATGGCGCCATTCCACTTATAATGCTTGACGCCATTTTTGTTTAGCAGAACAAGAGTTACATAATAAGTATTTGTGTCCTTATCGTATTTCAGTCCGATACAGGTCTTCTTGATATCCAAAGGCTGATCGGCTCTATAACTTAAAATGCTCTTATCTCCTCTTAATATTTCTTTGAGATTATTTTTAAAGCTTCCGCAGGCGTGATATGGAAAACTCTCTGTTATACGCTGTAAAATTGTTGACCGCTTTGAAACCTGACCCTTTGTTTTCATAGCATTTTGCATTCGCAGGTATCGCTGTCACCATTGTACAGCCAACAACCACAGACATAACCAGTGAAACTAATTTTTTTGTATTAAACATAACATCATCCTTCTTCTCTTTGTATATAATTAATTTTTATGACTTTGAACCATCACGCTCATTCTTGATCTTCTCTCCTGCGATGTATGCGGCACTTGCTACACATGATCCACCACTCGTTCGAGTGACCATTTTGACGTTGAAATGATATATTGCGGGTATACACCTTCTTTCGGTTTGGATTAATCTTGATATGCACATATGTTTGATTTGTATATATTATATCACGAACGTTCTTGCTTGTCAATTGAAACGAGTACAATTATACGGACTATAAAAAGGGCTGTTGCAGCCCCTTTTATAAGTTATAATGCTTCCTCAAACTGGAAATCCTCTCTGTTTCATTAGCACGCCCTTGTCCATTTCACATACAGTATCGCATAATACAGAGATATCCTCCGCAGAGTGCGAAGCAATCAGAATTGTTTTGCCCTGTGCTTTGAGGTCAAGGAGGTATTTCCGCATATCCGCAACACCCTCCTTGTCAAGCCCGTTCATTGGCTCGTCGAGAATCAGCAGATCGGGATTTTCCATGATTGCCTGAGCCAGCCCCAAACGCTGCCGCATTCCGAGAGAATATTTCCGCACATGGCGTTTCAGGTCGGGATCAAGTCCGACCGTTTGCATGGTACTGCGAATCTTGTCTTTGCTGATTCGCTTATTCAAATCAGCAAGCAGCTTTAGATTCCGATAACCTGAATAATACGGAATAAACCCCGGTGTTTCGATAATCAGACCGACCGATTCCGGAAAATCGCAGTCCTTTCCGATCTGTTTTCCGGCAACGGTCACACTGCCTGCAGTCGGGCGCACAAATCCGCAGATGCACTTCATCAGCATTGTTTTGCCGCTGCCGTTCCTGCCGATCAGCCCGTGAATCTTGCCGGATTCTAATCTGATATCAATGTGTTTCAGTATCTCTGTTTTGCTGATTGTCAGCGAAAGTCCCTGAACCTCTATCATGTCAGCACCTCCGTTTGTTCAAATTCCATTCTGCGCAGCAAAAAACGGTTGACGGCAAAGAATACCGCGCTAAACACACCTAAATACAGATATGAATTCAAAATCGGGTATATCGGTTTGCGCAATATTTCGGTATAATGCAGCCAGATAATCGAATTTGCCATCGGGAACATCCACATACTATGCAGCCGTGCGGCACAGGTGATAACACCGCAAAGCAGCACGCCGTATGCAGACAAAACACCGATCGTGCGCCGCTTTAGCATGGTAAACATCAGCAAAATCATACACATCAAGAACAGATACAATGCAAGCAGCGTAAATGTGTAAAAAATCGCCTGCGGCAATGTGAGCTGATTATACAGATTGGACGGCAGCAGCTCCGCAAGAAAGCTGTCTGCTTTTTCAGGATTCCGCGCGATGAAGGTGCGTGTTGCTTCACTCCATGATAAGCTGTATTCTGTATTGCCGAGTGAGGAGAGCGTCACAAGCAGAAAAATACAGCCTAAATATGTCAGAATGCTCATGACCGCAAAGAGAATCTGCCCCCAGAACCACGCACGTTTTCCGGTGCGGGAGAGATACAGCAGAGAGTTCGATTCCAGCACAGGGTAGTCACTCATGAGGATCAGAAACACAGCCGGAAGGAGCATCACGAGCATTCCGGAATTGCCAACTGCGATCATCGGTTCAAAAATGTTCATTGGCGATCCGCTTTCGGCGGTTCGTGTGTTCAACGGCTCAACAGCGAGCGTCCGTGCAACGATCACAAGCATTAGTGCGATCATCATACGCGGATTCCGCAGCCATTTTCCCCATTCCGTTACGGCAACTGCCCAAGCCTTTTGTATGGTTCTATGTGCCACAGTCCCGCCTCCTTTGCATGATTCCGATGAAGAGAAACATCATCAACAGCGCAATGCTGCCGTGCAGTGCAAGAATCTCCGCTGTACTGTGCTCAAAAACAGAAAGCACAGAATTAGTCGGGCATACTGCCAGAAAGCGAAGCCAATTCATATTCGTTTCCGGCTGCATAAATGCTCTTGCAGAGAGTCGTGTAATCAACTGATTCCATGAATACGCCGCAAAGAACGGCAGGCAAAGTACCGTGTATTTGTTTTGTGTGATTGCTGCACAGGCAAGCGCAGGCAATGCAGATACAGCCCCGAACAGGAACATCTCCGAACATTTCAGCAAAATTGCGTGGGTAAATGCACCGGCGCATATTTTCTCCGCTATCATTTCAGGATAGCCCGCTGACTGTTCCTCTAGAAAGTAAGAAATTGCCGCAGCATCGTAGCTTTGCAGTGACGGAAACAGGATCACATCAGCAATACCAAACAGTGCAAATCCGCAGAGCATTGTCAGACCGCCTGTCAGCATTGCGCCGAAGATATGTGCTGCCGTATACCGCAGTTTTCCCTGCCTTGCGATCAGCAGGCGGCTGAGCTGTGTGCGGCGTTCATCGCAAAGAAGCGGTACATAAGCAAATGCCGCAAGCACCGGCGTAAACATTGTCACCCAGAGCGGGCTGCCTGCCGTGAACACATAGAATGCACAGTAATGCACATCCTGCTTCACCAGATCGGGGCGCATCAGTGCTGCGGGGATCGTCAGCGGATCCATTGTCAGCGGATCAAATCCGACCGTATTTGCAAAGCACATCAAAAACACACCGAGCACACAGCAGAGAAATCCCACACTGAAAACTGCCCGCCGGAGATCCACTCCGATTGACCGTAGCAGCTTCATGATTCGTCCTCACTGAAACAGATGTACTCGAAATCCGATGCCGTTTCTGCATCAAGCCAGCATACATACATCATCGTATCATTCGGATTTTGCAGCGTGAATTTCCAGACCGGCCGCGAGGTGCAGGGCTGCCCGTTTTTCAGATCGACATGACCGTTTTCATCGGGAATATACTTCTGCTGATAAACAAACTCGATTTGCAGTACATCAAATGTGACCGCTGCGGATAGATTATCACTGATTGTTTGAACTGCTGTCTGCATATCAGCGATTTTGTTGATGCTGCGTACATTTTCCAGATGCCGATACCGAAAATACGACATCATTTCATCCGGCTTGTCCGTTTCGATCATCCAAGCCCAATACGAAAGCGGGTAAATGTATTCGATGAGTCCGCGATATGAGCTGTAGCTCCAGTAATCATTCTGCAAACCACTGTACTCCGGAGTAGTGCGGAGAAGCAGCCCGCAGGCATCCGAAGTAACCTGATAGATCTCAACGGAATGCACTGCCGTTTTGACATTTTGCTCCTTCGGGTAAGGCATCTTGTCGATATAAGCTGAGAACGCAGCGACTGCATCCTGAACCGTTGTTTCACCGTTCAGAAGCTTCACTTTCTCGGTACTGTCCGGCGAAACTGTTTTCAGATATGTATACTCATCCTGCGGATAAAAGTTGTCCGGTTTCGCTTCGTTTTCTGTCAGACGCTGTGTAACGCCCCTGTTGATCAGTGCATTGCCGTGATCGAGTGCTGAGCCGATTGCGCAATATAATTTGTCTTTCGGATCATCATACCCTAATCCGTCATAATCAAGCGCACCGGATACCAACTCCGCACGGTAATCTTTCACAAGCCGAAGCGGTGTGCTGCCCCATTCAAAGTCATCATCATATGTATAGCCGCCTACATAGTGCAGATTTGACTGGTTCATTTCTCTGTCCGGAAAGATATACTGAAACACTGCCTGATAGTTCGCTTCAAATGCTTCATAATTCGTTTCGTGATGCTCCCGAACAGTAAATTCATACAGCTTGGCGGTTTCCGGAACGGAGACCGTCAAATCATCGCCGCACTGAAAATTCGGGCAGGCATTGAGCATATCTTTCAACTCGTTCAGATCACCGGAATAGACCGTAAGCTGCGGGGCATCCTGCCCGTTTGACGGGTTGCTGCTCACCGGTTCAGATTCACTTGTGCAGCCTGTCAGTAGCAGGCAGGCGCAGAGGAGACATAAGATTCGTTTCATGCTTTCCCTCCAAAAAACAGTGTACGGAATTTTGCTTCCATACACTGTTACGAATCTGATATGCAATTTTGGACAGCTCACGAAAAATTTTTTATCCGAAGTGATCGGCATACTGTCAATAGATCATCCTTCTCACGATCTGATATGATGAAAAATGCGTATTCACTGTTATTCCAGACTGCCGTTGTGCCGTTTGCCGTATGCAGAAACAGATATTCTGTACCGTCTGTATCTGTGAAATGCTCAGGTTCGCCGGTGTACGCCACATCTTGGTAATCTTTCAACAGGCATTGCCCGAACAGCAGTGACTCCTTCGGATTATTCCGGTTTGTGTAGTGAAAAAAAGTGGATTCCATGTACAGTGTGCTGGTTTGCAGCTCCGGCTCAAAATCCGCGGGGAATGCTGTGATCTCATAATAACGGTCGATTACCTTCGGCGCATCGGAGGAATCATCCACGGAAATCGTCCTGCTGAATGTATTGATAAAAAACTTATGAAGCGGAATCCGCACTGCATCAACCTGCGTGACAGTAACCGTACCGAGGACAATTAAGACACCGATGATGCAGGCTGCACGTCTGGAACCGGTTGCGATCCACTTGAAATAAGGCTTTCGCTTGCGGTGAATCAGGTTTTCCATGTTTTCAGTGAACTGCTCCGAGGGCGTGAATTCAGGCAGTTCTGCTTCTTCCAGCTTGCTGCATTCTGCATCGAATGAACGGTTCAGTGCCTCAAAATATTCTTTATCAAACTGCATATTCATCCCTCCTCCATCATCTTTTTCAGTCGTGCAGCCGCACGCTGCAATCGCTTATAGACCGCATCCTGCTTCAGATTCAGCAGCTTGGCAATCTCCTTGACGGACAGCCCGTAGATGTGATGCAGATACAGGATATCCCGCATCTCCTGCGGCAGTGCCTGCATTGCTTCGTCCAGCGAATCTGTGCGGAAGTCCTCCGAAACGGTTTCCTCAAGGAGCGGTACCACAGCCTCGCGTTTTTTCTTCCGGTATATATCGATCGCAATGTTTCTGACTATTATTACGAATTGGTTTGCCGTTTTTGGACAGATATTTTTTTCGATGCTTGAAAAATGCGTTGCGATACGCAGAAAGGCAGTCTGGACAGCGTCCTCTGCTTCTTCGCTGTTTTGTAAAATCTGATAGGCAGTGTGCAGCATCAGCTTCACATATTGATGATACAGTCGCTCAAATACTTCTTCATCTTCGTAGCTTTTCAGCAAAGGCAATATCTGTCCCTCCTCTCGGTGAGCGTTATAGTATATAGATTATCACATAACACCCGTATTGTCAAGTTCTCGTCAGTCCCCTAAATTCACTTTATTGAGCAGGGGGTATCGAAACATCTATGGAGCTTACGATTATACATATAAAAAGCGATGTTCTCCAGTATCATCGGAGAGCATCGCCTTTTATAATAGCAAAATCGTCTGTTTATCGCACTTTTGGTTTGTTCGTAAGGTGCTCGGGTAGGTTCATCAAAAAAAATAATACTGATAAACTGTCCGTTATACTAGAATCCGACCTTTGTCCCCTGCTCTGTTTCGTTGCAAGATACTGATTCACTTCTGAAAGAGCCATTGCCATTTCCAGCTCGTCTTCTGTTGTACCAATTATCTTAAGTATATCCATAATTATTACCCCCATTCTCTGCCTTTATCATCACAGCCCGTAGAATAGAAAGGACACCTGCCTCCGGCACAGCACCAATCCAAATTATACCTTCCGTTAATGTGAATTATTTCTCTGATATAGGAAGGATCACGGCACATCATGTGCATCTTTTTCGGTTTTCCGTTACTGAAATAGAGATCATTGTCTTTTCTTTTAAGTTTTTCTAATTCTGTTAAGTTCTTCATGTCTGTTTCTCCATTAGCTTTCTTCTGATAGCTTATCTGCATATTCCTGTGCTTTCCTAAGTGTATTAAAAAGCACGAAGTGATCACCTGGATATTTATTATAGTCCTCGTAATAATCTTTCTTTAGTACTTCTTCTTTGTTCGTTTCCGATTTAATTATGTTTCTTACTCCACCTGCCAATTTGCAATTAGTCGGGTAATATTACGGACACTTGTAATAGCTTTATAAACAACAAAAAACCCCGCAAACTTTACGTTTACGAGGTTTACTTGTGACATCAGTTCAAAAAAGATGATTTTTACGAGTGATTCTATAATAAAGCTCACAACAATTTAATCAATCTCGAACTTATCAGGATTTCGAATTTAAAGACCGACTGCTTTCACAATCGGTCTTTTCATATATGTACTGCTTTGAGTTTACGCAGAATTTAAAATTGCCTCAACACAGCGTTTAGCGTAAGTAGTGATGGAATTATTTTGAGTTTGCCAGTAGATTAAGTGTTTTATTATCCACCCGGCTTGCCTTCAACATATACCTCTACAATAATTCCTGATTCATCTGATTCCATCCAATAGTATTCAGGATCATATGGTAGATGTCCATTTGAATTTTTAGCACTAATACAATATGCTTTTTTTCTGCCATAATCCACATCGAATTTTCCATACTTTTGCTCAACTTCATCAAAAGTATGCCCCAAAACAGACCAATCATTATACTTTATATTCGTCTTATGAGAAATATAAAATACAACAGAAAATATGATCAACAGCACTGCTGCACTTATAATGCATATATTCTTTTTATTGATCATCTTAATAAGCTCCGTGTGCATTCGCCTGTGCTACTACTCTACTATCGTTGGGATCGTAATAGCTATCGAACATTCCGCTTTCATATTCTTCGCCAATTCCCATATCAGCACGAAGAGCACGGCTATAAAACCAATCGAAAATAGATAATGTATCTTCGAGGTATTCCGCATGAGCCTGAACTTCAGCAGCAAACATATTAAATGAAGTATCGGCAGTATATGCACTCAAAATAGCTTTTTTTTCATAGTAATCCAAGTTGCTGGAACTTGAGATGCTGATTACTTTATTATTTTCGTCAGCTATAATACTTCCAAAATTATTATTACAATCAGACAAAGCATCCGGTACTCTTCTTAACTCTTGTCTTTTTGAATAGAGTTCAGCATTTGTTAGAGGATCCGGCATAAGAATACTGTCTATCGCTTCATTGAGGTTATCTATTCCATCATAAATATGATTTAGATTATTGGGAAAAGGTATTGATGAAATTGAATAAGAATTTGCAATCTTATCCACATAGGCTTCTGCGATCAGATACGGTGCATCTGAATCAACATCCACAAAATAGGATTGTAATTCTGATGAATATGGTGCATCTGGAACGTATACAACTTTGTCTATTTCATTATACAAGTCTGATGTATCTGAGGTATTATGATAGATCACGTCATTTAATTTGCTTATATCAAACTCCACAAAAGAAATTGTAACGCCGGGCTCATTATTATCATGCTTATCATCGGAATCATATTCCTGTTCACGCATTTTGTATAATCCGTAAGTTTCTTTACCAAAGCGATTTAAAGCCATTATATACCAGTCATCATAGTAATTTTCAACTGGAAGTTCATCTCCATCATTATCTGTCAAAGTGTTAACATCACAAGATAACAGGATTTCAGACAAAGGAGTTTTACATATAACGAAATAATCATCTGTTTCTTCTGTGTAATCCATATCTACTATATCATTATTAATGTAATCAACAAGAACTGATGGATAGTTGTTTTTATGATACCTTTGATTATCCTTAGTGTTAAGGATTCCATCTCCATCCAAATCTTCAGAACCATCTCCGGGATTACTTGGATTATCATTCTGCGATGTATGAGTATTGTATTTTACATCATATGCTGCTGAAATAGCGCCGATTTTATCTTTTACTTTTATATATCTTCCACCGCACAGTCCTATTGTTCCCGCCATATCAGCATCATACTTTTCACCGAAATCAATAACATAAACGTTATTATGTGCCTGATTGATACGCATTACATAGTTATCAACTTCGGAAAACTTTTCGGCATTTGTACCGTCAGTCATTATTACAGTGGTGATTAGTTCGGAATCCTTATAGTAATTTTCGTCATGTCTTCCCAATGTCATAAGACAAATGTATGGGTTTATTCTTTTTGTGCCATTCTCACCGGATATCATCTTGCGACAATGATCATTGATCACACCTTCGCTGAAATTCTTTTTATATCCTCCTGCTCCTCCTCCACTGTAACTGAACAACAGGAAGTCATCATCACGCCACAACTCAATCATTCTGTCACAGAAAGCAATAGCGTTAGCATTCTTTTCTGAATTGCTATTTCCTGCAAATACATCTGTATATACATTGATATGGTTTCTGATATTGACACTTGTTAGATCGATATATGTCATTATATCCGGAAATGAGAATTTTTTCTTATCTACAACAGCATATGTCGAGAAATGAGTTGTATCATATGTGACTGTATTATTCTCCGTATCAACGACTGTATTTTCAAGTAAAACAAGCTTATTGTTAGCAGTATCATGCCAGATAATACCCAGGTCATTCTCATCGGTATTACCGAGTTTTGTATCATCGTAGGTGAAAGTTACCTTTGCTTTTTCAAAATTAGTTCCGAATGTTATATCAACAGGTACACCGATAAGTCCTGGAGCTGAAGATGCCAGAGAGTCAATACCGTAAACACTCTTCAGGAATGCATTGCTGTTTATGTCTCCGTTTGTTTCTGTAGAGATATGTATTGAAACAAGACCTTCCACCTCAGGTTCTTTCACATTTAAGGTAATTTCTTGAGGAACTATTTCTTCAGAGTCAATCACACCGTCACCATCGGTATCTACTTTATTAGGGTCAAATCCCATTTTGATATCAGAAAGATCGTTAAGGCCATCTTTATCTGTATCACTATTCAGAGGATCTGTACCAATAAGTATGAATTCATCATAATCATTCAGTCCATCTCCATCAGTATCCGCTTTTTGAGGATCTAATCCTAATATCTTTTCAAAATAGTTTTGTAGATTATCTCCGTCATCATCATCGAGATCGACATCTGTTCTGGAGAGATTATCCGTATTTAAATTTAAAATCTCGATGCTGTTCGATCCTATCTCACCTTCGTTATCGTATGCCGTTACAGTTAACTTGTTTATACCAATATCAAGGTTGAAATCATTTATAATCCACTTATCATTTACCTTGATTTCTCCATTAGAAATCACTTCTTCTGCAGCGTTCTTAACGAAATACTCAAGCTTTTTAACTCTGTTTTTGCCTGTTATTGAACCTCTGAGTTCATATATAGGATCAATTAGAGTGTACGTATCTAGAACATTCTTCTCAAAGCCTGTCATATCGAAATCAATGCTGATATCTTCGAACTCTGACTTACTGCTGTCATCAAGTATATTCGAATTATCTGGAACACTTGAACTTGAACTATCTTCATTTTCAAAAGAAGCTTCTGAAGAACAGTCTTCAACCTTGGGGGTGCTTTCGAGAGCTGAACTGCTTTCAATTTCGGAACTGTCATTCTCGCTGATTTCGGGAAGAACGTACTGATTGGTATCACCTGAAACGGTAATTCCGCTTAGAGAAATATCTGTTATCTCAGGAAGTTTACCACATATCTTTGTTCCGCTCACACCAAAAGACTTAGTCTCACCCGGATGAATAAAAGCGGTTGTATAATCGCTATCAACAACGTAGCTACTGCCATTCGATTCTGTTGCGTTGGCATTCCAGACACGTTCAAGAGCAAAATTTGCATTAAATCTCAACTTCCATGCCTCTATGGGTTCATCTCCGACAGCCTGTATAGCTATATTACCCGTAAATCCAGTATCCCAGTCATTCTCCACATTGAGCGTCACTGTATATTTACTTGGATCATAACTCTTTTCCTGGGACCTTAAAGCCACTGTATCCGGAAGTTCATCATCTCCTAATACTGTATAGCCGAAAGTAACGCTTTCGTTAGGTTTGACTTCATAATTATATTCATTATTCTTGATTATCGTCAGTTCATCAACTTTACCGAATACCACACCATTCCATATATTATCGATATCTCCATCGTTATCAAAACAAAGCGCCCAGTTTTTTATGGTTTCATTACTCGTATTTGTCAGTGTGAAACTAACATTGCTACTATCGCCCCATATTGAAGTGACATCACAATAAACTGTGTATCCATCTCCTATATATGTCCTGTGCTGTTTCGCCTTAGATTCAGCAAATACAGCATTTGATGGCAACAGTCCTGCTGTCATCATCAAAGCTAAGATACTGGAAATCGTGCGTTTAAGATTCTTTTCATGTTTCTTTAACATCATTTTACCTCCTGTAGATTAATTCTATTATTAAATTAACAATACACTTTAATTTTACCACGCGGGACAATTAAAGTCAATATTAATCATTGACATATTATATGTATAATACTTCAAATTACTATATGAAGTTACTAAGTTGAGAAAATTTAACTATATAACAATATGGTTATCCCCTTAACACACCACAAGTAAGATCACTGCACCAAAGCAGCCAAAAGCCTTAAATACGCACTGTTTCCCAGCTTACGACGGTTGAATTTGTAGCAGTATTCGGCAGCATATAACGCTGTGTGGATCTTTTCGTTTCCGTGGTAAGTTCCCATGATCATTGCTTTGAAGTTTGATATAACTTTATGCATCCAGTTCAGCTGACCGCTTGTTGGATCATATGTCTCAAAAACATGGAAGTATTTCTGTGCCAGCGGTTTCTTGTAACTTCGAGCATTATCACTCTCGATCTTCGAGCCTGCGCGGATATTATCCCTGGCAAATCTACCCACAGTTATGCCCTTTAAATTTGGCACATCGCTCATTTTAACGTACTCGGGATTTCCTGCTGCGTTCTTCGATAAAGCTACGATCATCTTGACTTTTTCAGTACCTCTGCCGCGCTTTTTACCGTGAGTCGGAGCACCGAGATAGGTGTCGTCAAGCTCAACTATACCGTCCAGCAAATAGCGTTTTTCACGGCATTTCATAGCTTTTCTGATGCGGTGAAGGATGTACCATGCAGTCTTGTAGGTCACTCCCAAATTTCTCATAAGTGTAACAGCAGAAACGCTGCATTTGTTGCTCATAATGAGGAATGCGGTGATTATCCACAGCCTCAGCGGAATATGTGTTCTGTGCATAAAAGTTCCGTTTGTGGCGGATATATCAGCTTTACAGAACTTGCAGCGCAGCAGATGGCGTGACCTTATCCTGCGGTACTCAGAGCCACCGCAAAACGGGCAGGCAAAGCCCTTTTCAAAGCGGATATCAAGCAGAAAATCCTTGCAAAAGCTTTCATCTGCGAACTTTGAGTATATCCCATCAAGTGTGATCTCAGGTTTCGGAAATCTTTTTGACATAGCGACAGCTCCCTTCGGTTTCTGTCACTATTATACTATATTTTCTGAGTTTTGAGGTCTGTTTATTTGGACAGCATTGTAAATTATCTGTGGTGTGTTAAAGGGATAACCATGTATAACAATTCACAAACTAACTCAAGCGATATTCGTTTTGATAATGGGTTAGTAACGTAAATTGAATATTATCCAAAAGTAAGAGTAAAATATCCCGCGTCTTCCCTCCCGTTGTCCAATGATGTATAATAAACTCCAAGAAACTTGATGTAGTAAATTGGACATTCCAAAAAACTTCAAAAAGCTCCATGTAGTAAATTAGAGTCCGTTGGACACGGGAGGTATCATTATGCAGAATAAAACAACAGAGATCGCAACGATCAGACAGGCAGTACGCCTGCAGGAATGGTCGGAACTTATCAAAGCACAGCAGGCAAGCGGCCTGACCATAAAGCAGTGGTGTGAAGAAAACGGCATCAAGCCGAACACTTACTACTGCCGGCTGAAAAAGATCCGTGAACAGTTCGTTGAAGCTCCGGCCATAGTTCCTCTCAACATTCCGCAGCAGCAGTGTCAGTCAGAGATCCACATAGGTAAAAATGATCTTCAGATCTCGTTGCCGTCAGACATCGATCCCGAAACTCTCCTCTCTCTGGTGAAAGCCCTATGCTGAACGATCTTTCTTCAAATCAGCAGGTCTACCTCGTCACCGGTTACACCGATCTGCGCCGTTCCATTGATGGACTTGCCATGATAATACAGGGGCAGCTCAGACTCGATCCGTTCAGCAGCGCTCTCTTTCTGTTCTGCGGCAGACGACGTGACCGCATAAAAGGTCTCCTGTGGGAGCGAGACGGATTTCTTTTGTTGTACAAGCGCTTAGACAACGGTCAGTTTCAATGGCCTCGCAATGAAACCGAGGCAAAACTGCTGACACCTCAGCAGACAAGATGGCTGCTTGAAGGCCTGACGATCGATCAGCCGAAAGCGATCAGAGACGGTCAACCAGGGCTTATCTATTGAACGAAAAGCAAGGAGAATTTGCCTATTTTCCTTGCTTTTTCGCTTGTATTGTGGTATAATATATGTATAGTTTAAGGAACGGAGGGAGCAGTATGTCTGAGCTGAATTCAGTAAAAAATGACATGACAATGGCACAGGAAAATGCTGCGCTCCGTTCAAGAGTTGCCGTGCTTGAAGAAGAGCTTGCCTTTGTACAGGAACAGCTGACTTGGCTCAAAAAACAGGTGTTCGGACGCAAGACCGAGCAAAGCTCTGTCATACTGGATAACTGCACACAGCTCTCTCTGTTTCCGGAGGAAGAGAAGCCGCAGACACAGAACATAGCTGAGTCAGTCACAGTCCCTGAGCATAAACGCAGAAAGAAGCGTACTCACGATGACTGGATGGAAACAATGGATTTCGAGATAGTCGAGCATAAGGAAGATCATCCCGTTTGTGAGAACTGCGGTTCTGAAATGAAGGAGATAGGTCAGGAAAAGGCGTATGACGAACTTGTCTACACGCCTGCAAAGTTCCATGTCCGCAGACATATCGTGTATACCTACAAATGCCCTGAGTGCGGCGAAAAGCCTGAGAACGATGCAGATCATTCTGAAGACATCGAGCGCTGCAATATCCGCCGTGCTGAGTACCCTAAGCCTATGATACCAGGCAGCTTCTGTTCACCGGAACTGCTGGCGCACATCATCTATGAAAAATATGCAAAGGCCGTTCCGCTGCATCGTCAGGAGAAAGATCTTGCATCAAAGCATATCCCTCTGCTGAAAGCTACCATGTCTAACTGGGTATGTACAGCAGCTGAGAAGTGGTGTATGCCGATAGTGCAGGAAATGCACAGGCTGTTGCTTTGCGGAGACGTCGTCCATGCAGACGAGACACGCATACAGGTGTTGCATGAGGAAGGCAGGAAGGCAACGGCTGAATCGAAGATGTGGGTATACTGCAATGGAAAGATGAATGACCGCAGCATCGTCATTTTCGACTACAAGCCTACCCGCAAGGGAAAGAATGCACAGGCGTTTCTGAAAGGCTTTGACGGATATCTGGTGCGTGACGGATACAGCGGATATCATGTGGTTACTGGTGTAAAGCACTGTGGCTGCATGACTCATGCCCGAAGGTATTTCGTCAATGCACTGCCTAAGGATAAGTCTGCACAGGAAACGTCGATTGCAGCAGAAGCGGTCAGATACTTTGAGCGGATATACCATGAAGAAAACCTGCTGTCAGGCATGACGGCTGAGAAAAGATATGAGCAGCGTCTGGCAAAGGTCAAGCCTTTGCTCGATGCTTTCTTTGCGTGGCTTGAAACGCTTCAGGTCAGCGGAAAGAGTGCTCTTGCCAAGGCAGTAGCTTATGCGCTGAATGAAAAACCGTATCTATACACGTTTCTGGAAAACGGGAATGTTCCGATAGACAATAACCGTGCCGAAAATGCCATAAGGCCCTTTGCTGTTGGCAGAAAGAACTGGATGCACAGCAATACGGCGAACGGTGCGAAAGCAAGCGCAGCGCTGTATTCAATCGTTGCAACGGCTCAGGCTAACGGGCTGAACACAGAGCAGTATCTGACAGAGCTGTTCTCACAGCCGGCAGGAACAATTCTCCTTCCATTCACTATATGATATTCAGACAGGCTCACCTTGGTGAGCCTGTTTCTTTGATAGCATATGTTAGCGGTTGACGCTTACTATTGAAGTACCTGTCTTTTCCTTTATGTATTCATGCAATTAATCAAGCTTTGTGTGGTACGTAGTTTTTGAAAGTAGAAATATAGTCATTTTTGTATTCTTTTCTTTCATCGCCGAACCAATGACCGTTTTTATAGTTGCTGGTAGTGCGGACATCAAGGTGGATCGCACCGCCGTACATCAGACCTATGCCTGTGAATCCGATCTGTTCTGCTGCCCATGCAACTGTTAAGCAAGGGATCACATTGCCGTTTTTGTCATAGCAAACGACATCTGCTGCCAAACCGCGGGTATGTGCATCATCGTAACCGCCGCCAACTGCAACAGAACAATTAGGATCACGGTAACCGGAGTTTACGATGATCTTTGAACAGTTCAGTTTGGTATAGAGCTGCTCCAGCTTGTTGATGAGGTTCTGATCAATTGTATGGGTATTACCGCAATCGCAGGCAAATTCTCTTGAGTGGAAATGTGGAGAGAGCTGACCGTCTACAGGATCTGTTATAATCGGACCTTGATTGATACTGTAACCGTGGTTATTTTTGCTTGACCATGTGGTAGCATAGTTATAATTTCTGGAAGTGATCTTGATCTCGCCCTCATCGCTTATTGTAAGATAAGCGCCCTTTTTGCCGTTTGTCTGAGTGTTCCAGATAGGCTTTCCGTCGGATCTGTAGATAACAAAGTTGCCGTCACCCTGAAGAACGCACTTTGTACCGCCTCTGTTCTCGGTCTGAGAGCTCCAGATAGGTGAGTATGCCTTATCAGTGGTCTTGTTGTAATGATAAATAACGAGGTTGCCGTCGTTTTGGAACACAAGTACATAATTCTGAGAAGGTGATTTATAGAATTTACCCTGTACCAGATCTGCGTTGCCGTTCTTTGCGTCAACAACTGTGTTTACGCTGATAACTGCTGCGTCTGCAACGACTGCGTTACCAAGTACAGCACTACCAATTGTGCTGTTTGCGGGTATAGCAGCTGCCATTGAGAACATACAGCCTGTTGCTGCCAAAGTGCTGATGACCTTCTTCATTGTTCCTGTTACGTTGTTTGTTTTCATTTTGTTTCTTCCTTTCAGATTTTAAAATTTTAGGTTCCAACTCAAATGCAGTTTACAAAATCCGATATTTTTTCCTGTTCAGAACGAACTGATAATCAAGTGAATTACCCAAATGCTCTGCTTGGAAATTACGGATTTTAGTTTGTTGCATCTCGTTGTTTGACTGTACTTGAAGTATAGCACACCGTGGCAGGAAAGTCAGTTTTTTGAGAGTGAGCGGTAGAAAAATCGGAGTGAGTGGAAATATACTTTAAAAATAAAAAGGACCGTGCAGGGATATTATCCCGTACACGATCCGTATTTGGGGAATCAAGTCCGATCTTCGCGTATCGAACTTTTATCAGAAGCAGTTTGTATCAATAAGCTCGCCGTTATCAAAACGCCAGAAGTATGAGCTGCCGGTGTATAATCCATCAAGGGGTTCGCCGTTTTTGTCATAAGCATACAGCTTGTCGCCCTTTCTTCCGAATGCGATAGCCATAGATGTGTTAGGTCTGTGCAAAATAACTTTGCCCTCAGAGTCTATGTAGAACCAGATGTGATGAACATTGGGCAGATTTCTGATATTGATACGAGTGGTCATATACCATTCATCCTTTATAATATTGCCCTCAAGATCTTTACATCGAGCTATTAAAAAACAGGCGGATACTTCATTATTATGGTATCTGCCTGTTTTCGTATGTATTACGTATAAAATCCGTTTTCATCAGGCTCACCAAAACAACTATGACAGGTATATGGTTTAGAAACCTCACTTATCCCGTCAGCAGTCAATTTCAGTTCCCGTGTGATAAACGGGAATATCCTGCAATGACTTATCATTAAAACGCCCATCTTCGGATTCTCGTGGATAACCTTATTGATAAGATTGCTTATATGCCTTGCGTTTACAAAGTCAAGGTTGTTAAGCGGTTCGTCTATAATCAGCAAATCCGAATCTGAACGGGTTGCAATGACAGAGAATACTTGGAGAAGCCGTTGCTCACCACCGCTGAATTTGCCAGGGCGAGACTTGGCATCAAAAATTCTGCTGTTATCTCCTCGGCGTGGAAGCCATTCGTCAATAAGGTCATTGACCTCTGAATAGCTCATGTAGCTTTCAGAATGAGCTTCACCGCTGTTACTGATGACATCTCTTACCTGTATGCGTCCCATTTCGGAATATTCATCTTTCTGTGGTATGTATGCAATACTCGAACGATACCGCTGGAGTTCAGTATCATCTAACGCCATGATATTTCCGAAGCTATGGTGAATGATCTCTCCGCCTATTTTCTTGCCCTCTGTTTCCAAACGCATAATGCTTTTCAAGATTGAGCTTTTGCCGATACCATTTTCGCCTGATAGCAAAACTACTTCACCGCTGCCGACATCAAAGGAAATGTTCTGCATCAACACCCGTTGTTTGAGCTGTATTGATAGGTTATTTATGCTGATAATGCTTTCCATGATTATTTCCTCCATAACCGTCTATTGATTATTGTAGCCGCTGTAAATAGTGTTATCAGCTCGATCAACGGTATCCATATTACAAGTATTATTCTAATAGCTGTAATATCAGCGAATAGGAATACTATGCTTGATAGGGCAAAAGCGAATATTATAGTAATGACTCCTGACCTACATATATAACTATGATACGCTTGATTCAGCTTTTTCTTCTCAAATCCGAGCATTACAAGCCTGCGAAAATTACAAGCTATCGTAATATCGACGTTTTCAAAGCGGTCACTCAGCAGAACTGTTGTTGTCCTCGAATTACCGCCTGCGTTTACAGCAGTTTTAGTCAGAAAGAAGGGGAACACCTTATCAATCCCATTGCTCCCAGGCAATTCGCTTATCTGCTCAAAAGACGGCTCAGGAGCGATAAAGTCAATATTTGTGTTTTTATAAACGCTCTGCGAATTATAGTTATCCGCAATCTGAGAAATAAACGGGAACACAAACAACAGTCCGGCTACTACAGCAATGACAGCACTCAGGATTATTGATAATAAGGCTCTGTGCCTGATCCAATAGCCTGTCATTACTCTTCCTCCGTCTTTTCTTCTTTTTTCTCTACAAATATCAGAGTACTCTGTTTATCATATGAAGGATCAACATTATCATCGAATACAAGTGTCATCGGAACTTCACCAACTGCGTTCGGGACAAACTGGATAACACATTCCTGATCGACTGATGTTTTAGATGCATTAGCTGTAAATTCGTATGTAGTGACATTGTTCACTGCATCGAAGTTATACTTAATCTTTGTCCAATATTCAGCAAGAGCTTGGTCAGCTTGTTCATAGTTGCCGCCTGTTCCTAATCGTTTATCGGTCATTCTCGGTATTTTCACCTCTGCTTTAGCATAGGGAGAAAAATCCGGTACTGCATTCTGATATGTAACTTTTGTAATTTTTGTTCCGTCTGGAAGCTCTATTGGTTCGTTAAGGACAAAATCCGATTCGCCCCTTTTTCCTGTCCATTTTCCTTTTTTGCCATCTTTAGGAACTTGCTTCAAACGATCATTATATTTGGTGTATGGTGTGCTATACTTATGATAATATTCTTCTATTGTGCCGTCAATTGCTCCGTATATAGCTCCCCACATATAGCCGTCCGCACCATTTTCAACTGCTTTTTGAGCTGCTGAAACTCCTACTTTTTCCCAATCAATATTGTTCCAATCAATATCGGCGGCATCAGTAGATGTAAATGCTTTGATAGTATCTTTTGTGGTATATACCATTCCTGCCGTTGCGAGCAGAACTTTCACACCTGCCCAAGCTAAGTGTACTCCTTCTGCGACACCCACGCTCGATGTTCCACCGGAAGGAATTGCACCGACCAAAGAAACAATTGATACAATCATTCCAACAGTAGCCAATGCAAACCCGGTTACAGCAGCTATTCGTCCAGTCTCATCGATTTCATTGCCAGCACCAGTAAAAGCTCCAAACACTGTTCCGACCACAGCACCTGATTTTGCAAACTGAAGAGATTCATCAGCAGCGGCTACAACAAGGCTGGCGATTGGCTTAGGAACACCAACTTTTTTTACAACAGCAAGTGTGACAATTACACCAGTACCTATCGCTACTTTTGTTAGTACTGATTTAATATCAACTCCATCACCAAATATTTGCGCTGTTTGGCTGTTCTCAGAAAAGTCTTCAAGATGTTCTTGAGGTACATAGATAGTCTTACACATTGTTACTTCATCGATCATATCTTCTTCCAGCAACAACTCTGTAATTTTATCTTCGGCTATGACAAATTCCTGCAAATAGACCTCAGTTGTGATAAACTCATGGAGTATATCCTCTGTAATAATGTTTTCAACCTCAATGTTCTCCGTAACCGTCTGCGGATTTGCATCTGAAATAGTAGGAGTTGGCGGTGCATTAGAGCAACCAACGGTCATAAGCAAAATCGAGACAACTAACATCAACGATATTAGCCTGTTAAACAGAATGCGTCTTATTAACATCATATCACCCCTAAACAAATAATCAAAATTCGCAATGTGACAAATTACAATTATTCATATTAATACTATATCATATTTTGGCAAGAAAGTCAATTGATTTCATCCCGGTTCTACATTAAAGAAATAGATTTATTTATCATCTATAATCAACTTTATTTCCACTGAAATCAAAGTTAGTTACTCCTCTTTTCATCAGTTTGTTTAATCTATCACATAGTCAATTGTACATAAGGTAGAAAATATAAAACAAGCATATCACTTCAAATGGTGTTATTACTAAGACATATGTTAGACTAAAGTATTCAAATGTTCCTAATAACTTCCCTGGTTCAGAAAATACAAGCTATAATCTACTTGTAGATTTCGGAATGGTAGGTGCAAAGGAATCGACGGTTACATCCAAAATTCTATTCAAGCGCATAACACTGCAATAAAAGAGTATAAGAAAAGACCGATTGTTCAGAACAGTCAGTCTTTTCTGTACATATTATCTTTTATCAAGATCAGATAATCTGTATTTCTGTTATTAATTCTGGCTTGATAAATATTCGTCGTAGAATACTGGATCAAAGCCAAATTCATTAGGTTCAATGAAAAATTTCGAAGCTGTGTATACGCCGGCGTGTGAGAACCACCTGCACGGTGTTTCAGAGCCAGTCTGCCGCTGTTTGAGAGCCACCTTGCCAGACATGAGAGCCACTTCGATAATCTGCATGACGGAGTGAGCTTTTATGCCGCATGTATATCCCGCCCACACTGCCACAACTGCACGGATAACTTGCCACACCTCGCCGCTGACTGCCCACGGGCAATGCCCGTCAAAATATGGATATACTTGATATGGCACGTCAATGACGTGACTACATATCACTGCTGACCACTTTGGTGCGTGAGCTATGTTGAACGATCTGGTAGCTGATACGATACGCAGCGTAACACCGCCGAAATTATATTTAATATTATGATACACCTTTTTTCAAAAAAGACAATAAACCTGTGGTTGGTTTTATTTCGTTGTATCAGCCTTATTATCGCCTTCTGTCCGACGTCTTCACAGTACGCATCCAGCTTCTCTTTGACATCTCGGCGGATGAAGTAGTTGATATTAACTCCGTCTTTCTTCTGTCTCGGCATACCATCACCTGCTTTCTACAAAATCACGCAACAAACCATTGTAGTTAACAGGCACACGCTTTACTATCACCTGCTGTTCTTCGGGAACCATGCTTCGGATTTGTTTCTGAAGCTGTCCCGTGGTAAGTGAATATCGTGAATTGTTTACTAACACCTTGCCGTCAAACCGTTCTGCAATCGGTGTGTTATAGTGAATGAGCTGGTCTCCGACGATTCGTAGAGTCTTTGTGGCTGAGATGCCTTCTGTGGCTCCGTCCAGCAATGCTTGTATCAATTCTTTGAAGGTCGTTGTATTCCTCATGCCATTACCTCACACAAACATCTGCTGAAGCAGACCTTTCTTTACCAACTTGATGGCTTGCAGCTTATCCTTTTCAATCTGTATCTGCCTGTTTATCAGGTCCATGAACTGACCGATTTTTCTCTGTTCTGGAATAGACGGGTAAGGAATCTCTAAGAGCCAGAAGTCATCCATATTGATGGAACGTCCATCACGGATACCTTCGGTAATCCCTGTCAGCTTTTCCACAATAAAGCTTGAAGACCTGAAATAATACCGATAGAACTCTGGAACCAGTTCAACCTTGTTTCTCAAAATCGTGTATGCAGGGCTGACAATGCCTTCCCTTGTAGCAATCTCCAGTCCCCATTCGAACGGACGAAGATGCATAATAAAGTCGTTTTCCTTAACGAGTTTATACGTCGGGATAGAAGCCTTGTTATAACTGATATTTCGGTCTGACTCATCTCTCGGAATGGTCCCCTGTCCCTGAATAATACTGGTAAGCCTGAGTATCTCTTTGTAGTCCACCATATGATAGACCTCCTTGATATGTAGTCACGTCATTGACGTGCCATATCAAGTATATCATATTTTGCCGTGCAGTGCCCGTGGGCAGTCTGCGGCAAGCGTGGGCAAAATGTCCGTGCAGCTGTGGTAGTCGGAGCGGTATATACACCGCAAAAGCCGCTTGACAGTGAGTATGAGTGTGGTAGGCTGGTGGCCAGGCAGCAGCCCTCGTGGCTGCCTGCCTGTGCTGCCGGACTACCGCACTCATAGAGGCTTGCTGTCAAGTGGACTGTGGAATAAATGCGAACGAACCTAGTTCGAGAATGGCGTTTATCACAAGTGGCTCTTTACTCCGTGAAAGTGGCTCTCAAAGTCCGTGCAGATGGCTCTGACGAAACGGCATACACAAGCTGGATCCATATGAATTTCTCCTAATTCTGCACCATAACCGGTTGTATACATTTTCGTATAATAGACTTCTATTTGAACATCATCTAACCCATCGTACAAGTCACTATTTTTATCCTTACCTCGTTCATATAAAACCTGACCTTTACAGCTCGAAGTGCTCAAACAAATTAGCATTTGTGGATCATTTAAACTTGGTTCAAGAGGTGGGACATAAGGTATGACTGGAAAATACATGACAGCTCCTGCCCAAACCGGATAGTCATAACCACTTACAAGGCAACTAGTGCAATCAAATGCGAATACTCTGTTTATGCTGCGAAAATGGTCAAAGAACGCTTCTGCGGTGCTTTTAGTATAACCATCTTCATCAGGAACACAATCGCTAGAGCATATCATCATTTCTAAATTATCGAATTGTCTACAGTCATCGATGTCTTCGATTCGATGAAAATTTACACCGTCTCTGGTGTTTTTAGAAGTAAGAGCCACATTGTTACCAAGAAGAAAATAACCAGGGTTTCCATGTGATATTAAAATAACATCAGTTACATTGTAGTAATAGTCGTAGGAACCATCATCGCTGCCACCTATACGATTCCACTGTAGAATAAATGTATCATATCCATTAAAATAGCGAATTCTGCATTTTTTACCTTTTGATTCATAGTATTCCTTAAACCAGCCTGACTCCCACATGCACGTATTATCAACCAATGATAATATTTCAATCAGATCTTCATTCTCTTCTTCAGGTGTACCATCCTCATCATCTGTATAGTCATCATCATCGCTATTCCTATTAAATGGATGTGAACGGAATGACGAGGTATAGGTATTCATTATTTTATCGCCGACTGAACCGCTTACAAGAATGCCAATATTTGAAGCCAAATTAAAATAATGACCGTAATTAGCCGGTTTATAGTCTCCGGTAGTATTGTCAAATGTGCCAAGATCATATTCAGATAATTCAAGATAATCGGGGATACCGTCGCCGTCTGTATCTTTATCTGATTTGTTGTTTAGTTTCAGATCCTCTAAAGGAGTGTAACCTATCGTCAAAACGTTCGGCACTGTCTGAAGCGATAAGTTCAAGGTCAGGTATGACCGACAGAACAAGCATCAGGCTGTGGATCTTTGTATCTATATTTGACGCAGAAAGCACGGAGATATTAGTCGGTTCGACTGCAAACATAACGATCTCAGCTTTATCAGTTTTTACTCCGTATCGAGTAAAGCGTTCAAGGCCGATAAGTGCCTGAACGCCGTTTTTTCTCTTTTTTGACAATCAGTTCTCACTCCTTTTCTGCCAGCGGAACTCCTGCTGTGAAACACAGAAAAACCGAAAGGCATTTAAGATATAATCCATGACCGATGTTTCGTCAGCCCGAAGGCTTAGAAAAGCATAGCACAGAGTTGCGGCTGCAGGCAGGATATTCCAGAAGTTTGCAAATACCATGACCGATACTATTACTCCGCCGCTTATGATGATAAAATCCCGAACATTCCAGAACCATAGCTTTACGTTGGCTCTGAGGTTTTCGGGATAGATATACGTTTTTATACTACCACTCCTTACCGAAATATATTATCTTGTACCTCTCATAAGTCCCATGACTTTACCGCCCATATTGACGCTCTGACTTACGTTTGTAACATTGACTTTAACGCTAGTATCAAGTCCGTACATCTGAGCTACCCTCGGAACTTCATTCGCTGATAAACACAGACCTACTGCAATAAGAGCGTGTTCTGTATAGGTAAGCAGACCAATATATAAGATCGTGGTCTGTAAAAATGCAGTAAGACAGGTAGCAATGACCTGCCTGCACCAGTTGTAGAAACCATCGGTATACCCTCTGGGCACTCCGAACATATACAGACTTCCGACTGCGATTTGACAAAGCAGTATACCGCCGCGCTTGATGTTTGCCAAAACTACCTTGACCGTGCAGTAGCCAAACAGTATTATGAACAGCAGATTCAGAAGAGATACTTCCATAGCTATTTCTATTACTACTGCTTGTGCCGTATCACTAATGGTAGAGATGGTGTCACTGACAAAATTGCCCATAAGGTCCAGGGCGAAAGAACCTTGCAAGCTTGTGCAGGTAGCATACAGTTTCGGCGGTACCACTGTGACAAGTGATGCTGCCATAAAGCCTTTAAAGATGTTTATAGCCGTATTCTTGATGTTGGCGGAACCGTTCTCGTAGGCTACAGCACAATCAAATACTGCTACTATAAATCCACAGATAAACAGCATCCAGCCCATCGCATTAAATAATGCAATAAAGGTTTTTACCCATGAAAGAGTAAATATGTCATTAGTTGTGCTGTTTATAAATTTGAAAAGACCGGCTATAGCTCCGTATATCGTTTCAAACAGCCACTTGAACATCATATCCCAGACTGTCACCGTTATAGCATCTGCTGCCGCTCCTACCGTGCTGTCCCAAAGTGAAGATATCCCTTCACCGATCCAATCTATCACATCACCTATCCATTCAAACATCGGGCTTCACCTCCAGCACATACAGATTTGAAGATCTGCCGCCGCTTGTCCTGTGCCTGCCTTTTCTCTTTATAAATCCTTCTTTTTCAAGGTCATTAAGAGCTCGAAACACAGTCCTTCGGCTAATATTCAGATCTTTGGCTATGGTTCGTGATGACGGGAAACATTCGCCTTTTTTATTTGACCTGTCACAAAGATAACAAAAAACAGTTATCGCACGATGAGGAAGGTCTGTATCATAAATCCTTCTTGCTACTATCAAATTATGGATCCCCCCTTATTCAGTCCTTACATTTGCTTTAGTCTTTGATGCGAAATCTGTATCCATTGGTATAAATCCATTATCTGCAGGTTCTGACCGCATCGGTGTTTTCTGCGGATATTTTTGCTCAACTGCAGATATAAGTCTGTCTCTTTCGGCATAGTCCACACGTCTGGCACCTCTGTCCTCAAGCAGGAACGGCTCGCCAAACCTGATGCCCCACTTGAAATATAGTTTAAGTTTGCTTTTCATCGGGTGTGTACCCGTTTTCATTACGATGAACTGTCCCTTGGGCATACTTTTCAGCTCATCGACCGTCATAAGCGGTCTGCCCATCATTTGTATTGACTGCGATCGCTCTTTGCCCAGCGATACTGATCCGCTTTGAACAGTCTGCTCACCAAGAGCCTTGGACAGCACTTCCGCAGACTGAGAGTTTGGTGCAAATCCGCCGAACACTGTCAGCTGAGTGTTGTCGGTTATGATCTCCATACCCTCTTTTCCATATTTCTGTTCAAGCTGTGCAAATGACTGTATGATCGCTACGATAGAGATCTTTCTTGATCGTCCTGCAGAGAACATTGCTTCTGCGCCCTCTATTTTCGGAAATGTTCCAAATTCATCACAGTAAAACATGACTCGGTCCGTAAGCGTACCGCCGTTCTCATCGGCTATGGTGAGTATCTCACGATAAAGCTGCTGTATAAGCAATGACACCATGAAATACTTGCTTTGATCTTCCTCCGGAAGTATGATGAATATTGCCGATTTTTCACGGCAGAAGACCTCTGCATCTATAGCTGTTCCAAAACAGAGTATCTGCTCCATCTCAGAGTCGAGAAAGCTGTTGAGCCTTGATAAAGCCGTACTCATAACAGACATCATAGACTGATCTGCACTGTTCAGCGCTGCTCCCGCAAGCCACTTGGCTTTGTGTTCAGAGGGAAGTTTTTCCATAAGTGTTGTAAAATACATCTTAGGCTTGTACTTGGCTGTTTTGGCAGGCGGTTTGGAGATAAGATCCTGTATAAGCTTGAACACGGATACTATATGCCGTTCATTCTTTTCTCCGAATTCAGCAAGCAGAAGTATTACCGAACCCAGCAGTCCTTCGGCGGCATCGTAGAAGAAAGCATTCTGTCCGTAGTTTGCACTGTCACCGCCGCCGATATTGATTATAGTCTTGGCTGTTATCTTAGCGTATTTTTCTGCTTTCGCCTTTGCTGACAAGTTGGTGCGGTCGTTCAGATAGATGTCCATATATTTGTTTACAAGGTGCAGGATATTGTTTTCATCACTTCTGGTCGGATTTCTCAGGTCGATTACAGACACATTGTAGCCATAGCAGTCACGTGCTATCCTGCCGTAGTTTCGGGCAACATCGCCTTTTGTATCGGTCGATAAAAAACTCATACCTGAGGCGCAGGCAAACTCAATATTCGGATACAGAAAATACGCGGTTTTACCTACACCTGCCGCGCCTATCATCAGGGTGTGTACATCTCCTGTATCTACAAGTGCAGTCGTATGCTTTCCACCCCTGCAGGCGACGACTGTTCCCTGAACAGACGGCAAGTTTTTGCCTTGTCTCCAGTCTTCGGGAGCAAATGGCGAAGAAGAAAAAGTTCGTCTGATCTCAGGCTTGGTCGCCCATCTGGCTGTTCCATGCTGTCCGTCACCTACTGTTTTGCTTTTTATCCTGTTGATGTTCTTGTTATCCAGAACATTAATTACAACATAAAATATGATAAATGCAGCCGCCATCAGCCCTATCGTTATCATCTGATGTTCATTCAATCTATCACTCCCATATCATTCTTCTTTTCGCTATAATATAAATAATTATATTTATAACTTCTTCTTATGAAATGATGACGCAGGACATATGACGCATCATCCAAATCCTGCCTGCGGTGATAATTCTATATCCTCATCCTCACATTTAGTCTGCTCCTTTACAGGTTTATCGCAGGCTTCTTCAACTGCAGTACGCACTGCAAAGTCAGCAAGCTCATAAAGCATTTTTGCCGTAGCTATGGACTGTTCTTCTGTCCTTGCAGTTTTACGCAGATCACGCATGACTTCATTGTATTTGCTTGTCATATCCCGCTTTTTTGAAACATACTTGCCTTTATCTTTGTAAGCCCGATATGATTTTATCAGTCTTTTCTGCAAATTCTGAAATCCCTGTGGTTCATCTTTGACACGCATAAAAAAAGCCGAGCCTGCAAGCGCATACTCGGCAAGGTATTTGGTTTGACCGTTCCTAAACGAGATCTTCAGCTGTTCGGACAGCTTATCCGGACGACAGCGTAGGTATTTCAACTGTTCGACATATCCATAGTATAAAGCTTTACGTCTATGATTTTCACCAGGAAGGGCTTGCTGTCCATTTTTGGCTTTCAGGTCTTCATTCCAGTCTTTATAGTCAGGAAATAGCCTTGTAATATTCAAAAAGCCGCTTTCATTCAGAATATCCCGAATACGCTCTGCACCATCAATGCCGCCCTCATCATTATCGGTACACAGTACGATATGCTCAATGTTTTCGTGCGATCCCAGAGCATGAAGCACAGCGCTCTCATACACACCATTCATAGCGATATAGCTGTGTTTCTGCCAGTCTTCCGGGTGAAGCGTGATATATGACAGCATATCTATCGGGGCTTCAAAAACGTATAGTCTGCCTGATGTACCATAGTGAGCAAAGCTGTATTTTGTGTCAGATCCCTCTACGGTCATCTTGAACGGATCACCGTAAGTGGAAGTTCCTCGTTTTGAAGCTTGTTTTGGAACACCGGCTTCATCGATCCCTACGAACACTGCATTGTGATGTTTATCATCTTCATAGATAGTTCCTGCTTTTGCAAAGTGAGTGATAACATCGGCTCTTATAAACCTCTGTTTTATAAGATAGGCGTAAACTCGGTGCATAGTGTTGTTCTTCGACGGCAGAATAAATGCTTTCTTTTCTTTCTTCGGAACGTATTCATTTTTGTTGTGTACTATGGGCGATACAGTCACACCGATCAATTCCTGAACAGCCTGTACAAAATCCATGCCGTAGAACTCCTGCATGAACTTTATTGCACCGCCTCCGATCTGCCGCTTATGATCATACCACTTTGAACCGTTTATCATGATGCTGTCATGTTTACCAGAACCGTCTGTATATATAAGCTTTGAAGACCTGCCTGCACGTTCAAGATGTTCACCTCTCATAGCAAGAAATCTTTCAAGATCTACTGTGTTGGCAAGCACTTTCTGCTCGTCTGTAAATGGGATATATGGCATAGCATCACCTCACATTTCCTGAACAAACGGCTCTGTATCGTGTGACAGCCTGTCCGCAACTTCGGCTCTTTTTGCATCATTGAATCGGTCAAGAGAACCCACAAGATATCCTGTTATCCTGCGGATTCGTTCAAACGGAAGAGCACGTGTATAGCAGGTCAGGTCCACATATTCACCATCCGATTCGATTACAAGTTCTTCGATTTTGTCTTCGGGGTGTTTGTTACGCACATATTTCTTGTATTCCTCTATTTCTTCTTCAGACAGAGGTATCCCTATAACTTTTACTTTCATACGTCCTCCTAGAATGAAATTTTCTCTCTGAATGATGTCATAAGTCTCGAAAAAGCCTGTCTGTCCATCATATCCGTTGACACAAACTGACCTGATACTACCATCAGCTTGTTATCCACAAGTGCTGCACAAGTTTCGGCATATCCGAACTGCATTGTCATTCCGTCAGATCTCTGCATTGAGCCGTACTGTTGGTATTTTGCTTTAGATACTACAGTGTTTATCATTCGGTAATTGGTATTGAAGTCATCATCTGTGACTCCCCGCATAGAGCTCTTTGTCAGGCTGTAGTAATAATCACCGACCGAATCCATCATATATCCGAGATCACAGTCAAGATCACTTGAAGTTATATCTATGCAAGTCATATCTATGATACCGCTGCCGCTTTCACTGCTCAGAGAAATTCTTTCCGATCCATTGTTGGTCAGTTCGTTATGCTCAAAACTGAATGCTTTCAGGGTCTCCTTAGCTATATCCGATCTGTCGATAAAAGTGATAGATGAATTGAAAAACTCTGTCATGAATACGTTGTTTTCAAGTTCTTTCTTTTCTTTTTCGGATATTTCCGGTTTTGTCGTAACTGCAGGTTCACTGATATCTATCGGTGCAGTCGTGGCTTCTGCTGTCGTTGTAGCTGTTGAAGTCATTTCCGCTCTCTGCGGCGGTGCCAGCGTTCCGCAGGCAGACAGAGACAATACCAAAACAGCGGCTATGACTACTGAAAAATGTTTCTTCACTTTTATTTCCTCCTTTGAAAATAATAAAGGAGCACCGATTTTCGATGCTCCAAAATATGATTCGATGTTATGCTGTTATATTATTGTCCAGATATACAGCGGAGCAGTCAATGAGAACAGAAGTCCTCCGAAGATTATTGCTATAGGAGTCCATTCAAGCTGTCCATGCTTGCGGTAATCCAGATATGCTGCACCGATCTTAACAAACAGCAAAACTGCCAGTATGACGTCGATAGCAGGAAAAACAACATTATCTACCACCGCCTGTATCTGTATTTTTGCTGTTGTCCATGTCGATGTTACTGCATCGGATACACTTGCGCTTGCGGGTACTGCAAACAAATACGCTGCTGTCAGCGCTGTACAAATAAATGCGAGTATCTTTCTTCTTTTCATTTGATCATCCTTTCATCAGACCACTAACGCGCTCCAGTCAATATTCCTGTATGCACCCGAACTTATGAGCCACCATGTTCCGCCCATAATAAAAGCGACCGCTATTACGACCGCTAAGACTATAATCACCTTTTTCATTCATCGTCCTCCTTCTTATTCTTTTTCTTTGTGATCACCATGATAAGAACACATACAGCCATTGCAGCAAGCGACTTGTTGATCAGAGAATTTCCATATATACTTCCCGTATGAGGATTATGGCTTGACGGGATCTTTGGACTTGACTTCTTTTTATCATACATGACTACTTCCGTCACAGAACCATCCTCGTTAACGGTAAACTGAACATCATTAGCCACTTCATAGCCATCAGGTGCAGTTATCTCACGAAGAGTGTAGATCTTGCCTGCGACAAGTTTTCCCTCTATAAAATGTCCTTCATTTGTGGATACCCATTCCTCGACAGTGTTTCCATTCTCATCCATTATAATAAGTGTCGCACCGGGCAGTTCTTCATTGGTTGTTATGTCACGCTTTGAGATGCGTACCTTTGTGGTATCATCTTTCATTGTGACCTTATCCATCTTTCCATCATCAGATACTGTGAAAGTAATGTCTTCAGCGGTCACGTAACCGTCTGGACTTATTTCTTCATGAAGGATATACTCTTCTCCTGCGATCAGCATGCCCTCAATGACATGAGATATATTTGAAGATATCCATTCATCAATGATGTTCCCGTCCTTGTCAATGACCTGAAGTTTAGCTCCTTCGAGTTCTCTTTCACCTGTGATATCTGTCTTTGTGAACTCAACCTTTGTTGAGTTATCTGTCATGATAATGGCAGGGATACCGTTTTCATCACTCGCTAAAGCAGATATATCCTCAACAGTGACCTTGTTATATTCGTCTATGGTGAAGGCTATATCCGCGGCTATAACAAAGCCGACAGGAGCTGCTGTTTCATGAAGAACGTAGCTGCCAGCAGGAATGCCGCTGACGATATGCTCGGTGCCGTCGGATATCCATTCATCGAAAACTATTCCTTCGCTGTCAAGGATCTGCATTGCAGCACCCGAGAGTTCGTTTCCGTAAATATCCTTCTTGGAAACATGAAGCTCTGTTTCCTTGTTTACAGCAGTGATGAATACCTCATCGCCATCTTCGTCAATGAGAACACCGTGTCTTTCATTGCTCAAAACATATCCGTCGGGAGATGCGATTTCCGCAAGGATATATGATCCGTATGGGATCCCTGTGATGCTGAAATGTCCGTTTTCATCTGAACGTGCTGTTTCTATTGCGTTATCTCTGTCAAAGAACTCACAGTCTGCGCTGAAAAGACCAAACAGAGCATCTGCAAGAGGCTCGTCAAGCTCATTGACCTTTATGCCTTGTACAGAACCTCTCTTAAGGTCATTTACAAATTCACCTGCATCTATATCTACTGTATAGTTGTCCTGACCTGCGTATTCAAAGGTCACGATATGCTTTTCACCGCTGATAATATACTTTTCATCAGTTGATATCTCCTGAACATAGTATCTGCCAAAGGGGAGTTTAACATCAAATCGGGCTGTCATATCCTCACCTACAGAAACAACTGATATGAGACCGTCCTTGGGAATAGCCGCACCGCTTCTTGATACTATCTCTTCGTCTGCAAACAGACCGAACTCAACTCTTGAAGCATCTTCGTTACCGCCAACATTATATATGCTGTCATGTTCCATGAATTTTGTAAGATGGATATTTACCCCCTGATAACCATTTATAAAGGATGTGTCGGCAGTGCTGCATACATCTACATACTGACCCGCATAGGTCAGCTCTGCTGTCTTGGTCTCATTGTTCTTTACATATCCGTAAGGAGCCTTTGTCTCAGTTATATTGTATTTTCCGAGATATAGCAGATTGGACTGAGCAAAACCGTTCTCATCGGTGGTCATCTTACCCACAAGATCACCCGCCTTTGCGTGGACTGTGCCGTCAGGTGTTATTATATCTTCAGCAGCAGTTATCTCAAACTCAGCACCCTCAAGGTAACCTGTATCGAAGCAAGGAGTATAGGTAGTATATCCTTCCTCGTATACAGCACCGTCCTCATCTTGCGACAGTACAGTGCCTAGAGAAGTCACTCCGCTGAATATATCGCCCTGCTTGTGTACGCTTATCCTGCCTTTCTGGGGTGCATCGGATTTATCTACTATAACAACAGTGACTGCATTTTCCTTGGAACTGTTTGCTCTGTTTACACTGAATTCAACAGGAGTGCTGTCAAGAACATAACCCTCGGGAGCCTTCACCTCAACAAGCTTATAGCTGCCGTATCCAAGCATTTCGGGAGTGATAAGATAGCCTTCATCATTGGTGTAATATACGGAAGTACTTCCAAGCACTATCTTCTCATCTGCACTGTTGTATATCTCGAATCCTGCCCCTGCAAGAGCGATATTATTGCCTGATTCAGCATCACGCTTTACGATCTTTACATAGCTTTCAAAGGGCTTGTTATTTAGAGTGTATTCATAGGACTGATCATTCTTGCTTATATTTATCTCAATGTCAGCAGTCATCTCCGCATCGTTGACAGTTTTTGTCTGACGAAGGATATACACGCCGTAGGGCAGTTTTTTGCTCTTAGCCTGACCGCTTAAGTCTGTAACAAGATGGTCACGCTCGGTATCGCTGGCATTATCATAACTGCCTGCGCTCTTGAGGTAAACATCGAATTCAGCGCCTGCTTCAAGGTTCTCTATTCCATTATCGTCCTTGTCGCTGTGCTTGAGAAGTGAAAAGTCACCTTTGATGGGGGATTCGAATACTTTCATTTCGACTGTATTATGCTCTGAAGTGTAGTTCTTTTCCTCTGCACCGACATTGTACTCGGTCGTATCAAGAGTATATCCCATTGAGGGCTTGATCTCCTTGATCGTATAATTGCCGCATGGGTACTCCTTTGTTTTAAAGTGACCGTTTTTATCGGTAGTATACTGATCTACCAGCTCGCCGTTCTTATAGATTCCGTAAACAGCACCCTGAAGCGTTGCATCTCCCTGAGGATGTTCGGTCTCTCTGTCAACCTTGGTCACCTCTGCCGTAAACTTTTTCAGCTTGTTCTCAAACACTTTGGTCGTTGTCTTATCGGCAGTGAGTGTAGCAGTCTGGTTCGCAGGAGTAACATATCTGACAGGTACATCTTTCTCACTTATTGTATAGGTGATCTTATTGTTGTTCTTATCATACACAGGGATATCTGTCAGTTCGGCAATACCGTTTGAAGCGGTCTTTATGGTATAGGTCTGACCATTGCCTGTTATAACGAATGTTCTGTCACCGTTCTGGTTATCCTCTGACTGCTTGTTTATGCGTATACTGCCTTTCTTTGTTTCATTTTTGAATTTAGTTACTACTGTAAAATCTGCATCGCCGTCTGTAAGTGTAACGTTCTGGGCTTTCGGTGTCTCATATCTTGTTTCAACGTTTATCTCGGAAACATTATACGATATGGGCTTGCCGTTAGCCAGATCATAGATCTTGAGATTAGCAAACTTGGCGACACCGCTGTCATCTGTCCTAGCAGTTTTACTCTTGGTTTTGCCGTTTTCGCTCCATGTTACCTTGAATTCACGACCGCCGATGATGCCATCCTCAGCTGTCTTGTTTATAATGATCTTGCCGTATTTGAAATCCTCGGTAACTACATTTTTACCGGGTTTAATTGTATATACGGTATTATCCAGTGCATAGCCGGCAGGGGCTTTTAATTCCTTGGCATAGTATGTTCCGTTAGGAAGTTTTACGGCACCGTTTCCCTTTGCACCGATCGTCAGCTCTGCCACTTTATTCTTACAGGTCTTATCCGAATAGATTCCGTAAACTGCAGAACTTCCGTCTACCGATGATCTGCCTACAAGAGTGCCGTCTGTTGCATACTTGTCTATTTCAAAGCTGACATCACGTGAAGTTATTCTGAAACCGAACATATTCAGTGCGGAAGTAGATTTACCGTCGGTCTTGTTGTTTATAACAACACCTTCACTGCCGCTTGCCTCGATCCTCCAGTGTCTGCCGCCATCGCCTTTTCCGTCACCAACAGTATTTTTGTTTATGAGAGACTCCCTTACACCGATGTTCTTAAGATAATTTACGACTTCATTTCTGTTGTCAAACTCACCCATATATATCCATGAATGATCTTCTCCATAATTATTTTTTGCGATGACCACAGAACCCGGAGTTATCGTTGAACCGTCTGCACATTCCCAATAAGGACGCTTACTTGTAGCGATGTTTTCCTTTTCGACATCTATCTTTGATGTCACCCCGCCGTATGTGACTGTACAGTTATCGTTAAGCGTGAGCCAGTGCATAGTATCTACAGGAACAGGATTGTTCCATGAAAATCCGGAAGTGGAATAGCCTAAATGTGTGAGTGTATAATAGATAAGACCTGAGCAGTCTATACCCTGTTCTCTTATCCACTCTTCTGAAAGAGGTGAATAAGATCCTTTATAATATACACCCGAATAGCCTTTAAATCCGTAGCCATAGCGTGTTCCAAGAAGAGTAGCCGCCTGAGCAACCACCGTGTCAACTGACGGGAAAGAAGGTTCTTTTATGCTTTCAGCTTTCGCTGTGAAAGAATCAGAGAACGAACTCCCGAGCATAGAAAAAGCGCAGAGTCCTGACAAGAACCCTGCGCCGATACGCTTTAATATTTTATTTTTGATCATAGTTTTTCCTTTCTAATCGTGATCGTCTTCGCTTAGTGTTATCCCAAGCGATTCTTCATATTCATCCAGAATACTTGTGTATCCGAGGTCGCCGCATAAGAATCCCGAAGCCTGAGTATCCAGCACATACCATGTACCGTCTATATTTACTGTATTTGCACAGTGATTGTACCAGTCACTGATCAGTGCGTATCCGCATTCCAGTCCTATGCCCTGACAAAGTGCATAGGTTACACTGGACATATATACACAGTTTCTTTCACCGTAAAAACTGTTCTGCATATGATCATATACAGCCTGTGCTTTGCTGTAGTCGGAGCCATCGTTAGGGAGACCCTGACCTATACTTACATAATAGCTTTTATCATTGGCATCTCCGAAGTTATGCAGCCATCTTTCGATTGCGGAACGTTCATCTATAACAGGTTCTTCGGGGATAGCTTCGGTGATCTGCTCGGTGACAGTTTTCGTTACTGTGGTTGTTGTTAATGTGGTGGTAGTTGTAGTTTTAAGCGCAGGAGTGGTTTGAACAGTTGTAGTAGCTGAGGATCTGTTCTCCGTGTCCTTTGATCCTGTTTCGTTCTGAGTTTGATTCTGCGATGAGATCTGTCTTGAAGTCTGAGACTGAGTTTTTACTGTTTTATCGGTCTGCTTATTTGAAGTGCTGTTACTCTTTGCACTATTGGCAGTAGTCTTTTTTGCTGATAATATATCGGATACTGTTGTGCTTACTTCTTTTATAGTCGTATCGGTAGTTTCAGCAGGAACAGTTTCTATTTCAGAATCGGAAGATGTTGTAACGTGTGAAGTCATTGTCACTTGGCTTACCGCCTTGGTTTCTGCATCAGCATTTTCCGTTCCTGTGCTGCCGCACCCTGTCAGCAGGACAGCGAATATAGTTATGAGCATTGCTTTTTTCATGCTATCAGCTCCTCTCTTCTAGCACTACGATACTACATACGCTTCCTTTTGTCAAGGCTTTTTTGTAAAGTTCTACCTTTTCGACTGATTTCCCAGCTTGTTTTTTACAAAGGCATCTTCGGATCGTGATCATAAATGCTTTGTTCTGCTGTTTCTTCATCAGGAGTATCCTGCACTTCTATGTCTGATTCCTGAGACTGTGCAAGTGCAGAGTTATACGCTCTAATTACAGCTGTATTCAGCGCTTCTCTTGCTCCTTTTGTTATAGGGTGAAATATGTCCGGATACTTCTTTTCTCCATTCTGATTGGAATAGGAGGTCGAGGGCATTGATATGAACAATCCCTTTTCACCCTCGCATACCTTTATGCCGTGAACCGCGAAATAACCGTCAAAACTTGCTGATGCAAAGGCTTTGATGCTCGAATCCGGCTTGTCTATGATCCTGTTTATATTGGCATTTATCTTCATATTATCATTCCTTTCAATCCATATTCTGCGTTAAGCACTCCGATTCATTTTCTGCCATATCTTCTGCTTTGACCAGACATATGACAGACTGCGGGAACATCTCTTTATACCTTTCGATCTGCTCGTCTGTTAGTGAACAGGAGTCATACTCACCATACTCGTTCACACTGTCACCCGAAATATAACATGTACCGTGAACAAGTACTTCCCCTATCTTACGATTTGGGGCGGATCCGTTCAGCAGGAACTCATCATTGCACCAGCAGAGTGCATCACCCTTCGGTTCAAAATACACAGGCTCTATACAGCCTCCTACCACACTCTGCATTGCATGGATCTCTCGTCTGATCTCGGCTGTATAGGGCTGTCTGTCATTTTCGAGCACAAGTATCTTCATCATTTTTTTGTGGTCTGTCTTTTCGATATCGAAATCCTCTGTCTTTTTGAATCCGAAGCTGTCAACAAAATAGAACCCCTTTTCCTTACCCTCGCATACCTGGATAACGTCACTGACCGAAAGAGAACGTCCAAAATATCCGGGCGGCTGATCTGTATTGCCGATTGTGAACACTTCTTCCAGACTGTCTGCAAGTACTTCACCGCCATAGACCTGCATATATTTCTCTGCCTGTATATCTCCATGTGACATAGTATGATCATGGTTCATAAAAAGGTTGTCACTGCCGTTTTTCAGCTGAAAAACACGGATCTTCATCTTTGGCTTTTCAAGTATCTCAAGCCTTCTGGTTGCCCATGACGGAAGCTGATTTTTGTCAGCAACACCTACAAAATCACTGCGGTAAAGCTGTTCTTTCATCCCGTCGGCAAGGAAATGTCCGAACACTTTCTTTTCTCCGTTTATCGGATTACAGCCAAATCCGCTTGTGGCATAAAAATACTGGACTACTGGGTTACGGTACTGCTCCTTTAGCTTTTCGGGCTTGATAATAAGGAGCTTGTCCTCATAGTCCTGTGGTTCGCTATGCTGTTCACAGTGCTTTTCACCAAGCATTTCATTTATCGTATTCATCTGCATAAACCTCCATGCAATAGTCAAACAGCGGGCAATCATCGCAGTTATCCTGTGCCTGACAAGTCCTGTCTATCTCTTCTTCGGATATCCCGCAGTCGGCAGTTCTGTCTTTCTTATGTTCTTCCGGCTCTTTTACGACTGCAAGTATTATATCGTCATCATTCTTTTCAAGGCTGATGCAGACAGGAGTGCCCTGTGCATCATAAAGTCCCGAAAAAGAAAACTTTCCATTTACTGATATTACTGTTCCTGTAATGATCTTATTCATAAAACAATTCTCCCTTCATTGTCAATAGGTTCGTAGTCATTGAAAAATGTTGTTTGCACCCCGTTATTATATAGGCTGAAAATGTCATAGTTTGCTATGAGGAATTCATTGTACAGCGCACCCGGTTCGTTATGCAGGATCATACTGTTGGGTCTTGCTACACGCATCTTAAACCACTTGTCCTCGCAGTACAGCTCATCTATAAAGTGGCAGTCATTGTAGGACAGCAGCACCTTGCTTTCACAGTTCAGAAGCGTGTCATGAAGCTGTTTGTGCTTATCATCTCCAAACAGCGGAACACCGTTATACAGGTCTTCCGCCATATAGTAAGGCGGGTCACAGTAGAAAAACGTTCCCGGTGCATCGTGAAATCTTATAAGGTCGATGCAGTCCTTATGTTCGATGATGACGTTTTGAAGCATACGAAAAGCACCGTTGAGAAGATTTATTACCGACTCATAATTAACAGGCTTTATAGCCCAGCTAGTCCCAGTTGCTGAATAGCTGCATTTCATAAGTATATAGAAATTTACAGCGTCCCAAAGCTTAGGGTCTTTTGTACGGTCATCGTACTCTTTTATTATTTCGCCTGCAAGCCACAGTTTATGGAGCTTTTCATCATGGGTCTGTGCTGAATTGATGATCTTCTTTATCTGTTCATAGAAGTCTTCAAAATCTTCACCATGATAAAACACCTTTGATGATATTATAAACTGATCTCTTGCATTCAAAAAATACTCTTTGACAAGATCCTCTCTTAAACTGCCATCTGCATTGTATACACCTGTCAGCCTGCTGATCAGTTCATCAGCTCTTGATTTCAGTGTTCTCATGAAATTAACGAGATGCTGGTTGAAGTCATTATATATCTGTATAGGTGCTATCTTTCCCGAAAAGGTCAGCGCACCTCCGCCGCCGAACGCCTCAACATACTTCTTCGGATAGTCGGGCATTATTCTCCTTATTACCGGGATAAGAACCGATTTCCCGCCTATCCACGGAATGGGAGGGTCACAGCCGCCGTAATGCTGATTACTCATTTTTTCCTTTCCGTCATCATTGCCGATGACGAAAAAGAGAAAAGCCGCTTTGCCGCCATCGGCAAAACGACTATGTTTTTTTATCTGCTTATATTATTCTTTTCTTCTCTGCGCTCACGATTCAGTCTTGCGATCTCCTTACTTGCATCATACCAAGCAGTTGAAAATCCACCAATAAGCAGTCCGATTATACCACCGATGATCATTCCAACAAACAACATTGTCATTCTGACATTCCTCCTTCGATATCTATTGTCTCTTCTTCCATTTCATCCTCCGAGCATATATCCACATACTCTCCGATAATACTCAGCGCTTCATTATAGCTGCCCGAGTTTGTAACACGTTCAGACATCTCCTTTGCTTCATTACTCATTCCATTTCTTCTGAGAGTTCTTGCTTCGATCCCTATAAGATTGAAAATATTTCCGTCAGCACCAATAAGCGGACATCTTGGTTTGGGGCTTTCCTGACTGTGTTCCTCGGTCACGAATCCGCCTAGTCGGTTCGGGACATAGTCGGAAAGCCAGGTGCCGCCGAACTGAGCGTGAGTCTGCAAGCGCCACATAGCAAGCTTACCGATGTCAATATCTACGCCCTTAAAAGGAAACAGTATACAGGTACAGCTGTCATGCTGAAAGACAGAGATATCCTCAAATCTGCTGCCTTTCTGAAGTATTCCTTGATCTGTCAGCATATCATTTATCCCGTTAAGCCATTCCTTCAGCTCACCGCCGCAGCCCTGCAGGATAAGTCCCTCATCCTCTGACATTGTACGCAGCTTTTCAGCTTCTATAATTTCAATACTCATTGTTTCAACTCCATTCCAATGTTTTCATCTTCCGACTGTTTCGGTTTATATTCCCTGAATTCATACAGTGACATAGTCTCACCGATGAAATTGGGTGAAGTATCTTCTGTAAAGGTGATACGACCTTGTTTGCCAAAATCTACAGGATCTTTTGTTACCACAGAACCTGCATGGTTTACAGAAACACGCTTTTCTATAGCACAGATATCTCCATCATCACCGTGTCTCAGATGATAGCAGCACATTCCTTTAGGGATATCTGCGTCTGTTATCCTCTCATTTGTGAACAGTGCGGGCTTGCCAAACAGTTCAATAAGCTCGTATCCATCGTCATATTCGATGTTGATATATCCTGTTTCCGAGGCGTTCAGATAAAGACAACAGTCTTCCTCAAGCTGAATTTCCATAACTTTTGCGGCGAACTCTATGCTTTCTTTTCCGTAATCCGGATAGTATTCCTCTATCCTCTCGCCGTTATAATAGGTACGGCGCCCGCAGTTCACACCTATGTCCTCATCAGCCCACTTATGTTCGATCTTCACGCATGGAAACATTTCGGACAGCTTTTGGATAACAGGGTGTGGTGCTGACCAGGCAGAAAGAAAGCGAAGACTATCTTTATTGCATGAATAGTCTTCGCCTTCATAGTAACCGTATGCATTCCATTTTGTACCCCAGTTTGCCAAACTCCAGTCGTACCAGTTGTTTTTACCATAGAGTTTTTCTTCGGCTTCTCCTATACTTCCTCTGTAGATGTTATCCGGCATGGATATGACTTTTTCAAAATCTATCGTTCCCAATCCGAATTCATCGTTTTTGATTTCTTCCATGAGTTTGTGAACATCTGCATCTTCTCCGCTAAGCTTTATTCGGTTAGTAATATGATTAGGCATCAAGCACCTCCGTTTCATTTTCTCTTATCAGCCTTCCAAGAACATACTGCTGTCCCTTGCCTGTAAGGTATGTCTGACGATAGATCTTCAGCTCGCCGCCCCTGTTGAACACGCTTTCTTTTACTCTGAAATAACCGCGTTCTATATACTCCTGATAAGGCAGATTTCCGTCCATCAGGATACCCTTTGACCTCAGCCACCTGAACAGCCTTGTGCGTCCTATGCGTATACCGTGATCCGCACATATCTTTGCCATTTCGTTCATGTCGATGAGGTCTGCTGTTTCGGACACATGGTCTGCAAATCTGACCTTAGGTTCATCACGGCGAATACGTTCATTCAGCTGACCGATATACTCAAACTGTATCTTGAACAGCTCCTTTGTCGGTTCATCAGCAAAGGGCAGATAAGTGTTTACGAATTTATCTGCATCATTGACATAACCGCCTGTTTTACGAATCGTTGGGAGGATCTCAGATGTGACCCAACGCTTGATCTTTTTAGCACTCGGAAGTTTGCTTGAAAGCACAAGGCAGTAAAAACCACTTTCGTTTATTACTATTGTCCTCTGCCTTCCACCGGGGGTGACCGATTCGTTCACCCCTTTGTCCTCATCGTCAACATGGTCTCTTATCGCTTTATGAGGATTGCTGTAACCAAGCATTAATGCTATATCCTTGCCCACCAGCCACGGCTCGCCGTTAATGCTGACTGTCCTCACCGAGCCGAAGTCTTCATTTACAAAAGTCATTATATCATTCATTTCGATTTACCTCCTTATCGATTTCTAAAATAAATAAAGCCAGCGCTGCGATGACATTAACTGTCACCGCATTGCCGGCTTGTTTGTATAATTGTGCATTTGAGATGCCTGCCGCCTTGACCTTACTGAACTGCTCGTCTGTAAAACCCTGCAGTCTCCAGCATTCAAGAGGCATAAGTTTACGGATAAGACCGTTGTACATCACACCGTTTCTGTCTGTCACAGTTATTGTGAACATGGGGTCATCGGGATCCTTGAATCGTCTGCCCTGCTGTCTTACTTTTTCTTTCATCGGTGTCAGCACAGGGATCGGCTTTTCCAGAAGCAGAGCTGCTGATTTCTCACCCTTATGGGTACTCATTCCATTATTCTGTCTTGCGGTTATGCACCTCGCAAGTTCGGTAATTGCAGGTTCGGGGTTGAGGTCAATGCATTTCACAGAGTAGAATCCCTGAGTTGCAGATGGTGTGACAGTATGTGCTATATCGTGACCGACACGTCCTCTGCGGCTGTTCATATCTGCATAAGCAAGGTCGATGCTGTCTCCCGGCACAGCTATCTGATAACCTGTCTTTGTAAGGGACTTTATCGGCAGGCCAAGTATTTCATAGAGACCGGATCTTCCGCCGAAACCGCCTGCATTGCCTGTAAGCGTTATGCTTAGTCCTTCGGGAGAATAGACTCTGCATCCTTCTCGTCCGGGTATGCGTTTGATAAGAGTTTTTGGGTTTGCGTCTGTGAAAGACAATACTCTGCCGGAACATTCACCTCTAAGAAATCCGATAATGAACACTCTTTTTCTGGCTTGGGGGACACCGAAATCTGCGCTGTTAAGCACCTGCCATGCGACATCGTACCCCAGTTCATCCAGCGTCTGGAGTATGATCTCAAACGTCCTGCCTTGGTCATGTGACAGTAAGCCGGGGACATTCTCCATGAGCAGATAACGAGGTCTTTTAACGGCAGCGATTCTGGCAATTTCAAAGAATAGAGTTCCTCGGACGTCGTCAAATCCTCGCCGCTTTCCAGCGATTGAAAAGCTCTGGCAAGGGAATCCTCCACAAATAAGGTCGATATCCGGCAGTTCTTCTGGGTCGATTTTTCTGGCATCATCAAAATACAGCTCCTTCCGCGTGTCGTATAAGGCTTCATAAGCCTGTTTTGCAAACTTATCGCATTCGCAGTAACCGACACACTCAAAGCCCCCTACTTTCTCAAGGCCTGAGCGGAAACCGCCGATTCCTGCGAATATATCGAAGAATTTTATCAAGTATGGTTTTCTCCTTCCGTGGTATTACTGGATTTTTTCTGTGGAGATATTCGTTGGTCAATTTAAACACCTCTTTCTATTTATATGTATTAGCCGATTGCCTATAAGTATTTTATTGTTTTTTCAAGTCATGACTTGGCTTGATATGATCGGCTGTTCTGGACAGATACGTTTAAAACGGCATATGTGTGTTTATGACATATTTTTTTCATCAAAAAAACTCCCGACAATTAGGTAATTTACTTTTGCTATACCGTCAAAACTATTTACACCATCTGTACCAATATAGGAAAATGATTCTGAACCTGAGATTTCTGCAAGAGCTGCATATTCATCAGAAAGGGTATTACAGAATGTCTGGAATTCTTTAAAATAGTGAGTGTTGCATCTGCGATCGTAAACACGCAGATAAACACCAAGATTATATATAAGCAGATTAACTTCCGAATCACCGCAAGCAATCATTTCTCTTATGTCAGTTGTTAATGGTGTAATATCAAGTTTGTCACCATTTACCATTTTCTGCCTGTACCTGTTAAATTCTGTTTGACAGCTAAGAATACAATAATAGATGTTTTCGATTCGGTTGCATATCTGTTTAAGAATTGCTGCAGGCGCGTTTGGATTTTCGCCGTCAACATCAACGAATGTTCTTCCCATAAACTGCTCGACCATGTGAAGGTCTCTTGCATCGATATTTCCGCCTCTGCTGTTTGGATCAATATTTTCTGAACCAGTGATCTTATAAAGGTACTGTTTGAGATAATAGCGCTTTACAGCAATATCATCAGCAAAAAGGAAATCCATATAGATCTGAGCTGTTTCACCTGATTCATCTCCATTAATCGCGTCTTCAAAAGAAAGAACACTTCCGCTTGTAGCAACGCCGTTATATTTCAGTAAATAATCTTGTATTTCCTGAGTAATTCAAGGTTATGCTCTTTTCTCCTTTCAAGTTCTTCCATTGTCTGCTTATGTATTTCTTCATCTTCAAGAAAAGTTTTCACTCTTTGACGAGATTCATTATATCGTTGTTCATATTCTAAACGATCTTGTGTTATTTTTTCCTGTGAAAAATTGTATCTTTTATTTGATTCATCAATCTTTTTCAATGCAGTAGAGTACCGTTTTTCAAGATCAGACAACGGATCATCTAAAATATACTTGATCACAGTATCACTATATGGCGCAGCAAGAGATTCATTTATTGGCAATGAAATAACCGTAATATGATTTTTAAACATACATTCATTATAATCTGCTACATCTTTGAGCGTTTTAACATTATCAAGAACAGGGAGTATCCATGTCATAGTTGCATTAAATGAATTCTGAACGGCGTCTGATAAAGGCATAAGATCATTATAATAGTCAAAACCGCCCTTATCAAATGGTTCGTCAGCTATATGCCACTCATGATAGAAATCCCATAGATCTTTATACCATGTTTCGTTTTGTCGGAATGTACGGTCAATACAAAGATCTTTGCGGTAAACAGTGGCGATCGCACCAAAGGGTACCAGCTGATTTTTCATATCATGGATACCTACAATATGTATGATCTCATCGTTGATAACACGAACGTATAACGGCATACGAACTTTTGGCTTTTTAAATCCTAATGGTTCAAGTGCCTCACCGTAGATCTGAGTAAACAAAGTGTTTAACGTCGGCTTTTTTTCTTCAGCCTTTTTAAAACTGAGTCTTAATATACTTTCGTCATTTCTTATGCCGAGTTCATCACTATCAGCTAGCATATCCACGCCGAAAAGCGATGATATCATGCTAAGTCTTTCATCAGCCATGAGATCACTTTCACCGATTAACTCAATGAGTTTTTCGATATCTGCTTTGTTATTCAGCAGCGGTTCCCAGCATTCGGGCTTTATTTCATTATTTCCCATGCCGTAGATCTCACCATCGCCCACAACGATCCTGTCTGAACTCTCTCCTGTTTTGTCAAAGAGTTCAAGTACTGCGATATCGCTGTCTGTTACTTCCTCGGTAATACACGGAAGTTTCATGCTTTTTGAAACAGCCTTGGCATCATTAAAAAGCGCTCTTGATTCATCACTGCTGTCCATATCAGCAAGAGTTGACCACTGCTGATCAACAGATAACGCAATGATATAAGTTTTCACGGCTTCATCGTCATCACATGGCACAAAGCCTTTCTTTTTCATATATGCATTGATACCTTTGACAAATTTTTCTTTGTCACCTATCTTAAAATGCACTGTATTTGAAAAGTTTCCCATATATTTCTCCTGTAATGCTTGTATAATTTTATTTGTCAACGATTTTTCATTAAATAATCTTGTATTTTCTGAGCAATTCAAGGTTATGTTCTTTTCGCCTTTCAAGTTCTTCCATTGTCTGCTTGTGTATTTCTTCATCTTCAAGAAATGTCTGAACCCTTTCGCGAGCTTCATTATACCACTGTTCATATTCTAAACGACTTTTTAATACGTCTTCCTGTGGACGCGGGAAACGAATATTTGCTTCATCGCTTCGTTTCAATAAAACCGAGTATCGCTTTTCAAGGTCATTAATTAGATCATCTAAAAGGAACCTAATCGCTGCGTCACTATATGACGCGCCAGGAAATTTATTTAGTGGTAATGCAGATATGGAAAGATAGTCTTTAAAAATAAGATCATCATAATCTGCTACATCTTTAAGCGTTTTAACATTATCCAGAACAGGAAGTATCCATGTAATAGTTGCATTCAATGAAGCCTTAACTGCGTCTGATAAAGGCATATAATCAATAATATCGGTGTAGTGAAAACAGCTTTCTTCAAATGGCTTGTCCGATATATGCCAATTAAGATAAAATTCCTTTAAACGTTTATACCATCTTTCGTTTTGCCGGAATGTACGGTCAATACAAAGATCTTCACGGTAAACAGTGGCGATCGCTCCAAAAGGCACCAGATGTGATTTCATATCATGGATACCGACAATATGTATGATCTCATCTTTGATAACACGAACGTATAGAGGCATACGAACTTTAGGCTTTTTGAAGCCCAGCGGTTCAAGTGCCTCACCGTAGATCTGCGTAAACAAAGTGTTTAACGTCGGCTTTTTTTCTTCAGCCTTTTTAAAACTGAGTCTTAATATACTTTCGTCATTTCTTATGCCGAGTTCATCACTATCAGCAAGCATATCCACGCCAAATAGCAATGATATTTTGCTAAGTCTTTCATCAGCCAAAAGATCACTTTCACCGGTCAACTCAATGAGTTTTTCGATATCTGCTTTGTTATTCAGCAATGGTTTCCAGCATTCGGGCTTTATTTCATTATTTCCCATGCCGTAGATCTCACCATCGCCCACAACGATCCTATCTGCGCTCTCTCCTGTTTTGTCAAAGAGTTCAAGTACCGCGATATCGCTGTCGGTTATAACCTCGGTAATACACGGAAGTTTCATGCTTTTTGAAACAGCCTTGGCATCATTAAAAAGCGCTCTTGATTCATCACTGCTGTCCATATCAGCAAGAGTTGCCCACTGCTGATCAACAGATAACGCAATGATATAAGTTTTCACGGCTTCATCGTCATCACATGGCACGAAGCCTTTCTTTTTCATATATGCGTTGATACCTTTGAAAAATTTTTCTTTGTCCTTGATTTTAAAATGCACAGTATGAAAAAAGTTTCCCATAAAAAATTCCTCCTATAATATTTGCAGACAAAGTGTCATGCTCGATTAGTATATCATAATTGTTATATCTTTGTCAATGTTTATTAATTATGGTATAATTGGGCTATATCATTCTATTTTAGTAAAAAATTTTTATATAATAATCTCTCTGTAATTATATAAAAGTTTTTTACGTTTAGTGGCGAAATAACATTCTTTGAAATACGTATAGTTTGTGCAGTATTAGATTGTAAATGCCGTAATAGGTCATCGGCGAACTTACAAGTGAGTCCGCCGATGCAGCTATATCCATACATCAAGCCTACAATCATTGTTAATGTCAATAACCGTTGCAATTAAGATAGACAACACAATCTTCGTGCATTTTACATTCTTAATATAAAATTTCACCCTATTACGGATCGTAATTTATGTTATTATAAATAGTAACTAATCAAGCTTTTTGAAAACACTTATATAATTTCAAGTTCTACATAGACAAATCAATCCCTTCATTTTCTTTCAAAGACTCATCCTCATTTTGCTCAACAACATGAAATCTGTCAACTCCCGGAATAATAGACAGCGACCTACCATTATCCCATTTCATAATCAGTTGCCCTGCATCATCAACTCCCATAACAGTTCCACAAGTCCCGCGAGGTATAGGATTAGGATCATCAGGCATCTCGTCACAGCATACTCTCGTTCCTACGGGATATCTATTTCTTATCATCTCGGTTTTGCTTCGCATTTTATCACCCCATATCCATGCTCAGATCATCATACTCTTCGAGGTCTTCATCTTCATTGTCTGGATAACCCTCAGTTTCTTCAACCTCATATTCTTCGTCAAGCTCCTCATCTTCAGCTTCATCTGCCTCTTCGACAGCTGTCTGCTGCTGATCTCTATCAAGCTCTGCTTTTATCAAACCAAGAACAAATTCCTTCTGCGTCATATGATGCCTGTTGAGATAGTCCTTTATCTGATCAAACAGTTCCTCTGGAACCTGAAACGCCATAGTCCTCATATTACCCATATTTCTTGCCTCCTGTATCTTCGGGTGCAGCTCGTTATCCAGAGCCTGAGCTACAAAATCGTTCATTGTTATACCATGTTCTTCGATGTATGTCCTTACCTTGGCGTGAAGCTCAGCATCAACCTTTACGGTTATGCCTTTTTTCTCATTCGGCATTTTCTGCACCTCTTTCTAAAAAGTTTTTTATTTCAGTTTCGACTATATCATCAGCTGAAACACCTTGTTGTTCTGCGGCTTTCTTGATCATTTCAACGTACTTCTGTGGTATTGCTATTTCTTCCTTCATGATCAGCCTCCCATTGTCATTTCTTTAGTCATATCAGTCAATGCTCGATCATAGTTGTGAATATGCTCCATATATCCCTTAAGATCCATATCCGCAAGTAATTCTTCACTGAACTCAAACAGTGGATACTCGCAAAACCCGCTTTTGGCAGTAACAGGAACACCATTTTCCGTGACAGGTTCTACGCCTTTGATCGACTCAAGGAATTCAACCGCATTCGGCATATTGTTGGTATCTATTAAGGTCTGATTTGGCTCGATATGTCCGTGTTCCCGAACATTTACGCTCAGTGTGCCGAATTCTTCACCGTCCGATGTGAACAATGTTATCGCCATAATAGACGGATCCGATTCGTAGTCCGATATCTCAAAATACACCTGCGTTCCACTATAATTAAAAATTTTTCTTTTGTTCCATTCAGTGGCTTCCGTTTCTCCGTTATCCTGTTCATCCAGCATACCAAATGGAAACTGCTGCTGAAGCGGAACTAGTATCGTCAGCAGCTCGTTTCGGAAATCCATATCAGCAATTTGGTCAATGAAGATACCCATTGTACTCAGCACAAATTCTCCCGTGTCCTTTTTGTACATAGTGATATCGCCGTACAATCCGTTGTTGATGATGAACTCTGATATCTGCCTAACGTCTGTCAGTTTCGCAGGCTCATCATCGCAGCCGTATGCTACTATTGGCGGCTGATCAAGCTTGTAAAACGTCGATTCATCAGGATCTATTAGCACCACATTACCGCTTTCTGTTGAACAGTACAAACCATTATCGTCAATTCTGTCCACAATATATGTCTTTCCTACTATATCATCATTTGCCGCACGGTCTATCTTGATTTTGGTACCTGTCGGAAATGTTTTCCCCATGAATTGTTTCAGATCATTGTTCATTTCTTTATACTCCTCCACTTATCATAAAAATCTGTGTTATATCGATTTCTTCTTTCACGACTGACCTCCCATTCCAATTTCTTCCGATCGTGTAAAGCTGTCAAGATAGTCTTTTTCGGGCAAAAGCTGCCAGTCATCACCGCTGTTCCAGAAGCTGACATTTATTTCGCCTGCATCGGTCTTGAGATATTTCTGCTCTAAACTCTCACCCCAGCCATCACTCAGCTGTCCCGAACAGTATTTTATGAACCTTGCCATTGCATCTGCTGAAAGGTCTCCGATCACCTTTAACGTTATAACTCCTGTAAGTTCGCCGCCTATTACCTCCACTGAGCAATGTGCCGAAAAAACTTTGTTATCCAGCTCATCAACAATACTTTCGGGATGATACCAGTGCATCAATCCTCGCTCACGTTCTTCAGGAAGATCATTCTCCCGAATGCCGATATTGATATCATCGGCATACTTTGCCATCTCTGCGTTATCCGCAATGCAAAAATCACGGGGATAATTGCTGATATTAAGATAGATCTCCAGCGGACAGCACAATCTGATCTCATGGGCATGGTTCTTTGCAAACTGCTCCCATATCAGCTTTGCCTGCGGAATATACTGTGCATACCTCGCGTAATCATAACCCTCGCTTTCGACTATAAGTCCATCGCCATTCTCTTTATCGTATATCAAAAGACAATGGTGCTGTAAGCCATCGTAGTACATACAGTCAAGGTTGTCACGGATCTCCTTATGATCTTTCATCGGACTTTCCGTTATCTGCCTGAACCTGTAATTACTTACAGGCAGAGCCTTTTCAACGATGTATTCGTGCGTAGTGAAACTTTCAGCCTTTCTTTCAAGGCATGGAAGATTGATCGCTAACTTTTCCTCATTCATAATGCTGTACCTCCCATCGTCATATCCTGCTGATCGTTGTGAAAAGCCTTATCCTCACATGAAACCACGTCCTTAGCAAACTGTTCGGCTTCTTCTATGCTGTCGGTCAGTATCTCAAACCCAACAGCCGCTGAGAACTCATCGAATTTTTCTGTACGCTCTTCATCAGTGTACACCGAAAACAAAAACCCCCGACAGACCACATTATTTCCGTCGCTGTCGCTTCGGATAATGTGATCGTCGGGGGATATGTCGATATAAAATCCTTTGTATTTCATTTCTGCCTCCTTAAAGTTTGAAACTCATCTGTATATCATCATCAAGGCTGTTATCATCGTCAATGTCAAAGTCCTCGTATTCATCTTCATCAATAGCTTGTGAATACCTGACATTCATATTTGAAGCATAATCATATGCCCTTGATGCTGCTTCTACAAGGTAGCTTGTATCCATACCGTTCTCCTTATAGCCGTCCCATATTGTCTGCAAATACCCCTGTGTTGGTGGAGATATCTGCCCTCTGTTCATCAGGTACGCCATGCCCATGACCTGCTTTCCGTCAAGTTCAAGAGGTATATCTTCCTGTCTGTACAGATGGGGAAATCCCTCATAGCGATTGAGTGCAGGAATATCCCTTGGGTCAAGTTCCCACAGCAATACGGGAACTTCGGTATTTTGTTTCGGTACGATAGTTGCAACCCCTCGGAACTCCAGTTCCCAGCCTTTGACCATAGCAGTCCCTATGACCTTTGAATGAGGACATCTGAAACCCATCTGTGGCAGGTTGATGTTTGAACCGTAAGCGATGTACAGCATCGGTTTTTCTGAATGTTTGTATTCGTTTTTCTTTTTCATTTTCTCACCTCTACATATTCATTGTAACTGCAGATTCATCTTCCCCAAAACTGCCCGACAAATCGTCCACAGGGGCGGTTTGTTCCTCATCGTGTGTTTCCCCGAACTCGTCCGTGTATTGCGACACAGGGCGCACACGCTCGTTACGAGCGGCTTCTCGTTCTGCTTTCAGACGTTCTCTCTGTGCAATAGCATCTTCTGGGTGACGCCACGCTATATTCCCGGAAAGGTGCTTCAGAAGATGAGCCCGATAGTTCTTGAACTCATCACCGATAAATCCTAAATTCAGCAGAAAAACACGAAAGCTGTACCGCATATTGTCAGAATGCGATACAGCAGGGGAACAATATTTTTTTGTCACAGCCGCATTTGAGATAGCAAGCGCAAGTAATACCTGCGCCTTTACCTCTCCAGCATGGAGCGATGCATTGCAGGCTCTTATCTCGTAATGTCCGTGCTGAAAGAAGGAATGCAGATTCAAAGCATGGTACCTTGTCGGATTATAGTGGTTATAGCGGCTGTTTGAAGTCTCGGCATACCAAAGATCACTGATCTTATCCAGAGTCTTTGGCTTTTTTTGATTGAGCTGATACACAAACGTTCGGTTGATCTTTTTGCAGTAGTTTGATCTTGCGGATGATACCTGAAGAGCGTCCCACAAGAAATCCTCTTTGCTTGACCATAGGTTTACAAGGTTTCTTATCTGCTGCGGCGTGTAGTCCGATGCATCAATATGGATATGAGTACCGCAGTCATAATCTGGTCCTGTTATTGCTCCTGTTTTTCTCAGGGCTCGAATAACATTTTGCAGCAGATCAAAGTCCTCATATTCTAGTACGGGAGAGTTAAGCTCTACCTTGTAATAGTCACTGGCAAGATCTCCGTTTTTCTTTCGGGCATAAATGCTGCTATCGAAGACTATCTGCCATTTTCTTCCTTTGTCATCACCTACAGTGTATTTGTCGTAGGTGCCGCCCACATGATCTATATCACCTCCAAGAACTTTTTTTATTGCTTTAGCAGCTTCGCACCTTGTTATACCAGTCATCTCGATCTCGATTCCGAATTTTCTATTTTTTATCCCATCAAAATTTCCCGGCATTCTTTCACCTCCATTCTTTGATATGTAAAAATAAAAAAAGCCCGAATCCGGTGTTCTCACATTTCGTGAAAAGCACCAAATTCGGGCTGAAAAGTTTGTGAAACTTTTGATGTAAATTTGAGTTGTTTCCCTTCAAAAAATCTTCTATTCTTCTTGAAACGCTCCAAAAAAGAGTTCGAATCCTGTCCAAAGGCATTTTATACCAAAAATCATCTTCGGTTTTCATATATAAAATTTCTGTTTCAGGGCAACAAAAAAGCGCGTAAATACGCGCTTTTAAGTGAAATCATCTTTTTTGACTTCATAGGTTGGCGGAGAAGGAGGGATTCGAACCCTCGATGAGCTATTAACCCATACACGAGTTCCAGTCGTGCGCCATAAACCGGGCTAGGCGACTTCTCCATCGGTTTTTGTTCTCTGTGTTTCTCACAGCTTAATTATTATAGCATATTGTGTTCTGTTTGTCAAGGGTTTTTTCAAAAAAATTTTTGTTTTTTTGAAAAAAATATTTCAGGCACTTTCTATGCTTTGTTTTAAGCCCGAAAGCACCTTATCCGAAATACTTTTCTAGCTTCGTTTCATTCAAATACCCCTTTACGGATGATCCGTTAATTGAGATATATTTACTATGATTTACAGCGATAATATACTACTTCCCTCTGCAGATATCCTTTACTACCTCACCTGCGATTATAAGTCCCACAACAGAAGGCACAAATGCAGTACTTCCGGGTATATCCCTTCGCTCGGTACACTTGTGCTTTGCACCCGGCGGACATATACAGTGTGTTCGACATGATATTGACATATCCTCTATCGGACGTGTAGGCTTTTCTTCTGAATATACCACTTTCAGTTTTTTCACCTTGCGCTTTCGGCACTCGATACGCATGACCTTCGCAAGAGGGCACATTCGGGTATCATATATATCAGCAACCCTGAAGCCCGTAGGATCCAGCTTGTTGCCTGCACCCATACTGCATATTATTGGTATATCCATTCCCTTCGCCTTCATCACCAGCGCCAGCTTCGCGGTTACCGTATCCACTGCATCGACAATATAATCGTACTCCTCAAAGGGAAACTCATCCTCATTTTCAGGCAGGAAAAAGCATTTGTGTACACGCACATCTATATCGGGATTTATCTCCCTCATGCGCTCCTCCATTACCTCCGCCTTGTATTTTCCAACGGTCTTTCTTGTAGCTATTATCTGGCGGTTGAGATTAGTCAGGCACACCTTGTCATCATCTATAAGATCGAACTTACGAACTCCGCTTCGCACCAGCGCCTCGCATACATATCCGCCCACACCGCCTATACCGAACACAGCCACACGTGCCTGTGCCAACTTGTCCATACCATCTCTGCCCAGAAGCAGCTGTGTCCTTGAAAACTGGTCAAGCATATCAAAGCTCCTCCATCTTTCTGTTTATCTCGTCTTCTGTATCAGCCATCGCCTGAAGGGTCAAGATCAGCAGCTTGTCAAGCTCCCAGCCCAACTGGTCGGCACCGCGCTCGATCACATCCCTGGAACAGCCTGCAGCGAATCCCTTACTCTTATACTTCTTTTTCAACGACTTCAGCTCCATATCCTTGGTACTCCTAGAAGGGCGCATAAGAGCAGCCGCACCTATAAGGCCTGTCAGCTCATCAGCAGCAAACAGTACCTTTTCCATTTCATGTATAGGCTCTACTTCGATAGTAACACCACAGCCCACGGTTATGCCATATCCGTGTGAACATACTGCATGGATGATATCCTCGCTCACACCGCCTTCACGCAGAAGTTCGGGAGCTTTTATACAGTGTTCCTCAGGATATATCTCAAAGTCGATATCATGCAGAAGTCCCGTAATGCCCCAATATTCGGCTTCATCACCGTATCCCAGTTCATTTGCATACCACTTCATAACAGCCTCGACCGTCAGTGCGTGCTGCAAATGAAAATGATCCTTGTTGTATTTTTTCAGAAGTTCAAATGCTTCATTTCTTGTTATCATACTTTCCCCACCTTTACTTATATGAACAAACTCATATCGCTCTGCTCTCCCGAGCCTATGAAAGTCGCAGCGCCGCCAAGTTCTACGCCGTCAATAAGCTCCTCCTGCCTTATACCCATTATATCCATTGACATCTGACAAGCCACCAGACGTACCCCCTGCTTTTTCGCAGACTCCATCAATCCCTCAAGAGTATCCACACCCTTGCTTTTCATGATGCCGCGTATCATCTTAGCACCCATGCCGCCCATATTCATCCGCGACAATCCCAACCGCTTCGTACCTCTCGGCATCATTAAGCCGAACATCTTCTCTATTATATTCTTCCTGACCTTCACTTTTTCATGGCGGCGCAGTATATTCAGCCCCCAGAAAGTAAAAAACAGTGTGACCTTTCTTCCCATTGAAGCTGCCGCATTAGCCATAATGAATGCAGCTATCGTTTTATCAAGATCTCCGCTGAACAGTACGAAGGTCTTTCCGTCAGGACGCTCTGCGTTCTGCTTTGCCGCATAGTTTCTCTCTATCAGGGCACTTATCTCCCCTCCCCTGTTTTCAAGGTTTATAAGGGTATTCCCTGTTCTTTCGCACCATACAGCTATATCGGAAGAAAAAGCACTTTCATCAGAAGTTATCAGCACACGCTGACCGAACTGCATATCACTAAGTATCTCCGCCGTCCTTACAACAGGACCGGGACATCGTATACCTTTAAGATCAAGAACAGCCGGCGGTGCATTTTTGATGTACTCACTTACAGCTTCATATCCGCCCTCGATATTAAATGCCTCATATCCGCGGTCAGAAAGTATCTCAGTGACCTCCCCGCTAAGCTCCCCTGTCCTGCACAGAACATAAACAGGTTTTGCCTTGTCAAGTTCCGAAAGCCGTTTTGAGATCTCAGAAAATGGTATATTCACAGCCCCTGCAACAGGGTTTGTGATAACCTCATCCCTTTCACGTATATCAACTATAGTTACACCGCTCTTTGCCACCGAAAGAAACGCTTGCGGCGTTATATTATTTATGACAGTTTCTTCCATATACTTCACCTCATTATAATAATATCTCCATTTGGTGAACATTTCAAGAACCGCGATGTAAATAACATATTAATTCTATCATATTAGTATGTTTAAATCCGAACAAAAACGGCAGTTCCCGAAGGAACTGCCGTTATAGGTCTGTGAAATAATATTACTGAACAGTAACAGTGATAGCGTTCTTGATAGCGTTAGTAGTATCCCACTTACCGTTAACTCTTGCAGCAACTGCAACCTTATAGGTCATGCCGGGAGTCAGGTTCTTGGGAGTTACATAGCTGTTATTTGTGATGTTAGTGGTCTGAACTCTCCACTTGCCTGCCAGATATACAGCGATACCGTACTTGTCAGCGCCCTTGACCTTGTCCCATACGAACTGTATCTGGTGATACTTTGTACTGTAATTTGCCTTAACATTTGTAGGATAAGTATCAACAGGATCGGGATCATTTTCATTTTCGTTTTCAGTTTCGGTATACTCGATACCGTCAACGATAGACTCAAAGCAAGGCTTTACCGAGTAATCCTGGTTGAACAACAGCGGATCACGGTCAGCTCTCCAGCTGAGGTCATCAGTAGTACCCCAAACAACAACCGCAGAAACATAGTCCTTGTAATCAACTATAGCATCCATGATGTCGCTGTAGTACTTAGCCTGGAGATCGAACCTCTTGTTGTTTACAGTAGCATCCAGCTCTGTGATCTGTATATCAAGACCGGTCTTGCTGAACTTGTCAAGTGCCTGTCTGTACATACTTACGCTCGGGAACGGATCAGAACCGCCGTTGTTGGTAACGTTCAGATGCGACTGCATACCGATGCCGTCGATGTAGTGACCGCTGGAATTGATATCCTGGCACAGTTTTACGATAGCATCGCTCTTCTGCATATACTCGTTATAGTCATTGTAGTAGAGCTTGCAGCCTGAGGGAGCATACTTCTTAGCGTATATGAATGCAGGCTTGATGAATGAGTTGTCACCGAAGATCTGCACCCACGGAGATGACTGATAACCGTTGGAAGAATCAGGAACGCCGGGATTTCTGGGCGCACCCGCATCGGTGAAGCACTCGTTCACAACGTCCCACGCATAGAAGTCAACATCGGGATATTCTTTCTTTACTGCGGTGAAAACGTTCTTGATGTAGTTTTCCATACGTCTGAGCATCTTTTCCTTAGATACCCACTCGCCGTTGGCATCATAGTTTTCTTTGAAGAACCAGATAGGAGTCTGCTGGTGCCATACCAGGACGTGACCTCTCATGGGGATATTGTTATCGCGGGCAAAGTCGAGTATGGGCTTTGCAGCGTCAAGAGTTACCTGCGGGTTTTCGTCATCGCCCGATGCCGCCAGTGCTAGGCAAGCCTGTTGGTCGAGAACGCTGTCAGGCTTCAGCTCGTTGCCTGCTGTAAGGCTGTTGAAATGCTTTTTGATAAGTGCCTTTGTAGACTTTGGTGCAAGTTCGGAAACAGTGGTAGCAGTGCCGAATTTGAACATATCGCCGTAAACATTTTTAAGTGAAGGTGCAGTCAGATCAAGATTGTTGGGCGACTCACATATGGTAAGATCGTCTATGTACAGATCGTTTGCATCGCCTGTTGTTTCAATATACAGCGAAACATCTTTTTCGTCCGAGCCGTAGGAGAAGCTGGCGCTCAGCTCAACATAATCGCCCTGTGAAACGGCTTTTGCGAGGTTAGTGTACTGGGGCGAGTCTGAGCCTGCGGGCGTATGCTGCATCGAGATGCAGACAGTGTTATACCACTGTGCCTTTACCTTAACGGTGATGTCATACTTAACGTAAGGTTCAAGTATACCCTCCAGTGCTATCGAAGGACCGTTCCAGCTCTTGCTTCTGCCTGTTACAGACATTACCTTGCTGCCGCTGGGTGCAGCGGAGTCCTCAACGACCTTGATAACAGAAGTATCGCTGTCACCGCGCTTTGAGAACATCGAAACGTTTCCGTCCTCGAAATCAGTCGAGAAAGCAGGGCTTGCTGATTCAGCTGTAGCTGTAAATGCAGCACCCGGTATCATGGAAGATGCCATAGTCAGGCAAAGTGCATAAGCAGCCAGCTTTTTTACTAAATTTCCATTCATGGTGGATAACCTCCCTCAAATATTTAAGTTTATTATACCACACCTTAGTATAAGTGTCAATGATATTTAAGACATCAGTGCAATTTTTGGTCAAAACAGCACAATAAATGAAAAATATTAACCACCTGGATTAACTGACTAAAAAAAGCTAAACAAAGTGCATCATTCTTAACTATGCAAACCAAACAAATTACCATACTCTCATCATATACAGATATGCCTGCAATAATAATAATATAGCACATTGACTGTTATATCATTATGCACATCATGCCTCAGGAAAAGATTTACAAAATTCAGATGCCAACTCAGTTTTTTAAGGACGATTTTTACAAACATTGTGTTTGATGGGTGAAATCAGATTAATATATATTGACATTTTAGCGCGATAAGTGTATAATCATTAAGTTAATTTTATATTATCAAAAAGTATACAGTTATCAGGAAAGGAAAATAAAAACATGGAAAAGAAAATACTTATCGCAGCGCTTGCTATAGTAATGGCATTTTCATGCGCTTCATGCGGAAAGAAGGATGACGATTCTTCAAGCAAGGCTGATACAGTATCATCAGCTGCCGACACTACCGTTACAAGTGATGAAGAAACAGCAGTAACTACCGCTGATGAAACAGCAGTTACCACCAGTGATGAAACTGCTCCTGCAGGCGAGAATTCTTTTGGTTCTACAGCTGACATCAACGAATTCATCAAAACCAAGGAGATAGATCCTCCCCTGTGGAAGGTGACAGATCCCAAAAGCGGAAACTCTATGTACCTCTTAGGTACTATACACGTACTTCCCTCCGAAGTATCAGATTATCCTGCAGATCTTATGGATATCTACAACAGCTGTGATTCTATCGCAGTAGAGTATGATGTAACTGCCCTTCAGAACGATGTCAACGCTCAGATGGAGTATGTTAACGGCATGGTTTATTCTGACGGGACCTCCGCTAAGGATCACCTCTCCGAGGAAACATATAACAAGGCAAAGGATTACTTCACAAGCATAGGTGCAAACACAAAAATGCTTGATCAGTACAAGACAGGCTACTGGATAAACCAGCTGACTACCGTTATGCTCCTCAGACTTGAAAATGTTGAGCTGTCGGGAACTGATGTATATTTCATCACCAAGGCACAGGCAGACGGCAAGGAAGTTATCAGTATCGAAGAACTGTCCATGCAGACAGATGCTCTCACTGCTTATTCTGATGAATACGCTGATTATGCTATTAGCGATATGCTTAATGATATGGACGATATAAAAGGTTTCGCTGAGGAATACAGCGAGCTCTTTGAGAAATGGGCTAACGGCGACGGTGAGATACCTCTCGATGACGATGTAGATCTTGAGGAACTGCCAAAGGATCTTCTGGATGACCACGAGGCTTATATGAAGGTCATGCTCGATGACCGCAACAAGTACATGGCTGATAAGGCTTCCGAGTATCTCAAGGAAGGCAAGAACTGCCTGTTCATGGTAGGTGCAGGTCATTACTCCGGCGAGAACGGCGTTGATAATCTCCTTGAAAAAATGGGTTATACCGTTGAAAAGATCGGCTGATAAACGATTTTCATGATCATAAAATCAAAAGCCATAGGTGAAGACAAGAATTCTTCGCCTATGGCTTTTTTATACGGATATGATAAAGGGGCGCTGCATAATACAGCACCCCTTAACCTATTATTTGCCAATAGAATTGATCTTTGATTTTGTAGAAGGAAGACTCTTCTGAGAGAGAGCCTTTACTGCTACCAGCTGAACAGCACGTACATCCAGAGTGTTTATGCCGTCAGAATCAACACAGTCAGCATTCTTCAGACCTGCTGCAGTGATAGGATACTTCTTGGGATACTTGAGATACTGAGCCATAAGTACAGCATCTGCCATATCAACCTTTCCGTCACAGTTTGCATCACCGTATGTTGCAGGAGCACTGCTGTTCTCGGATTCGGATTCAAATTCAGGTTTTGATCCGTCAGGCTCAATACCGCCAACAAGCTTATCGCCGCTGTATACGCAGATATTCTCGGTCTTTACCTCAGTACCTGTAGCGAAGAAAGCATCGTCTACCTCATAGATCTTCAGATCCTTGTAGCTGGGGTCATCGGTAGGATCCCACATATCGCCGTAATACAGACCAACAGTGAACTGATACTTCTTTCCGGAGTTTGCGATGTTGTAATCATCCCACTTTATCTCAGCATAGTACATATCGTTCATCTTGTCATACTTGTAGGGACCGCTGATAGTACCATTAGCGGGAGCAGCTTCAACAGCAGCCTGATCGTAAAGCTCGGAAACCTTGATATTGTTGGGGTCTTTCATACCCTTTGTGCTGAAGTAGTAACGTACCGAAAGATCCTCGACCTTCTTGGTGGAAGCAGTCATTACATAAAGGGATATTTTTGTAACGCCTGCACCGTCAGAATGCAGATCGTCGATACCGCAGGCAGTTACCCAGCATTCGTTGCTTGTAGAACCGCCGTTTGTACCCGAGAATGTGGGCTTGGGCGGGAAGTTCTTTGTAGGAGCCATCTTGGAAGTGCCGTAGTACTTGTAAAGACCTGCGCTTGCGCCTACGAAAGCTGCGTTGTAGTCGATAGTAACTTCGTTGTATATCCAGTCCTTGGTTATATCGTTGTGACGATCCTGATTATCGGGACCGCCTGCAAGTGCGCCAAAGAGAACATATCTCTGGGGATCGGGATCTTCACACTTGGTAAGACCTGAACTTGCTCTGTGGTGAGGATACTGTACAGAATTCTCATCGAAACCTACTATGAAGCTTCTGCTGCCGTGGAGTTCGTCATCGCTCCATGGCTTAGGCTCACCGTTCTTCTCAGCTGCATTGTTTTCCTCAATACGCTCAAGATAGGTGATATCATTGTTGCCCATGATGTATTCCATCTGGCTCTTAGCCCAGTCGCTGTACTTGTTTGGCTTATCACCGTTGTACTTGGTGTATACCAGTGCTTCCAGCTGTGCAGCAGTGTTATAACGTGCACTGCCCCAGGTATCCAGCCACCAGTAACCCTGAGGAGTTACCTTACCTACGCCGCCTGTCATATAAGTATTTATAGCCTTCTCAACAGACTCCCAGCAGTTCATCTGCTCATAGGGACTCTTGTTTGCAGCTTTTTTGAATTCCTCAATGAAATCGGGATAAACGTATTCGCCCTTGGTGTAAGGAGTATCTCTGCATATCTCACCGAGTATACACTGTACGCCGCCCCATACGTCATTCCAGCAGTGAACATAGCAGGGTGCTGCATAGAAGTCGTAGTTGGGGTAGATCTCTTCGAGATACATATGATCGCCAGTTATCTTGTAGAGCCAAGCAGCAGCCCAGCAGTAGTCGTCTTCCCATTTGCTGGATCTGTAATAGCCCTTAGGACCGTCGCCGTTATCGGAAAGATCCTTAGGATTATCCATAGCGAACTTGAAGAGTGCCTTTGCGTATTTAAGGCTCTTCTGAGCATAGGTCTTGTCAGTGTCCTTGAAGTTCAGATAGTTGATAGCAAGGGAAGCTGCAGCAGATGCTGCATAGTCAGTCTGAGGCTTCTCTGGTGTCAGGAAGAATGCAGATCTTGCCATTTCGTCCATCTCGGGAGAATTCCAGTACTTGTGATCCAGGTCACCGTCGCCTACCTGATAGCAGTGAAGTACAACATCACCGTTCTTATCAAGGAATGTACACTTCATAAGATAATCATTGAAATGACGGAGTATGGTCTCAATGTGATCCTGCTCACCTATCTTGATGTAAGAATCACGGAACTCATAGTAACCCCAGCCCACAGTTGAAGCAGCATAGTTTTCAGGCATACCGAATTTAACATGGTCACCCGCATCGTGATAACCGCCTGCAACATCAACATAGCCGTCGCCGTCAGGATCAAGAAGGCTCTTGTACTTCTTGATCTGTGATTCTGTCAGGTTCACGCCTTCCCAGTCCTCGATTGGGTGGAGCGGAACTTTTGAATCATAGGTGTGACAATTGCCTCTCCATTCAAACCGGTTGTTTCCTTCAACGTCATCGCCGCACATATTCGCATCGTAGAAATACATGGAATACTGTAATGCTCTTGCAAAGTCGTATCGAACACCGGATGAATTTTCGATAGCTTCCTTGAGCTCGCCTGCAGCGTGTACAGACGGGATCATGGCAGCAGTCTGGCTAAGCGCGAGTACCGCACCTGCCGCGGCTGAGATCAGCCTGGTTTTCAATTTCATGATAATACCTCCATAAAATTTTATTCTGTAATCAACAGCCATATCCCGGAACATGGACCATTTCTCAGATCATGTTCACGTCACCGCGAACGCCTGATGATCCAGCCGTGTTAATACAGGATATTATCCCCCTCTGTAACACGGCTGAGGCCCGTTTTAATCACCGGCCGTACCATGAAAATACAATGATCTGATCATCGGTCTGTATCCGGTATATCGATGATGAATATCAGACACCTAATGATTTGATGATGCCAGCAACATACTTCTGTATCTTGATCGCATCAGAAGCAGTTATGCCGTCACCTGTGTTATCTACATCAGCATTAGCTTTGCCCTGCGCAGTGAGAGTATATTTTTTTGGCGAAGCAAGATGCTGTTTTACAAGCACTAAATCAGATATATTTACCTTTCCGTCACAGTTTGCATCACCGTAAACGACTTTTGCCTTAGTTACCTCTCCACCGGATATCGGATAGTTCTTCAGGTCAGGCAGCTCATCAAGAGTTATGCAGTACTCACTGTTGTATACATCAATAAGATTATCCACAGGATTGTTCTGCTCACTTGTAAGGTAATTCATATACCAGGGGCAGAAGTACAGCCAGTATGCCCTTTCATTCTTCAGATTCTCAATAGATGGTATTGAATCGTTTTCCGACATGGCAACCATTTTCTGACCGTCCGTACTCTGTACAAGGCTGTAGAAAGTAGCTGATATCGAACTGAGGTTAGGCAGGCCGTCCTTGGCGTTATATTTATCATATCCTATGATATCCACCACATCATCACCGGGATACCATGCTGATGAAGTCGGGAAGGTATAACCTGTCCATTCCCAGATAAGGTTGTCAAGACCATATACATTGGTAAGCTGGTCATAGAGCAGACGGTACAGCTTTTTGCAAGCCTCTGGACCCTCAGCGCCCCACCAGAACCAGCCGCCCTCAGCCTCATGCAGAGGTCGCCATATAACAGGCACATCAGCATCCTTTAGCTTTTTAAGCTCACCTGCGATAAGTTCTATATCAGCCATCAGCACTTCATTCTCCCATGTGCCTTCTTCAAGGGCATTGGTTATGCTGAAAGTAGTGTATGTAGCACTTGCAGACTTAACATAGAAAGCAGTTTCTGTACTTCCCTTTTCACAAGGAACGTTCCAGTGCCATGTCAGGGTAGCGATGCCGTGATACTTGTTCGTCCACTCGATAGCACGCTCGGGAGCATTGTCACGCCATGAAGATGTAGTGTTGTATGCCAGCAGGTCTATTCCGCGTATAGCAGGCTGCTTGCCTGTCTTATCGAGGATATACTCAAATTCAGCTTCATTGTCCTTTATGAATACATCAGGGCTGTTCCATGAATTGTAGTTATGTGAACCGCAGTATTCCTGCTGACCCGCGATTATATGCTTACCATACTGGTCACGGAGATAGCTGTAAAGCCGCTTAGCAGAATCAGAAGCATTGGGGTTTGAAAGCTCGGCAGTCGGGCTAAGCTTTGATATATGCTCAGGCGCAGGTGCTATCTTTAGATAATCAAAATAGGTGTAGCCCCAGTAGCCTTCGAGCTCAATGGTATTCTTACCCTTATTCAGCAGGACGATACCGCCCGATGTCTCTGCAAACGATTCATTATAAGGGAAGCTGACCTCCCCCTGGTTGACACCGTTTACATTGAGATACTGCACCTTCTTGTTTCTGTCGCTGGGCTGGCAGTAGCAGAAAGTAAGCTGATACAGACCATCCGCAGGGACCTCAACCTCGACACTGACAGTAGTTCCCTTCTGATCAAGATATGAGAAACCCTTTCCCGAGAAATTTGAAAGGTCGGTATCATCGCTCCAATCTCCGCCGCGTTTAAGACCTTCTGTACCATTGGCAAATATCTTGCCGCCCGAAGTCCTGCCGTTTTCAAATTCATACACCTGCGCACTGCCTGAGGAATTCTCAGCAAAAGCGGTGACCGCAGGAGTAACCGCAGAACAAGCAAGTATTACCGCTGCAGCAGCGGACATTACATTGAGTACACATCTTTTCATTTCATTCATCCTTCTTTCATTATATTTACCCTATAATAAACCCTAATTGTGCAAATCGTCAATAACGAAGCAGATATATGCATATTATTGACAATTAGAATATTGTGTAAACTCACCACCAATAATATATCACGTTTTCAAGAAAAATGCAATAGTTTCAACAAAAAATTTAAATAATTAATATTGCTGATTTAAAAATAAACATCCTACATTATTGGTTTTTTTGATGAATGAAACAATCGGAAGATACTATATAAAATAAACGATAAAGAAGCTTATATGATCTTTCTATGCCAATACACTTTTATACAGATCTCGGATCGAAGACGAAGCCTCTGCTAAATTTTCTGATGTTTAATAAAAAGTTATTGTTTTTCGATAATTTTCTATTGACAAACAGTTTCTTATGTGATATAATGATGTCACAATAATATTTTATGGGAGTTTATCTTATATGGAAAAAAATATGATCACCGATGCTTTCCCGAATACTGACAGCAGACTTGACGTTGATGATATGGACCAAAGATCCCAAAAAAGCAACCTGTGGATCTGGATCGTTATTCTGATTGTATGGCTTCCGTTGTTGGGCTACCTGGCGATACTATTTATTTTCTCGCCGCACACCTACCACTTTTTTATCGACCGTGAGAAAGTAAGCGAGGAATTCAACCTCGACCTCACCGATGACGTTAAACTTGTGAGCTACTGTGACAGAAGCTTTCTATGCGTTATAGACAGCGAGCTTATCGTTGAAGTCAATGATCCGGAAGTATTTCTGAAAAACAACATAACGTGCGATATCGAAAAAGCTGATCCCTCAAGCGGAGATGATTACAAATACAACAAGTACGCAACCGGAATCATCCATATAAGGATAGAGCCGTATGAAGATAAATACCGGGTACATTTAAACTACATTGATTAAGGAGAAAACTATGAAACATACTACGAAACTTAAGCTTATATACACTGCGCTCTTCGCCGTCATGCTCATCACCGAGATACTGATAGGCTTGTACGCCAAAGGATTTATCCGCGCATACATCGGAGACGTTCTCGTTATGCCCACAATGTACTTCTTCGTGCGCATATTCACCGATAAGTTTCCGCGCACCCTCCCGCTGATACTCTTCATCTTTGCCTGCGCAGTTGAAGTGTCACAGTATTTTGAGCTTTATAAAGTCCTCGGTTTCGCCCGCGGAAGTCTGCCTGCAATTTTAATCGGCACCGGCTTTGCGTGGGAAGATATCCTGGCTTACGGCGTGGGAAGCCTGCTCAACATGACCGCTTTGATCTGCCTGAACTCTGCCTTTAAAGCATATACTGTTCCGACATCACAAATATAATCATACTTTTCTAAAAAAGCGTCAGACACTCACCGAAAGGCTGTGTCAGACGCTTTGTATTCTTATCTGATTATTTGGTTTTCAGGTACACCAATATACTCTTTTTTTATTATGGTTGAATAGTTAACGTTCTTGCGGCTTCATCAAAACAATATACCAATTTTTTCTCTAAATTAGTATTATGAACATCAGCCGGGTAAAACAATAATAAAATATCGTGATCACAAGGGTCGGAAGCATTACTTCTTAAAACATAAAAATACATCATATAGTCCGATGCGGAAATTCTAGCTTTGAACTTATATATTCCGTCAGGGAAAGCTTCAAATAGTTCTGCACCTGATAATGTTCCGCTTGAAATATATTCTTCAATGCACTCGCCGATTTCGTAAAAATCGCCTATTCCCTCATGTAATGAAACAGTTATCTCTCCCTCATCATCATACTCCAGAACGCCAAGATGTTCCGGATTGTATTTTAGTGAAACCGTTGAAGCGACATATCCTGCGTGCTCGGTAAAATCACTTGAGAGCATGAACTGCACGTTGTATCCACGTAATCCGGTTTGTACCGCAACAGCGGGAAGCGGTTCTGACGGAGCATTGAATCTTTCATTATTCACTGTATTATTTTTTTCTTGATCCACGTCCATCTGTATTTTATCGATCGCTGTTTTTGTGCCGTCAATTATTTCCTTTGCTCCATTCAATAAGCTGTCAAAAAATCCCATAATGCTATCTCCTTATATTATAATTATATTTGAACGATGCACCGAAAACCATGCATCGCATTTGCCGGAATTTACGACTATATTATACTATCTGACAATAAAACTGGTATAAATAAACCAGGCAACTCCAATAAACATAAGACCGCCGGCCCGTGGTAATGTTCTCATCACAAAAATGAATATCTTCACGGGAATGCTGCATCCCTGATAAAGCTGGTATGCAGGAAAATAACACTTGTGAGGATCGAAAGGTGACACTTTTATCGTGTAGATCTTGTTATTGACTATATATGAGTTATCTTCGCCCAAAAGATTTACAGCTGTTGCCATAACTCCTTTTCCGTTTTCTTCATAAGTAAAGACTGCTGATTTAGTATAAACATGTCCATCCGGCTTTCCGTAAAGACCTCTTGATTCATTTTCGATTCTCGTCCTGGCATTGGTTACGACATATCTTTTTCCGGATTTGCCTCTTGCCTGTACTTTCTTGTGATACAGCAAAAATCCGAATATACCCTTAAATATAGCCACTAGTCCGATAACTACAAAAAACAATACCGCCAAATAAGCAAAAATGTGATCAATCATAAACAAACTCCTAAATCGCCTATTCTAAAAATAATCAGATAGGCAAATCACCGTTTTTTCAAGCAAACAAAATGCCTTATCTGTACAAATATTATACCACTCAATATTGTGAATGTCAATGGACAAAAATGATTTATCCCCGTATTACAGGGATATACCGATCTTCCTAACAAGCTGATCCTGAATATCTCTCATCAAATCACACCGCCTTGAAACCGATCTTATACGCAGCCCTCATCTCAGCGGCAAGGTAGTAAAGGTTTTACCGCACAGCAAGCATTCGCATACATAATGCGGCTTGTTGATGAAAACTGATGTATCAACAACGTTTTATATGCATAATAAAGCGGCTCTGTACAGAACCGCTTTTATAAGATCAATTCGGATAGCAGTAGCAAACCGAGTATACCGTGGTGGAGTTCTTCATACAGCCCACGTGAACCTGGTCGAGGTAACTGCTGAAATTGCTTGTACCGAAAGCGTTTACACAGTCGTTATAAGAGAACTTGGCATAGCTGTGACCGTTCGCACTGCCGAATTCATAAGCCTGTACTTTTGCCCATCCGCTGCCGCCGCTCCAGCTTTGCAGTATAAGTTCTATCTGATTACGGTTGCTGTTGGTGTATTCAACATAGAAGTAACCTTTTTTCTTGATGTTGGATGCATCAAAGCTGCCGCCGTTCTTCGTGGTCATGACGGATACAGGCTGACCCCATGCACCTGCCGAACTTTGTCCCCAGAACAGCGAAACATAAGGGTCACCGCTGCTTGATGACGAACTGCTGCTTGATGACGAGGTATTTCCCGACGATGAACTGTTCGATGAAGAACTGCTTCCGGTGAATACCGAGCATTTCTTTGAGGTCTTCTTTATGCCGTTGCTGCCGTTTATCAGAGTGTTGCCCCAGGAGGTAAGTGAAGTGCCTGACCAATTGTTTGAGATATCAAGATATGAAAGGTCAGAGCCGTTGCCTTTCCACGACCAGCCGAGATAGCCGACATTTTTCTGTGTGCAGTAACTCATGATAGTACCTTCATCAACATCACCGTTAGTGTGCTGACCTCCGAATTCGCCTATCACAACAGGCACACCTATTCCAAGAGCATTGTCGATGTTCTTTTTGACAGTGCTTGAATTTCCTCCTGCGTACTCGTACATATGTATTGAGAACACTGTGTTTTTCTGCGAGTCAGCATTGAACACCGACTTGCCGTAGTCCTTGATGGAATCTGGGTACTGTCCCCAGCCCGCACAATCGACCATTATCATGTTATCAATGCCTGCATTTCTTATGCTCTTCACAGCAGACTTGTTGCCCTCAGCCCATGAATAGCCGTTCCAGCTGCCGTACCACTCGTTAGCTATGTTGAGTATTACATACTTCTCGTTGCCCTGAAGTACGCTTTTGTTCTCAATCCAGTAATCAACAGCTGCTTTGAGGTCTGATGTGCTGTCGCTGCCTGTGGCATCGTGCACTTCCAGTATGCATACAAGATCGTTCTTTTTGCATTCGTTTACTATGCTTTGCAGGTCGCTCTTTGAAGTTTTTGACCACTTTTTGCCGTCAGCAACAACTACCCTTACGGTGTTTGCGCCGTTGTCAGCTGCGCCCTTGATAGAGGTCGAGGTGTATGAACTGTACCATGCGTGTGCAATATTTACGCCGCGCATAACGAAGGTATTTCCGTTAGCATCTTTGATGCTTGTACCGCTGACATAAAACCCTTTTGATGCCGCATCTGCCGGGACTGCGGGCATGGATAATGCCAGCAGCATCGCTGACAGCATTGTTGCAGCTGTGCGTTTCACAGCCTTGAGATTCGTCTGCATATTGACCATTGTTTTCGCTTCCTTTCGGTTTTCTTGATAAATCGTTTACTTGTGTTTCTGAAACGTTTCATTAAATTTACTCTAACACACGATTAAATTTAAGTCAATGGATTTATTAAATGTAAACGTATACACGCTTTGAGTTTTGTAGGCATAAACAAATCATAGTATTATAATTTGTTAATTGATACAAAGTTTTTGCAAATATAACTATCTTGCACCGATAAATTTATACTACATCGGGTAAAAGACCGCCCCCAAATGCACCCGACCGTATCTGCTTCTTTATGCTTTTTCTGTAAAAAATACATGGGTATCCATTCAGCACACCACCACAAAGTGCTGAATAATAACAGAACATCCTGTTGATGTTATCCTTCCACCGCCGCAGGCGGGGAAAGGATATCCGCCAAGTATTTCAAGTTCCGATATAACACCATTTAATTTGGTGTGTCAGAGGAATAACCATAAAAAAAATCAGCATACCCACACATAGCAGGTATGCCGAACGTTATATTTGTTATACAATGGCTTGGTTGTGATCACTCAGGCTGATTTTCTCTCAAAGAAATCTTTCATCGTAATTCTTCGCAGTATAGTGTATGCTATTACCAGTGCCGCACAGGTCGCTGCCCAGCTGAGTGGGTAGGCTTTTAGCAGTGTGGCATACGTTTTGTGGTAAGCGAACACCTTGTACACCCATGTTATTCGCACTCCGCAGATGCCGACTGTGCATATCAGCGCAGGTATGAATGAACGTCCGTAGCCGCGCATACAGCCCGACATTATCTCGATGATGACATTTATTCCCTCGCTCAGCAGTACATACTTAATGCGTATCATGCCGACGGATATTACTGCTTCATTCGAGTTAAAAATGTGTAACAGCGGTCTGCCTGCCAGAAGTATCAGCATCGAAAACACCACTGTGATGACCATGTCCTGTACCAGCGCGATCTTTGTGGCTTTTATGCACCTATCCGGCTGCTTGGCACCGTAATTCTGTCCCACGAATGTGGTACATGCCTGCCCGAAGGAATTTAGTATGTAGTAGGCGAATATCTCGATGTTGAATGCCGCAGATGATGCCGCCATAACATCGCTGCCCAGCTTGTTTATCGAGGACTGTATGATTATGTTGGATATGGCGAATACCATGCCCTGAATGCCTGCTGGCAGTCCGATGTTTATCATCATGCTAAGCTGCTTTTTGTCGATACCGAGTTTTTTAAAAGAGAAATGTATCTCCGAGTTTTCACGTATGAGAAAATATATCAGCAGTACCGAACTTATCAGGTTTGATATAACAGTTGCCAGCGCCACGCCGTTGACCGTCATATCCAGCACCAGCACGAAAAACAGGTTAAGCAGAACGTTTATTACACCCGATGTCAGCAGACATATCAGCGGTGTGCGGGTATTGCCGTGACTTCGGAATACCGCCGAGGCAAAGTCGTACAAAAGTATTACGGGCATTCCTGCCACATAAACACGGAAGTATAGCAGCGCCATGCTGAATACTTCATCGGGTATCGACATACGGCTGAGGATCTGCCGCGACAGAAGTTCACATATCAATGCAAATATCACACCGCCCACAAATGCAAACAGCAGTGCGGTGTGTACCGCTTTGTTGACTTTTTCTGGTTTCCGCTGACCGATAAGCGTTGATATCACGACATTCGCACCTATCGAGATACCTGTGAAAAGGCTGAGTATCAGCGCTGTTACAGGGGTGTTGCTGCCCACAGCTGCCATCGCATTTTTCCCGACACAGCGCCCTACCACCGCGATATCCGCTGCATTGAAAAGCTGCTGCAAAATACCGGTTGCAGCCAACGGAAGTGCAAAGGTCATCAGTTTGTCACCGATGGTTCCGTGAAGCATATCCATATTTTTATTCATTTTAACATCTCCATACCATGAACAAGCTGCGGCTGATATCAACCGCAGCTTATCAGAATATCACTGTATTATTATACCACATTTTGCCCGATTTTTCAACGTTGACCAATTATCACGCATCATATAATGATGTATCTGCATAAAGCCCTGAAAAATGGTCATTTTTTGTTGATGCCAAACTTCACTAACCGCTCAGGTCATTCAATATGGCAAAAAAATTCAATTTTTACACAATTAAAAATCTTCGGATATTTTGCGAATATTTTGTGCAAATTATAATGTCTATCGGATCGATAGACCTGCCGGTGGTAGTCGTGATACCGCAAGAAAAGTTAAGTGGATACAAGCTGCAATAGCACCTCTATGTCTTTTGGCTTTTAAGTGACTTTTGTTTTATGCCGCTTTTTCAGACTTGATCTTTTCAGCTATCATTATCCCTATAGTTGCTGCAGCAGGCACAAGTCCCAGCGCAAGTATACCGAAAAGCAGAGAATTGTCTTTTATTGTCTTTTCAGATATCATCGTCAGCGCCGGTATGTTCATCACATTATCTATCACCATGTGACATATAGCCGCAGGGTATACCGACTTCGTTTTCTCTGTCATCCATGTCAGTACATAACTTAGGGGTATGCATACCGCACACATGGCGATAACTCCCACATAAGGGAATCCGGGGTAATCCCTGCCGAAATCGTACCCGTACCATATAAGCGGCGCGTGCCATACTGCCCATATCACGCCTGTGATACAGCAGGCAGGAAATCTCGGCATGAACTTTTCAAGCTTAGGTGTAAGGTAAGCCCTCCACCCGAATTCCTCACCAAATCCCATTACGATGAATGGTATACAAACCATATATGATAAAAGTATGAGTGGTATCAGCGTCCTTAAACCCGACCCGTACAGGTTCTGGTTCAGCATATCACCCATATCGGTTTGGCTGTCCAATACGAAATGGCAAACAAGCAGATTGATGATACCCATAATCAGCGGTGAAACAGCCGCCGCGATGTATATCCCCTTGTGCTTTTTGAAATGCGCTTTCAGATAGTGTTCGCCCTTGCCCTCTTTCGTTATGATACGTGTGAGGATATTAGCTATAGCAGGATAAAGCATTATCGTCAAGCCTGCCGCCGCAGAGGTCATTCCGCCATTGTGGTCTGAAAAAACTATCTCCAGCACATAGTTGGGGATGTAGCAAAGCATTATGAATATGGCTATCCGCTTTAATGTCAGCTTTTTTTCATTACTTGTCATAGTGCTCCACCCCTTTCAGATAATATCTGCAAGACAGCTTATACGATACTATATACATAACGATTACTATCACGAAGAACATCGCCTGTCCCAGCATCAGCTTCCAGTTCTGCGAAAGGTCTGTCATCATATCCATCAGCATTTCCCATATCTTTTCCGGATTTATAATGCTCAGGTCACCGAAAAGCCCGTAGATAAGCCCTGCTATTATCACAGTTATAACAGCTGTAAGCCTTACCGTGTTGCCTTTCTTTGAACCGAATGCGAATAAGAACGGTACACTGAATCCCCTGCACATCAGCTGTACAAAGAAAAGCAAAAGTATAAGATTGGTGTTATCGGGCGCATCCTGCCCTATGATATCGGCACAGAGCTTGTTCATAAAGCTGCACATGAATGCAGTCATCATCGAGTATATCAGTATTATGATATACTTGCTGCCAACCATGCGCTTTATGCCGTCATCTGTTGAAGTGATGAAGTACGCCCATTTTTTCTGCTCATCTCCCGAGATAAGACTCTCCTGGAACATACCTGCGATATAGAATGATATCACCGTACCGCCTGCGCACATCATACCGAATAATGCAGGCATTGAGTTCATAGCGTCCTTGAATTCCTCAGTGCCGACAGCCACAGGCAGCATTATGAACCCTTTAGATAACAGCAGCACACACAGCAGGCACAGAAAGGTGTTACGATATATCTTAAAGTCTTTATATATAAGTCCCAGCATATCAGCACACCTTCTTTTCCAACAGTTTTTTGGTACACATATAGGATACTATATGAGATACCGCCATAAGCACAGCTGTAGCAGCGGCGATAAGTGGTAAATCAATACCCAACAAGTCGACCATCTCGTTAAATCTGATCACGCCGCCGTTGACCTCTGATATTTCTTTAAGTTTATCGCCCTTATCCTTGAACAGGAATACTACAGGTATCATCAGAACCATGATAAGCAGCATACTTGCCATTCCTGCCTTGTCGCTGTTTTTGAATTTTATATAAAGCGGTATCGAAATCATTTCCATTATGTACAAATACCCGTATATAAATACTGTAATAAGCGCATCGGTCTTTGTAAGCCCCTTGCCGTCAGCCATAACTATCGTTCCTATCTGTATAGCTGAAAATACGTGTGATAACAGCAACCCTGCTATTTTCAAGCCATATCTGTATCTAAGCTGTTCATTTACGGATAGTGGAGAAGTGTAGGTGAATTTCTGCCAGCCGCATTTAATATCCGAGATAAGAGTGTTGTTATCAAAGCATAACATCGGTATCATAGAAGCGGAAATACCAATAAATATCATCATCGATCTGAATATTGGCATAACATCATCCTTTGCCGCATTTTTAGCAAGGTTGCCGTACTTCGCGCTCATAAATACCAGTACGGACAGTATCAGCATAGAGATATATCCCACTGCCGACAGTATCAGCGTTTTCTTTGCCAGTATCACATCATGTTTGAACATGGCGAAATATCTTCTGTTCATTATCTCCACTCCTTTTTCCCGCGGCTGACGTAGAACAGCATTATATCCTCCAGAGTAGTTTTGTCTATCGTTATGCCGGAATACTTCTTTGCAGCGGCACGACGGTCTGCGACCATTACATCAGCCCCGAAATCCGTCAGTCTTGCGCTGATGAAGTCAGACTTTTCTATCTCGGCAAAGTCTTTCTTAGTGCATTTGAGAATACCGTGACTGTCAAGTATATCGTCCTTGTAGCCTGTCAGCAGAAGCTTTCCCTTGTCGATGAATGTAACACTGTCCGCTATCTTTTCAAGGTCAGATGTTATGTGGGATGACATCAGTATAGAGTTGTCCTCGTCCTGAAGATATTCCAGGAATATATCAAGTATCTCGTTACGCACCACAGGGTCAAGACCTGTTGTGGCTTCGTCCATTATCAGCAGCTTAGCCCCGTGTGAAAGCGCAGAAGCTATCTGCAGTTTCATCTTCATCCCCTTTGAGAATTGCCCAAATTTCTTCTTTCTCGGCAGCGCGAACCTGTCCAGATATCCGAAATAAGTTTCACTATCCCAGTTTTCAAACAAGTCCTGAAATATAAAGTCGATATCATTAGCGTTCAGCTGTTCATTGAATGGCAGTTCATCGAACACCGCTGCGATGTTCCGCTTTATCTCGTTCTCGTCTTTGATGTGGTCAAGCCCCATGACTTTAATGCTGCCCTCGTCCGCTTTGACGATATTCAGTATCGTATTTATCGTTGTGGATTTTCCCGCACCGTTCTGCCCGATAAATCCCATTATACTCCCTTTCGGGACATTAAAGCTAAGCTTGTCCAGTGTGAAGCCGTCATATTTTTTGGTCAGCCCGTTTATCTCTATTGCATTTGCATAGTCGTTCATATCAGTTACCTCCGTATATCATTTCTACAATGGAGATCATTTCCTCCAGAGAAATATCACACATCTTTGCAGTATCGCAGGCTTCACCGAGAAGTGCTTCAACTTTCCTGAGATATTCCTCTTTCAGAAGCTCCGCGTTCTGCGTTTTTACAAAGCTGCCCTTGCCTGTGTAAGATTCGATAAAACCGTCTCTTTCAAGTTCTTCGTATGCACGCTTTGTGGTTATCACGCTTATGCGAAGCGCCTGCGCCAGTGCTCTCATCGAAGGAAGAGCGTCCCCTGCCTTCAGTTCGCCTGACATTATCTGAGCCTTTATCTGTGAAACTATCTGTTCGTATATAGGCTCGCCTGTTGAATTTGATATAATTATATCCATAATGAGTACTCACCTTCATGCGTATATATTTGATATATACATTATATCAGACATATACATGCTTGTCAACCCCGCCATTCACGAAATATTACCAAAATATATCTTTCGTTGTTGTAGTATCTTAACAAAATTGTATATGAGCTCTATATACAATATACGTATATCCATTCAACACATCATATACCACCATATATTATTATCTGCCCTATCAGAAGCTTATTCAGAGTATCTCCGTGAATATATAAAAACAGAGGATATCTGTCGGGAGGACAGTTCACTAACGAGTATAAAAACAATAATCTGAGCGAAGTCGAAAAAATAATAAAAATGACTATCAGGCGCGGCAAGCTGGATATGACAGAGCGTGAAGAAATACGTAAGCACATAGATAACGCTCACAATGTGTAATGGGTTGACAAACACTCCTGTTTCGGATATACTATAATAGAAATAGGAAATACCTTGCTCACGGATCACGAAGAGGTGCAATAATGCTTGAAAATAAGATAAATGCACAAAGCTCGGCGGAGCTGGCAAGAGAAGAAGAACGCATTTCAAAACAGAAAGCAATTACACTATTTGAACAGAATATGCTTGCCACAAAAAAGGCAGGTACAATTGATACACTCATGTTCATCAATAAAACACTTTTTGAGGATATTTACTACTTTGCAGGAAAGATCCGCACCGTGAATATCGCAAAAGGCAGTTTTCGTTTTGCACCTGTTATGTATCTGGATCAGTCATTGAAAACAGTAGAACAGATGCCGCAAACAACTTTTGATGATATCGTTGCAAAATACGTTGAGATGAATATCTGTCACCCATTCCGTGAGGGAAACGGAAGAGCAACAAGGATATGGCTCGACCACATTTTCAAGAACGAACTGAAAAAAGTCGTTGACTGGAGCTTAATAGATAAGGAGGACTATCTACTTGCTATGGAGAGAAGTCCTATTCGCTCTACAGAGATAAATATACTGCTCAAAAATGCCCTTACAGATAAAACAGAAGATCGTGAAGTATTCATGAAAGGCATTGACACCAGCTATTACTATGAGGGCTACACAGCATTTGACATCAACGATCTGAGGTGACTATCACCGTATAACAATCTATTTAGTCTCTCCTCACACAGCAATAAAGCGACGAAATATCGACAAATCCAACCCAATATGGTATAATAGAAGTGCAAGAAAAAGTAATCAAAACGAGAAAAAAGCTTGCACTTCGGAGGATGCCATGTATAAGTTCAAGAAAGAAAAACAGATTTCATTCACAGATTTCAATCAACCGCTTGGTTTGCAAATGAACCCGGATAACCGCTGGGTAAAGAAAGCAGAAATGATCCCTTGGGAAACAATTGAAGCTGAATATGCCAGGCTGTTCCCGAGCCATACCGGTATGCCCGCAAAGCCTCTCCGCATGGCACTCGGTTCGCTGTTGATACAGAAGCAATATCATTATCCGGACGAAGAACTCGTCGAACAGATCAGAGAGAACCCGTACTACCAGTATTTCATCGGGCTGCCCGGATATGAGGATAAGATTCCGTTCGTACCTTCGCTTCTCGTGGAATTCCGCAAAAGACTATCGGAGGATGTTCTCAACGAGATCAATGAAATGATCATCGAGTACAACTCGCAGCAAGACAATGACGATTCTGATGACGTGAGTGGAAACGGAGGTCAGCCCGATCAGCAAGATCCAGCAAATGATTCCGAAGAAAAAACTGAAAACTCTGGCACACTGATCCTTGATGCGACCTGTGCGCCGCAGAATATCAAGTATCCTCAGGACATTGAGCTGCTGAATGAAGTTCGTGAAAAGCTTGAAGATATGCTGTGCAGAGTCTCCGATAAATACGGATTTTACAGACCGAGAATGTACCATCAAAAGGCAAGAAAAGACTATCTTGCACTTGCCAAATGCAGAAAGCGCGGTGCGAAAAAGATCAGAAAAGCGATCAAAAAGCAGCTTCAATATATTCGCCGTGACCTTGGATATATCGATAATCTTATCGAAAACAACGGCGTTGTGCTGTCCGTTTCCGATAAGGAGCTTCTTGATATTCTCATGACCGTTTACGATCAGCAGCGGTATATGTTTGAAAGCAACACTCATTCTGTTGAAGACCGTATTGTCAGCATCAGCCAGCCGTACATCCGACCGATCGTAAGAGGTAAAGCAAAATCTCCTGTTGAGTTTGGAGCTAAGCTCGATCTGTCAGTTGATGAGACCGGGATGTGCAGGATCGAGAAGCTATCCTTTAATGCTTACAACGAAAGTGCAGTTCTGAAAACAGCAATTGAAAACTACAAGCAGCGCACAGGTCATTATCCGGAGCGAGTTCTTGTTGATCAGATATATCGCAACCGTGAAAACATCTCGTTTTGCAGCGGTCACGGCATACGTATTTCAGGCAAAAAACTCGGAAGACCGAAGAATGACGCCGACAGCAAGGCTGAAAAGAAGGCAGCATATAAAGATAATACCGACAGGATCGAAGTGGAGCGTAAGTTCAGTCTTGCAAAGCGCAAATTCGGTCTTGGTCTGCTGCTCACAAAAAGAGAAGACACAACAAGAGCATCGATAGTTCTCAGCGTCATCGCAATGAACATCGACCGCCTGGCGGCGATGCTTTTACGCTTCTGGAAAATAGTGATAAATATTCGCTTCTCATATCGCCAGCCGGTATGCCGTGGATTTTAGAGGCTTGTTGAGGAGAGACTATTTAAACCGGAGGTGACACAATGGCTGTTTCAGAAGCTCATCAGAAAGCCGACATCAAATGTGGCAAAGAGAACTTAACTAATCTAGCAGTCAGACTTCGGAAAGAAAAGGCTGCTAAGTTTAAAGAACTTGCGTATAAAAATAATACAACTCCCAATGCTCTATTCAAAGAATTTGTAGATAAATATATTGAGGAAAACTCTTGGCATACAGTATTTAATACTGTATAATAAACGGTAGACAGATACCACCTGTCTACCGTTTTTTATTTGCAAAAATAATTAATCGAGGTGTAAAATGAAAATACCAAATAAACTGCTGGAGCTGTCCCGTAACGAACTAATGGTAGCCTGCCGCCTTTACAGTATCGTTAACCGTCACACCAAGCTGACAACCAACGGATATATAAAACAGCACCCGGAATTATCCCGAGTGCTGTTTTTCCATATTTATGGTTCAATGATAACTTCGACCCTGTCGAAATCTGTTTCATAAACCGTTATATCAGCCACATCAGTAGCTCCTTTGCCATTAAGATTTTTTGCATAAACATCGAAATGCCCATCTTTAGTTCCGACGATCTGATCGTCTTTATAGAGAAGCAGCTTGAATTTTGCAAAACCGCCCAACTCGTCTGCCGTCTGTTTGAAAGTAAGAAAAACTTCTTCGCCGGCAGTGTCACATTGTACAAGTTCTACCACATTACGTGCCCCTGTGAAAAGCCCGTCACTCTTTGCAGTAGCATTAGCACGAAGCTTCGTGCCGGAAATATCTCCGCTAAAGTGATATTCAAAATAGTTCACCTGCCCCTTTGTCAGCGTGATATCATCACTGCCTTTGCCGACAACGCTTCCGTCTTCCTAATATGCGATCAGAGAAGCTGAGATCGAAACATCCTGTTTTGCCTGTATCTTGTGAACTATCACCGTGTTCACGATAGAATTTATCCAGCTTGCTGCATCGATTATTTCGTAATACTTATTGCTCTCATAAGCATTAGGCGTGTCTTCTTCGGGTTCTTCATTAGTTTCGGGAAGATTTTCCGCTGTGATTGTATATTCGTCCTCAACTGCATTTTCAACCATATCGTACCTGATTATCCACGATTGATCGACAAGTTCAGCGTTTGTTATCCTGACTGTCAGAACATCACCGACTTGAACATTCGGGTCATCCGGTGAAACAAAATTAAGATGAATACCAGCCCAGATATTGTAACCGTATATTGATTCCGGATGAAGTTCCTGAGCTATAATACTTACAGTTTTTCCGTTAAGATCATCGCCCGAATTAAGAGCAGCTTCAAATGCTTCCTCATCACCGTAGTCAAGGTGAACTCTGTCCTGTGTCGGTTCTGTTTCGGATATTTTGGCAGACGTCGTTTCTTTTGGGGCTTCAGTCTCGATTTCTTCCTTTTCAGAAGTTTCAGCTGCTTCTGTAATAACAGCCGATGTTTCGGCACTAGTCGGTTTTTCCTTGGTCTGATTACCTTCTGTTGTTCCGCAGGCAGTAAATGTCAGGTAAACAGCTGCTGTAAAAGCGATAAATCTTGCGATGTTTTTCATAGTCATTCCTCCGTCCTTTGTATTTACTTGTCTTTTTATTCTGTCTTTGATTTCTTAGAAGACGCTGTATATAGAAGTAAAAGCAGAAGTCAAAACAAATGAAAAAAACCTTTTCTTCAACATAATAAGACCGACCTCCTTTTTTACATAAACAAAAAAGCAATGCGACAACGCATTGCTTAACTGTCAACCATTTTTCATGCACAACTGCATGGCAACCGGCTGTCATACCTTTCGGCTTAGACCCTTGGCTTTGCGTCACTGCTTTTCAGTAGTTTTGCTTTTTTACTATTAATTATATTATACCTTTTTATTGATTCATTGTCAATATTATTAACTATATTAGAAAATCAGACGAATAATTTCTACCATTTTCACAAAAGATAAGGTATAGAATTAACAAAACAATAAAAGGTTTTAAGCTTTTTATAAAGAATACAAATAAAATTCCCCACTAGAATAAATCGAGAAGGGGAAAATCAAACTATGTCTAAAGACAACACACTTTAATAAATCTCATCAAGCTTTGTCATAGCAGTCTTTTTCTGTTCCTCTATAACATGATAATAGAACTTCATCGTTATCGAAATGTCAGAATGCCCTAGGATTTCGAGTCAATCCCAAATTCTGTGTAAACGCAAAATAGTGCAATAGAAAAGTGTATGATGAGACCGATTGTGAAAGCAGTCGGTCTTATCAGCATATTAGCACATGATTATATGATTGTCAAGATAAAAGTATTATTCGGGTATTCTGTCTCCGTAATAGATCACAAGCTGAGCATAGATACTGCTCCAGTCCTGACGACGCCCAGTCCACTTTTTCGTGATGTCCTTCATAGCCAGATACAGCATCTTGAAAAGGCTGTCATCTGTAGGAAATACGGATTTTGTTTTGGTCACTTTCCTAAGCTGACGGTTGAATCCTTCGATTGCATTGGTGGTATAGATCAGCTTCCGAAGCTCCTGCGGGAACTTGAAATATGTGCTGAGATTAGGCCAGTTTTCGTACCATGACTTTGAGATCTTGGGATATTTGCTGTCCCAGACAGCGGCAAATTCGTCCAGAGCGTCCAGAGCAGCTTCTTCAGTGGCGGCAGTATAGACCTTTTTCAGGTCGGTCATAAGCGCCTTGATATCCTTGTAGGAGACATATTTGCTTGAATTCCTGAGCTGATGAATGATACAGTTCTGGATATCAGTTTTCGGAAATACAGCCTCTATCGCCTGAGAAAAACCTGTCAGGTTATCAGTGCAGGCGATAAGAATATCATCAACGCCTCTGTTACGCAGACTATTCAGAACGCCTGCCCAGAATTTGGCACTTTCATTTTCGCCTACCCACATACCGAGAACGTCCTTCCTGCCGTCCATATTAACGCCTATCGCTATGTAGACAGCCTTTTTGATGATCTGTCCCTCGCTGCGAACGTGGTAGTGGATAGCATCAAGAAATACGACTGCATAGATGCTTTCAAGTGGTCTTTGCTGCCATTCCTTGGCTGCGGGAAGCACTTTATCGGTTATGCGGCTGACAGTAGTATCGGATATCTCAAGACCGTAAATGTCACGAATATGATCCTCAATATCAGACGTTGACATACCTTTGGCATACATTGAGATGATCTTGTTCTCCATATCCTGAGATATGCTTGTCTGATTCTTGGGCAGTATCTTAGGCTCGAATTCGCCGTTTCTGTCACGAGGAACTTCAATATCAACCTTACCCATACTGGTACGAAGAGTTTTCTTGCTGTGACCGTTACGACTGTTGTCGGTAGCCTTGTTCTTAACGTCATACGGCTCGTATCCAAGCTCGGAATCAAGCTCTGATTCAAGGCTACCTTCCATAAATCCGGCAAGTGCCTCCTTGAAAAGTTCCTGAATATCGTCCATGCTCTGAATATTCGCTGCCGAAAGAAAATCACTTATTAGCTCTCTTCTTGCTCGCTGCTCTTCTGTTTCATTTCTTCGTCTTCTGCTCATAATTAAAACCTCCAAAGTAGTGTCTCTTCTATTATACACTACTTCAGAGGTTTACACAAATTTTAGGATAGACTCAGGATTCGGAAACGACCTTAATATCAGTCCCTTGTCTGAGCAATAGCGTTGCGAATGTATGGCGTAGAGCGTGAACAATGTCTTTCTTACCGTTGATTCCGCAGTTTTTAAGGACTCGCGACATAGTGCGATGAATAGCGCTTGGATCAACTAACAGACCATTCTCCGTGGCAACTATCCTATCATTATCACCCATTATAGCGTGTATCTTTACTAAAGCATCAAGTGCTGTTTTATTGAGTGGAACATAACGAACAGAATTTCGTGATTTGGGAGAATTTACTATCTTTTCATACTTCATGCTGCTGTCCCCTCTTGTTTTTACCGACGAAACGCTGTTATGTACGTAAACTATTTTATTTGTAAAATCTACATCAGACCAACTAAGTGCAAGAGCCTCCCCAACACGCAGACCGGTATTTAGCATAAACACGATGAAATAACCGTACCTATACTTAAAACTGCCATTATTATAAGTTGAAATAGCTTCGGCAGCAATCGCCCTCGCCTGTTCGGGAGAGTAATATACTACCGTTTCATCAGATTTATTATTTTTGGGAAGAACAACCGAAAGTATAGGATTCTTCTTTATATCCCCTTTTAAAACCGCAAGATCAAGACAACTCTTCAGATTAACGTATGCTTTTTTAGTTGTACTATAAGAAGAACGTTCTGAAAGATTGTTCAACATCATTTGAATATCATCAGCAGTCAGTTTCTTTAACTTTATTTTGCCTATAGCCGGGAAGATCTGATAATTTAGACTTTGTTCTACCCTATCATACGAAGAACGCTTTAATGATGGGCGTTTAGTATTAATAAGCCATTTTGTCATGTACTCCTCGACTGTGTTGTTGTTCTGTTTCTCGAATAACATTAAAAATATCCTCCAAAGTATATATTCCTGTATGCAAAAGCACAAGAACTATAATACCAAAAAGAGGATAATTCGTCAATCTATAATATTCAAAATATATACGATATATCAATATATATCCGTGAGAAAAAGAATAAACAAATTAAAATTTATTCAAAATTATTTTTAAAAAAGGCTTGACAAATAAAAAACGATGTGCTATAATACATACAGTGAGTGCGAACAACAAAACACCCACCTGTGGCTTAAATGAACGCCAATTCAAGTAAGCCATCAGCACAAATGCTCTCAGAAAGCAGATGTGAGACTTTTACAGATGAGTGCATCAATGTCCATGTTGTATATTATAGCATGGTTTTGATATATTTGTCAAGGAGTTTTCAGTATGCTTTTGTGAGTAGTGCTGAGAACTCTTTTCTTTTTTCCCGTAAGACTTACGGATCCTACGGCTGACTCCAGTTGAACTGAATAGCCAGAGAGAGAAAGCAACCACGACGAGACCTCAATAACTGCTGAAAGATTTCAGCTGCATTGTAACAGTTTGCATTTGCAAACCTGCCTTATGGCAGCTACCTCAATGTGCGCCGTGACCACTTAGTGACAGTAAGTGCAGCGAGTATAAACACTGTGGTGTGAGCTACCGGGGAGGTAATCGGGAAGTCATGGTCTGTATCGACTATGCAAAGGGCGCAGCCGACAGCAAGGTGTATTTGCTAAAAGAGTTTGTCACTCCTCAGAATACACTGATGACTAGGTGATCTAACTGATCTGCGTCAAAAGGAAAACTTTCAAGGCAATCCACAAAATTATTTCCGCTATCCTACAGCGGTTATAAATAAACCAACAGGCTGGTATAGCAAGTACCGCTTGTTGGCACAAATTCACTGAGATCAATGGACTTGTGCCAGCAAGTGAATTGCATACACTGTGTCTATAGACACACTTTATATATGAAAAGCCCCCGCAAGGGAATTTCTTCCCTCACGGAGATAGCAGGGGCACCAAGGATCGAACTCGGGACACGCGGTTTTGGAGACCGCTGCTCTACCAGCTGAGCTATACCCCTAAAAAAGAAATGGACCATCAGGGACTCGAACCCCGGACCCACCGGTTATGAGCCGGTTGCTCTGACCAACTGAGCTAATGGTCCATGTACAAAAAAACGCAAACTGAAGAAACAGCTTGCGGTCTTGGGAAATATGACCCGTGGGAGAATCGAACTCCCGTCGCCGGCGTGAGAGGCCGGAGTCTTAACCGCTTGACCAACGGGCCTTGACGCTGGTTTTCAGCGTTATAAAGTGCACCATCGGGGACTCGAACCCAGGACCCACTGATTAAGAGTCAGTTGCTCTACCATCTGAGCTAATGGTGCATAGACCAAAACACTCCGAAGAGTGTTTTGGGAGAGCCGGCGACAACTTATTTTCCCGGGCGGTCGCCCGCCGAGTATTTTCAGCGAAGATGAGCTTAACTTCTGTGTTCGGCATGGGAACAGGTGTGACCTCATCTCAATGATCACCGACTATAAATTAGAGGTAACAGTAACCTCAAAATTGAATAATGAAGGGTAATTTAAGGATTAACATAATTTAGGACAAGCCCTCGACCAATTAGTACACGCTAGCTAAATACATCACTGTACTTACACTTTGTGCCTATCAACCTTGTAGTCTTCAAGGGGTCTTACTCCATAAAGGATGAGATATCTTATCTTAAGGGCGGCTTCACGCTTAGATGCCTTCAGCGTTTATCCGTTCCGCACATAGCTGCCCAGCTGTGCCACTGGCGTGACAACTGGTGCACCAGAGGTGCGTCCATCCCGGTCCTCTCGTACTAGGGACAGCTCCTTGCAAATATCTTACGCCCACGACAGATAGGGACCGAACTGTCTCACGACGTTCTGAACCCAGCTCGCGTACCGCTTTAATTGGCGAACAGCCAAACCCTTGGGACCGAATTCAGCCCCAGGATGCGATGAGCCGACATCGAGGTGCCAAACCTCCCCGTCGATGTGGACTCTTGGGGGAGATCAGCCTGTTATCCCCAGGGTAGCTTTTATCCGTTGAGCGACGGCATTTCCATTCACATACCGCCGGATCACTAACTCCAACTTTCGTTACTGCTCGAACCGTCATTCTCGCAGTTAGGCTCGCTTTTGCGTTTACACTCTGACGCATGGTTTCCATCCATGCAGAGCGAACCTTTGAGCGCCTCCGTTACTCTTTAGGAGGCGACCGCCCCAGTCAAACTGCCCACCTAACAATGTCCCCCGACTTGATTCAAAGCCGCAGGTTAGAACTCCAGCACTTCAAGAGTGGTATCCCAACAGTGACTCCACATCAGCTGACGCCAATGCTTCCCAGTCTCCCACCTATCCTGTACATGAAATACCGAAATCCAATATTAGGCTACAGTAAAGCTCCATGGGGTCTTTCCGTCTAGTCGCGGGTAACCGGCATCTTCACCGGTACTACAATTTCGCCGGGCGGGTTGTTGAGACAGTGCCCAGATCGTTACACCATTCGTGCGGGTCAGAACTTACCTGACAAGGAATTTCGCTACCTTAGGACCGTTATAGTTACGGCCGCCGTTTACCGGGGCTTCAATTCGATGCTCTCACATCTCCTCTTAACCTTCCGGCACCGGGCAGGTGTCAGCCCCTATACGTCATCTTTCGATTTAGCAGAGACCTGTGTTTTTGCTAAACAGTCGCCTGGGCCTATTCTCTGCGGCTTGATCACTCAAGCACCCCTTATCCCTAAGTTACGGGGTCAACTTGCCGAGTTCCTTAACAACCCTTCTCCCGTTGGCCTTAGAATCTTCTTCCTATCTACCTGTGTCGGTTTGCGGTACGGGCACCTAAGATATTCATATAGCTTTTCTTGTCTCCGTCTATGATGCCTTCTCTACTTATTTTCGATCCCTTACGACCGGGTCAACCATCGCCCGGCTACATCACTTTCGAAGCGTCCCTATACTTAAATCTTTCGGTGGCTACGGAATTTCAACCGTATGTGCATCGGCTACGCCTTTCGGCCTGACCTTAGCCCCCGGCTTACCCTGAGCGGACGAACCTTCCTCAGGAAACCTTAGATTTTCGGCCATTATGATTCTCACATAATTCTCGCTACTCATTCCGGCATTCTCACTCGAATAAAGTCCACCAGCGCTTACGCTCTGACTTCACCCCTTATTCGACGCTCTCCTACCACTCATACTATTGTATGAATCCCAAGCTTCGGTGTATGTTTTAGCCCCGTTGAATTTTCGGCGCAGGGTCACTCGACCAGTGAGCTATTACGCACTCTTTTAATGAGTGGCTGCTTCTAAGCCAACATCCTGGTTGTTTATGCAACCCCACATCCTTTTCCACTTAAACATACTTTGGGACCTTAGCTGTGGGTCTGGGCTGTTTCCCTTTTGACTGTGAGACTTATCTCACACAGTCTGACTCCCATGAATCGATTATCCGGCATTCTTAGTTTGATAAGGTTCAGTAATCTTTCGACCCCTAGCCCATTCAGTGCTTTACCTCCGGTAATCTGTCATGAGGCTAGCCCTAAAGCTATTTCGGAGAGAACCAGCTATATCCGAGTTCGATTGGAATTTCACCGCTAACCACACCTCATCCCCGGCCTTTTCAACGGACGTGGGTTCGGCCCTCCATGGAGTTTTACCTCCACTTCAGCCTGGACATGGTTAGGTCACTCGGTTTCGGGTCTATTGCATACGACTTTGCCGCCCTATTCAGACTCGCTCTCGTCTTCGGCTCCGTGCCTTAAGCACTTAACCTTGCCGCATACAATAACTCGCCGGACCATTCTACAAAAGGTACCCGATCACTCATTGACGAGCTCTCGGTGCTTGTAAGCATAGGGTTTCAGGTTCTATTTCACTCCCCTCCCGGGGTTCTTTTCACCGTTCCTTCACAGTACTATTCGCTATCGGTCATTAGGTAGTATTTAGGCTTGGAGGATGGTCCCCCCATCTTCCCACGGGGTTTCACGTGTCCCGCGGTACTCCGGATACAGCTCGCTGATCAGACTTTTCGCTTACGTGACTCTCACACTCTTCGGTTCGTTTTCCCACACGATTCAACTAAATCCTTTCAATACTAAATGCTGTCCAAAACCCCGAAAGTATTGCTACTCTCGGTTTAGCCTCTTCCGCTTTCGCTCGCCACTACTCACAGAATCTCGGTTGATTTCTCTTCCTCGCCCTACTTAGATGTTTCAGTTCAGGCGGTTCCCCCCATACAGCTATTTTATTCACTGTACAGTGCATGAGCATACTCATGCGGATTGCTCCATTCGGAAATCTGCGGATCATTAGATACTTGCTCTTCCCCGCAGCTTATCGCAGCTTATCACGTCCTTCATCGGCTCCTAATGCCAAGGCATTCTCCCTACGCTCTTATTAGCTTAACCTTAGAATTATGTTATCCTTAATGTTATGCTGATTGTAGTTTTCCCGACTAATTTCTTTTAGTCGTTTTCCTCATTTGCATTACTTTTAATATTGCTTCATTATTCAATTTTCAAGTTACTGTCAGAGGACTTTTGTCCTCAGTGGGCACAAGTGGACTCGAACCACCGACCTCACGCTTATCAGGCGTGCGCTCTAACCACCTGAGCTATGCGCCCAAAAATCGCTAAAGCGATGTTTTGGCAACGAGTTTTAGTTCTCGTCTCAGTTCAGCTGTGTGATTGCGTCCTCGTCCCATGGTGGAGATGAGGAGGATCGAACTCCTGACCCCCTGCTTGCAAAGCAGGTGCTCTCCCAGCTGAGCTACACCCCCGTTTAAGGGACTCTTATGCTCTTTTAAAGATACCTTGCGGCATCCTCAAAATTGAACAACCAGCTGTTTCCACCACTTGCTGACCGGAGATTTTTTTGAAGTTTTTTAAACTTCGGTTCTCCATAGAAAGGAGGTGATCCAGCCGCACCTTCCGATACGGCTACCTTGTTACGACTTCACCCCAGTCATCAATCCCACCTTCGACTGCTTCCTCCTTGCGGTTAGAACACAGGCTTCGGGTGTTACCGACTCCCATGGCGTGACGGGCGGTGTGTACAAGGCCCGGGAACGTATTCACCGCGGCATGCTGATCCGCGATTACTAGCAATTCCGACTTCATGTAGGCGGGTTGCAGCCTACAATCCGAACTAAGACTGCTTTTAGGGTTTTGCTCCACATCACTGTTTTGCTTCCCTCTGTTAACAGCCATTGTAGTACGTGTGTAGCCCAGGTCATAAGGGGCATGATGATTTGACGTCATCCCCACCTTCCTCCGTTTTGTCAACGGCAGTCCTGCTAGAGTGCTCTTGCGTAGCAACTAACAGTAAGGGTTGCGCTCGTTGCGGGACTTAACCCAACATCTCACGACACGAGCTGACGACAACCATGCACCACCTGTCTATACGTCCCCGAAGGGATTTCACATATCTCTATGCTATGCGTACGATGTCAAGACCTGGTAAGGTTCTTCGCGTTGCTTCGAATTAAACCACATACTCCACTGCTTGTGCGGGCCCCCGTCAATTCCTTTGAGTTTCAGCCTTGCGGCCGTACTCCCCAGGTGGATTACTTATTGTGTTAACTGCGGCACGGAAGGGGTCAGTCCCCCCACACCTAGTAATCATCGTTTACGGCGTGGACTACCAGGGTATCTAATCCTGTTTGCTCCCCACGCTTTCGAGCCTCAGCGTCAGTTAAAGCCCAGTAAGCCGCCTTCGCCACTGATGTTCCTCCTAATATCTACGCATTTCACCGCTACACTAGGAATTCCGCTTACCTCTACTTCACTCAAGAACTACAGTTTCAAGTGCAGTTCAGGGGTTAAGCCCCTAAATTTCACACCTGACTTGCAATCCCGCCTACGCTCCCTTTACACCCAGTAATTCCGGACAACGCTCGCTCCCTACGTATTACCGCGGCTGCTGGCACGTAGTTAGCCGGAGCTTCCTCCTTGGGTACCGTCATTATCGTCCCCAAAGACAGAGGTTTACAATCCTAAAACCTTCTTCCCTCACGCGGCATCGCTGCATCAGGCTTTCGCCCATTGTGCAATATTCCCCACTGCTGCCTCCCGTAGGAGTCTGGGCCGTGTCTCAGTCCCAATGTGGCCGTTCAACCTCTCAGTCCGGCTACTGATCGTCGGCTTGGTGGGCCGTTACCTCACCAACTACCTAATCAGACGCGAGCTCATCTTTCGGCGAAATTCATTTGATAACAAAGTCATGCGGCTTCGTTATGTTATGAGGTATTAACAATCGTTTCCAATTGGTATCCCTCTCCGAAAGGCAGATTGCTCACGTGTTACTCACCCGTCCGCCACTAGCTAGAGAGTGCAAGCACTCTTTCGCTCGTTCGACTTGCATGTGTTAAGCGTGCCGCCAGCGTTCGTCCTGAGCCAGGATCAAACTCTTAATAAAGTTGTATCCTAATACTCTTCTCAGAGTAATTATGATCTCAGTTTCGTTTCACTGAACGTTTGTACATTTTCTTAGTCTTGTACTTGACTTCGATGAATTCATTCATCGTTAATACCTCAATCACTCAAAGTATTTTCAAGGGTTTTCGTATTCTTGGTTGTTCAATTTTCAAGATGCCTTTTCGTTGTCTGTCTTTTGTCAGACAACTCATTTATTATACCACACTTTTCTTCATTTGTCAACCCCTTTTCAGAAGTTTTTTGAAGATTTTTTTCATCTCTTTTTTAGAGATTTTTGTGTGTTATAAGCTTTTCTATTATACCACATTTTTCTTCGTTTGTCAAGTCTTTTTCAGAACTTTTTTGAAGCTTTTTCTGAGCAGTTCTTTTTTTATTGAACTTTTCTCTCGTGCGGTACTTTTTATTATATCACATTTTCTCGCTTTTGTCAAGACCTTTTGTGATATTTTTTTCTGCCTTTTTTCAAGTTCGCTTTTTCTGAACTACTCCCCCGCTCGTTCTCTTATCCCTAAGTTTCCTGCGGTTTTTCGCTCTTTTCGCTCGCTCTCTCGTTGACAGCTTAATTATTATAGCATCATTTTCACGTTTTGTCAAGTAAAATCATTTTCCACTATTTGTCGAATTTATGTGTATTTTGACGAGCGCTGTATCTTTACTTCTATCCACCCACCTCTATCATATCATCGTATAATATATAGAACCTATCATCAAAGCATCTGTTTATATGCCAATGTCCTGCGAACCATTTTTCAAAATCCAGTTTTCTGTAAAGCCATTCAAAATAACCTGTCAATTCAGCATCATGTACATCTGTATTCTTACCTATACGGTATATCATCGAATCAGGTATCGTATGTGTCACCACAAAATCTACCTTATACCCCGCCTTTTCAAGATTATCCGCCGCCTCATTATAATCCTCCGAAGTCGGGATCTCCTGCTTCCACCAGCTTCTTCCTTCTTTTCTCATATATTTATCTATTGAATATGCACCGCCAAAGGTAAAGTACCTCTTCCCTTCAATGTCGAATATCTGTCCGCGCATGAGATGATATATATTCTCAGCTATCTTGTGCGCCTTGCCTCCGCAGTATTCTACTATGGGGTATGTTTCCAGCATATCGAAATTCTCGTGATTTCCGTCAACAAACAGTATCGCGTATTCCTCCGCAGCCAGTTTTTTCAGATAGTACTGATGCTTTCCCCCTATGCGTCCGACGAATCCAAAATCACCGCACACTATTACTGTATCACCTTTCTTCAGCCCCATTTGTGCGAATCTGTTCACCGTATCATTATATTCACCATGAGTATCTCCCGTTATATATATCATAATTCCTCCTAAGGCGTTCTATAGTACAAAAAAGAGGACTGTATCACAGTCCTCTCAAAGCTCATCAATTGAATTTGGGTTCGCAGGTGAGATTTATTCCCAGACGCTTGAATATCCTTTCATCCACAGCACTGAGTATTACCGTCGAATGCACCTCGCAGCCGCGCAGCTTTTCAAGCTGATCCATGGCACGCTTTGCATTCTCATCAGTAGCAGCACAGATAGAAAGGGCTATCAGGGTCTCATCCGTATGTATCCTTGGGTTGTTATTGCCGAGATGATTTATCTTCAGATTCTGTATAGGCTCGATAACATGGGGCGACATCAGCAGAGTATCATCGTCTATCTCCCCGAAGTATTTCAGCGCGTTGAGTATAAGTGCCGAACAAGCACCCAGCAGATTTGAAGTCTTACCGGTGATAATAGTACCGTCAGGAAGCTCCATAGCAGCCGCAGGAGAACCTGTTTCTTCCTCCTTAGCCAGTGCAGCAGCCACAACCTTTCTGTCAGCAGTGCTCACCTTCGCCTGATTCATCAGCATTTCCAGCTTGTAGGTATCCTCCTCCGAAGCCATGCCCTTCTTTCTGTCGCAAAGGGCTGTATAATAACGGCGGATTATCTCCTGCTTTGCAGCCTCACGTACTGCTTCATCATCTACTATGCAGTTGCCTGCCATATTTACGCCCATATCTGTAGGTGATTTATAGGGCGATGAACCCAGGATATTCTCGAACATCGCATTCAGCACAGGGAATATCTCCACATCACGGTTGTAGTTGACTGTGGTCTGCCCGTATGCTTCAAGATGGAACGGGTCTATCATATTAACGTCATTCAGGTCTGAGGTCGCAGCCTCATATGCCAGATTGACAGGGTGTTTCAGTGGTATGTTCCATATCGGGAAAGTCTCGAACTTCGCGTAGCCCGCATTTACGCCCCTCTTGTGCTCATGGTAGAGCTGTGAAAGGCAGGTAGCCATCTTTCCGCTTCCGGGACCTGGAGCAGTAATTACTACCAGCTTGCGTGTAGTTTCTATATAGTCGTTCTTGCCGTAGCCTTCATCACTCATTATAAGCTGAAGATTAGCAGGATAGCCCTCGATAGCGTAATGATGATATACCTTTACACCCAGTGCCTCCAGCCTTTTCTGGAATGCCACCGCCGAACGCTGACCCTCATACCTCGTCAGCACTACCGAGCTTACATAAAGCCCGATCTTCGTAAATACATTGTAAAGTCTTAATACGTCCACATCATAGGTGATGCCCAGATCGCCTCTTATCTTGTTCTTCTCGATGTCACCAGCGTTTATAACGATGACTATCTCAGCCTCATCCTTCAGCTGCAAAAGCATCTGCAGCTTGCTGTCGGGCTTGAATCCCGGGAGAACTCTCGAAGCGTGGAAATCGTCATAAAGCTTACCGCCGAACTCCAGGTACAGCTTGCTGCCGAAATCCGCTATCCTCTCGCGTATGCGTTCAGACTGCATCTTCAAATATTTGTCATTATCGAACCCTATCTTATTACTCATAAAACAACCCTTTTCCTTATACAGCTTTGGCTGCAGCTGCAGCCGCAGGAACTGTATTATTCATTCCTTATCGTTCTTTCATACCCTGTAATTATACCACTTTGCTCAGATATTGTCAATAAAAAAATACGAAAAAATACATTGATCCCCACAGATTTTTCTGTCTTCCGCCGTCACCCACCGCCGCTGAAAAGTCATGTCGATCCTTTGTGCATATCCCACATTACCGATCTACACGCTCTGTACAAATATACGTTTTTTCTTTTAACTCGGACATATTTCTGCAAAAGTTGTACAAAAACGTACAACTTTTGGCAGTTTTTCGCTGTATATAGAAGGGGTCATTCATGCAGACCGATCCATCATCTTTTGACAAATGTAGAAACATCTTAAATCGACCTCCTTTTATTGAACCAAAGATCCCGGCACCAAAAGTGTCGTTTATATATATCCGACTCTGTACGCACGATGGCAGGCTGACGCTGACTATGACTACGGGATACGAAGCGACGTGCTATACTGTACAGAGGACAGCATCTTGACAATCCTCGCCATTTTATGCGAGTTCATATTTTTTCCAAAGGCATACGCGAAAAATATCCGCATACTAAAAAGCGGAGAACGACAGCTGCCGTTCTCCGCTCATACACTATGTAGCTATCGCCTGTCCTGATCTATAAACTCCAGTGACACAATGGAAAGAAATGCAAACCCGATTATGAATATACCGAGATTTCCCCAGCACTTCAACACGTTCTTAGTCGATGATTCGTACTTCTTTTCCTGATTGTTGCTTCCGCATTTCAGCATCAGTTCGTCTTTGCGGTTTGAAGCTGTTATATAGTCCAGCATTTCATCTACAGGCTTTTCACCCTCCACCTCCAGACTTCTCATCTTACTCATTGAAGTCCACAGTGAGGTCATGGGCAGATTGTTGTAATTGCCCTGCGCACAAAGTGAGGTCAGCCCCCATTTTGATACCGTAAAGTATGACATCTTGTAAGCCTTTCCCGTCAGCGAGAAGAATCCTCCCGAGAATATCAGCTGGAATATCAGCAGGAACGGTACAAAGGTCATGGCAGTAGTGGTGTTCTTCACCACCGAGGATATGAAAAGCGATATCATATCCGCCGCGTAGGTTATAAGGAACATGGTCACAAAAAGATCAGATCCTGCCCCGAATACGAATCCCTCCGACGGCATACGAACCTTTGCCACCATCATGACGAATATGGTTATCAGCGCCTGACTTCCGCATAGGAAAGCCTGATATATCATATGTGCGAATACGTATGATGTCATGTGCAGTCCCGAACGGTGCTCACGCTTTATTATGGCTCTTTCACGGCATACCACCTGTATCGAATTGAAAAATCCGTTCCAGATACATATACAGGAGAATGCGAACGCACCCCTGAGAGTACCCTCCATGGATACGTTCATCTTCTTGCCCACAACAAAGGATACAAGCCCCGATATAACAGCAGCCATTGGCAGTACCTTCCAGTCGTTCCTGAATATGAACATACGGAACAGCTTTCCCAGATATACAAAGGTCTGTCCCATCCTGCCTGTGTGCTTTACAGCAGTATCCATCAAAGCTCACCTCCTGCCGCAGCAGCTGCGTACTTCCTTACAAATTCGTCAGCCTTGCCCTCGCCGCCTTCTTCGCGGCGGTTTACTGACATAAGTATCTCTTCCATTGACTTCTTCCCGAAAAATCCGTAAGACTTCTCTCTCGCACCATAGTAAGCAAGTCTGCCTGTACGGTTTGCGTCCTTTGCCACTACTATAACATCATCGAACAGATCAGCCACACGGTCAGGTGTGTGTGTTATCACAATAACTATCTTGCCGCTGTCCGCAATAGCGCGAAGCTTCTCGAAAAGCGCTCTCGCCATTACTCCGTCGAGTCCCGAATCGGGCTCATCCAGTATGAAAAGTGTGGGGTCTGAGATATACTCTATCGCTATCGAAAGCCTTTTGCGCTGTCCTCCCGAAAGCTTGTCCACAAGGCTTCCCTTTACAGGTGTAAGACCGAATGTGTCAAGTACGCTGTTTATGCGTTTTCTTCTTTCGTCGTATTTCATATCCGAAGGCAGCCTCAGCAGCGCCGCATCCGAAAGTGTCCTGTATACCGTATCACTTCCGCGTACAAGGTCCTGCTGGGGCACGAAACCTATATCGTACTTCATGCTCTTGTAGTCCTTGTAGATATTGTTTCCGCCCAGCTTGATAACAGCCTTTGCCTTTTCATAGCCCGTAACAGCATTCAGAAAAGTAGTCTTGCCCGAACCCGAGCCCCCAAGCAGCAGAACCATATGACCTTTCGGTACACTCAGGTGTATATCCCTGAGCAGTACCTTTCTCTGCAGAAAGTTCATAGCTGTACGCTTGTTTATGTTTATCGAAAGTCCGCCGCCCGAGGATTCAGCTTCTATACCGCTGACCTCAGGTGCCGCTTCCTCTGCATCGAAGGGGTATTCATCTACAGTATCAAAATGTCTGCCATATCCCCACAAAATAGCTATGGGACCCCTCAGCAGTACCCACGGTATTACCCACAGCCTGTTGCGCCCGAAGGCTGCAGCAAGTCCGAAATATACACGTATGCTGTATATGGTAAATGGTATCATCAGCAGCATCAGCAAGAATACTGATATCATGCTTTGCAGTGAATTGGTCTTGTATACACACCATGTCACCGTGGTCAGCACTATGCCGAAGCTCAGCAGCATCATCGAACTGCCTTCCTGCTCTCTGCAGGCGCATTTACCCATCCTGCCATGCCTTAAAAAGGGTATGAATGCCAGCCACGGTCTTATGCCGCATTTTTTGAATATGCCGTAAGCACCGATTATCTCCAGTATTTCTGATACCGCCAATACGGCAAGTATCGTATCCCTGTACTCCATCATGGTTCATTCACCCCCCGGATAAGCTGAGCCCTCATCCATTCCTTGACCTCATCGGACGCAAAAGCCGCATCTGCCGCGTTAAGCAGAACTTCTCTCTCCTGTTCCGCAGTAAGCCCGAAACGTCGCTCCATATACCTGAACTCCGCCGCGATATCGGTACGCTCGATAGCAGGATCATCAGTGTTTATCATCACTTTTATCCCTCGTCTGAGATATTCCGTAAAGGGATAATTTTCCATATCCTCCACCGCATGAGTAAGCCTGTTGCTCGTAGGGCACATCTCAAGAGGTATGCCGCGTTCGGCTATCACAGATACCAGTTCAGGGTCTTCGTATATCCGTACCCCGTGACCGATACGTGCCGCCCCGAATTCTATCGCTTTTCTGACACTCTCTGCGCCGTCTGCTTCTCCTGCGTGTATGGTGAAAGGTACACCGCTCTCACGGACTTTTTCAAAAAGCTCCGCAAAATCCGCCGTGGGAAAAAGCCCCTCCGCACCTGCAAGGTCAAGAGCGCATACCCCTTTGCCGAGATATTCCTCCGCCAGTTCAGCCGTTTCAAGATTCTTGTCCTCAATATCCTTTCCCCTCATACAGCATAGTATCAGCCCTGTTTTAAGTTCACTGCGCGAAAGTCCTTCCATTACAGCCTCAACAGCATCACGCTGACTAAGCCCATTCTCACAGTGCAGCTGCGGCGCAAACCTTATCTCAGCATAGATAACTCCCTGTTCACGCATATTTTCAGCCACAAGGTATGCGCACTCGCTTAGGGCTTCAGCCGTCTGCAAAAGCTTCAGGGGCAGTTCAAAACATTCAAGGAACTCATTGAGATCCCTGCAGTCCTCCCCCACCGAAAGCAGCTTTTCAAGCGCTTCGCCCTCAGCAGGCAGTATCATGCCCTGCATATCCGCAAGACGTTTTGCTATATCCGCTGTCACAGCCCCGTCAAGATGCAGATGCAGATCTATATATCTGTCCGGAAAATATCTTCCTGTTCTATCCATAATAAATGACTCCCTTTCATTGGTTAAAACAAATGTCATTTATTATATTGTACTACCACTGACAGGGTTTGTCAACTCAGTTTTTGCTTATTGTCACCAAATATTAAGATTGACTTGCCATAATGCTTGTGCTATAATCAATATATCAGCGAAAGGAGATAACTTATATGAAGCTATGTGTGATTTTTCCCGGCATAGGCTACCACTGCGAAAAGCCCCTGCTGTACTATTCGGCAAAACTCGCCAAAAGCAAGGGCTATGATGTGATACCTCTGAAATTTTCGGGATTCGATAATTCAACAAAGGGCAACGAAGAAAAAATGTCAGCCGCTGCCGCACACGCCCTTGAACAGGCAGAAGCACAGCTGACTGACACCGATTTCTCAAAATACGAAAAAATAGTATTCATCGGCAAAAGCATAGGCACGATAGCCTGCCTTGCTTACAGGGAGCGATACGGTACAAATGCCTCCTGCATACTTCTGACACCCCTTGCCATGACTTTTGAAAGCCTATCTCACCGCTGTACAGCTTTCCACGGCACAGCCGACCAATGGGCTGACACCGAAGCTATCCGCAAGCTTTGCATAAAGCATCTTGTGCCGCTCCATGAGTATGAAAACGCAAACCATTCCCTTGAAACAGGCGATACTTTCACCGATATCCGTACACTCCTCGATGTTACCGAAAAAATAGCTGATTTACTCTGATATCAGTCCTTTGCAAGATGTGCCATAAAATGCTCCTTGTTTTCTATGGCAGTGGTGGTGGGTCTGCCAAGGTCTGCGCGTGAACCCAGTGCGCATTTCACTTCAACAAAAGCAAGCCCCCTGCCGTTACGCACTTCGGCAAGAACTTTGTCAAGGGCTTCAAAACTGTCCGCTGTGTATACCCTGAGGTATCCGCAGGCACGGGCTATACCTGTTATATCCGTCTGCCCCGCAGCTGTCGGCATACCGCCCACAGTTTCGTGGGCAGAATTATTTATCACGATATGTACAAGGTTCTCGGGACATATCTGCCCTGTTACAGCAAGGCTTCCCATGTGCATAAGCATTGAACCGTCACCGTCTATACACCATACCGTTTTATCTTTCTTCTGAAGTGCTATCCCCAGTGCGATAGATGAAGTATGTCCCATTGAACCCACAGTGAGAAGATCTCTGCCGTGACCCTGACCATTCTGTTCTCTTATCTCGAAAAGTTCGCGGCTTGCTTTTCCCGTGGTAGATACCACAGGGTCATCCCCTGTAAATGATACTATATGTCTGATGACCTCCTCGCGTGACATTGTATAGTCGTTTTTATAGGATATCTTCTTATCATAAGTCAGTGCGCCCTTGCGCACAACGAAAGCCGCCTGTCTGCCCTCAGCAAAGGCTTTCCTAAATCTTTCCAGTGCAGTGCGTATATCACTTTCGGCGGTATCACTGCTTATAACGAAGCTTTCAATATCCATATCATCAAGGAGTTTCAAAGTCACCTCTCCCTGATAGATGTGCTGGGGTTCATCATGTACTCCGGGTTCACCGCGCCAGCCTATTATGAAAAGCATGGGTATGGCATATACCTTTCTGTTCAGCAAACTTGCGGCAGGGTTGATGATATTCCCCTCCCCCGAATTCTGCATATAAACCACAGGCACTTTCCCAGTTGCCAGATGATACCCTGCGGCTATGGCTGTGCAGTTGCCCTCGTTTGCCGCTATTATATGATGTGAGGGGTCAGTGGAATAAGTATCCATAATATAGTCGCAAAGCGGTCTTAAAAGGCTGTCGGGTACTCCTGTATAGAAGTCAGCCCCTATCATATGTTCAAGTAATTTAACGTCCATAATTATCTTCCTTTATATCATCCGGTATCAGTCTTATTATCTCACCGAAGGGCATACATATTTCATCACATTCCTGTGCGCGGTGATTTTTCAGTATCATCTCCGCCGCCTTTTTCATGGCAGGAAAACCGCTTCGCGTAAGCTGATTTGCATATATCACAATGTTCACGCCACGCGCCTTGAATTCTTCCTCCGTAACAGAATCAAAAGCCGTAGGCACTACAACGATAGGTGTGTCAGCGTCCTGCGCCCTGAATCTTTCAACAAACTCAAAAACTTCAGCAGGGTCTTTCTTTCTGCTGTGTATCATTATTGCATCAGCACCTGCTTCGGTATAGGCAAAAGCCCTTTCAAGCGCGTCCTCAACACCTTTTTCCAGTATAAGACTTTCTATCCTTGCACATATCATAAAATCGGAGGTCTTCTGCGCACGCTTGCCGGCGCTTATCTTGGCACAGAAGTCCTTTATATCAGCCTGCGTCTGCACGACTTCATTTCCGAAAAGACTGTTCTTTTTAAGCCCGGTCTTGTCCTCTATTATCACCATTGATACGCCCATGCGTTCAAGGGTGCGGACGGTATATACAAAATGCTCCGCGATACCGCCTGTATCACCGTCGAATATTATAGGCTTGGCAGTGACCTCCATTATCTCATCAACTGTCCTGTAACGGCTGGTCATGTCCACCAGCTCGATATCGGGCTTGCCCCTCGCGGTGGAATCACACAGGGAGCTTATCCACATGGCATCGAACTGCTTTATTCCGCCGTTCTCGCATACGGAAGTGTTTTCAACTATAAGCCCCGTAAGACCGCTGTGGGCTTCCATAGCGGTTATAAGACCTTTTATGCCCAGCATCTTTTTCAGCCTGCTGCGCCTTATACCGGGAGTGGAAAGTTCTGCCAGAGAACGGCGCTCCAGCCCGATGTATTTTTCATCATAAGAATAGGGATACTCCACCAGCCTGCCGCCGTACTCCGCAAGAAGGGAGATCGTTTCCTCACGTATGGGCTTCTGAACACCTGTGCGCCAGTCATCACCGTGTACAACTATATCGGGGCGCAGCCGCATTATATTCTCACGGTACGAAAGTTCCTGCTGACCCACCACACAGTCTACTCCGCTTATATTCTCAAACATGGTCCTGCGCTCCTCAAAGGGCAGCAGCGGAAACCGCTTGTAGCCTGCTACTGCTTCATCTGAAAGCACACCTACCGTGAGCCTGCCAAGCTCTGCAGCTTTCTTTATTATAGATATATGACCGTTATGTATTATATCGGTCGAAAAGCACATATACACGTTTCTGTGCTTTATGCTATCCAGTTTTCGGGACACTTTTTCAAGATCATCAGCATTGTCTATCTCACTGCAAAGCAGTTCATCCACATCAAGGGGACGTATATCACATTCACCCGAAACTTCGTTCAGTGCTTTCTCCGCATAGCAGGTGCGCTTTTCGTCAATACCGCTTTCGCAGTAGGCTGTGATATTATCAAGCCATGTGCGGAAGTCTTGCTTCGTCAGCTTATAAAGGGGCTGTGCAGCTTCTGCGTTATCAAAAAACTCCACACCCACCCTGACTATCTTACCGTCTTCAATAACTGCCTTGAAGTCCTTTTCAGGCAGAGGTACAGATGAGGATACAGCCATGCAGCTGCCCTCATGGGCTATGACTTCATGGAGAACAAGGCTGTCAAAAACAAGGTCGCCGTGCATGAGTATGATATCGTCATCGAGAATATGACGTGCTAAGTATATTGACCACATATAGTTTGTTCTATCAAACTCATCATTGTGTACAAACGTAATATCAAGGGGCATATCAAGGCTTCTTACATAGTCCTCCAGCACATCGGCAAGATAGCCCGTAGTGATGACCACTTTTTTCAGCCCTTCAGAAGCCGCAAGGGACAGCTGTCGGCTGAGGATAGTCTCTTTATCCGATATCTCTGTCATGCATTTAGGGTGAGTATCAGTCATTCCACCCATTCGGGAACCCCTGCCCGAATCAAGTATAAGCAGTGTCATATATTCTCTCCGTCTTATTTTGCAAACTCAGCTATATCCTCATCGGATATCTCCGCACCCGTATCCCAGCCGCGGCGGTATGCGGTCATATCAGGCACCTTTACACTCCTGCCGTTATCGAGTATAAGTGTCACCATAGGTTCCTCGCCCTCGGCAAAGCCCTCACATCCGTTATCAGGTTCAATGAGATCTTTAATGATATGTTTCATAATATCCATACCTCCGTTTTGATATGTTAATAACTTACTGATTATGATATCACATTCTGTCAACATTGTCAATTCGGAAAAATCATCACGTTCATACATCACACCCCGAGTGTACGAATTTATATTGGTTTATGCGGCAGTGTCCCGAAGGGATAACAAAAACATATTGACAAAGCCGGTGAACTGTGGTATATTGATAATATATCGTATGGGAATGATAGTCTCCCGAGGTTTTACCTGAACTGCTTATTCTGAGCTGATGACATCTGCAATACGCGGATGCTGTCGGCTTTTTTATTTTTTCGGAGGTGTATTTATGCTGTTTTCTTTTGCTGTGATATTTCTTGCAGGACTTGGCGCAGGGGCGCTTTTTCAGATGATGAAACTACCGAGGGTCATAGGTATGCTGGCTGCGGGGATAGTCGTGGGACCTTTTGTACTGGGGCTTCTCGATGACAAGGTGCTGTCGGTATCAGGTGAACTCCGTCAGACGGCGCTCATCATAATCCTTATAAAGGCAGGACTGGCACTTGATCTTTCAGACCTGAAAAAAGTCGGACGGTCGGCGGTGCTGATGAGTTTTCTTCCTGCCTGTTTTGAGATGACGGGGTATCTTATATTCGCGCCCTTTCTTCTCGGGACTTCGCTGACTGATTCGGCTTTGATGGGTGCTGTACTAAGCGCTGTATCCCCTGCGGTGGTAGTTCCGCGCATGGTATCTCTTATCGAGAAAAAGCGCGGCACCGAAAAGGGCATACCGCAGATGATACTTGCAGGGGCATCATGCGATGATGTATTTGTGATAGTGCTGTTCTCGACCTTCCTGACAATGGCGCAGGGGGGTGGTGCGAAACTTTCGGGGCTGCTGGACATTCCTGTTTCGATAGCACTGGGACTTCTGCTGGGGGCTTGTGCGGGCATCATGGTGTATATGCTGTTTGAATATTCTTTCAGGCGCGGCATGAAGATCCGCGGCAGCATTAAAGCGATAGTACTGCTTTCGGCAGCTTTTCTGCTGATGACCGCTGAGAGTGCAGCCAAGCCTTACGCAGCAGTTTCGGGACTTTTAGCTGTGGTGGCTATGGCTTGCGTGCTGAAGCTGAAAAGCGAGGTATCTGTTACGAAAGGGCTTTCGGAAAAGTTTGGTAAAATATGGATAGCAGCAGAAGTTATACTCTTTGTGATGGTTGGGGCTGCTGTGGATATAAGGTACACCCTTTCGGCAGGGGCTTCTGCGGCGGCTATGATATTCATAGCCCTGATATTCCGCGCCGTGGGCGTTGTGATATGCACAGCAGGAACTAAGCTTGATATCAGGGAAAGGCTTTTCTGCGTTATAGCCTACCTTCCGAAAGCTACAGTACAGGCAGCTATAGGTTCAGTACCTATGGCTGCGGGGCTGTCCTGCGGAAAGACCATACTTTCGGTGGCGGTAATGGGTATAATACTGACTGCGCCCCTGGGTGCGATAGGTATAGATATGACTTGTGACAGGCTGCTTTCCGATGACCGAAGATCCTGAGATATGTCGGAACTGACAAACAGTACGGCGATGTCAGCGGTATTATGCATTATAATGACATCTCCATAAGGACTGAACATGGTTCGGAGGGACATATTAAAAACTGCTTTCGGGAGAGTGAAATTCCTGAAAATATGTCAAAAAGACACGTTTCTGACCCAAATGTAAAATATCTGTTTTAAATTTTGTTCATAATCACGAAAACTTTTTTCGATAATGCTATTGCTATTTTGACTAAAATAATATATAATTATGTTATGCAGTTGAGGTTTTTGTGTATATTCACCATCGCAAAACTCACACTGAAAATATAAAGACGTAAAGTCACAGATAGGAGCGAATCACATTGAAAAAGTTTGACAGTACAAAGATCAAGAATATTGCCGTTGCAGGTCACGCAGGGTCAGGTAAGACCTCACTGACAGAGGCTTTGTTATATAAGAGCGGAACAGTTGACAGACTTGGCAAGGTACTCGACGGTACCACCGTTTCGGACTACACTGCAGACGAGATAAAGAGAAAATGCTCGGTATACACTTCCCTTTCCGTTATGGAAACAAGTGATCTGAAAGTTAATCTGCTTGATACTCCCGGTCTGTTTGACTACGAGAGCGGCATGGTAGAGGGCATATACGCAAGCGGATGTGTGCTGATAACCGTATCGGCAAAGTCGGGCGTAAAGGTCGGCACTCACAAGGCTTACGAGTGCGCTAAGAAATTCGGCAAGCCCACCATGTTCGTTGTAACAAAGATAGATGACGAGAACGCTAACTTCAACAACGTGCTTACACAGTTAAAGAGCGAATTCGGTCCTACCGTTTGCCCTGTTGTCGTACCCGTCATCGCTGACAGAAAGATAGTAAGCTACATCAATCTCATCGAGATGAAGGCATACAAATACGTGGACGGCAAGGCTGTTGAAACAGATATGCCCACAGCTGAGGTATCCGAGAAAATGGAATACCGTATCGACGGTCTGATTGAGGCTGTATCCGAGGCTGTTGCCGAGACCGATGAGGAACTTATGGACAAGTTCTTCTCGGGCGAATCCTTCACACAAAAGGAACTCATTGACGGTATACACAGAGGTATGAACTCCGGTGTCATCACTCCTGTTACCTGTGTATCCTCCACCGATCTTTCGGGTGTTGATATGCTGCTGAAAGAGATCGACCTGCTGCTGCCTCCTCCCTCGGAGAAGGATGCTATGGTAGGCGAAACTGCAAGCGGTGATACGATCGAAGTAGAGTGCAAGGAATCGGATCCTCTGGCAGCATTCGTATTCAAGACAGTTGCGGATCCATTCGTTGGCAAGATGTCGTTCATCAAGGTATTTGCAGGTGTACTGAAGCCCAATATGGAGATAGTAAACGCTACCACCGGCAGCACCGAAAAAGTCGGCAAGCTGATGACCCTGGTTGGCAAGAAGCAGATAGATATAACCGAAGCAGGCGCAGGCGACATCGTTGTTGCAAGCAAGATGAACGTCAACACCAATGACACTATCTGCGATGCATCGAGAGTTGTAAAATTCGAGGCTATCGAATTCCCGAAGCCTTGCTACAAAATGGCTGTAAAGGCTACAAAGCAGGGTGATGAAAGCAAGATATCCGCAGCTATAGCAAGGCTGCTGGAGGAGGATCTTACTCTTAAATATGAGCTTGATCCCTCTACTAATGAGATGATACTCTCAACACTGGGCGGTCTGCATCTTGATTCCGTACAGGGCAGACTAAAGAGTGATTTCGGTGTGGATATGGACGTGGTATCGCCTAAGATAAGCTACCGCGAGACTATCCGCAAGAAGGTCAAGGTACAGGGCAGACACAAGAAACAGTCGGGCGGTCACGGACAGTACGGCGATGTATGGATAGAGTTCGAGCCTTGTGTATCTGACGATCTGATATTCGAGGAGAAGGTATTCGGCGGTGCTGTGCCCAAGAACTTCTTCCCCGCAGTTGAAAAGGGACTTCAGGAGAGCGTAAAGAAGGGCGTGCTGGCAGGTTTCCCTGTTGTGGGACTTAAAGCTATACTGGTTGACGGTTCTTACCACCCTGTTGACTCTTCCGAAATGGCATTCAAAATGGCAGCTTCCATAGCTTACAAGGAGGGTCTGAGACAGGCTGAACCTATACTCCTTGAACCAATAGGTGCGCTGAACTTAATTGTACCCGATGACAATACAGGCGACATGATGGGCGAGCTGAATAAGCGCCGCGGCAGAGTCCTCGGCATGAACCCCACCGATAAACACGGTCTGACCGAGATAGTAGCAGAAGTTCCCATGGCAGAGATGCAGGACTTCACCCTGACCCTCAGACAGATGACACAGGGCAGAGGAAGCTTCACATTTGAGAAGGTAAGATACGAACCCCTCCCCGCAAACCTGGTGGCTGATGTAATCGCTAAGAATGCAGTGACCGATTGATGATACCAAAAGCTGTGTGACCCGCTGTCACACAGCTTTTTTATGGCTGACAAAAATGCCCGGCTTTAAAGCCGGGCATGGTTTTCAGTATATTTATTATTGGGATATCCTGTCAAGGCATACTGTGAACTCGCGGTACATATATAGCGAGCCCAGTGCGATAAGTGGGATATCCTTTTCCTTTGCGTAGGAATATGCCGCTTCTACACCGTCTGAGAGGACTTCAAAGCTTTCAGCTTTTATACCATTAGCGGTGAATACCTCAGCAAGCTTACTGCTGTGGAGGGCACGGGGATTATCGGGTCTTACAGTGAATGCCTTATCTATATATCTGCCAAGCATATCGGCATACAGCCCGTATTCCTTATCAGCCATTACACCTATGAGTATCGCTGCCTTTTCAGTGAAAAAGCGTGATATGGTATCAGCCGCGAAACGTATGCCGTCGGGGTTATGTGCACCGTCGAATATAACATAAGGGTCACGGCGGAGTATTTCAAACCTGCCGTGCCATTCAGTTTTTGCAAGACCGTTTTCAAGGGCTGTATCGCTTATCTCCAGCCCCATATCCCTGAGTATATCCACGCAGTGAAGTACATTCAGGATATTATCAGTCTGGTAACTTCCGCACAAGGAAGTTTTCAGCCGATGATCCTTCCATACCAAACTGATACCCTCAAGACTGCAGCTTACATCCGATATACAGTCAGGGTCTTTTAACGAAAGGGGTGCATCATATTCCTCAGCCCTGCGCCTGATGACATCAAGGGCTTCACTGCTTTCACCGCCGAAATACACAGGACGGCAGCGCTTGATTATACCTGCCTTGTGAGATGCTATCTCTGCCAGGGTATTTCCCAGGAAACGGCAGTGATCGGACTGTACATTGGTTATTACAGACAGCAAAGGTGAGGTCATAACATTAGTAGCATCCGTATCTCCGCCCATGCCGCATTCAACAACGGCGATATCGCAGTTTTCCTTGGCAAACAGAACGAATGCCGCTGCAGCAAGCATCTCAAACTCAGTGGGCTTATCCTCCATAGCATCTGCCATGGGAGCAATTATACCGATGATATCGGCAAATACCTCCTCGCTTATCTCGGTGCAGTTTATACGGTAGCTGTCGGTCACCGAGGTTATGGCAGGTGAAGAAAATCCGCCTGTGATATAGCCCTGTTCGGAAAGCACAGATGTCAGCATAGCCCCGAATGAACCTTTGCCGTTAGTTCCCGATACGTGTATTATCGCCACATTTTCCTGTGGATCACCCAGCCGCCTGAGCAGTTCCTTTACCCGTTCAAGTCCGAACACGCTGCCTTTTCCCGAGGCAAGCTTCAGATATTCCAGTGATTCTTCGTAAGTCATTTTCTCACCCTTATCCTCCGTAACAGACTTTATAAGCCTTTAATGCAGTTATCGGATCGTTTGCGTGCATAAAAAGGCCTCCTTTTCCTCACTCATACGACAGAAAAGAAGGCACAGTGCTTTATTTTGTCCTATGAAGCGGGATGCAAAATACGAAGCGCAAGCTCATGCTTTTCATCTGACTGACAACTCCCCGTTCAGCCAACACTTAACGAACGTATTTTTACTCTTCAGTTTAGTAAACTGTATACTGGTTTATTTTACCATAATTATACAGCTTAATATGCTTAATATTATACCTCATAGCAGCAGCTTTGTCAATATTGTTTTTTATATATTTTATTTCTGAAATTAGTATATTTTATTACATGGCAGTTCCTTCAGCATATCACTTGATGCGACTGTATAAGCCGGTACTTTTATTGATATACAAAACATAGCATTCAGTACGAAGGCAAAAAAATATCCGTCCCCATAAAGGAACGGATATCGTGTCTGCTAAAAATTATTCAGCCTGAGGAGCGCCAACAGGACATGTACCTGCACAAGCACCGCAATCCAGACAAGCAGAAGCGTCGATAACGTACTTGCCGTCACCCTCGGAAATAGCACCTACAGGGCACTCAGCAGCGCAAGCGCCGCAACCGATGCAATCGTCACTAATCTTATAAGCCATAGTAAAATACCTCCTTATAGTCCTTGAAAGAGATACTGACCGCTGATGCGGTTCGTTCTCTCCGTATTCTATAATAGCACATTTTCACAAATAGTCAAGGGCTTTTATGAAAATTTAATGAAATATTAATAAACGATTAGTTACAACTAACTAATTCAACAGTTAGTCTTCACTAATTGTTTTCCCTCTTCCGCATTTCACCTGTGAATGTAAGAAATAGTCAGTAAATACGTTGTTTTTTACTTATTCCGATTTGATGTATATTTTTCATTGACCTATATATCCTGTCGGATATAGGGTATATGGCAAGCTTTGTTGTTAGCCTTGGTTAACATTTTATTCACAGACTTCCGAGTACTATTATTCCTCAATGTGTTCGGTATGTTCACAGGTGATGACATTACTGACACGGACCGTCTTGTCGCGTACAAGGTCGCGTGCTTCTATCCATATCTCCAAATTGCTATTGTATGCACCCGATACATAACAATCGGTATCGTTATTAGCAGGACATTCCGCTACAAACCTGCCGTTTTTTCTGAAAATATAGTACATCATAGGCAATTCGGATTCGTCATCACAGATGAGATCACGGTATATCATACGTGTTTCGGGATCGAACTCCAGAGTTATGACCTCCTGCGATATATCATCCACATTTCCGACACCGTCAATATTTGCGATAATTCTGGAATTACTGTAGACCTTGAATTCGTGATCGGCATAGCGGTAGATACCATTGTTGAGTTTTTTCATGTCCTCATGTGATATCTGACCAATGGTCTTCTTGGATAGGGTAACAAAGGCGTATTCGTTTTCGGGCCATTGGTTTCTTGAGTATCTATAGGAATAATTTGCGAACATGGGCTTACCCGTATACCCGATTTCAACTTCCTCAGAATCTATATCTGCGTTCAGCTTCGTAAGCAGATCTGCCACACGAAATATAGGAACGCCCTTGCAGCCTGCGGATTCTGCCTGAACATCACAGCCCGTATAAATCGGGAATAAAAGCAGCCAACCCACCGCAAGCAGAACTGCTGCGATAATACTTTTGCGCCGCGAATTGTTCTTGCTGCCGCTTAACTTGCGAAATAACCATGCCGCAAGCATAGTAAGTATGAAGATAAACACCGCGCCTGCTGCATGATATTCTATCAGCGTTACGCAGTACTTTTTCATCTGTAAAAGACCATCTGCACCTATCAGTGTTTTGGGTGCAAATTTGTCCTTAACAACGGACTCTGCGATAAACAGCAACATAACAAACGGCATTACAGCCAGTGCACTTATGGCGCAGGCTTTATCAAGTTTTCTGTCTCTCATTTTTTGTCTCCGTTATATGAAAACAGCGCTGCCAAAGCTGCTATTATAAGCAGTATCAGCAGCGCATATCGTCTATTTATCAGAACTTTGCCAGATCATCAGCAGAAAGCAGCTTGAAACCTGCATCGGTCAGCGCCTCGATAGCATTTTCGTTGCTGTCAACGCGAAGTATCAGGCAGGCTGTAACATCAGAGGGATTAAGGAATGCGGAGTACATATACTCAACGCTTATGTTAGCCTTGTAGAGGGTCTTCATTATAGCTGCCATTCCGCCGGGCTTGTCCTCAGCAGTAACGGCTATAACGTTTGTCATCTTGACGAGATAATCTGCTTTTTTCAGGCACTCGATAGCCTTGTCGGTATCGTCAACGATAAGTCTTAAAATACCGAAATCACTGCTGTCAGCAGTAGTTATCGCACGTATATTTATATTGCCGTCTTTAAGTGTATGTGTAACGTCCGACATTCTGCCGGGCTTGTTTTCAACAAATATAGATAACTGCTTTATTGTCATTTTCTGACCTTCTTTCTTATTTATCGTTTACTTGTGTAAGTATCTCTTTCTATTGGTCGGCCGTAAAAAGCACCCACAGACCATGTTCAGCCGCATATCTCCAGAAACTCAGACTATCCTGCAGATATTCCAGAGTATACTCAAAGTCTTCTTCGCCCTTGTCTTCGTACTCATCGGCAGGTATAGCAAAGTACCTGCGCTTGATATCACTGTCTTCAAGACCAAGTAAAGCTTCATAGACTTTTCTGACTTCGTCCGGAGTTTTCGCTGTTATGATGTAATCATCGTGGTCATCATCGAAGTACAGCACCTCACCGCCGAGAACAGCCTTTGCCAGAGGTCCTTCACCGCCAAAGCAAAGCGTACCGTCTGTCAGCAGGCGGTGCATAGCGTCCCATGACTTGTCAAGTTCGTATGTGCGCTCGGGATATTCCTCAAAATACTCATCTTCCAGTTCCTCGGATATATATCCGGGACGTTCTTCCAGCGGCATATCTCCGAGTTTTCTGACAACATCTTCGGGAACTGCAAAAAGCACACCAAGACAACTCATACCAGTTTCCTCTTGTCGATAACTCTTACAGCCTTGCCCTCGGAACGCGGGATGCTCTTAGGCTCAACAAGGCTTATCTTAGCCTTTATGCCGAGTATCTGTACGATATCAGCGCTTAGCTTCTTTTCAAGCTCGGATACGGACTTTATGGTATCACCGATCATATCGTCTGTCAGTTCTACCTTGATCTCAAAGGTATCAGCATTACCTATTCTGTCAACTACGATCTGATAGTTGGGCTGTGCCTTGAAGTCCTTCAGCAGTACAGTTTCTATCTGGGACGGGAATACATTTACGCCCTTGATTATCAGCATATCATCGCTTCTGCCCATAGGCTTACACATCTTGATGAGTGTTCTGCCGCAGGAACATTTTTTGCGGTTGAGTATGCATATATCCCTTGTGCGGTATCTAAGCAGGGGGAATGCTTCCTTGGTGATACTTGTGAACACCAGCTCGCCCTTTTCGCCCTCGGGAAGAACTTCACCGGTTTCGGGATCTATTATCTCAGCGATGAAGTGATCCTCGTTTATATGCATACCTGTCTGCTCTTCACATTCAAAAGCCACACCGGGACCGGAAGTCTCTGTAAGACCATAGATATCATAAGCCTTTATGCCCAGGCTCTGCTCGATCTGCTTGCGCATCTCCTCTGTCCAGGGCTCAGCACCGAAGATACCTGCCTTGAGCTTGATATCATCGGGAGTAAGTCCCATTTCCTGCAGTGTTTCGCCTATGTATGCCGCATAGGAAGGTGTACAGCAGAGTATGGTAGAACCAAGATCCTGCATGAACTGTATCTGTCTTTCGGTATTGCCTGAGGATACAGGCAGTGTCAGACATCCCACCTTATGAGAACCTCCGTGAACTCCCAGACCGCCTGTGAAAAGTCCGTAGCCGTATGCTACGTGTACAACGTCATCCTTTGTACCGCCTGCTGCTGTGATAGCGCGGGCAACGCAGTTCTCCCACAGATCAACATCGTTCTGGGTATAGAAAGCAATCGCTCTCTTGCCTGTAGTACCGCTGGTAGCGTGTATGCGAACGCATTCTGACTTAGGCACTGCCAGCAGACCGTCAGGATAATTGTCTCTCAGGTCAGCCTTAGAGATAAAAGGCAGCTTGTGGAGATCGTCGATACCCTTGATATCATCGGGAGTAACTCCCTTTTCCTCCATCAGATGACGGTAGTAAGGAACGTTATCCCATACGTGTCTTACCTGCTTGACAAGCCTCTCACTCTGGAGAGCTTTCATCTTATCGAGTTCCATAGTCTCGATATCCTTGTTCCAATAGATCTTCTCAGCCATTGGCTCACACTCCTTCTGGTAAGATATGTACGAATATCCATTCCATACCATATATTACCGATATTTTCCTTTGTAAATTTGATATTTTAAACCGCTAAATCGCTTTGGTTTTTAGTAAACGACATAATCCCTATAGTTCAGCCAGACGGTCTGATCTCATGAAACTTATGCCGTTCACTCTGACAGCCGTTACGTGCAACGGCTGCACTTATCCGATAGATTATTTTCAGACTGCTGCTCTGCCGAGAGCAAAAGCCTTCTTGTTAAGCTCCAGGAACTTAGCAGGAACGCAGCTTTCCAGTGCTGCCTGCCATACGTCCTCGGAAAAGTCCATTTTCATGGACACAACACCCATGAGCACAACGTTTGAAGCCTTAGCTGTACCTGCCTGTTCAGCCAGTGTCAGCGCATCAACGTCAACAACGCTGATACCCTGCTTTTTCAGCTTGCCGATGATATCATCGGGATATACAGCAGTACCGTTGATAACGGGCATTGGGTCTATCTGCTGGGTAGAGGTTACTATATGACCGCCCTTTTTCAGGTACTGCACATATCTTGCAGCCTCAAGTGTCTCAAAGCTGATGATGATATCAGCCTCGCCCTTTTCAACAACTGGTGAATACACCTTATCGCCGTATTTTACATAGGTAACTACCGAGCCGCCGCGCTGGCTCATGCCGTGTACCTCGCTGACCTTTACATCAAAGCCCTGCGAGAGCAGTACATTACCTAATATCCTTGAAGCCAGCAGCGAACCCTGTCCGCCTACGCCGACTATCATAATAGACTTAGTTTCCATTTATTACAACTCCTTATAGTTAACGTATATTATCTTAATATCGCCGTCTTGGTTCCGCATATCACAGACTCGGGAATTTTCTTCTTGCCCAGAAGAAACCTAATATCGTAAGTATGTAACCTACGAGCAGGTCAAGATAGAAACGTCCTTCAATGCCGAACATCTTCAGCAGACGCAGCACCTTATTGAAGCACTTGCCAAGAGAATACTGGGGTGCAAGCTTATGGAGCTCTATCGCCCAGTTCATACGTGTGGAAAAATACACCGTGGCAACTATTATCACGAATACAATTGCTGCACCTATCCTGCTCATACCTTCGCCCAGCAGCTTGTACCCCATTATGGTACATATACATATAGCTGCTCCGCCAAGACCAGCCATAATGCCGAGGGCACCGATAAGACACCAAACACCCATTCCAAGGAATGCACCTATAAGTGCGCCTATCGTCCCTTTTATTTTATTATCATACATTTTAATATCCTCATATTTTTTCCAATGCAGATCCGTTCTGTATGTATCGCCGAAATACATTCAGATCCCGCAAAGCAGACATTTATATCAATGACTGCCCATAGGTACCGATCCGGATACTGCAGTATAGATCATATACATCATTCACTCTTAATTCCGGTAACAGTATTTAAGTTCATCTCATCTTTGCCATCAAAACGACTCCGCCGAAAAAGGTTATCAGGTATCCAACAACAAGATCCTTATAGAAAGATCCGGATGCTGCAGCCAATTTGATAAGCTTCGGAAGCATCTTGTAGCACTCTGAGACCGACATATCGGTTGCTCTTGAAATGGATATAGCCCAGTTAAGTCTTGTAGCCACGTACACAGATATCAAAACTATTACTGTCGAGATTATAAGTCCTACCTTGCTCATACCTTTCCCAAGCAGATAATATCCGCCGTAAGCACCTAAAAACAGTGCAACACCACCGATCACAGCCACTCTGCCAAGAAGCCCTATAAGACACCACAGACCTATTGCAAGTGCTGCACCTATCAAAGCACCGACGGTACCGGCTACCTTGCTGTCATCATTATCAAAATCCATATATTTACCTCACTGTTATTCTTCATTTCCCTTGATAGCGCCCAGCTTGCACATCTCGGTGCAGATACCGCAGCCTACGCACTGAGTATGGTCTATGACCATCTTGCCGTCGTGGATAGATATTGCCGGACATCCGATCTTCAGACACTGCTTGCAGCCTACGCACTTGTCCTGATCGCAGTGGAGTGCGGGCTTGTGCTTAACGTATTTCAGCAGAGCGCAGGGTCTTCTTGAAATGATAACGGAAGGTTCTTCCTTTGCAAGTTCTTCCTTGATGACTGCTTCGGTTTCAGCCATGTGATAAGGATCAACTACGCGTACGCTCTTGATGCCGATAGCGTGGCAGAGTTCTTCAAGATTTACAGCAGCAGCAGGGTCGCCCTTGAGGTTCTTGCCTGTGGTGGGGTTCTGCTGATGACCTGTCATACCTGTTATGGAGTTATCCAGTATGATAACTGTGGAATTTGTAGCGTTGTAAGCTATATTAACAAGACCTGTCATACCGCTGTGCATGAAAGTGGAATCACCGATAACAGCAACAGACTTCTTCTCAGCATCAGCGCCCAGTGCCTTGTTGTAGCCGTGGAGTGCGGATATGGAAGCGCCCATGCATATAGTGGAATCCATAGCGCACAGAGGAGCGGTAGCACCCAGTGTATAGCATCCGATATCGCCCGATACAGTCACTTTCAGCTTGCTCAGGCAGTAGAACAAACCTCTGTGAGGGCAGCCTGCACACATAACGGGGGGTCTAACGGGAACAGTGTCCTCGAATGTATCGAACTCTGGCTTGATACCCAGTACCTTATCCCTGATGATGACCTGATTGATCTCACCCAGCCAGCCGAAGAGTTCCTTACCCTGACATTCGATACCGTTCTTCTTGCAGTGTGTTTCGATAACGTCGTCGAGTTCCTCGATAACGATTATCTTCTTGCACTTTGAAGCGAAGTCCTTGATGATATTCACAGGCATGGGGTTAACGATACCCAGCTTCAGGTAGCTTACCTTGTTGCCCAGTGCTTCCTTTGCGTACTGGTAGCAGATACCTGCGGTAACAACACCGATCTCGGTATCATTATACTCAACTGTATTGAGGGGGCAGTTCTCGCCGTACTCAGCGATAGCTCTCATCCTGTCCTCAACGATCGGGTGTCTGCGGATAGCGTTGCCGGGCATCATAACGTACTTGGCAGCGTTCTTCTCGTAAGGTATAGGCTCGCGCTCTTCCCTGTCGCAGAGTTCAACTGCAGACTGTGAATGTGCCACTCTTGTGGACATTCTTACTATAACAGGCACATCGAACTTTTCGGAAAGCTCGAATGCCATCTTTGTGTACTCCTTGCACTCAGCAGAATCGGAGGGTTCGATCATCATTGTCTTTGAAGCCGCAGCGTGATGACGGGAATCCTGTTCGTTCTGTGAAGAATGCATACCGGGGTCATCAGCAACAGCGATGACCATACCGCCTGTAACGCCTGTATAGCCTGCGGTATACAGCGGATCGGCAGCAACGTTAAGACCAACGTGCTTCATTCCGCAGAAGCTTCTTACACCTGCGATGGAAGCGCCCAGTGCCACCTCCATAGCGACTTTCTCATTCGGTGCCCACTCAGCATATATCTCATCATACTTAGCAGCAGCCTCGGTTATCTCGGTAGAGGGTGTACCCGGGTAAGAAGAAACGACCTTACAGCCCGCCTCATAAAGACCTCTGGCAAATGCCTCATTACCAAGCATCAGTTTTTTCATAGCTCTCTTTCCTTTCATGCAGGACTGCTTTATGCAGCCTTCATTTCGTGTGATACGTCAAAGATAAATTATACCTTATAGATACATAAATTTATTATATCATACTCAGCCGCGAATTGCAAGAGGTATGATATAAGTTTTTTAGACCATAAAATTCCATATCGGTATTGAATGACGCTCCGATAATCATTTGATGCAGTTTGATAAGTACGCTTTTAAAGAGATGTACTGTTACAGTACAGATGTATCGTGTCAGCGGGCTGATTAAATAATTTGAATAAAACTCTTGACAAATCAGATGCTCTATGTTATAATATTGTCGGTTAGTTACTGCTAACCGTTTTTAGAAGTACTTAGTTAGTCTTATATAACCACAACGAAAGGAGTATAAAATGAGCGTAGTTATAGTAGGCGGCAACGACCGTATGGCAGGACGATACAAGGATATATGCAGTTCATACAAATGCAAGTCAAAAGTATTCACCCAGATGCCTGCCGATTTTGAAAACAAGATAGGCAAACCCGATCTTGTTATTGTATTCACGGGAACGTGTTCACATAAAATGCTCGGCGGTGTGAAAAAGCACACAGAAAAGTCGGGCACACCTGTAAGACATCTTCATTCATCAAGTGCAAGCGCACTGAAGAACCTTCTCAGCGAATACAGAAGCTGACAACATACAAATGCTGCACGGCGGTAAGCTGTGCAGCATTTTTTTGTATGTAAGAACCCCCGTATCCACGATCAGGATACGGGGGTACTCTGCAGAATATGGGAGATCATATTTTGGCTTATTTCCTGCCGGCATGGCACTTATCGTGAAGTGCACAGTGCGCACAGCCGCTGCCGCAGCTGCTCTTTCCGGACCTTTTATCCTTTATCACACTGCGCACTGCTGCAGCTATCACTGCAGCAAGTATTATGATAACGATTATGTTTCCAATATTTGCGCTTAACCATGCCGTCATTATTATTCCTCCTTATCAGGAACCTGCAGCAGCAAGCTTGCTGTCGAGTTTTGAAGCCTCTTTGTATGGACGGAGCAGCATATATACCATGCAGCCGAGAACAGCTGCTGCAAATATTACTCCGATGATATTGCCGTTTCCTGTGAACAGACCGCCGAACTGATTTATCATAAATGCAGCAGCATAAGCAAATCCGCACTGATAGCCGATAGCGAACCATGTCCACTTTGCATTGTTCATCTCACGCTTGATAGCACCGATAGCTGCAAAGCAGGGTGCGCACAGCAGGTTGAATACAAGGAAGGAATATCCTGTGATGCTTGTGAACTGTACTGCCAGTTCCTGCCATACAGTCCTGTCTCCTCCGCCGTAAAGTGTACCCATTGTTCCGACGATATTCTCCTTAGCCACAAGACCTGTAACAGAAGCCACAGCTGCCTGCCAGTTGCCCCAGCCAAGAGGCACGAATATCCATGCTATAACACTGCCGAGTTTTGCCAGGATAGATGAGCTGAGTTCTTCTTCCTCCAGCATACCGAAGCTGCCGTCAACAAAACCGAAGCGGCTTGTGAACCATACAATTACCTGCGAGATGAGTATTACTGTACCTGCCTTCTTGATGAAAGACCAGCCGCGCTCCCACATGGAACGAAGAACGTTCTTGAAGGAAGGGAGATGATATGCAGGAAGCTCCATAACGAAGGGTGCAGGGTCGCCTGCGAACATCTTTGTCTTTTTCAGCATTATGCCTGATACGATTATAGCCGCCATACCAACGAAGTACGCCGAGGTAGCTACCCATGCAGCACCGCCGAATATAGCACCTGCTACCATAGCGATGAAAGGTACCTTCGCGCCGCAGGGAATGAAAGTCGTTGTCATTATGGTCATACGTCTGTCACGCTCGTTTTCGATAGTACGGCTCGCCATGATACCGGGCACGCCGCAGCCTACACCTACAAGCATGGGTATGAAGGATTTTCCCGAAAGACCGAACTTACGGAATATCCTGTCAAGTACAAATGCTATACGTGACATATATCCGCAGGCTTCAAGGAATGCCAGCATCAGGAAGAGTACCAGCATCTGAGGAACAAATCCCAGCACCGCACCAACACCTGCGATGATACCGTCTATGATAAGACCCTTGAGCCAGTCGGCTGCACCTGCTTTGTCAAGAGCTTTTTCAGCCAGTGCAGGTATCGGGGGGATGTAAGTACCGTAATCAGCAGGATCGGGCTCATCACCGATCTTTTCTACACTTGCCAGCGCATCTTCATAGTCGGCAATAGCAGCGGTCTCCTCGGAGATCTCCAGTGTTTCCTCGTCTTCAACTTCGTAAGTGAATTCACCTTCGGGGGCTGTGCCGTTTGCTTCAACATAAGCGTCATAACCGTCTATGATAAGCTGAGCATTTGCGTACTCCTCCGCATCAGCCTCATACTCAGCCGTACCCCTGCCGAACAGATGGAATCCGTCCTCACCGAAAATATTATCATTGGTGAAATCCGTCAGAGGTGCGCCCACACCTACCATGGCTATCCAGTACACAGCGAACATTATCGCTGCGAATATAGGCAGACCCAGCCACCTGTTCGTAACTACCTTGTCTATCTTGTCCGAAGTGGAAAGTGCGCCCTTGTTCTTCTTATTGTAGCATCCGCCGATGATACTTGTTATATAATTGTATCTCTCGTTGGTTATCAGGGATTCGCTGTCATCATCAAGCTCCTTTTCCACCTTTTCGATATCCTTGTTGATGTGAGCCAGCTTTTCGCCCTTTATGCCCAGCTTCTCTATGACCTTATCATCACGCTCGAAAAGCTTTATGGCGTACCATCTCTGCTGTTCCTCGGGAAGTTCATGAACGCAGGCTTCTTCGATATGTGCGATAGCGTGCTCGATAGCAGCATTGAAACGGTGTACAGGTCCGCCGTGTTTTGTTTCGGCAGCCGATACAGCAGCTTCAGCCGCCGCGGATATGCCGTCGCCTTTCAGTGCAGATATCTCCATGACCTTGCAGCCCAGTGCCTCGCTCAGCTTTGTAAGGTTTATCTTATCACCGTTCTTGTTTACGATATCCATCATATTAACAGCACATACCACGGGTATACCTATCTCGGTAAGCTGAGTTGTCAGGTAAAGATTTCTCTCAAGATTAGTGCCGTCGATGATATTGAGTATCACGTCGGGATGCTCGTCTATCAGATAGTTACGCGCTACCACTTCTTCAAGTGTGTACGGTGAAAGGGAATATATTCCCGGCAGGTCAGTAACTATGACATCATTGTGTTTTTTCAGTTTTCCTTCTTTTTTCTCAACAGTAACTCCGGGCCAGTTTCCCACAAACTGGTTAGAGCCTGTCAATGCGTTGAACAGCGTGGTCTTTCCGCAGTTGGGATTGCCCGCCAGCGCAATTTTTATGCTCATACTTATTCCTCCATTAGTGTTAGCTCGGGCTAACTTATATACAAAAAAATCAGAGCACTTCTATCATTTCGGCATCTGCCTTGCGGATAGAAAGCTCATAACCGCGTACCGTGACTTCTATGGGATCACCCAGAGGTGCTACCTTGCGCACCGTCACAGAAGCGCCCTTAGTAAGACCCATGTCCATTATCCTGCGCTTTACAGCGCCCTCACCCGTCAGCTTTTTAACGGTAACGGTATCACCGATCTTTGCTTCTTTCAGCGTCATTTTCTCTTCCTCCTTACACCATGATCTTCATTGCCAGTTCGCGGCTGACTGCCACCCTTGTTTCCTTGACGTTCACTATGAGATTTCCGCTCATCACAGAGATGACCGTTACTTTTCCTCCCACAGCAAATCCCAGATCTTCAAGGTGCCTGCGCACTTCGGCAGTACCGCCTATGCGTGAAATAGTGTAACTTTCGCCTGCATTCGCAGATAATAATGGCATCATCTTTACCTCCCCATTTTTGTTAGGAGTCGCTAACTCCATATAATATGATACATCTTCGGCAACTCAATGTCAATACTTATAAACAGATTTTGTCGGAATAACAAAGAAGTTAGCCGAGTATAACCTTTGCTTTTTGTCAATCTATATAATTTAGATATACCGCCGTCATACCCTGCCGCATTCCGGACATTGTGCGGTATAACACAGTATATCAAACTGCAAAGGCTGCCGCAATATCACGGCAGCCCTCACATCAGTATCTATAAAAAGGTTTGAGTGTATGCTTTAAGCAAGCTTTTTGCCCAGCTCGCGGCACTTTGCAAGTGCATCCTCATCAGGGGTATTGTTGCAGATAAGACCCTCGCCGTCTACGATCTCCGCACCTGCAGCCTTTACTCTGTCCGCCCACAGACGCATCCATTCGCCGTCGCCCCAGTCATAGGAACCAAACAAAGCAAGCTTCTTGCCGCTAATCTTACCCTCGATACCTGCGAAGAAAGGCTCGAACTCAGTATCCTCCAGTTCTTCTGCACCCATAGCAGGGCAGCCCAGTGCAAGTGCATCATACTCAGAAACATCACCGTCAAATGCAGATACCTGCACTGCGGATACTCCTGCGCCCTCAGCAACGGCATTTGCCATAGCCTCTGTATTACCTGTTCCGGACCAATAAATTACTGCTGTTTTCATTGTATAGTACCTCCTTGATCTATGCCACCGCAGTGACATCAGCTGCGCAGTTACGCAGCTTTTTTCCATTTCTCAGTTCTCTGCAAAGGTGAAGCCTGCAATTCTCGAAGCGTTCAAACATCTCCTTGGCTTTTTCAACATCGCCGTATACCTTCCATGTTCCGCAAAGCTTGCAGCCTTGTCCGCAGTTAGCGATGAAGCCCTTGACATCCTCCAGGGGATATCCGAGGAATATACCTATCTCATGCGGGAAATCCTTCTCACCAAGCCTGCTGCAAAGCCTGTCGATGCACTGTACGGTATCCCACGAATCAGCATAACCGCATCCCGCCAGAAAATCTCTTATATCCCTGTCGGAAAGTGTCTTCTCCAGCAGTACCTTATCGTACACGTATACAAGCATACGTCCCGATGATCTTGTGACCGATCTGGCATTTATCCTGCTGCCGAAATATCCGTCCGCAAAAAGACGTTCAACCTCATGAAGGTCGTATTCTTTAGCATTGAACGCAGGCAGACTTCCGCACTTGATACCCATAAGTGTAGGCGCTGCATGGAACGCCATAAGGCTCTCTATTTTTCTTCTTTCCTTAGCAGACATCTTGTTCTCCTTCCCTTGCGTTAGGTTAGCTTAACCTAACCTGTTGCATTTATTATACCCTCTATCTTACCCAAAGTCAAGGATATTATTCGCATTATCATGATTTTCGTAGGAATGACAAAGCGTTTGTTTAAACTAACCATTGATTTTGTGCAATAGTTAGATTTTACTAACTACCTCTTTCAAAAACGTTGACATCTTTTTTTAAGGGTGATATGATATATCCGTCGATAATGAATCCCCGAAGGAGAAGTATATATGCTCACAGAACCACAGAAAAAATACCTTATAACCATATATCTTTTAGGACAGAACGGTGAACGTGTACGCACCACGGATATTGCGGATTATCTCCATGTTGCCAAGGCAAGCGCCGTTAAAATGTGCAAAAAGCTCATCGCAGAAGAACTTATAATAAAAGAGCCCTACAGACAGATAACCCTTACCCAGAAAGGAGTATCCGAAGCAAACGGTCTTTTTACACCCTGTGTCATCATTCAGGAACATCTCGTATCAAAGATCGGGCTCACAGCCGAAAAGGCAGGCGAGATAAGTATGCTGATAGCTTCCTGTGCAGATGAAGAGACCGTAGAACAGATCGTAAGCTATGCACTTTCACAAAAATAGCAGGAGGTGGCGGTATGTATAAGACTACCGTGAAGATAGACGGAATGATGTGCTCAATGTGTGAAGCCCATATCAATGATGCTTTGCGAAATAAGCTCTCCGTTGATAAAGTTTCCTCATCCCATAAAGCAGGCGAAGCTGTTATCATAAGCGAAGACCCCATTACTCTTGATGATATAACTTCCGCCCTTGCAGACAGCGGATACAGCGCAACAGGCTTCGTATGTGTCCCATACGTCAAAAAAGGAATATTCGGCAGACTCCACAAGTGATACAACACTATTTGATTTGGTATGTCAGTCGTATAACCATAATATACAATATAAGGACGGGTGATATTATGAAGGATGTTACTATCGGTCTGCTGCTGCCGTTTATGGGTACTGCCCTCGGCTCGGGGGGAGTATTCTTCATGAAAAAGCAGCTCAGCAGAAATGTCAGCCGCGCTCTTACAGGATTTGCGGCAGGAGTTATGACCGCCGCCTCGATATGGAGCCTTATAATACCCGCTATGGATATGTCTTCTGATAAAGGCAAACTGTCCTTTGTACCTGCCGCTGCAGGCTTCTGGGCAGGAGTGCTTTTCCTGCTGCTGCTTGACTGCGTGATACCTCATCTGCACATGAATGCCGACAAGGCAGAGGGTCTGCCTTCGCATCTGGCACGTACAACTATGATGGTACTGGCGGTGACTCTCCACAACATCCCCGAGGGCATGGCAGTTGGTATAGTCTACGCAGGTCTTATGTCTGGCACAGCCGAAATGACAGCAGGCGGCGCACTGGCGCTCGCGCTGGGTATCGCCATACAGAATTTCCCCGAAGGTGCCATAATCTCCATGCCCCTCCATGCCGAGGGCAAATCACGCGGCAAGGCTTTCGTACTGGGTGTGCTTTCGGGTGCGGTAGAACCTGCAGGCGCTGTCCTGACCATACTATCTGCAGGACTTATACTTCCGCTGATGCCCTATCTGCTCAGCTTTGCAGCAGGTGCCATGATGTATGTGGTAGTAGAAGAACTCATTCCCGAAATGTCCGAAGGCGAACATTCAAACATAGGCGTACTGATGTTCTCAGCAGGCTTCACCCTTATGATGTCGCTTGACGTTGCACTGGGGTGATATACATAACACCATATAAACAGACCAAGGGGGCTGCTTCACAACAGCCCCCTTGGTCTATCATTTATCAGAGCACCACAGGCTCATACTCTATCCTTATCTTAGGCAGCTTCTCAATGGTCTGATAGCTGTTGAACATTCCGTCCTCCGCACCGAGATCATTTTCACCGCTTGCAGGGGGGGCGAATATCCTCAGTGTCAGGTCAGCCTCACCCTCAAGTCTGTTATCGTAGAATGCGCTCATCAGATCTATGACCTTCGCTTTCGGTGATTTGTAGAACCACTTTCCGTTTATCTCGATCATCAGATTGCTCTCATCCTCAAAGGTCAGCTCACAGAAATGTGGGTCGCCCTCAAAGTGTATCGGTATCTCCAGACCTTCAGCGTCCTCGGAATTTCCCCATCTGAGCTTCGCAGGAAAACTTACCTCTCCGCCCCTCTTCATCTCGGGCTTGAAGAAATCATCATGTAATATCTCCCTGTAGGTCTTCATCACAGGCTGTTCGATACCCACATTCTGATTGTTGGGGTCTTCTATCTCCAGACCCAGTCTGCCTCTGTCACGGAACTGATAGAAAGTAAATCCGCTGAACCATTCATCGGGATCTTCTTTCAGCATATCGCAGAAGCCCTTTACCATGACCGCCTGATCGTAAGCTCCCGTAACATCGCCGTCAGCGTTGAACTCGCTCATTACCATGGGCTTGCTGACACCGCCGTTTATCACCTTGAAGCGCTCATAGCTCCTCTTGGTCATATCGTAGGTCAGTGCTACCTTGTCGCGCTTGTAGCTCTTGACTTTCTGATCTTTCAGCGCCACATCAAAAGGCCAGCCCCAGTGCAGTGCCATGTACTTGTCCACCGACCATATATCCGTATCCTTTACAGACTGTGCGAACTCCTTTTCCATGACTATCTCTTCCGCTTTCGGATCCTCGATACCGCCTGTGCAAAGCACCATCAGTACATTTGGCGCTATCTCATGTACTATCTTCACGAACTTGCAGTAAAAATCCGCAACGCCCTGATAGGTAGTCCTTTTTGTAAAGCTGAACCAGTTGCCCGTATTCTCGTGATTCACTCTCAGGAACACTCTTCCGAAGGTCTTCAGATCCTCAGCGATAGCCCTTATCTGTTCATCGGATATATTAGGATCGGCAGTCAGTGTGAGAGTAACGTCCTGACCGTGTCGCCTTATATCCCTCATGCAGGTGAAAGGTTCACCCTCCCTGTTGCCCTCAAGTCCGCCCTTGTAGGTGAAGTAATCATCATAAGGGTAGTCCCACTGGAACTTGACTTCCGCATCCTTCATCACTTCCGATATCCTGCCGGGAAACTCCTTGTCCAGCGGATAATAGCAGTACATCAGGCTTATGCTCCTGTGAGGTCTGCCCAGCTTGTGAAGTATGTAATCCTGATCTACATACTCTCCTCTCTCCGAACCGTCACCCAGATCCAAAGCACATTTAGCCTTTCCCATGTGGACCGAATATACCTTGTATTCGTTCATAAAAATCCTCCATTCCACCAGTCCGTGGTATATATTTCAACTGATGAAGTTACTTGCCTTCATCATTCCTTCTCTTCATTTTCAGGTGCCTTCGCTATCAGTGAATTGATATCATCAAACACCACCGCCAGATCCTTGAACACCTTGCAGCTCTCCTCCGTTTCGGGATACTGCTTTGTCATTATGCAAAGTACAAAAGGGGAATCCGCATAAACTATGGCACAGTCGTTGAAAGCTTCCTCCTGATAGTCCGAACCGTACTTCTGCGCCACCGTGTACTTGTCCCCCAGCGCCGCACCTATCTGTATGTTCAGCTTTGCATTCTTCATAAGCTTTATGAGCCACTTGCCGTTCTTGTCCTTCTTCGCAAAACGGTATATGTCCTCATAATCCTTCATCATATCATCCGTATTGCAGAAGGTGAATATCCACTCCGCATTGTACCCCAGAGTATAGTTTGAACCTATCTCATACTGATGATTATTGAAATCCCCTGCGCCGTATCTCAGGCATAAAAGCTGATAGGCTGTATTATCACTGTCCAGAATTGTGTACTCTATAAGTTTCTTCGCCGTGAATTCCTTGCCGTACTCCTCATTCACGATGCCCTCATAGTCACCTTCCCACTTGGTGCTCAGCGGTATCTTCTCTTTAAGGTCTATGCCCTTAGCCAGCAGTGATTTCACATAGGGCGCTTTAACGCAGCTGCAGGTCATGTACTGATCGTACTGCCTGTAACCTATATATGCACCCGTATCCATATTCTTGTATGAAAACGATAGCGGGAAGTATGACTCGTTGCATATCTCCTGCAGCCTGTCAAAGCACTTCTCCAGCTCATCGTTTGAATACACCATATCTATATCGCTCACCGTAAAGCCGTAGCCTCCGCCCACGGTGCATTCCTCAGCTTTCCTGGGCTTTTTTGGTGCTTCGGACGAACTGTCTTCCTGCTTGCTTTCAGTATCCTCGACCGCAACAGGGGTCAGTACCTCAGGCTCAGCCTCCGATATTATCTGCACAGAGGTCTCCGCCGCCGATGATATATCCTTATCATTTTTGCTCTGTGCCGTATCAACATTTACAGCCGTACCGCATCCAGCCAGCACAAACGCCAGCATATACCCGCAGGCAGCCGCGCCTATCCTTTTGATATACATAAATAACCTGCCTTAATATGCCGCTTTATGAAAGTTATACGGCATTGTTAAAATATGAGGCTATGTACCTCAGTCATAGTCGCTATATCGATATGCAAAAGAGACACCTCAAAAGCTATATAAAAATATTATACCATAGATTTCTAAAAAAGTAAAGCATATTCCGACAATTTCTGACATTTCAGGACAGCATATATCTCAGTGTACTATCCCCCTGCCTCTGTGCTTTCAGCCGCCATACCGCTTCGGTACTCCATCACCCCCGACATTATGGCAAAAGCGACCTTCTTACGGTATCCTGCATCCTCCAGCTTTGCCGCTTCTTCGGGGTTTGAAAGAAATCCGCATTCCACCATCACCGCAGGTGTTTCAGTTTTGTCAAGCAGATAAAGCTCGTCATCCACCGCCTTTGTCTCCCTTTCGTTATCGGGCTGCAAAAGGGAAACGAACTGCCGCTGCACCGCCTCTGCCAATCTGCCGCCCTCGCTGTTTCTCCGTGAATAGAACACCTGCGCTCCGCTGTATCTGCTGTCCGTGAACTGGTTCTGATGTATTGATAAAGCAATTCCGCCGCAGCTGTCAAAAAGTGCCAGCCTGTTTTTCATATCCGACTGCTTCTGCTTTGAAAGCCCTTCTGTACCCTCATCGTATATCGAACGGTCATCCTCCCTGGTCATAGTCACCTCATATCCCATTATCTCCAGCATATCCCGTTCCGTAAGCGCGATATCCAGGTTTATCCCCTTTTCAGCCGCACCATTCACCGATACACAGCCACCGTCTGCACCGCCGTGTCCCGGGTCAAGCACCACCTGCGGACGTTCCATACCTCTATCTGCCGATGCCCCTGTCACTCTTTCCTGTGCCGCAGCCCCAAGGATATCTCCTGCCCATAATGATCCGCATATTACTGCAAATGCCCCGCAGCTGATAATTATCCTCTTTTTCCTTGATATGTCCATATAAGTACCTCCCGATGTTGTTTACTTGATTATATGCCGGATATAAAAAAATATGGCTGCCGACTGTTATGATATGTTTTTCAGGGATATAATACCTCAAAAATATACACAAAAACTTTTCAAACTTTTCTGATCGAAATATAGGAATCTCCAATTGAATTATCAGCTGATAAATGGTATACTAAATAAAGATTTTTTTGAAGGATGATACTTATGAAATACTTTACCGACTTACTATCAAACGTTTTTGTAATAACCGCCATAGCATCATGGGCTGAGGCTCAGGTGCTGAAGACCATGATCCATGCCATCGTCAATAAAAAATTTGATATCACCCGCCTTTTCGGTGACGGCGGTATGCCCAGCGGACACTCCGCCACAGTCACTTCACTTGCCACCTGCATAGGTCTTGTAGAAGGCTTTGATTCCGTAGAATTCGCCATAGCAGGCATAGTTGCAGTAGTAGTCTGCCACGATGCAAGCGGTGTCCGCCTTGAAACAGGAAAACAGACCACCGTCCTCAACGAGATACAAAAGACCCTCGAACTGCTGACCTCAGAAAAAATGCCCGAGGTCAAACTGAAGGAATTCGTGGGACACACCCATTCACAGGTAGTTGCAGGCAGTCTCATGGGCATCATCAATGCCATAATAGTGTATAACATCTTCCTGAAATAAAAAAACTCAGAGCGTGGACAGATCTGATGTCCACGCTCTTTCTGCATCCGTATAATTATTGCCGCGCCTTTATTTAAAAAGATACCCATATAGAAGTTTTGCCCCTTAGTGTTTCATAACACTAAGGGGCATTGTGATTTTTTCGGCGCTAATATAGATCTGAATTTGTGGATCTCAAATTCGGATCTTCATTACCATGATTTGTATATTATCTTCCGATTTATCATTTTAAGTTGACCTGCCCTCAGGGGCATTATTCTTGAGCTTATCAAACCATATGCAGATACAGATCGCCAAAGCAGGCAGTATCACATACTCTATGATATCTCTCGAACACTCAATTGCCTGATAAAGAAAGCCTTCGCGAGCATAACCGAACAATCCGTGGACGATCCTGAACGTGCTGTCGGTGAAAGCGTGCAGAAGCATTACGAGAAGCAGATTATCTGACAGCAAATATACCGCCGCCCAAAACATTCCAATACACATTGCAGACGGAACCTGGATCAGAGGATTGTCGCCAAAAGCGATGTTGGGAGCATGTCCCAGACCGAAGAACAGACCTGTAACCAAAACAGTGAACAGCCTTCTTTTTACTGTGCTTATATTAAGTTTGATAAGACCGTTCATCATGAGTCCTCTCTGAACGCTTTCTTCATAGAACCCGGTTGCAAACTGCTGAACGATCAATATGCTGAGCGTTACAATATATCTTGTTGTAAAAACGGTTGCATTAAATATATTCAGGAAAGGAAGCAAAATATAGATAATCTGTGGGATCATGATAAGCCATGTCTTTCCTGAAATCCTATTTGTGAATAGCTGCTTCAGCGTACATTTACTCTCGCCGCGTTTGGAATACCCATTCAAAAGTATCAGTCCGGCAGTTCCGCCTGCTACTCTTATTATAGTGTCTGCTATATAAAGCGTGTTTACATCGGGAAATACATTGAAATGCACCATTGGTATCTCTATCGCATAGAACACCAGCATTATGATCGCTGCCTGAACTATCGGTTTCCTGATCTGCGCTACGGTCTGTTTATTGTAATTTTTCACTTGTTTTACCTTTCTCGCTGTATCTTCAGGGATAAATTGCTAAAAACTTTAACATTTCTCCCTCGGCAGAACTGAAATATAAAGTTCCAATATTCATCTCAATTTGTGTAGTAGCAATTATATCATAACATCGAAGTGTTGTCAATACAAACGCCGTAGTACTTCTGACCTGACATCAAAAATACTACAGCGAAAAACTTCTATATCAGCGCCGACCTTTTGGCGGGCGGGTAGTTCGCTTTGCATTTTGGTTTTATGCTTCGGTTATTGAGGGACTCCGCCCCTAACAGTCAGCTAAGCTGACTGTGGCTCCCCGCAAGCCTTTCGCGAAAGGCTTGCGCCAAAAGCTCCTCTCCTTGGCATTCTTATCCTCAGTACAGCTGCGTTATCTTCCTGCCAACAATTATGAATTAAATCCGCTCCCTACTTCATCACGCAAAAACTCTCTGCCTCAAACATACACCTGCCGTCGAACTGCGGCTTGATCCAGCCCTCAACACCGTGGTATGCCTTGAAATACAGTGCGTGCCTTCCTGTAACATTCTTCACCTTGCACCTGTATACTCCGTCCGCCGTACCGACAGCCAGTTCGCCTATCTCTTCGCCGTCCTCACTGTCCAGAAGTACTTTCACCCTGCAGTTAACTCCCATGCCGCGCACCTTCATGGCAATAGTCATACTGTCCCCCGTGTAGTCCTCGCCAAAATCAAAATACTTGTATCCGAACACAGCACCGTCCATGATGTTCGTTATCACCCTCGTGAATATATCCTTCTCCGTGATGAAGCATCCGCCTTTAAGCACGCAGGCTATCTCCGCAGGTACTATTTTATACGGATCAAGCGATTCCTCAAATCCCAGCGAAGTCATCTCAACAGGCGGTATAGTGCCGTCTTCGAGTATCTCTATCTTCTCCACACAGGCACGTCGGGACATAATGGTATTGTTGGTCATCCTGTGATAGAAAACATACCACTGACCTTTTATGCAAGCCACCGAACCGTGATTGTTGCCCTCAGGATAGTCAACGCCGTTGTCGATGATGTACCCCTTGTACTCAAAAGGTCCCTTCGGTGAATCGCTTATTGCATAAGCAAGCCTGCTGCCCATTCGGGGCGAATATATAAGATAGTACCGCCCATTTATCTTCCTCGGTGAACTTGCCTCATAAAATCTCCGCTCCTCGGGTATATCCTGAGTATCGGGCATAACAGGGTGCATATAGCTTCCCTTTATTACAGTCCTCATATCCGCAGGGTCGAGTTCGTTCATGTGGGAACCCTCAAAGCCGTAGTACACATAAACCTTACCGTCATCGTCAACAAGCACACCCGCATCGTTGAATATGCCGTCGTCCCCGACTTCAACATCTTCACCGTAGATATACTGTCCCAGCGCCTTAAAAGGTCCCTCGGGCTTGTCGGATACTCCCACAGCCCCCTTAGATCCGAATATATACGAATACAGATAGTACTTTCCGTCCTTTTCGATAACATCGGGTGCATAGCACTCGTCCCTCGTCCAGTCTGTATCCGCAGGACGTTCACCGCCGTCCTTAGTCCTGAAACTGTCACCGTGACACACCCATTTGTTAAGATCATCAAGTGATGCCGACCACACTTTCAGCTTGTAGTCGCAAAACTTATCACAAGCCGCCCTGTCATGCGACCCGTAAAGATACACTCTGTCCCCGAAAATTCTCGGTTCTCCATCGGGAATATATTCCCATAAAGGCAGTATCGGATTAGCCATATTTATTCCTCCTATCTAAATGGGGGACGAAGTCCCCCATACCCCCTCTGCGCGGCAAGACCTTCGCACCCTTGAGGGGCTTGACCTGCGTTCGTTCGCTCGTTCCTCGCTCTCTCACTACGGTCAAGGGGTGCTCAGGCTCTTGCCTTGCTGTGGTGTTTGCTTACTTTTAGTCTGAATTAAAAACTCCCGAATCATCAGTTTGTGCTGCGTTCACTCTCGCACCAACGCGCCGCGGGTCGCTGTTTGCCAGATTTACTAAACTTATTTTTTGTTCACTACGGTCAAGGGGCTTTAGCAGTGACAGCGTCGACTGAGCAGTGACAGTGTCGACTGCGTGCTTATTGCCTTGCTGTGGTGTTTGCTTACTTTTAGTCTGAATTAAAAACTCCCTAATCATCAGTTTGTGCTGTGTTCACTCTCGCACCAACGCGCCGCGGGTCACTGTTTGCCATATTTACTAAGCTTATTTTTTGTTCACTACGGTCAAGGGGCTTTAGCAGTGACCGTTTCTCATATAATACCACATCCTGCCTGAAATTTCAACCACCTCCACCGACAATATGCACAAGGCTGTAACCGCCCCGTCATCAAAATTCGTAAAGAATATCGCACTAAAAACAGTAGCTTTTTCGGGGGATATGTGCTATAATATCATCGGTGAAAGGAAGAGCCTTCACCCGTTTGTAATGTACCCGCCCCACATAGCGGGATATTAACAAGGAGGAAATCAATATGAAAAGAACAAACAAGACTAATAATCTGGTACTCATGGGTGTCATGACCGCTATCATATTCATTATGGGTCTTAGCCCCTTAGGCTATATCCAAACAGCTACTCTTAAAATTGCACTCGTCACTATCCCCGTAAGCATTGCAGCTTTCGCACTGGGACCCAAGGGCGGTGCACTGGCAGGACTTTCTTTCGGCATAACCAGTGCTATCGCTGCTTTTACAACCCCTGGTGCGTTTTTGGCACCACTCGTTAGTATAAGCGCTGTCAGAACTGTGATACTCTGTGTAGTCCCCAGAATTCTTGTAGGACTTCTCGCAGGTACTATCGCCCAAGTTCTGAAGACCATAAAGGTACCCGCGCCCATATCCGGCGGCATCACAGGTTTCAGCGTTGCATTTCTGAACACCATATTCTTCATGAGCACACTGCTGATGATGTTCGGTGATTCCGAAACTGTAAAGGGCATGGAGGGTCATCAGAACCTTGTGCTGTTCATAATAGCTGTTGTTACACTGAATGTGGCTATCGAGTGGATATCCTGCACAGTTATTACTTCAGCCGTTGCGCTTGCACTTTCAAAAGCAGGATTTATCAGCACACCCAAGAAAAAAGCATCAGCACACTGATATATCAAAGGACGGCACTGAGCCGTCCTTTTTTATGTTGACTTATCTTTACATTTGTGCTAAAATGTTTATGGCAGAACCGCTTTATAAATGATAACAAGGAGGCATACCAATGCTTTTAGCAATAGACGTAGGCAATACAAATATAGTTCTCGGCTGTATCGAGAATGACAATATACTTTTCCGCGAGAGGATATACACAAATCAGCTCGCTACCGACCTTGAATATGCCGCAAATATCAAGACCGCCATGGAGATGCACGATATCCACCCCGATAAGATAGACGGCGCTATTATATCTTCCGTCGTACCCACCATAACCGCGACTTTTTCCGCGGCTGTACGCAAGCTGATAGGCGTTAAATCCATGGTCATTGGCCCCGGGCTGAAAACAGGGCTTTCAATAGTCATAGATAACCCCGCACAGCTGGGCAGTGACTTAGTTGTGGATGCAGTGGCAGGTATCAATGAGTACCCTGCCCCCATGATAATAATAGACATGGGCACAGCCACCACCCTCTCCGTCATCGACGAGAAAAAGCGCTACCTCGGCGGAATGATAGTAACAGGTATGGCGGTATCCTCCGAAGCACTGATATCCCGTACCGCACAGCTCCCGAAATTCGCCTTTGAAAAGCCAAAGCACGTTATAGGCACCAATACAGTTGACTGCCTTAAAAGCGGACTCATGTACTCCAATGCAGGTGCGATAGACGGCATGATAGAGCGCATCGAGGAAGAACTGGGACAGAAATGCACAGTAATAGCCACAGGCGGACTGGCAGGAACAGTAGTCCCCCTCTGCCGCAGAGATATCATCCTCGATGATGACCTGCTGCTCAAAGGTCTGAACGTTATTTATAACAAGAATATCTGACGATACCAACTACCACTAAACCGCTAAGCATCAAAGCTGACTTTTAGTGACAGCGACATCTCATCAGAATGCAACAATAAATAATCTGATCATCCCGTTTACACACCAATTAATTTGGTGTAATATCAGAACCGGAAATACTCGGCGGTAACACGATGATTCATTGTTATAAGCACTTTGTAATGGTATGTTAAAGGGATGACCATGATAAATAAAAACCGAGCGTATGCAAAATCTCATGCATACGCTCTTTCTATCTGCTAAAAATAATACAGCGATCAGCAGCACCGGCATTTTATCCGCATGATGACATCACACATCATCCTGTATCTTATCATACTCCAGACCGCCGTCAACTATTACACGTTTTATACACTCTATCGTCCGCTTGTAGAGTTCATAAGCCCTGCCGAAACTGTCAAGCGCACTCTCCCTGTCGCCGCCGCGCAGGGCATCCACCGTATCATAGCAGAGTGTATAAAGTTCATACATCGAAAGCGTGCCCGTTACAGATTTCATAGAATGCACAGCACGCATGACACCCTCATCGTCACCGCTCTTCATGCACCTCTCAGCTTCATCGAAAGTGTTCTCTGTCAGAAAATTCACCAGCAGACCGCAATACAGTTTTTCCTCGTCCATGAACTTTTCCAGTCCGTCACGATAGTCAATACCACATTTTATAAGCTCCTGCATATCATTTTCTGTCATTGAAAGCACCTCCTTCTGATATCTATCTTATTATATTATACACTATAAGTTCATATATTTCAATAGTTTATTAATATTTCTGTAAAATGTACAATTGCCGGGCTATTTTAATCACACTATTTATATATTATACCACCGCCCACAAAAATTTATACCATTAACTAATATTAACTTAACAATCTTGCTAATTAACTTTTCGTTTAATTTTGTAATCATCTCAGATCTCAATTTTGCAGACATATCAGCCTCTGACCGCAATAAACGGAAATCAGCCGCAAAAAATGATAAGCACTATAAACAAGAACCTGTACGATATCCACAAAATACTGGATAAAGCTATGATACTGCCGTACAACGATTGACTTTGACAGTTTTTGGTGATATAATTCACACTGTTAAATGTCGCTTAACCGCGACTATTATTTAATCGAAAGGAACGAACTTCAATGAAGATAAAAATACTTACAGCCGCAGTCATCGCGGCTATGCTGACACAAAGACTTCTACCGAAAGTAAGGCAGATACCACAACAACTGCCGCTACCGAGCACGCTCTCACTGAGGAAATAACCACACAGGACACCACTGCCCCCGTCACTGAGGAAACGACTACTTCAGTAACCACACTCCCACCTGTCACCGAGGCAACTACCACCACAACTACCGAACCCGAACCTGTCGTTCACACCGAACTCAGCGATAAGTACGCCGACCTTGATAACAGAAGCTTCAAGTATAACGGCAAGCTTATGACTGTCGGTGTATCAACCTTGCAGGATTTTCTCGATGCAGGCGCTGAATTAGATGAGACCAGCGATTTTTCACACGCAGGTATGAATTTTGATGCTCAGTTTGATGACCATTTCAGAGGTCAGTTCCCTTATGGGTGCGCTATTTATAGATTAAAAAGTTCAGATCAGTATGTATTAGTAGATTTGTACTTTATAACTCCCAATGGAGCTTCAATAAAACTGAGAGATTGTACACTTGCAAGGATTGAAGTACGTCTGCACGCAGTACTCGTTAACGGTGTCCGTGATATTCCACAGGAATTTGAGTTTGCTTTCGACCGTTCACTCACCTATGATTCACTGGTAGCAAACAGTGGTGAACCTAATTATGATGATGCAGGCTATCATTATACAATCGTATCCGAGAAAACACCTAAGTATGACAGCGGATATGTTTTCGGAATCGATAATGAAGAAGGACTTTACAAATTTGAGATTTCCTGGATACCCTGACACCACCCCTGAAACCATAGCAGTATAGCCCCACGACTATACTGCTTTTTTGTTAAATGATCGGTTAATATTAAGCAATTATCTACTTGACCTTTTTTTCATAATATGGTATAATATATCTGATAAGATTTTCTGAACATAAATATATAAGGGGGTACAGAAATATGAGTTCATTTGCTGAAAATCTCCGTACCGCCATGGCTGAACGCTCCCTCACTCAGGCTGAGCTCAGCAAGCGTACTGGTATTTCAAAATCATTTATAAGTCAGTATCTTTCGGGTAAATTCAAGCCCCGTGAGGATAAGCTTTCCATACTCGCACAGGCGCTGGGCACTACCAAGGGCGCACTGCTGGGATACGAAAGCACAGGCAGCAGCAGCAATGATAACGATATCCATAAGGTGCCCGTTTTCAGTGCCGATGACCCCTCCAATCAGTGGGGCGAGGAATATGCCAATACCGAACACGGCAGCTACCGTTTCTATATATGCCGCGATGATAAGAACCGTCCGTTCGTAATGTTCGGTGATTATCTGCTTGTAAGTATAGATGAGATAAGCACAGCAGGACTCTATGCCGTTGTTAAAGAGGGTACTCCCGACAGGGTGTATTTCCGTGAGTTCTCCGACCCACGCAAGGACTCCGCCGAACTTGGTCTTCGCATCATCGGCAGGGTATGTGAGATACGCAGAAAAATGACCTGACAGATATTACGGACGTTACCGCACTCACGCGGCAGCGTCCTTTTTTTGTTGTAGGGATATTCTGTTGAATGTCATCCCCCTCATCAAAGGGGGTATAGCGCGGTAAGCTACCGTGATGACCGTATTTTGTTTTACAAAAGTCATTTGTGCAAAAAACCTTAAAATCTATCCATAATGTGATAAAAATTTCATCTTGCATACCGCCCCCGAAATATTGACATAAATGGTGTAATGGTATATAATTAAATGTGGATGTTTTATTATGAAATACATAAATATGGACAGTCGCCTTTGATAATCAAAGGCGGCGATCTGCGCACAGATATATATTACCCGTGTACAGAACGTTAGGAGGATATAAAATGAACAAATTATTTCGCAGTGCCATAGCTGCGGCAGCATCAGCATTGATATTCACAGGCTGCACTTTCCCGGGTTCAACCAAAAACAGCGGCAGCGACGATATGTCAAACACCTACAACTTCAACATCACCGAAAATAACGATACCGAACAGATATACAGCTGGCTGATAAAGCCGTCTATACAGGCTGATAATATAATCTCATTCGATGCCAGCAGGATAGACCCCGATACTGCCGATAACCGTACATACCTCAACTACTCAGTTGTCAGGTATAACAGCAAGTACGGTCTTATCGACTACGCAGGCAACTACGTGGTAAAGCCTGCCTACGATGACTACTATATTTGCCCCTGCGGTGAGATAGTACTTGTGAACATAATCGATGAACGCAACAATGAATACGAGTACTGCACTCTGGATAAGGATAAAAAGGTGACCTCTTATCCTGCCCACACCGATTACACCACCCCTGTTTACTACCTTGATATAAAGTCACAGAAGGTATTCGAGGGCAAACTCGGAAGCAAAAATGTTACTGAGTATACAGGCAAAAAGGCAGTAGCCGTTACTGAGGCAAATGTGGAAATGGATGACTACGGCAATCCTGAAGTTTCCGTTCCCGAGGATGCTTTATGCGGTCTTGCCAAAAACGGTGAGCTCCTTACCGAGATGATATATACCGCCAGCTACGCTCCTTTATACAAGGGCGCAGGCTCTACCCTCATCGCTTTCAGGAACGAGGAGGACAAGTGGGGCTACCTCGATGCCGACGGCAATACCGTTATTGATTTCATCTGCGACGGCGACCCCAACGCATACAACGGCATGATGACCGATGACCCCAACGTTGTTCACCCATACCTTTTCTGTGATGACTATGTGCCCGTTTACAAAGACGGCTATTACAGCTACTACGATTTCTCAGGCGAACAGGTAGTACGTGCAGGTGAGTTCTCTCAGGCACGTCCCATAAACAACGGCAGAGCATGGGTAAAACAGAATGACTTCTGGGGCGTTATACAGGTAGGCGATATCATCGAGGAGGAACGTCCCAAGGATGATTCATCTTCTCAGTTGACTACCACTACCTCAGGTACAGTCTACTGGACTACTACCGAAGCTTCAACCAGTCAGGCAGGATCTACCGACTGGGCTGATATCGTCACCGATGCAAACGGCAACCCCGTGACAAGTGATACCACCTGGAGCGACCCCTCAGTTATAGATACCGGTATCCCCGATAATACCGACCCCGGCATTATTGATACCGATATTTCCGATCAGGGCGGCAACGTCGATCCATACGATCCCAACACCCCCGATCCCGGCATCCAGGATCCAGTAGTAACTCCCGCCCCCGATTATACCGACCCCAACATCGAAGCGCCATATTAATAACCAAAATATAGAACGTTATATTATTTATCGTTGGATAACTTTTCTGAAGAAAAGTTATCCAACAGATCCGTCTGCAAAAGCTTTGCCTTTGCAGTTCCAAACAGACTTTTAACTCTTTTGTGCAGAGGGTAGCTATGTTTGCGATCATAGCTACCCCCTGCCTTTTGTTTTTATTTATATAAATAAGCTGCCCACTGCCCAAAAGAAATAGAAGTTTTCGGGGTTTGGGGAATCACCCGCCTGACGTTCGGGCTTTATTACTTATCTGCCTAAAGGGACGGGAGAACTTTGAGTTTGAATATATCCGATCTGAACACGCAAACTTCAACGCCGTCCATAACCACTGCGCGGAACTGAGCATTTACCTCACCTGCCGCGGCAATTGCAGATCTTTCCACCGTCACTGTACCGTCAACTATCTGCAGCACCTTCTGTACACCGCCCGATTCGAGTATCAGGTTATAGTAAGCGTTTTCAAACTTCGGGTGGATGATCCTGTGCACCCTCAGCCTGTTCTCATCGGTATGACCCAGCACATTCCCCCGCGGCAGAGATACCCTTCCGCAGTCATTTACAGCTATCAGCATCAGCGCACCTCCTTCTGACCGTATCTGTCATCATAGCACAACACAGTTGTTGTGATGCCTTTTCTGCTGCCCTCAGCCTTTATATAGTTTATATTCTTTCCTTCGATCATGTCCGCACCATGAGCCTTGTCCATAATATCCTCACCAAGCCAGCCAAGGTATTTTATACCCATTTTCCTCACTCCCTTGTTAGAATAGTCCAGCCTGTGCTGAAGCCCCACCTGCGGATCATATAGCCACTGCATATCCAGCGGATAGTACCTTGTGCGGACTATACCCATTTCAGCCGCCGCAGGGTCATGGGCTTCGTATGGATACGTGTCTCCCAGTTCCTTCATGTACACATCCGACAGCAGATATCTGCTGTCAAGCATACTCACCTGACTGAGCATCACCGCCCCCGAATAGTCCACCGTCCTCTGTGTACCTGCTGTCATCCTCACCATGTTCTTCCCCTTTATGAACGGGAAATACCCACTGGCTTTGATGCAGTAGGCTATAGCCGCCTCCCATACTGTAGAACCCTCGTTTACATATATATTGCCCACCTCAGGCGTAGGGTCTTCATAGCTTATATACGGGGATGAAAGATTGTCCTCGCACAGAGTTTTCAGCGTAACGTTGCTGTTTATCCTGGGATAAGGCTGGTTCTGTGCCAGCAGCAGAGTGTACCCTCTTGAATACACCCTTATGCTGTGACCCCTGCCTGTATGCTCTATCCTTATCTCATCCGCCAGACCGTGATGTATCTCGCTGCTGCCTATCCACACCCTTACGCTCACCACGTCCTCCGCGGATATATCAGGCTCACCGTCCTCATAAAAAGTACCGCTGAACCTTGTGTACGGCACATACAGCGCCTTTTCGTATACGAATGCCGTACACTCATCCAGCCCCTTCATCACCACCCTGTCTCCGTTTTTTACTCCCAGCGTTACATAACAGTGCATCATGCTCTCCTCCTTATACTGTGATCATATCTCATATCCGCTGAATCTCAGCCTGTAAGTTCCCCCTGACTCACCTGCCTTTTCAGCCAGCACCCCTTCAAGAAGTATCATGCCTCCGTAGTTCCTGCCGTCCGCCGTTATGGTCTGTACGTCAGATACAAAGCTCTCAATAACTCCCTGCACCGCACCGCGCTCATCGGGTGAGAACCTGCCTGCCGCCAGTATCTCCAGCCCAAGGGAACCGTTCGTCCTGTGTATTATACCTCCCCCGACCTTAATGTGCTCAACATCGGTATCCCGTCTTGATATATCCAGTATATCGGGATAAAGGGTATGTCCGCTGACCGTAAGGGTATGCCTGACAGGCGGCGCTATCTCAAATGCCATCACACCGCGCTCCCCTCATGGGTCTGCTTCATGCTTACCCCGAATACTACCCTCATCTCACGCACCAGCCGCCATATCTGCGTATCATTCTTTACAGCCCCCAGCGTCACACTGACACTACCGTAGTTTCGTATCATAGCGGCACCTGCACACGCCTCCGAGCATCTGTCATCAAAGGTGATATGATCTCCGAACATTCCCGTTTTACCCATAAGCTTCACCCTGAACCCTATCTCTCCCAGCACAGCCGCATCCCCCGAGTCTATGCGTCTGCCTGCATCCGTCAGCTTTATGTCCTCCAGTGCCCACACAGCACTGCACCCCTCTATATCCGTGAGTACAATGTCAGTATATTCCTCCAAAGCCGTAAATCCTGCATTTTCCAGCACCTCATTCAGCGCCGACTTTATCCCCGTCAGCCCAAGGCTGTCCGTAAGTATCCTGCACATATTTATTCCTCCTCACATCGTCCTGAATATGAATCCGCCCTCGGGCATCAGCCATTCTATCCTCGCCATAGCCTGATCTTTCAGCTTTTCCGCCGCCTTTATCCTGTGGCTGAGATCCCTGTTGATATCAGCACTCCCCGATGCTGTCACCGCGTTCTGTTCACGTCCTGCCTCGCGGCATACATAGTCGTATACCGCTGTGCAGGCAGCCGCATATTCGCAGGCAGGCACAGCATCGTATCTCATCCTTTCCTCATCAATGCTGTCCTCCACCGACTTCATAGCCGACATCACCAGCACCGCGGCTTCATCTGTCTTTTCAGCCCTGCAGCCGCTCAACTGCTGAAAGTACAGCAGCACTCTGTCAAAGTCGAGCATAAGTCCTCCTTTCCGCCCCGTAGGGCGAGGCAGTCCGAAGACCGCCCCTTTTCAAAAATACTTCCTGTCATATACCCGTCAGCAGTACACCCACCGCGTCACCGCATACCTTTGTAACACCTGCCAGCAGTGAACAGCTTATCTCGTTCATCTGCGTGCTTATCAGCTTGTCGCTGTCCACTGTCACATCACTGCCGAGTATCAGCTCAGCCGCCGCAGTGCTGTCAACGCCCAGTACCTTGTTTGCAGGCATCTGCGAACACTTCACCAGCGTCACACCGTAGGGTGTCTTTATCCTGCCGCTTGTCATAAAGTCACCGATGCAGAACTTCATCTCAGGCAGTGCAAGTATCTCAGCCATTATCGCAGGACTGCACACCATAACGTCCATATCGTGATCTGTCATATCGCTCCAGAATTTAGCTATGTCCTCATAGGTTATCTCGTCACCCTCTATCGAGGACGGTGTAACACCTGTTATAAGTGTGGTGCATATATAGCTGTTGAGGGCTCTGCCCACCGATGCACCTATGTCCCTGAGTACTATGCCGAAAGCCTCCAGTCTCTGCTTTCTCACCGATTCGTATGAGCATTTCAGCATCCTCGCGAATTTCTTTATATCGCTGGGTGTACTGTCAAGCACCACCGTGGTGGAAGGCAGTGCCGTACCCTGAGGTACAGGGTTGCTGCCCGTGTGGGTTATGGTGAATCCCCTGAAATCCATGCCGTCAGTCCGTGATACCGCTCCGCATACGCTCTCAGCTATGCTCACCTTGTCAACGCCCTTCTTTATCATCCTCCTGACGTATTCCGGGAAAAGCACCGCCGACTGCGCCGTTACGAAGAACTTCTCCACCATGTCGCTGTCCGCCCCCGATACCTTTATGCCGAAGCGCTTCAGCTGTCTTTCAAATGCATCCAGCCCCCCAAGCTCAGTACCCTTGTAGCCCTCATCGGGGTCAAGCTCCGTGAGTGCCTGTGTAAAGCTCTTGCCTGTGATGTTGTAAAGTGATCTTTCAAGTCTGATATTGTCGTACATAATTACCTCCGTTTTCCTCTGCCGTCATCTTATCCCGCACCCCCGACAGATACAGGGCGCGTTCATTTCTTACTGCGACTGCACCCGTGTCCTCACCGCTAATGCCCCATAAGACCCTCAGTCCCGCTGTCGGCTGACACTCCCGCTGTCGTTATATGTCCAAAATTATTCCCTTATTTTTGTTATCTCCTAAACCCTGAAAGCCTTCATACTCTCATCGTCCTCCGCAGCCGCTATACCTGCCGCCCTCTCCGTGACGGCTTCCTCTCTCAGCTGACGTGACAGCTTCTTTTTCAGCTCCAGCAAGGCGAACACATCAAGCTTGTCCACCTCACCCATGTCCGCATTCTTCACAAAGCACCCCAGCCTGATGATATCCCCTCTCAGGTCTTCACAGAAACTCTCCTGCGCCGCCCTGAGCCTTTCTATCTCCGCGTTAACTTCCCTCTCACCGTAGACCTTAGTCACTCCTGCCGCCCTCTGTGCAGGCACCGCCACAAAGCTCCACTCGTAAGCGTCCAGAGGTTCATCAAGTTCCACATAACAGAGCTTTCCGCCGTAGCTTCGCCCCTTGATATGGTTACAGCCCCCCTTGGCACCGTCCGCACCGCATACCGAGCATATCCGCTTCGCCACCGAACACCCCACCGATACCTCTTTCTTTATGCCCCCCTCTATCTCCGCTATCAGCGACTTGTTATCCTCCGTCCTCACCATGTAGGCAAAGCCTATCAGCGCCCTGTAATCCCTGCCGTCCATAGTCTTTCTGTCAGGGTAAGACCTCACTTCCGTGTCGTATATCCTCGCCGTCTGACCCCTGCTTCTGTGGTCATGGTCGAATATCCCCGTCCTGCCCTTGAACATCACAGCCAGCCTGTCCAGTGCTTCGTCAGAGAACCTCTCATAGTCCCTGTCCACATCGTTGTCGCAAAGCAGTACGCTGAAACAGTACACCTGCTCGCTTTTCAGCTCCCCCACCGCGTAACCGTTTATCTTCTCCATAACTTCCTCTGTTATGCCTATACTCTCACCGCTCATTTCCCGTTTCTCCTTTCTTCGGCTTCTTCATTTTCCAGCTCTATCTTCCTCGCCTGCGCATTGTAAAGCCTTGACCTCGCCAGCGCTTCTTCGTCCTGAAGATTTATGTTCCCCCATTCGATGTCCACACCGCAGTCCGTACCGCAGGTCATCAGAAAAGCATCGCATATATCCCTGAGTACAGGCTCAAGCAAACGCCTGTAATACTCCAGTTCACTTGTGAGTATATCCGCCTGCTGACTGCTCATCCTCTCCGTGGTAGACCAGTTCAGCCCCAGCAGAAAAGGCGGTACCGAAAGCTTTGATATCAGCTGTTCCAGAAGCTGTCGCACAGGCACCTCCGTGTCGATAAGCTGATTTTCCGCCCCGATGACCTTTATATCCACATCACCCACGGTTATAAAATCCTTGACGATACCGTTCTTGGCGCTCTGCATACCGTCCGCCCATGCCGCCGCTATCTCCTGCGCCCTCTCTCGTGCGTACCTCTTGTCCGTACCGTCCTCCGCAGGCTTGTAAGCCACCGCGTACCTCACATTACCCACCCTGTCGAAGTTCTGCCCTATGCACTGGTATATCCTCATAAGTACACTGCTTATTGCAGGCAGTCCCCGCAGTACCGATACTCCGTCAGGATGCTTGGGACTGGGGTTCAGTGTCGTGTACAGAAGCTTGTCGGGCTCGGGTATCTTCTTCACCTCACCGCCCCCGTAAAAACAGAACTCCCTGTCCATCTCACCTTTCCCCTGCTTCACCCTGAAAAGACTGCTGTCCCCCACCACAAGCCCCCTGACCGTCATAGTGTCCATGTCCGTCACTATCCTGCCCACAGCCCTGCCGTAGGTCAGCAGACTGTCAAGGTACATATCCGCGAAGGTGTTCAGGCTTTTTCCCGATATCCCCACCGTCACTTCACGACAGAATCTTTCCAGTTCGTCAGAATACCTCTCATCTCTCGCCTTTACCCTGAAATCTCCCACCAGACGTATTATCTTCCCGAAACAGGCATCTATCACAGGCACCATAGCCCTCAGCCCGTCATATATCCCCCCTTCAAGACAGCCCTCGTCCGCCGCCAGACGGAATATGCTGTCCCCTGCCTCAGCCGAAAAGCACTGCCTTTCGTAGGATTTTTCTTCCCTTTCCTTCTTCCCGAATAACTTCAATCCAAGCCTCTCCTTTCATCATACCGATATCGCCGCGAATCCGCCGCCCGTATCTTCCTCTGCCGAACACACAAAGTACCTCATATCGTCCATAGCATGATCGTTCTCCTTTATGGGACGGTCTCTGCCGCTTTCTTCCTCCCAGCGGTACATGGTAAACTCACGGAGTATGTCCTCGCAACCCCTGCATATCATCAGCCGTCCGCCGCGTATCATGTCCTGTGTCCTGCGTATACCCGTCACCACATCGTTCTTCGCCTGTATCACACGGAATTTCCCATGTCTGCGTATGCACTGTATGAAAGATGCCGCCGAGGGATCACACACCACATAGTCTATATCCCTGTCCCCCGCCAGTTCTTCCAGCGCGTCATAGTGTTCCTCGTCCGTCCTCCTGCTGCCCTCTTTAGCCGAGTCGTAGTAGTACTCCCCTATCCTGTACCATATGTCGTCCTTCAGTCCCCAAAGCCCGAAACTGCTCGGATTGACTGTCCCGTAGTCACAGCTCACCGCGAACCTTTCGCAATCATCGGGTGCTTTATCGCACACATATTTTTTCTCGTCAAACATGGGATAGATAAGTCCCTCAGCCGCACTCCACCGCCCCAGAACGAACCTCTCGTAAAACGCACCCGAATAAAGCCTTTCGTAACGCCTTTTCACTTCCTCGCTCAGCGAGGGGTTGTCCTTCAGCTCAAAATGTATGTACAGCAGATTTTTCTCCGCCGCTTTGTCTATCCATTCACGCTTGAACCAGTGATAGGGATTGTCGGGGTTGCAGTTGAACCACAGCTTCGAACCCCTCACCGAACACCTCGCCACCGCCTGCTCCACAAAGCTCCGCGGCATAAGCGCAGTTTCGTCCAGAAGTATCCCAGCCAGCGTGACACCCTGTATCAGCGCCGACGATGCTTCATCCCTTCCGCCGAAAAGGTAGTACCTGTTCCTCTTTCCGGCAAAATCCACATCCATGTAGTTCTTCGATACATTCTCCGTCACCGTGAAACCCAGCTTCTCCGCCCATTTCAGCAGTTCCGTCACAAGATTTCTCCTCAGCCCGATTATGGTCTTACCGCACAGCCCGAAATTATTCCCCTCGAACCGCCCCATAGACCACATCAGAAAACTCAGCGCCATACAGCTTGTCTTTCCCGACCTCACCGCACCGTCGCAGATTATCCCGTCGTACCGTCGGTACTCAGGGTTCGCCCACCACTTGAACAGAAACCTCTGCTTCGGTGAAAACATCAGACACCGCTTCCTGCTCAACCGCACCGCCCCCCTTGATATCCGTATCTTCCGCACCTGTCTGCGCATACTTCATCCCATAGCTTACTCATCTTCATCATCACCCTTTTCCTCCGTCATATCCCCTATATCGTGGGAACCTGCATATACCGCATTCAGAAACTCCTGCGCCGCCGATACCTCCCTCAGCTCAGGGTCAAGCTCCACCAGTTTCTCCAGAGCCTTCTGCCTGTCATAAAATTTCATCTCAACACCGCCCCCCTTGACCTTCTTTATCTCCGCAACATTGAAAAGGTCAGCCGAAAGCACCTGTTCCCTCGTAGGTTCCTCCGCAAAAAGCAGAGCCGCCGCATCGTTTATGCTCCCGAAAGCAAGGCGCGATAGCCCCGTCTTCACATAACACAGGTTCTGTTCATCCTCACTGTCCAGCTTGCGTATCGCACGTCTTACGGACTTTCTCGCCAGCATATCCGCTTCAAGCGCCTTAGCCTCCTCGGGTCCTGCTCCAAGCCTCACCGCACTCTCCGAACCGTTTCTTGTCCTCACGAACATCTTCGCAAATTTAGTTGGTGTTATCTGCATAATATTTCCTCCTTTTCTTTGCTTCCTCACGAAAGCCCTTTCACTATCACCCTTTTACCCCCCAAAAGTTGTACGTTTTTGTACAACTTTTGCAGAAATATGTCCGAGTTAAAACAAAAAACAGTTGTTTACCCAAATCTGACCCTCACCATATATGCACTACTCACAACATTCTCTTATACAAATATTAATAGGCTAAATTATCAAAATATATTTTTACCCATTGAAAAACACAACTCATTGTGCTATAATTATACTGAGGTAAAGTACAGAATTTTACTTCATAAAAGCAGGGATTATGTATATTATCCACATAGTTCCGACTCGTATTTATTACCTTGATCCCACAGAAAGGAGTGTGCTTATGTTTAATCCCAAAGACCTTCCCGCAGGCGTGGATGATCTGCATGAGGAACGGGGCAGCGGCTATGAAACACGGGATGTCCTGCGGCTGCTTTCAAATATGAATGCCGAACTGAAAGCCCTGGAAGAATGCTGGAAACTCAAATCATGGAACAAGAGTTATTCCCTCCCCGAACCATACAGGAATACACCGCTGCGTGCAGCAAGGGTCATCGGCTATAATGCCGCCGCAGTCAGTAAGCTGGTCAGTGAGCTGGACTATAAGATAAAGCAGATGCGCGCAAAACTCAATGTGGAGAGGGATAGGAAGAACTGGAATCAGGAATGGTACACCGCAAAATAACGCTCATCTTGCACAGAGCACCGCAAGTGTACAAATTTATTCCCTGATGATCCAAACAGGGTAAAAAAGAAAGGTTATGGTATTTAATGAAGTTCAGACAAACCATCGCGCTGGTATGCGCCTGCGCACTCACATTTGGAATGGCTTCCTGCAGCGGCACCGATACCGCCGAAAGCAAGAAGTCTGCCGACAGCAAATCAGCTCAGAAGACCGAAAGCACCGCTGATAACAAAGCCGACAGCGACTCCGCTGACCCTGCGGCACTCCCTGCTGAACCCTTCACAACAAAATGTGACGGCTCTGCCAGAGTCACTATCGCAGAAAACAAGTTCATGGCAGGCAATAAGGAGATATGGTTCAACGGTGTAAACACCCCCTGGGACAAGTGGAACGACTTCGGCGGCGGCTTCAGCTTCCCCTTCTGGCAGGAGCACTTTGAAAAGCTCCATAACGAGGGCGTAAACGCCTGCCGTATATGGATATCCTGCAACGGCGATGTGGGTATGGTCATATCCCCCGAAGGCGATTTCTCGGGTGCTACTACCGCCCACTGGGAAGACCTTGACAGCCTTTTCATGCTGGCTGAGGAATATCAGATATACGTAATGGCAACTGTACAATCTTTTGACCACTTCAAAGATTCCAACCAGAACTACGAAGCATGGCGGCAGCTGGTACAGTCCCCCGAAAAGACCGATGCCTACGTGGATAACTATATAGTACCACTTGTAAAGCGCTACGATGCCTGCGACTACCTCTGGAGCATAGACCTCTGCAACGAGCCCGACTGGATAATCGAGAACAAGGAGTGCGGCAAGCTCAACTGGATAGACCTTGAGCAGTACTACGCAAAAGCCTGCGCCGCTATACACGCCAATTCCGATGTCCTCGTCACCGTTGGCATGGGTATGATAAAGTATAACTCCGAACAGCTCAACGGCAACGTCATCTCCGATACCGAGCTGCAGAGCCTTGATATCGGCAAGTACGATAAGTCACTTGCCTACGTGGATTTCTGGTCAACTCACTGGTATGACTGGATGATACCCAACTGGGGCGTTATGTACGATAAGACCCCCGAGGAGTATAAGTTCGATACCTCCAAGCCCGTGGTCATAGGTGAACTTCCCGCCAAGGGCAAGGACGGCTACGATATCTCCAATGTCTACGAGACCGCCTATAATAACGGCTATCTGGGTGTTTTCGCATGGAAATCCAGCGGCAGCGACGACGGCTGCGGACTGTGGGATGATTGTAAACCTGCCATCGCCCACATGATGTCCATATGCCCCGATAAGATATTCCCGAACGGCAAGAAATAAGTACAAAATAACGGACTGCTACAAGCAAATGCTCATAAATGACCTTTATGAGCACGCTGCCAAAGCAGTCCGCTTTATTGTACTAAATGCATCAGAGCAGTGATGCTCACCGCTTTCATCAGACCATAAACAAGTACAAATCAACGGACTGTTAAACGCCGTCATCCATTATCATCATTAATGATACCCCCATAAAAAGGCACATTTCCGTTCATAAGCCTTGCTTACAAAGAAAGAGGATGACCCTTCTTGTGAAAGGACATCCTTCGTTTTATATCATAAATTTTATGAGCACCGCATAAAGCAGTCCGCTTTATTGTACTAAACGCATCAGAGCATTAATGCTCACCGCTTTCACCAGACTATAAACAAGTACAAATCAGCGGACTGTTAAACGCCGCCATCCATTATCATCATTAATAATGACCCCATAAAAAGGCACATTCCCGATCATAAGCCTTGCTTACAAAAAAGAGGATGACCCTTCTCGCGAAAGGTCATCCTCCGTTTTATATCATAAATTTTATGAGCACGCTGCCAAAGCAGTCCGCTTTATTGTACTAAATGCATCAGAGCATTGATGCTCACCGCTTTCATCAGATCACAAACAAGTACAAATCAGCGGACTGTTAGAAACAACTATCCATTATCATCATTAATGATACCCCCATAAAAAGGCACATTCCCGATCATCAGTTTAGCTTACAAAAAAAGAGGACGACCCTTCTCGTGAAAGGTCATCCTCCGTTTTAAATCATATATTTTATGAGCACTGTGCCAAAGCAGTCCGCTTTATTGTACTAAATGCATCAGAGCATTGATGCTCTCAGTTCCTCGCCGCTCTTGGGAGAGAGGTATGCAGGTGCGATATCGAATACTGTCTTGCAGCCTGCTGCGCCTTCCTTCTGAAGTCTTACAGCAGCTCTTGCATAAGCTACGAGTATGCTGGAAGTAAACTCAGGGTTGGAGCCCAGCTTCAGGCTGTACTCGATGATGTGACGGGTCTCGCCGTTAACACCAGTCTTGCCGCTTCTGAATACGAAGCCGCCGTGAGGTATACCGCTGTGGTTCTTGTTCAGCTCCTCCTGAGATATGAAGTTTACAGTGGTGTCATAGTCGGAGAAGTAGTTGGGCATGGTCTTGATAGTTTCCTCTATCTTAGCCTTGTCAGCGCCCTCCTCAGCAACAACGAAGCACTCTCTTGTATGCTTCTGTCTTGTGGTCAGCTCGGGGTCTTCGCCGTTTCTTACTGCGTCAACAGCTGCCTGTACGGGTACAGTGTACTGCTTGCCGTCAGCAACGCCCTCAACTCTTCTGATAGCGTCTGAATGTCCCTGAGATACGCCCTTGCCCCAGAAGGTGTAATCCTTGCCCTCGGGGAGTATGCAGCTGCCGTAAAGTCTCTGTACGGAGAACATACCGGGATCCCAGCCCACGGATATAACGCTTACGTTGCCGCCCTTCTTTGCAGCAGCATCAACGTTTGCGAAGTGCTCGGGGATCCTTGCGTGAGTATCAAAGCTGTCGATAACGTTGAACAGCTCAGCGAACTTGGGTGTCTGCACAGGCAGATCGGTAGCACTGCCGCCGCAGAGGATAAGTACGTCTATCTTGTCCTTGAAATCAGCCACATCATTAACTGAGTATACACCTACGCCCTCAGTGAGTATTTTCAGTGAAGAGGGATCTCTTCTTGTGAATACAGCAGCCAGCTCGGTGTCGGGATTCTGTCTTATTGCCAGTTCAACACCTCTGCCGAGGTTGCCGTAGCCGACTATACCTATACGAATATTGCTCATGTATATCATTCCTTTCAGTAAATAAAAATCATGCAATTATTATACCACAATTTTTCAAAAACGTCAATAGCGAAGTTTGTTAAAGCACTGTTTCATTTCGTGATTTTTACCATAATATTCAGACATTTCCATTGTTCTGATGCATGAGGATATTTCAGGCAAAAAGTCGGCTTTTTGCAGGGACATGACCTTCATCATTCATGCCGGCAGTATTCAGGACAACTGTAAATTTATGCAGAATGCAGTATTCATCCTCAGCTCAACATACAGCATACATATTCTCTATCAATGACAACAATCGGTAAATGGCCTGTCATCAATATCTTATGCGGCAGATCACCTCCGCATGGTTTCAGCCCCTGCCGCGAAGCCATATTTTCAGCACTTTCCCATTGATGTTCTCCCGACAATGCCGCTGTGATGTTTTGGCAGCTGATCTTTTCTATCATACATATCCTATACAATTCTTATTATACGCCGCAGGTTCAGACCCATAGCTCCTCATAAAATATCTTAACGGGTATTTTGTCACAGATATTCAATATTGACGGGGATTTTATAAGCACTGTTTGAACCATATGTAAACGAAAACGTTTGAGTTTATTGCGAATTTGTTAAGTGCCATTAATTGCGATTTTTGTGTCTAAAACATTTACAATATTTGACTCACATTTCTGAAAGCCCTGAACATCGGGTTTTTCAAGTGTAAATTTTATAACAATTCCAAGCGTTTAGCAATATTCGGTAAATGCATACATTCACTCAGCAAAAATCAGCTTGTTAAGTTTCGTAATTTTGATATACTGAAAGTATAGACAGTCAAAAATTGCGAATGTCTGACCCTACAGCACATACAGCATCGGGTTCACAGCAGTACTGACTGATAACATTTTCCGCTATATCCCCCTTGTTAAAATAGACCGACAAAAAACCGACAAGCCCTCTGCGGTACCGTAAGTACCACAGGGGGCTTGCCGTATCTGCAAAGGGATGTATCAGAGATCGGGATGTTCTCCCGACCAGCCGCTGCAGGGCAGGCAGGAGAGGTATGACATATCATCATCGGATATCCTGAACCCGAAGATATCAAGGTTTTCCCTCATCCTCTCCTTTGTGGATGCCTTCGGTATAACAGGTATGCCACGCTGGTTAAGGTACCTTAATAATAGTGCGGCATTGGTACAGCCGTACTTTTCGGCTATGGCAGATATCCTGCTGTCATCCAGCAGCTTCGCTCTGCCGAGAGGGCTCCATGCCTGAGGGAGTATGCCCTCTTTGCCGAGATATGCAAGGGCATACTCCTGCATATACCCCGCGTGGAGTTCCAGCTGATCTACCATGGGACGAATCCTGGCGGTCTGCAGGAGAGGTCTTATATGGTGTGGCAGGAAGTTCGATAATCCTATCACCTTTATCCTTCCCTGCTCATACAGTTCCTCCATAGCCCTCCATGACGCCCTCACCTTATCGATCCAGTCCTTGTCATCGGGGCTGTTCTTTGGCCAGTGTATAAGGTACATATCCAGATGATCCGTTCTCAGTCTGCGGCATGAATCCTCAAATGATCTCAGGGTCTTTTCCCTGCCAAGGTCATCGCGCCACACCTTGCTGCAGAGGAATATATCATCACGGTCAATGCCCGATACTGCTATGGCTTCACCTATCTGTTCCTCGTTGCCGTAGAAGGCTGCTGTATCTATATAGCGGTATCCTGCCTCAAGGGCATCCAGGATAGTCTGTACACCGCCTTTTTCCGTTGATAGGTACGAGCCGTAGCCCACCGCATCAAGTATGCTGTCAAGCAGGCGCATATTCCTTACAGAGAATTCCTCGGTGATATAGGGCGCTGCCTTGCCCCTTATGCACTCATTCATCTGCCGGAATTCAAGGGCGTAGTTAGAGCCTGCGCTGACTTTTTCGGTGCGTGAGTTCCTGCTGCCGTCTTCGCCCTTGACGGTCACGGTAAAGGAGAGCTCCCCCTCACCGTTATACTCCACATCGGAACGGATATACCCCTTTGAGCCGTGTATAAACAGCCTGTCGTATCTGTCGGAGGTATCTGTACCCAGTATCATTCCTGCATTGAAAGAAGCCCTGACACCGTTTTCAAACCTCACCATAACAGAAGCCATGTGGTCAACACCAGTGCCGTCAAGCTCGGCATCAGCCTTTATGTACTCCATAGGTGAATCTACGAGGGAAAGTATCATAGAGGTGCAGTAGCAGCCCAGGTCATATATACCGCCGCCGCCCTGTTCCTTGCGGAGCCTGAAATCGTCGGAATAGCCCTGCGTAAGGAAGGCAGTATCAATATAGTCTATATCCCCTATCTCCCCCGATGATACGATCTCTTTCAGCCTTGCGATGTACGGACTGTGGAGATACGCAAAAGCCTCCATGAGCAGCACGCCGTTCTCCCTTGCCGCCGCGAACATACTGCGAAGCTCCATCTCATTCATAGCCATCGGCTTTTCGCAGATCACGTGTTTACGGGCTTTAAGCGCCTTTATCACCCACTCGCTGTGGATATCGTTAGGCAGCGGAACATATACAACCTCCACCTCGGGGTCTTCAAGCAGAGCCTCATAGCCCTTATACGCCTTTTTGAATCCGAATCTTTCCCTGAAGGCTTCGGCTTTTTCAAGGCTCCTGCCTGCTATGGCATACAGCTCACAACTATCCGCCTTCAGCATCCCCGGGATAGTCCCCCACGATGCTATACCTGCTGTGCCCATAATGCCCCATTTTACTTTGTTATCATTCATGCCGTCATCTCCTCGTCTGTTGATCGGCTGACCCGTGATATCCGCTGTCAGAAACTGTAAACAGTATAGCACATATCCTACAAAGGGTCAACGCATATATTGCGCTTGATAGTAAATATCATACCATAAATGCCGATGATCTCCCTCTGCAAAAGATTATATGGTTATCCCGATGACACAACAAATTAATTAGTATTATACCGGAACATGAAATACCCGGCGGTCAACCTAACCCCGTCTGCGGCGGGGCAAGGATAACTGCAACACGATATTCCCGTGTTTTTAGCACTTTGCGGTGATGTGCCAAAGGGATAGTCAGAAAATATCAAGACGTAAGTTCCGTTATTTTGCTATTTCAAATGTTTCTAATTTGTTATTTCATCTAAATTTTGCCGTCCGAAAGAAATTTTTTCTTAAATTATATTGAAAAATATATACTTTTGTGTTATAATTTATAGTGAATATTTACAACGGCATATTATAAGGCCGTCGAACAGAGGTTTTCACAATGATCAACAGCAAAAAACGTATCGCTTTATTCGTCGGACAAGCAGACGAAGCCTATCAGAGCAGATTTATAACAGGATTCCTGGAGAACGCTTTTGCGCTCGATATGGATACCTGTGTGTTTGCTATGTACCATAAATATCAGGACACCGCATCGCGTGAAAAGGGCGAATCAAATATATTCACGCTGATGAGGGCGGAGCATTTCGACGGGGCTGTCGTACTGGCTGACAGCATACAGACCGCAGGTGCCGCTGACCGTCTGGAGGAATGGCTGCACGAGAACTTCCACAAGCCTGTACTCATGGTAGAAACCAAAAGCAGGTACTTTCCCAGTGTATACACCGACTGCTGCGAGCCCATAGATGCTCTGGTAGAGCATCTTGTGTCGGTACACGGTGCTGCTGACATAGCATTCCTCTGCGGCAAGAAGTGGCATGAGCACTCACAGCTGCGACTTCACGCGGTACGCAGTGCGCTGGAAAAACGCGGGCTCTCGCTGCCCGAGGACAGGATCATATACGGAGATTTCTGGTACCTCAGCGGTGAGGTATGTGCTGACCTGCTGACCGCAGGCGACAAGAAGCTCCCCGATGCGGTGATATGCGCAAACGACTGTATGGCGATAGGACTGTGTCAGGCATTAGAGGAAAGGGGCATATCAGTACCCGATGAGATAGCGGTCATCAGCTATGACTCCACATTTGAGGGACGTTCATCCCCGAAGCCTGTGACTTCGGCTGTGATACCTGCAAAGGAGCTGGGCTGCTATGCGGCAGGATATATGGCTGACAAGCTCGAAGGACGGGAAACTCAGCCCTTCTATGCGGCACCTCAGATATTCATCGGTGAGAGCTGCGGCTGCTGTCACAAGGAGAATGATGACCCCGAGCTCAGCCTGCAGAGAAAAAGCTGGGACACTGTCATATCCCGTGAGGGCTTTGCATCGGTGAACAATGCTATGGCTGATGATATCATATCCCAGACAGACCTGGCAGGATTTACGGGCATGGTATACTCCTATGCTTTCCAGCTGGGCGCTGAGAGCTTCCACCTGTGCATAGGCGATATGTGGAGATACATGGGCAAGAGCAGCGATGTACACTTCGGCAACGACGGCTACCCCGATAAGATGATATACGCCGTAAGGTTCAACAAGAGCCACAAGGACGGCATAGCAGGACTGGACATATCCTTTGACAGCCGGCTGCTGCTTCCGGACCTGCTGGACGAACATGAAAAACCCAGGGCTGTATTCTTCACGCCCGTATTCTGTGAGAACAACTGCTTCGGCTACGCCGCTGTGGAATACGGTGACGAAGCACGAAGCTATGACAAGGTATACCGTGAGTGGATAAGGCTGGTATCCAAGGGTCTGGAATCACTCAGGAGATATCTGGAAACCAACCGCATACAGGAACAGCTCAATGCCCTGAAGAGCAGTAAATTCTCGGCACTTAGTTTTGCATACGACACCCTTGATCCCGATGAGAAGGCGGACTACGAGCTGGTGACACGTATCCTCGACGGCAACCTTTTCAAGTACAAATTCCAGCCCATAGTCAACACCGTTGACGGCTCGGTATTCTCCTACGAAGTCCTTATGCGCTCCGACGCGGAAAGGAGCATACCTCCGCTGGCTATAGTAAGGTATGCGGATATGCAGAACAGGCTGGTGGATATAGAAAGATCCACATTTATGAACGTGCTGGAGATAGTAAAGAACAAGGCTGACAAGCTCAACGGCGCTAAGATATTCATAAACAGCATACCCGGTGTACAGCTCGCTGATGATGACCTTGCCAAGGTGGAGGAGTACCTTGATCTGCTGACGGATACGGTAGTTGTAGAGCTTACCGAGGAAGCCGAGATGGGTGATGACGAGCTGGAAAGAATGAAGTCCATACTTAAGCGGCACAAGACCAAGATAGCCGTCGATGACTACGGCACAGGGTATTCAAACGTAAGTAATCTGCTGAGGTATATGCCTGACTATGTAAAGATAGACAGGACCCTCATAAGCGAGATACAGATAAAACCCCAGAAGCAGCACTTCGTAAAGGAAATGATAAGCTTCTGTCACGATAACGGCATAAGAGCACTGGCTGAGGGCGTTGAGACCGCAGAGGAGCTCAGGACTGCCATAATGCTGGGTGCGGATCTGATACAGGGCTTCTACACAGGCAAGCCCGAAAGCGATCTTATACCCGAGATAAGCGAGAATGTAAGGCGCGAGATATCGGAGTACCACTATGAATTCACATCGGGAGTAGTGGTGCAGAAATACATCGCAGGCAAGACAAACAGAGTATCTCTTTCGGCACTGATAAAGGAGAACTTCAGCGAGATAGTTGTGGGCAGGGGCGAGATGATATACAAGGATATCACGGTATACGGCGCACCGGGACTGAACTCCAACGTGCATATAACCGTAGAGCCGGGATACAAGGGCAGGATAACCCTTGAAAATATATCCCTGCTGGGTGACAAGAATTTCCAGTGCATAGATATCGGTGAGGGTGCGGATGTTACGCTGGTGCTTTCGGGCGATAACGTGCTGAGAAATTCGGGCATAACCGCAGCACCCACATCACGGCTGACGGTAGAGGGTGACGGCAATCTTGTTATAGTGCTCAACTCCAAGGAATTCTGCGGTATTGGCAATATGCCTGACAAGACCTCGGGCGAGCTGATATTTGAACACAGCGGCACAATAGAGATAAAGGGTCACGGCAGCACAGGAGTGTGCATAGGCGGCGGCACGGGCGGAAAGGTCAGGATATTCAGCGGACAGTTCCTGCTCAGTTCAAACAGCAGCAAGGCAGTATGCATAGGCTCACTGACGGGAGATGCCAATGTGCTGATAGACAGCTGCAATATCATCATAGACCTCAATACCAATGAGGGTGCTGCTATAGGCTCGGTAACGGGCAATACAAAGGCATCCATAACCAAATGCTCGTTCAGGGCACAGTGCGACGGCTCGGATATAGTGGGCATAGGCACAGTCAGGGGCGAGAACACTCACGTATCTGTGGATATATCAAGCATGGATATAGATATGAGCGGCATATCACTGACGGGTATAGGTGCGCTGCGCGGCTCCACAAACTGTGAGCTGACCTCCACGGTACTGAAAATGACGATGTCGGGTGTGGATTCACTGGCTGTGGGCGGATATTCCGATGATACCTTCATACGCATGAACCGCTGTGATTCAAGGTGGGACGTGCGCAACAACACCGGAAAGGACTGCCACGCAAATGAGAAGAATTTCAGCATAATAAACGGTCTGGGAAGATTTACGGTAAACGGCAGCGAGATAATAAGAGAAAGCAGTATCGGATAAATACCGGCTAAATATATAGGGGATCTATTTTAGCAGACATACCAATGAGCAGCACTTAAATATTAACATAGTTTTAATATTAAATTTAGTGAATATATCGAATTTTATATTATTTTATGGCAAAGCATTGATTTTGTTATGTATTTATTGTACAATATAATGTATAGTACAGCTATACAACAGATATATAGCGGTACATCAATTCATATTTGCAAGAGGTAATCTTATGTTAACGTGGAATTTCCAATATATTTCCAAAGCACGTCTTGCTGAGGCGTTTCAGCAGCTTATGCTGGACCCTGCAGACGGAGATATCCTCATAAGGATACACACAGCTATCCACCTTGAAGATGAGGCTGTAGACCTGGCAAGATTCATCGCGAAAAAAGTGCCGGGTGCGCATATCTTCGGCACCAGTACATCTGCTGTGATATGCTGGGGCAGACTGATAAAGAACCAGTGTGTCATATCCGTAACACAGCTGTCGGAGGGCAGTATAAAAACAGCTATGCTGCCTACCTTCGAGAAAAACGGTATGCCCATGACCACAGACAAGCTGTGCAGGTGCGTCAGGGACACGGTGATAGAGGATGATACAAAGCTGCTGCTGACCTTCCTTACGCGGAAGTATCTTGGTGCTTACAACTTTGTGGAAAAGAGCAACATATATTACCCCGGGGTGCAGATGACCGGCGGACTTGCAAACACCTCGGATGTAAGCGTGAAAAAGTTCCCTGATACGGGCTTTGTATTCAATGAAACAGGCTGGATGAACAAGGGCATGATAGTAGCATCCATAAGCGGAAAGAACCTGGAGAGCTTTACCTCATACGCTACGGGTGCTCAGGCGATAGGGGACGAGCTGACTATAACAGATACTTTCCTTTCATGCATACTTTCAACAGACGGTCACGATGCGGCTGAGGCTTACCGTCTGGGTATAGGCAACGAGCTTCTCAACAGACCCGAGCTCAGCAACCTTTTCCCTTATGTATATTCAGACACCAACGATATACCGATATTTGTAAAATATTCGGACAATGAGAGCCTTGAGGACTTATTCGATCCTGATGAGCCTATAGTGCGGACTCTTCGTGAACAGGCTCCCGACAGGGACTACACTGCAAAGCGCGAGCTTATCTGTGCGAACCACAATGTGATAGCAGGCAAAAAACTGAGACGTGCCTTCATATACGACAGAAAGGTAATAGCCGATAACCGCTCACTGTTCAGGCGGATAGAGAACTTCGAGAAAGCAGAAACCATATTCGGCTACTCCTGCACAGCACGTTCCATGATATACTCAAACTGCGTAAAATGGGAGCTTTCAGCCTATGAGAACTCAAATATGTGCGGATGTATAACCGAGGGGCAGATAGCCCATGTGAACGGCAGGAACACATTCGCAAACTGCTCATTCGTGGTATCGGTCATGGGTGAAGCACCTGCATCGCAGCATTACAACCCTTATGCATTCTCACACACTGAAACACTTGTGGCTGACAACAGGAAGCTGCTGAATTATCTGTACGAAGCCGAAAAAAGGCTGCTTGCCAAGGAGGAAGCTTCGGCAGCTGACTCGATAAAAGCCTTTGTACATGACTGTGAGATGGATCTGCTATATTCGGATACGGAAGAACTGCCGAACGTGGCTGCGCTGAGCATGGACATGAAGCTGAAGGGTTCAGACCGTATATGCATAGTCGATGTTACGGGCACCTATGCCATGAACACGGTATTCTCAAAGGGTATAATAGATCTTACTTACAAAAAGTACCTGACTAAATGCATGACCTATACCAAGATGAAGGGGTACAAGATATACCACATCAAAGACTGGGAGATAGCTATAGGTGCTCCGTCATATATGTTCTCACTGCCTGATTTTGTAAGCGATATGGAAAATCTTCAGCGAGAGCTTTTTGAGAACAACGAGGAGTACATAGCCATAGTACCCCTGTTCTGCGTGGTAGATGCCTGCACCGCAGAGAATATAGAGCAGGCTTATCATGCGGCAAGGCTGATGATGACAGGCAAGAACATACAGTTCAGCGTGATGAATGCGAATACAAGTATCCCTGACAAGGAGAGCATACTTGAGCACTATCATATGGTGAACGTTATAAACTATGCCATTACCCATGACAAGGTGATACCGTATTTCCAGGGTATATACGACAACACCACCAACACCATACATCACTACGAATCGCTGATGAGGCTGGAGGATGAGAACGGCAAAATATACTATCCAGGAAGCTTCCTAGAAGTGGCGAGAGCCTACGGACTGCTGTACGATTCACTCTCAAAGATAATGATAACCAAGGTGTTTAACAAATTCAGGGATATAACGGATAAGAGCGTAAGCATAAACCTTGGTATGAGGGATGTGAAGAACCACGAGATAGTGGACTACATATACGATTTCCTCACGACGGTGAAGCACCCCGAAAACTTCGTATTCGAGCTGCTGGAAAATGAGGACATAGATGACTACAACACCCTTGTGACATTTGTTGACATGATACACGATCTGGGGGGCGAGATATCCATAGACGATTTCGGCAGCGGATTTTCAAACCTGCAGCATATCGCGAATATACATTCAGACTATCTGAAGATAGACGGATCAATAGTACGCAAATGCACAGTGGACGAACAGTGCGCCAATCTTATAGCGCTGATCGCGGACTGGAAAAAGCTGAGCAGTCACAAATTCCGTATCGTTGCGGAGTTTGTTGAAAATCAGGAGATACAGGATCTGCTGCTGAGATACGGCATAGATCTCTCACAGGGATATCTGTTCTCAAGACCCGGTCCCGAATTATAGCGGGGTAGAACAATGAAGAACATTAAAAAGAACGAAAAGATAATCTGCATGATGCTTGAGGATGTCAGCAGTGATTTTTCAAGAGAGCTGGTAAAGAGTTTAGCCAACGCCATACCTTCAAACAGGAAGATAAGGCTTATAGTGCTGCCCGGAAAACACGATGACGGCAAAGATGAAGAAAATCTGCACAGACACAAGACTGTAGTAAACAAGATATTCAGTCTTAGCGAGCGCTGCGATATAGACGGTTTTGTGATACACCTCGGAAGTGTAAACGAAAGGGACAAGAACACTCCCGGACTGTACGAGAGCTTTATGTCCAAGATAAAAAAGGTGCCTGTGGTGCTGGTCGCATCAGACCTGAAAAACGTTATCACGGTGAACTACGACAACGAAAGCGGCATACGCGAGGCGATAGAATATATCGCAAACGCTCAGGGGCTGACCAAGATATGTATGCTCGGGGGCAGAGATGACAACAAGGACGCCCGAGCAAGAAAACAGATATTCATAAAATGCCTGAAGGACTACAGACTGCAATACAGCGAGGATCAGTTTGAACCTTCGGATATGACAGAGAATTCCGTGGAGGCTGCCGAAAGACTGCTGGACAGGAACCCTGATGTGCAGGCGATATTCTGTGTTAACGATTCTTCGGCTAAGGGACTTTACAAAGTACTGAAAGCACGCGATAAAAAGATAGGCTCGGACGTGATGGTATTCGGCTTTGATAATACACGTATGTCCAGCAACCTTGACCCGCCCCTGTCTTCGGTGGGTGCGGACAAGATATCACTGGGACGAAGGGCACTTGAACTGCTGCTGGAAATGATGGAGGGTAACGAGGTAAGATCGGACACCGTACCCACAAGGCTTTTCGGCAGAGCCTCGATGCCATACGAGATGTACGACTACAACACCATTGAACTGACCAAAGCAGAGACTTCTTTCATATACAGAATGTTCAATGACTGCTTCTACAGGTACAGACTGGAATCCATAGACACGGAGAACGTTGACCTGAAAAGGCTGTTCTTTGAATTCATGTCGCCTATGCTGATATCATGCAAGCACAGGTATATGAGCCTTGAGACCTATGACGAGCTGTGCAGGATGATAGACAAGTTCTTTGATAAGGGTGCTATGCAGTATACTGACTCAAACAAGCTGATAGCAAGCATAGGCAGAGTTCAGATCGGCATAAACAATGCATCGCACTCACAATCAGCCTCGACACTGATAAACAGACTGTTCTCACGCATGAAGGACAGAGCCATAGTTACACAGGCCAAAGCACTGATATCCCGAGAACGGGAACACACTTACAGCCGCATAAAACTACAGGAGTTCATTGTGTCTGCTGTGGGCGGAAACGGCTGTGACAGCATATTCAGAAGCTTTGACAAGCTGGGACTCCCAAATGCCGCGGTGTATATTTTTGATAAGCCTCTGGATCTCGACGGCGAAAATAATCCTACTTTTCCGGAGTATATCTACCTCAAATGCATTATGCGCTCGGGAGACCTCTATATGCTTTCGGAGGACAGACAGAAATGCAGAACAGCAGATATTTTTCTCCGCAACGAGCTTTCAGTCAAAAGTAACGGGTATATCACCTTCCCCATACTATGCGGCAGCAGAGCATACGGTCTGCTGATGTGCGAGATAAGCGACGAGATCTGCGAAAACGGCGAGTTTATCGCCCTGGAACTCGGCATGAGCCTAGCACTGAAAGAAAACAGCCCGTAGGATCTTACACGGGTGCCGATATAGAGCGTTTGTGATAATTATTGAGGGAAACCCTTTTGAAAAAGGGTTTCCCTCAAACTCCTTTCCGAAAACTTTTAACTCTATTTGTCAGGGGCAGCTATACTTTTATAGCACAGCAAAAAGCAGACATTCTCTGTTCTTCGAGAGAATGTCTGCCCCTGCCAAATAGAAATAGAAGTCTTTGGAAAGAGGTCTGGAGGATAACCTTTCTTCAGAAAGGTTTCCTCCAGTAGTTACCGCAAATATTCTGTATTAACACCCGTGTGAGATCCTGCGGGTTTATATTACTGTCAGTCGATGAGGCAGAGTTCGGTGATGGCGTTGGCGTACATATTCAGGTTTAGTCTGAAAGTATCCATGGAGATATGTTCATCATCGCCGTGCATATTATTATTCTCCCAGGGGAACTCTGCACCGAAGGCTACGGCGCCGGGGGTATTATGGACATAGGTTATACCGCCCTCTGCGATACAGGAGCCTTTTTCGCCTTTTACTCTTTCGTAAACTCTGAGGAGTGCCTGAACGAAATCGCTGTTTTCATCGACGTAGTGGGGTTCCATGCCCTCGCAGGTATCTATCTCGAAGCCGATACCGCAGACTGCATCTTTGATGATAGTGCTTATCTCGTCATAGGAACGGTCAATGGGGAAACGGATATCAATACCGCCGCAAAGTCTGTCTTCCTTGGTTTTAAGGACAGTGAGAGCGCAGGTCATCTTGCCTGATACGCTGTCTTCAAAGCCCAGTCCGCAGGTAGTGCCGTCAAATTCGCCGTGGGGGAACAGCTTTTTAAGACCCAGCAGGAGCGCGTTATTTCCCACATAGCCCGAGAGGAATTTTGTAACTGCATTATCGCCGTTTTCGGGGCGTGAGCCGTGGGCGGAATGACCCTCGGTGACAGATGAAGTACCGTCTTTATAAGCAACGGTGCATCTGTCGGGGATAGCGTTTATAGCCATACCTGCATCAACGGATACTATCTCGCTGTCTTTAAAAGGTGCGGAGAATGTCATGTGGACCATGCCCTTTTCACAGTTGAGTACGGGGAATGAGCCGTCGGGAGTGAATACCATAGGCGGGAACTTTTCACAGCTTTCGTAGTATTCCATATCAGTACAGCCGTTTTCCTCGTTGCCGCCGAATATCACGCGGAAATTCTTCATGGGCAGACCCATATCGCGTATCGCCTTTACAGCCCATAAAACTGCGGTAGCAGGGCCTTTGTCGTCTATCGTGCCCCTGCCATAGAGTACGCCGTCCTTACGGGTGAGTTCAAAGGGAGAATAGCTCCAGTTGCTGCTGACGGGTACGGTATCCAGATGTGCCAGTATGCCCAGCACCGGTTCGCCGTCGGTGTTGAAATCGCCCCTGACAGCGTAGTTATCAAAATTCTTAGTCGTCATACCCAGGGACTTCAGCTTAGCCTCGCCCCATGCCAGCGCCTTTGCAGAGCCTTCACCGAAGGGACGTACATCCGAGTTTTCGTCTGCTATACTCTCTATGGCGATTATCTCTCCGAGGTCGGAAAGGATCTCATCCATGTGTTTATCAAAGTATTCCGCAAAAGCTGCGGCAAGCTGTGTCTTATCCATTATAGTTCGCCTTTCTGTAACATTAGTATGGTCATCCCGATGACAGTATTACCTGATTTACTTCGTTATACAAGCAAATAAAGTGGTGTGCCAAAGAGATAGCTGTGATATTTTTTGGACTGATATACTTTTGTATATCAGATATCCCAGGCATGGCCCTTGCTGTGCTTTGAGGGCTGCTTTTTGCCTGTAAGAGTAAGAAGCATCATCTGGGAAGGATTATTTATCCTGAATTTACCGAGCCCCGATGATACTGCCATGACGGTCTTGCCAAGCCTGTATATGCCCTTGGTATACTTCGGGAAAAATCTGCGTTCGGGGGAAAGGATTCCGCCTGCTATGGGCAGACGGATGACACCGCCGTGTACGTGTCCCGAAAATACGAAGTCAGCGCCCCAGCGTTCATAGGCTTCAAAGAACAAGGGATTATGGCCTATGAGCAGATCGCAGTGATCGGGATCGCTTTCGCCAAGGTATCTCGATATAGTACTGCTGTCGGGTACGGGCAGGCTGCAGTAGGTGCCGTCCTTGTTGATGAAGTATTTCAGCGGTATCTGTATGCCGTAGATATTTATCCTGTCACTGCCGCGGCACACAACTGCCATCTCGTTCCTGAGCACGTTTATGCCTGTGCTTTTAAGCTTATGGTACATGGCATCCCACACCTCAATACGGTGGAGTTCATGATTTCCCGGGGCATAGTACACGGGGGCTATGGCATCCAGATCCTTCATAAGCTTTACCTTGCCGCCCAGTTCTTCCTCGTTTTTGCTGTAAAGGTCGCCTGCGAATATGATGATATCGGGGGAAGCCGCCTTTACGGAATCGAGTAGTATACCGTAGTCCTTTCCGAATTTTTTACGGTGAAGGTCTGATATGAGCATGACCTTCATGCCTTCAAAAGCTGCGGGCAGTTTGCGGCTGTACATAACTTCTTTTTCAACGATGAGCTGTCTGTTGCCAAGAAATGCGTTAATGCCCGCAAACAACGATCCTGCCGCGAGCAGAGCAGTTTTCCATTTCATTTTTTACCTCTTCTATGGATCTTAATGTTTGTGAGTGGCCCGACCGGATAATGCAAAGGCTATTTTTTCAGATATGCTTTCAGTTTATCCATAGCCCACAGTGCGTGTTTGTAGCCGTGGGTGTAGAGCTTTTTCAGTTTATGGGGGTCGCCCTCGATACGTTCAACGCCGAAAGTGGTCTTTGGGGTGAATACGAATATCTTACCCTGTTTTGAAAGTTCCATTATCTCATCGACGCACTTGTTATAGCGCTCCGCCCTTGTAGATAAAGCCTTGGCAAATGCGGGATATTTGCTGTATCTCGCGGCACAGAGTTTTGTCATGCTGTCGGAGTGCTTGCGGTAATCTCTCGGGCGGGTGAGTATCACTATATTCTTATCACAGCCCGTTTCCAGTGCTTTTTTATAAGGTATTGAGTCAGCTATGCCGCCGTCAAGATAGCGCTTGCCGTCTATCTCAATCTCGGGGAAAAGCAGGGGCATGGCACAGCTGGCACGCAGTTTGTACCATTTTCTGTCCTTTTCATCGACACGGAGATATTCTGCCTTACCGGTTTCAACATTGGTGGCAACGGCATAGAATTCCCCTTTGTATCTGCCGAGGGCTTCATAATCATAAGGCAGCAGCTTGTTGGGTATAGTGTCATAGTCATAATCGAGATTATAATAGCTTTTATTGCGTGGGTCTATGAGGTGCTTTACACCCATATACTCGGGGGTGGGCATGAATTCTGTTGCAAGCCTGTAATTTCTGCCATGCTGACGCGAGGCATAGCTTACGCCGAATGCGGAACCTGCGGACACACCGAATATCCTGTCTGCCATTATATCATTTTCGAGGAGCGCATCAAGTATGCCGCAGGAGTATATCGTCCTGCTGGCGCCGCCCTCAAGAGTAAGTCCCAGCATATATCACTGTGCTGCTGACTCGGGTGCGGATTCTACAGCTGCTGCAGCCTCTATGGTGAACTCTCTGCCCATTTCGGAGAAGGCATTGGTAAGATCTTCCATAGTGTTCTGGGTAGCGTTGTCATCCTCGATGAGTGCGACTACATCCTTGTTCATCTTCTCCATGGAGAAGGTGTCTTTAAGGTCTTCAAGGCTTATCTCGCTGCCCTTATAGAGGTAGGTGCTGCCTGATACCTTGATATTGTCATACACCTTGGTGACCTCAGCTGCCGAGCTTTCTTCATCATCTGCGGATACAGTTACTGCCCTGTCGGGAACACCGCTGCCGTCTTCGGTATCCTTGCCTTTTCCGCCGAAACCGAAGCCGCTGCCGTCAAACAGACCCAGCAGCTTAGCAAGCAGGAGCGCCAGTATAACTATAAGTATCAGAACGATGATAGTTGCTGCACGTCCGCTCTTCTTCTTTTTCTGATTCTTCTTTTGCTTTTCTGCATCTTCTCTGTACATTTTTTCGACCTCTTTCTCTATACTCATAGTATTATCCTCCTGTCATCTTGCAGTATTTATATAGGTGCAGTAGAAGTTCTTATAGCTTTTGCCGAGCCTTCCGACTGCATCCGTTATACCTGAAACATCGCGGAAAAGTGCGTGGCTGCCGTCATACACGAATGCGCACAGCACCACATCATCAGTTCCTATATCTGCCTTTCTGAGCGCCGCTGAAAGGGCAGAATAAACATCATCCTCGTTAGTGACGGCTGACCTTGAAAGTACGTTATCTCCGTTGGTGACGGTCAGCTCACCGCCGGGGGAATACCTGAGATTTATGGTAAGCATGAGTCCGTCACCGAAGTTTTCAAGCGCCTGCTGATTGGCGGCGGCGGTACTGTCAATATCTTCTGCCAGCTTGCGAGCCCTTTGTATCTCCATATCAGCCTGCTCTCTCATACTTTCCAGCTTTTCTTCGGCTTCCTCCCTGACCTGCACCACCTCAGCCTGAGCTTCGGCTATGCGGCTGTCGGCATCTTCCTTTACCTTTGCACTTCCCTCCTGCACGTTCATCATCATCCAGAAGAGCATTATGAAGATAACATCCAGCAGGGCGGTCAGCTCAATGATGATGCCCTTATTTTTCCTCATCTTCATCACCCTCGGGCATACCGAAAATCTCATCCAGCAGTGCAATACCCTTTTTGCCCTTGCCGCTGCCCGAATACTTTTCCATTACCACGGGCTTTTTTACAGCCTCGTCATTACCGCTTTTCTTCTGCTTGTTACTGAAATTTCTTGATAGATAAAGCTCGACGCTTTTTTCGTTATCCTCTATCTTAGCGGAAACTATGCCGTCAAGGAACTTGAATATTATAGCGAACACCAGACCCCAGAAGGTGGAGGTGAGTGCGCCGTAGAAATTGCCTGTGACGTTTGTATTATCTGCCACAAGACCCAGCAGGGATACAACGGTGCCGAGTATGCCCAGCAGGGGGAATATGCCTGTGAGGTTCACGAACAGTGAATACAGCTTGCCCGTGTGGTTTCTCATGGCGACGATATCCTGCTCCCTCAGACCTGATATCTCCTTATCAGCCTCATGCCTTGATGAACCGTCGGGAACGAATACCGTAAGGTGCATTTTTTTGTACAGTTTATCCGCTGACATTTTAAGATAGCGGTATACTATCGCGGTGAATACAGCCGTAAGAAATATAAGGATATCATATCCCCAGAGGTTCATAAATATAACAGATATGAGTTTCATGATGGTGTCCTCTTTATTATACGATTTGCGGAATATTTCCACATACTATATAATAGCATATTTATCCACAAATTGCAAGGATTTTCGCAATATTTTCACGTTGAATATATACAAATAGAGCAGCGTAGGAAATACGCTGCTCATAAAATACATTATTTAGATGAATGACTTTCCTCATACTTTCTGTGATCGTTGTCCCTGATCTCAACACGGCGGATCTTGCCGCTTTCGGTCTTGGGAAGATCATCTACGAATTCGATGATACGGGGATACTTATAGGGTGCTGTGGACTTCTTAACATAAGTCTGGAGTTCCTTAACAAGCTCGGGAGAGCCTGTATAGCCGTTGGAAAGGACGATAGTCGCCTTTACCACCTTGCCGCGTATCTCATCATCGGCGGCTGTGACAGCTACCTCCCTGACAGCGGGATGCTCCATAAGTATGCTTTCTATCTCGAAGGGTCCTATACGGTAGCCGGATGCCTTGATAAGGTCATCGGTACGTCCCACATACCAGAAATAGCCGTCCTCGTCGCGGTAAGCGGTATCGCCTGTATGGTAGATGCCGCCGCGCCATGCGTTGTCGGTAAGTTCCTTGTTGCCGTAGTATTCCTTGAAGAGTGCGGGATGCTTGCCGCGTTCAGCCCTGATGATTATTTCGCCTGTTTCGCCTGTATCGCAGCTGGTGCCGTCCTTGCGGATGATATCAACATCATAGAGGGGGGATGGCTTGCCCATTGAACCGGGCTTTGGCTTCATGCCGTAGAAATTCGCTACTATTACAACGCTCTCGGTCTGACCGAAGCCTTCCATAAGTTCAAGACCTGTATACTCCTTCCAGCGGTTGAATACCTCTGCATTGAGAGCCTCGCCTGCGATACAGCTGTACTTTATACCCGAAAGGTCATAGTTTCCAAGACCTTCCTTTATAAAGAACCTGTACATGGTAGGAGGTGCACAGAAGGAAGAGATATTGTAATCCTGGAGGACCGTCAGCATCTTATCGGGGTGGAATCTGTCCATATCATATATAAATTCCTCGGCACCGCATATAAGCTGACCGAACATTTTGCCCCATGCACATTTCGCCCAGCCGGATTCGGAAACTGTCAGGTGTACGGAAGTTTCATCGACGTGGTGCCAGTACTTTGCGGTAGTTATGGAGCCTGCGGCATAGGCATTGGCGTGGATAGCCATTTTGGGCTGACCTGTTGTGCCTGAGCTGAAATATGCCAGCATATAGTCATTTTTATTGATGTCCTGCTTTTCAAGAGTGTCGGGATATTTGGACAGTTCCTCCATGAAGTCAGTCCAGCCCTCTTTCTTACCGCGGCAGATGAACTTCTCCTTTATGCCTGTATACTTCTTGCAGGCGGTATCTATACGGTCTGCGACTTCATCAAAATAAGTCGCGCATACATACTTTACATTTGCTGCTTTGAAGCGGTATACGTAGTCCTTGGGCATGAGCTGGGAGGTGGCGGGGATAAGTATACATCCTATCTTTATAAGACCGTAAGCCAGTATCCAGAACTCATAGTGTCTTTTCAGGACTGCCAGCAGCATATCGCCTTTTTTGACACCGTGAGCCAGCATCATATTTGCGCACTGATTTGAAAGTCTGCTCATTTCGGCATAGGTGAACTCTCTTTCGCCGCCGTGGTCATTTATCCAGTGGAGCATTTTCTTTTCGGGATAGAGCCTTGCCAGTTCATCTATTACATCGTAGCCGAAATTGAAATCGTCCTTCAGCTTCAGCTCGAACTTTTTCAGTGTGCCGTTCTCATCGACTTCCTCATCGACGAACTGCTTATAAAAATCATTCATACCAGACATATTGTTTGCCTCCGTTATTTCTTAGTATTTTAATATATCTTCGGGGATATGGGCTATATGGTCGGCACCTGCGGAGATAAGTTCCTCTTCGGTGCGAAAGCCCCATGTACAGCCGATACATTCTATACCTGCATTATGGGCGGTATTCACATCCACATTTGAATCCCCCGTGTGGATACATTCATCGGGGGTGACACCGAGTTCTTCCATAATCATATACATAATATCGGGGGAGGGTTTTGTGGGGACACCCTCGCGCTTGCCGTGGACAGTATGGAACATACCCTTGCCGAACAGTGTTTCAACTATATAAACCGTACAGTCATCGGGTTTATTTGAAGCCACTGCCAGCAGACAGCCCTTGGCTTTCAGCTTTTCAAGCACTTCCCTGATGCCGTCATAGGGCTTTGTTTTACAAAGCATCCTTTCTGCATAGACCTTTGAATACTCAGCGTGGATAAGTTTTATCGTATCAGTATCGCGCTTATCTTCGGGGAGGGCACGCTCAATAAGTTTAAGTGCGCCGTTGCCGACGAAGTACTTGTATTTTTCCGTATCATGTGTGGGGAAGCCATGTCTCTCAAGCACGATATTAACGGAATCTGCCAGATCGCACAGGGAGTCGGCAAGTGTACCGTCAAGATCAAATATATAAAGCTTTTTCATCTTTCATTCCTTACTTGGATTTTTATCAAATATTACAGTTATCAAAATTTCTTACAAACATACGAAATTTATACAATAATCTGGTTTTTATACAGCTGTCAAAATTACATAGCTTATTATACTCTTTCATAATGAAAGTTCTGTGTTTACCATATTACTATTCTATTAACTTATCTGATCTATAACAATATTATAAACGCAGTATTATGTTAATAAGTTCGGGTATTAAAATCAGATCGATAAGAACCCGTGAACGACAATACATATCACATGAAACATCATACATTTGTGCATAATGCTGTACTTATCTAATAATAATGTGATGAAATGTGATGATATTCTAATAAAAGTCTTGCGAAACGAATACAAGGTTTTCCAGTTTGACTACAAGCGGTTAAAATATGGCGAAAACCCTTGCATTTGGGGGTGATACGTGCTATACTTTCGGTGAAAGGAAACAAAGCGGAGAAGCGGCGGCATTGTCGGACCGATCACCCGACAGCGCTCGATCCACGACCGTTATCCGCATAAGATATCCTTGGGCTGAGATAGGGTACACGGCATAAGTACCTGAGATGACCAGCCATGCGCGGAGATCATCCGCAGCTTTATAACGGAAAGAGGTGATAGCAATATGACTTCACGGCAGCCGGTAGGCTGCAGGACTGCGGGCGCGATAAGCAGCTTGCGCTCGGAAAAAGATGTAAGTATAAAACGCTTGCACACAAATACTATGCAAAAAACGGGAGGTCATACTATCTGACCTCCCGTTATATTTTGCATTTTTTCAGTAAAAGCTGATCTTACTGTACTTTAGCAGATCCTTATGAGGAAATGGCAGTTCTATGCATCTGTCAGCACAAGCCTCTTCAACTAGTGCAGATGTCGGCTTTATACCCTGAGCGACCATCATCGCAACGTAGTTCCTGATCTCCATTACTTCATTGGGATGTTCATCACACCAGCCGTTGACCTTATAGTACATCTCGATATATGGGTCAGTCTTTTCAGTCTTTTCTGTCTTCTTTTTACCAAAAAACCACACATTTATCACTCCAATCTGAACACAGACTATAACTATGTTTTGTACTATGGTCTTCTTAATCAAATCTTTTTACAATTATACCACATCTGAATTACTAAGTAAAGGTGGTTTAATATTTTTTTACATTTTTTCAAATCAATTTTCAGAAAGCCCTGACCGGACTTTAAGAAGACCATAAAGGTCCGATATTTCGGCATTTTTCTTATTCGACGATATTACTCCTCGCTGCTGCCTGCCACCGTACCGCGGACGCTTCTGCCCTTGTCGTATTCATCTAAGAAATGATGATACTCGTCACCGATATGATAGCTGATAATGGTCTGAAGGTTGACGTTCTCAACGCTCCTGAATATATTCTTATCTATGGCAGGGCTGATCTCGCGGAGTTTTTTCAGCAGTTCCTTGATCTCCTGACGCTTGGAGTTGCTGCTGCCGTCATCGTACACTTCCCTTTCCTCGGTAAAGCGGCAGGCGCACTGGATGAATTTCAGATCGTTATATCCGCACCATTTGATTATATCCTCTTCGCGCACCATATAAAGGGGACGTATGAGCTGCATACCCTCAAAATTCTCGCTGTGTATCTTGGGCATCATGGTCTGGACCTGAGAGCCGTAAAGCATGCCCATGAGGATGGTTTCGATCACATCATCGAAATGGTGTCCAAGTGCGATCTTATTGCAGCCAAGTTCCTGAGCATTTTTATAGAGATATCCGCGGCGCATCCTGGCGCAGAGGTAGCAGGGGTTCTGTTTTACGTTGACCACTGAATCGAATATCTTAGTTTCAAATATCTTTATAGGTATCTCCAGCTTTGCGGCGTTGTCGATGATCTTCTGCCTGTTTGCGGGAGCATACCCGGGATCCATGACGATATACTCAACATCGAAGGGTACCTTTGAATACCTTTGCAGACGCTTCATACAGACAGCCATCATCATGGAATCCTTGCCGCCCGAGATACAGACAGCGATCTTATCGCCCTCCTGTATGAGCTGATAGTCCTTTATGCCTTTAAGAAATCTCGACCATATACTCTGCCTGAATTTTTTTATCAGCGAGAGTTCGATGTCGTTTGGTATTTCCATAAATATTCCCCTTTAATTTTTCATTGACTTACCTGTTTTCAGGCGGCTGCTGAAAGTAATGTTATTGTTGGATCATCTCAATGGGATCATAGCCCAGGGCTGTGAGGTATTCATCCAGCAGGCTGAACCATTTATCGAGGGCTTTCTTTTCGTCTACCTCGGCTTTCAGCACACATTCAAAGCAGTCCTGACAGGTATTGTCGCCGTAGTACCACTCAACGAAATCCGTGAAACCGTAGGGTATTATTATGTTTTTAGTGCCGTTGAAAAGTCTGTCGGCTGTCACCATGCCGTCCATATATGTCCGCAGGAAAGTTATGCACTCGCACCCAAGAAACTGTGCGGGTCTGGCTTTCAGCATCCTGTAAAACTTTCTTGCTTCGGGAGAGATGTCCCTGTCTTTGTATACCATGTCTTCCACCCTCTGATCTTTTATTTATTTTTGTCGGAACGTCATTTTACTGTTTTGTTCCGAAATCATCTGATTATATATCCTTTGGTCTGCTGTCCATAAATTCGCCCTGTTATTTTGTGATAAAAATATTGAAGCCCATGACAGTCAGCACTGTTATTATAGCAGCTGCCAGCAGGACACCGCATATAACTGCGATAACGCTTTTTTTGAAATCGAGGTCAAGCATACTTGCAGCAAGTGTGCCCGTCCATGCACCCGTACCCGGGAGAGGTATACCAACGAAGAGCATCAGCGCCAGGAACATTCCCTTTTCGCCTGCCTTTGCTTTCAGTTTTTCTCCGCCGTGATGTCCCTTTTCAAGGCACCATGAAAAAAATTTGCCTATAACGGGTTTATCCTTGCCCCACTCCAGCACCTTTCTCGCAAAAAAGAATATGAAGGGTACAGGCAGCATATTGCCTATCATGGAAATTATTACCGCCTGCTGCCACGGCACTTCGCACTTCAACACGCCGAAGGGTATCGCGCCCCTCAGTTCGATGATAGGTACCATGGAAATAAAAAATGTTATTAAATGACCGTATTTTACAAGCATTATGTAGTCTCCTTAATAGTAGTATCTGTATCGTGCGGCCTTCCGTAAGCCTCTTCGACTTCTATCATAAGCTCTTTCAGGCGCACTGCCTGAGCCCTTGTTTCCACAAGTTCGGCTGCGGCATAGCACATATCCTTTGCAGATGCCTTGTCACCGCTTATGAGGTAAACTTTTCCGAGGCCGATGCAGCATTCGCATTGAAGTCCGTCGTCATTCTGACGCATAGCAGACTGAAAAAGCCTGAAAGCGTTCTCTGTCCTGCCGTTCATCAGGCAGAGCATACCGAGGGTATGAAGTATGAAACCGCTGCGCTTGCCCATAACGGCGCGGTCAAAATACCTCTGCGCCTTGCGGTAGATATCGTTTGCAAGTTCCCTGTTGCCCTCCAGTATGGCGGAATACAGGCATACATTGAAATACTCATCCTGCTCACTGCCTGTGAGTTCTTTGAAATCTATCTCTCTGAGCTTTGCTCTGCAATCCTCAAAACGTCCTCCCTCGAGGTACATGGATGCCATGAATACAGTTCCGCTGCCGCTGTCATTCACGCGGGAAAACTCTGCAAGCTTGCGGTAATATTCATCATCATAGCCCTTTGTGAGCCTGTGACGGGCAAGTTCATCAAGTTCCACATTCTTCATTATGTCTATGAAGGCGGAAACTGTACCAAGCCCGACAAAAATAGATATTATGGCAAGTATCCATATATCGAAGCACTGTATGATCGAAAGGCGCATATCATATATGAGCCATATCACCATCATTATGATATAACCGCAGACCATGGCGTATGAAGCGCTGTGGAGCAGATTTACCATAAGACTGTTTGCGCGGCTAATCTTCATCAGCCTCATACGGATGACCTCCTGTACAAAAATTATCCCAGTTTTGAGATTATGTCGAAATATCCACCAAGAGCAGTCGCAAGCCTGTTATCGTTGGTAATATCAAAGAATACGGCTTCTCCGCCCTCCATGATATGATTTTCGGAAAGCCAGTCAGCTATTTCCGCCTCATTATCGTCGGGTATGGCTTCATAGTATATCTGAGTGAAGATGTGGCGTCTGCGCGAGGCATCATACACCTGTGTGGAGTGGTCGCAAACCACGGAATATGTATGTTTTGCTATGTAATCCTTTACTCGTTTCCTGCCGTCTTTATCTAGGTCGCTGTACAATTTTTTGTCCTTGAAAAAGCCATCGTCATCAAGATCTTTCAGGGACTTCCATGCGTCCTCAAAGCGCTTTTCCTTTATCATCTGCGCAAGATTTTCCCTGAGCTCGGGACTGTTGTCAAAGGTGGCATTTTCGTCCTCTATCGTTCCCCTTGCATCAGCCAGATTATTGGCGTATGTCTGAGCCATATTCTCATCCTTGACCTCATCAAGGGACATGAGCATGGTATAATCAAAGATGAAATCCTCATCAATATTGAAAAGCACCTTGCCATTGCTGTCGGGAAGTGTACATTTTATTGACCAGTTGTTCTTCAGAAGCGGCATCATGGCAAGGGTCTTCTCTATCCATTCATAGCTGTCAGCTTCGCTTTCGATGCGGAATTTTGCATTGACAGAATCGCCTTTGCCGAAATTCAAAAGGAAATATTCATCATAGAAGAGCATCTCCTTTATACCTGCACATACATAGCTGCGGGTATATACTCCATGCTCGGAATATGCGCTTTGCAGCCAGTTCTTATTGTTCATATCCGTTTCTGCCCAGTGAGTCCATACCATATCGGCAAACACGGTCTGCATGATCTTGCTGAGCTGTGCAGACTCCCTATGACGATCAAAGAACTTATAATAAGCGCTGGAAGGTTCGAGAAGATCGCAAATAGCGTTTATATCTCCTGCCTTGACCGCATTAAGAAAAGCATCGGTCTGTTCATTTATCTGTTTCAGCTGTCCGGAATAATCGACACTGTCCTCAATAAATTCCAGGGACTTGCCCAGTGCCTCGGGATCGGGTTCATCAGGAGCATTTATGTCCGTTTTATTGGACTTTTTATCTGTTACAGACGTACTGATCTTGGTTTTGCCCTCACCGACTTTTTTATCGCCACAGCTGCCCAGTGAAAAGCACATCATCACTGCAAGCATGCCGAATATTGAAATACGCTTCAGATCCATTTTATATCCTCCGTTTATCTGGCACATATACTATATTAGTATATCACACATCTGCATATTTTACAATAGCTGAACTTAATTTTTGTTAATTTAGCCAAAACAAAGTTTCAAATTAAAACTTATGAATACTATGGTCACCCATGACCTGACGACACAGTTTTTTCAGAAAAAAATCCACCGCGGTATATTTACTTTTACAGGGAAATGTGGTATATTGAAATTAGTTTTATAATAATCCGAAAGGAGTGTCATTATGAAGAAAATACTGGTATGTCGGGAGACGGATGAACGCGAAACACGAGTATCGCTCATACCTGACGACATAAAAAGGCTCATATCCATGGGGTATGAGGTGAAAGTAACCCGCGGAGCGGGAGAAAAAAGCGGCTTCAATGACGAGGCGTATGAGAAGGCAGGCGCTGTTCTTGTATCCTCGAATGAAGCGGGATATGAGGGCAGCGAAATTATTCTGAGGATAATGAAGCCTGAGTCTGCGGCAGGTATACCTTCGGGTGCGCTGCATCTTAGCTATCTTGACCCCTTCAATGAGAAGGAACTGTTAAACGATTTCGCTAAGTCGTGTGTTCAGGCAGTATCACTGGAAATGATACCAAGAACCACATTAGCCCAGAAAATGGACGTTCAGTCTTCACAGACCTCACTGGCAGGATATACAGCTGTAGTTAATGCAGCAGCGAAACTTCCGAAGATCCTGCCTATGATGGTGACACCCTCGGGTACTATACAGCCTGCAAGAGTTTTCATAATCGGTGTCGGCGTTGCAGGTCTTCAGGCTATCGCAACTGCTAAAAGACTGGGCGCGAGAGTTGATGCTTTCGATACACGTCCTGTAGTTGAGGAGCAGGTAAAGTCCCTTGGTGCGTCGTTTGTTAAGATCGACCTGGGTGAGATGGGGCAGACTGATCAGGGTTACGCTAAGGAACTCACCCCCGAGCAGATCGCTAAACAGCAGGAAGCTCAGGCTAAGGTATGCGAAAGAAGCGATATCGTTATAACCACCGCAAAGGTTTTCGGAAGAAAGGCTCCGCGTCTTATCGGCAAGGATGTTCTTGACAGGATGAAGAAGGGTGCTATCGTTGTGGATATGGCAGTATCTACGGGCGGAAACGTTGAAGGCTCAAAGCTTTTCGAGGACGTTGTGACCGAAAACGGAGTAACCATAATGTGCGGAGATATGCTGGAAAGACAGGTGCCATACGATGCATCGAAAATGCTTTCGGGCAATTTCTATGCGTTCCTGACACATTTCTACAACAAGGAGAGCAAGGAGCTCGTTGTTAACCTTGAGGACGAAATAATGCGCGGATGCTTGCTCACACAGGGCGGAAAGATCATCCACGAGCGTTTCAAGGGTCAATAATATTTGCGATAGTATGATCGAAAATGTTTTCGTTAAATTTTAATGGAGGTAAAGAAAAATGGCGATAGGAGAAATTCTGCTCCTGGTATTCGTATTTGTAATTGCCGGATTTTTGGGAGTTGAGCTGATATCCAAAGTCCCCTCACAGCTGCATACGCCCCTTATGTCGGGTACAAATGCGATATCGGGCATAACGATAGTAGGTGCCATATCTGCAACAGCAGTAGCGCTCCACACAGACGGTATGGTAAGCAATATTTGCGGTTTTGCAGCAATAGTACTGGCTACCATAAACGTTATCGGAGGTTATCTTGTAACAGACAGGATGCTTGGAATGTTTAAGAAAAAGGGGGACGATAAGAAGTGAATACAGATACTTTGCGCACAGTGTGTACGACAATATTCTACATGATATCGTCCGTACTTTTTATAAGAGGCATAAAGCTTCTTGGTAAGGCAGACACCGCAAGAAAGGGCAATCTGATGTCCTCGGTGGGTATGCTTATAGCAGTAGTTACAGTGCTTTTTGAAAAGCAGGTGACATCAACGATAACCTACGGTCCGGCGCAGAACGCCTATGTATGGGTGGTCGCAGCCATAGTTCTCGGCGGTGCCATAGGTGCTGTATGGGCAAAGAAGGTCGAGATGACAGGTATGCCTCAGCTGGTTGCACTGTTCAACGGCTTCGGAGGACTGTCCAGTTTACTGGTCGCATTGACACAGTACATGACCGATGATAATATAAATATATTTTCATCAATAGCCCTTGGTCTGACCATAGCAATAGGTGCGATAGCATTCACAGGCTCCATAGTTGCATGGGGAAAGCTGAGCGGCAAGATGTTCAAGAAAAACGTGACCATACCTGCAAAGAACGCAATAAACGGTCTGCTGGCAGTCGTTGGTCTTGTGGGAGTAGTTATCTACTCGCTGAGCATCGCGGGTGTTGTTGATGCATCACTCGGAAACATTGGTATAATCATTGTTACAGCGGCATACCTGATACTCGGTCTGACCATGGTAGTTGCTATCGGCGGCGGCGATATGCCTGTTATAATCTCACTGCTGAACGCATTCTCGGGACTTGCAGCTGCATTCGCAGGACTTTCCATTTCAAACTCCGTGCTGGTAGTTTCGGGTTGTCTGGTAGGTACATCTGGACTTATCCTGACCCTCATCATGTGCAAGGCTATGAACAGAACACTTTACGCACTGCTTTTCAGCAGCTTCGGTGCTGCCAAGAAGGGTGCAGCAGGCGAGCAGAAAGAGCCGAAATCCATGTCTGTTGAAGATGCATATCTTATTCTTGAAGCTGCAAGCAGTGTAGTATTCATCCCCGGTTACGGCATGGCAGTTGCGCAGGCACAGCACGCAGTCAAGGAGCTTTGCGACAAGCTTGAGGCAAACGGCGCTGAGGTAAACTTTGCTATCCACCCTGTTGCAGGACGTATGCCCGGTCACATGAACGTACTTCTTGCGGAGGCAAACGTACCTTACGAGCAGCTGAAAACTGCCGATGAGATGAATCCGCAGATGTCAAACACCGATGTTGCCATTGTTATCGGTGCAAACGACGTTGTAAATCCCTCTGCGATCAACGATGAGAGCTCTCCTCTTTACGGTATGCCCATAATCAACGCATACGAGGCAAGGACAGTTTTCGTGCTGAAGCGCGGCAAGGGTACAGGTTTCTCGGGTGTTGAGAATCCGCTGTTCACAAATGACAACACTGTTATGATCTACGGTGATGCAAAGAATACTGTGGCTCAGCTGGTCAGTGAGTTTGAGGAATAATATCATACAGTACATTTAAGAGGACAGTTCGCTGTCCTCTTTTTTTGTGCCTGTGAATAATCCTATAAAATCGTGAAATACTTCTTAACATGAAAGAGGTGTCACGGAATATGAAAATACCAGATCAGGGACAAATACACAGCGAGCTGCTTCGGACAGACCTTAATACGAACCTTGAACTCATCAGGAACGCAGTTGGCAACACCGCCGACCTTAACACGATCACCATATCAATGGGCAAAACCGAGTGCGCCGTATTATCAGTGGAGGGCATGGCTTCTTCTCAGCTTTTGGCTGAACTTGTATACGCGCCCATGACAGAATTTTCCGAAGAAGAACGAACAGCCGCCGAGGTAGCAGATTTTCTTGAGAAACGAAGCCTGATGACATCCGACAGACAGATCGTCACGGATATAGGCACACTTTCAGAACTGCTGTTTTCGGGATTTGCGGCGATACTCACCGACAGCGTGCCGCGGGCTGTCTGCCTTGGGATACAGGGATTTGAGAAGCGTACAGTATCATCGCCCGAAACCGAGCAGACTATCAGCGGCGCCCGTGACAGCTTCACCGAAACATTGCGCACTAATATGTCCCTTGTAAGGCGAAGGCTCAAAACCGCCGATCTTCGTTTTGAGATAATGCAGGTCGGAAAACTCTCAAAGACCGATGTATGTATCGCACATATCCATGGTCGGGCAGAGCCGAAGACCGCAGAAGAAATAAAGCAGAAACTGTTGTCCATAGAATTGGACACTATCCTGAATGCAGGATACCTTATGCCTTTTATTGATAACAGCTACAGCCGTTCTGTATTTCCTGCAGTAACAGTGACAGAACGTCCCGACACTGCCTGTGCCGCCCTGAACGAGGGTAAAATTTTGGTCATTATCGACGGCACGCCCGGTTGTATACTGCTGCCTGCGGTATTCGCGGATAATTTCAGAACAATGGATGATTATTGTGAAAAGCCTTATTATGCGGCATTTTCGAGGTGGATAAAGTATATATCATTTCTGTTGGCAGTGCTGCTGCCCGGTCTTTATACCGCCCTTGTAATGTTCCACCCAGAAGTATTCCCGCTGAAACTGCTGCTCAACCTTGCCGCAGCCGAGGTAGCGACCCCATATCCGCCTACGGTGGAAATGCTGCTGCTAATGGTATTATTCGAGATAATGCGCGAGGCAGGTGTACGTCTGCCGCGGTCAGTAGGCGGTGCTGTATCCATCGTGGGCGGACTTATCATCGGTGATGCAGCTGTTAAAAGCGGCATGGTATCCCAACCGCTGCTGATAGTCGTCGGCATGACTGCGACGGCATCATTCGTGCTGCCATCCCTTTACCCTGCAATATCCGTACTGCGGCTGGTTTTTATCCTGGCAGGCGGACTGGGCGGACTCTACGGCATAGCTGTTGCTGCCGCTCTCCTTTCGTTCAATATCTCTGCAGTTGAACAGTACAACGCCCCATACACTTCCCCCTTGCTGCCTTTGCAGCCTCACGGTATTACCGACATATTCTCACGTGCAGGTTTCCGCGAGCTTGCGAAACGACATTCAACTGTAACGGGAAGAAGATAGTGTGTACAATATTCAGGACAAATAAAATCTTTACAGAGAACCAAAAGTACAACAGAACGGACTGATTATGACTAAAGAAAAGATATCCCCTTCAGCGCTTATATGCATACTGCTGTGCGCAAGAAGCTTCACTACAATGACCATTTTTCCGCCCGGGACAGCAGGCGGTCTGATCTATATGACAGGATCTGTTATATCAACTGCCCTGCAGGCTGTGATGCTTGTGCCTGCAGCAAAACTCGCTGCCCGTACAGGACGTTCTCCGTGCAGGCTTGCGTACGAAAGGAACAAGTACTTCGGCATAACAGTGACTGCGGCATTCATGTTATACTTTTTATATGATGCTTTCCGGGTCATCGGAGATCTGGCTTACTTTACCGATTATTTCTTCTCTGCCAATATGCCAAGGTTTATGATAGTACTGTGTATCGCACTGGCTGCTGTATGCTCCGCAAGGCTGGAGATCACTGCCATTGGCCGCACCGCTTTTATCGCCTTTGCAGGAGTTATCATAATGCTGGTGATCATCGCTATGGGGGCAGCAGAGGATATGGATATCACAAGATTCGACCTTGCTTCGGAAAGTCTTGCAAAAGATATACGAAAGGCAGTAATGGCAGAAAGTTCACGCTGCGGATGCCTGGTGATCTTCTGTTTCTTATGCGGTGATATTTCCGGCGATCCGCAGAAAACAGCAAAGTTCTTCATATCAGCAAAAGCCGCGGTACTATTGGCAATAAGCGGAATGACAACAGCTGTCTTCGGGAATTTCGGTATGCTGTGGAAACTGCCTGTATTCAGCCTGGCGGCTTCGTCAGAGAACCTGATAACAGAGCGCAGCGATGCTGTTTTCCTTTTTATATGGGTCATCACGGGACTTGTGAAGCTGACGGTGCTTGTACACTGTGCCGCACGATGTTTAAGGTTATTGCGTCCGTCGGCAGGGATAGCTCCAAGCGCTATGATATGCGGTATCCTGCCTGCGCTTGCAGCACTTCCGCTGCTGCTTTGCTACGGCTGGGAAAAAGTGGTATACTCACATCGTCTGATCACACCTATTATAATATTAGCGGTGATACTTCCTGCTTATATACTGCTCGGTCAGAAAACCGCATACAGGGGAACGGAGGCATGATATGAAAAAGATCTCAATGACTTCCGACAGATTTTTCTACCTTTTGATAGCAGCGGTCATGTGCTGCATACTGCTGTCATCACACGGCAGGAGCATAAGCATCGACAGACGTGGGATAGTTCATGCCATAGGCATAGACCGCACAGCAAAGGGATATAGGGTATCACTGCAGATATTTCAGCCTGCAGGAATGGGCTCGGATACCGCAGTTGATGTTACAGGTGCAAACATCGCTGTGGCTGTGAGCGAGGGCAGGACTATCAGCGAAGCCATAGCTGCGGCAGGCAGCAAGACAGGGAAAGAGTTATTTTTTGGACACCTACAGCTGATATGTCTTGGAAAAGGCTTGAATGGAGTAGAACACGATGAGCTTTTCGCATTTGCGACGGGGAGCACGCATATCAGCCCTTCTACAGAGTTGTGTATGTCTGAGGGAAAGGCTGAGAAGCTTATGGAGCTGAAGCTGACCGAGGAAGAGACTTCTGCAGAGGCGCTGTACAGCCTGTTGAAAACTTCCGCTGAATACTCGCGTACAATACGCTGTGACCTGAAAAGCTTTCTTTCAGACGAGGGCTGTGCCGTCATGCCTGTGCTTGCTGTTACCGATACGGACAGCGGTGACGAACAGCCTTCGCTGTCAAAGTCAGTAAGACTTGCAGGAACGGCAGTATTTTCAAAAGGTGATATGACTGTCATCAATGAGGACAAGGCTCTCTGTGCGGCACTGCTTTCGGGCAAGGCTGAAAAGGGAACGATAGTTACTGAACTAGACGGGATAGATATCACATCGGAGCTTGACAGCTGTAAAAGGCGGCGAAATATCAGTATAGAAAGCGGCAGGCTGATACTTCGCACATATATAACTGTATCAGCACGACCCGACCGCGAGCTTGACCCGGAACAGAGCCGCAGACTAAGTACCGCTGCAGCACACGAACTTGAAAGGAACTGCTTCGGTCTGCAGGAAGAAATGTTTAGCAGAGGTGATGACATCTTCGGGACAGTTCAGCTTATAAGACAGCGTTTTCCCGGGATACGGCTAAGGTACGATGTCAGGGAACTGACGGCTGCTGTGGATATATATGTGAATGTGTCGGTAAAGGTGGTATAAAGCAGAAAAACATCGCTATGTGATTTTTGATATTATTCTGTATTCTATCACACAGATTTCACAGTGCAGGGTTATTATATTAACATCAACAGAGAATGCTTCATATTTTTTCTTCATATATTTTTTCTAAACTTCCTTAAAAACGGTGCCCTGCATGATAAGTGCGGGGCACCGTTTTTACGCTGATATCTGCATCTCCTTATTAATAGTATATATAAGAAGTTAAAATGAAGAATTATTAAGCATCACTTTTCTGCTTACAGAATATTCACACAGGTATCCGGGATCAGACTTCGGCATATATGCAGTGATATCCGCATTAAGAAAAGTCTTTAAAATTATTAAAAAACAAAGAATATTACAGGTATCTGCGTTTTTCATCATCGGGTGACAGCATCTTCACACAGCTTTCACATTAAGTGGTAAAATGAAAGATATGTGATAGATACTTTCAGATTCTTTCAAATCATTTTCATTGTAGCTTAAAGTAGTTTTAAAGTTAATGAAATATACTAATAACCATAGAAAACAAACAGCGGCGATGACCGCAGGATCATAAAGGAGTATGTCTTATGGATAACATGGAAAACAAAAATGTTTACACACCAAACGATAACGAAAAAATAAACAGCGAGAGCACTTACAACACCGCAGGATACACTTCACCTGCAGTACAGGCTGTGCCCCGCGAGAAGAACAACAGCAAGCTCCGCATAGCAGCACTTGCTATAAGCTTCAGCCTGCTGGGCGGTGCACTCGGTACAGGCGGCACATTTGCGGCACTCAAGTATCTCGGAAATGACGCTGCTTCTTCGCAGTCAAAATCAGTTAAGGCTGATACCGAGAGATCAGGCAGTACAGAAAGCAGTTCAGAACCTGCCAAGGCTGTTATCAAGACTGCTGAATCAGGTGAGAAGGCTGTTTCTTTACAGACAGTTAAGACAGACGGAAATCAGCTGACCGCTTCTGAGGTATACAAGAAGAACGTAAACTCAACTGTCGGCATAACCACTGAGATAACCACTAACTACTTCGGCTACAAGACCACTGCCGCAGCAAGCGGTTCGGGCTTTATTATCACCGATGACGGATACATAGTTACCAACCACCACGTTATCGAAGGCGCTAACAAGGTAAAGGTAACTACATACGATAACACCTCCTACGATGCTGAGATAGTCGGAAGCGACGAGAGCAACGATATCGCAGTGCTGAAGATAGACGCAAAGGATCTTGAAACTGTTACTCTCGGAGATTCCGAAGCCCTCAGTGTCGGTGATAACGTAGTAGCTATCGGCAACCCTCTGGGTGAACTCACTTTCACACTTACCTCAGGCATAGTAAGTGCTATGGACAGACAGATAACCACCTCCAATTCAGTTATGATGAACCTGATACAGACTGACTGTGCTATAAACTCCGGCAACTCGGGCGGTGCACTGTTCAATATGTACGGTGAGGTAGTTGGCGTTACAAACGCTAAATATTCAAGCAATTCAAGCACTGAGGCTTCTATCGACAACATCGGATTTGCTATACCTATAAACACTGTAAAGGATATAGTTACCAGCATAATCGAGAACGGCTATGTTGTTAAGCCTTACATCGGTGTATCAGTTGAGACAGTAAACAGCGATATGCAGTCCTACGGTATACCCGAGGGTGCTGTGGTAAGAGTTGTAAATGACGACTCCCCTGCTAAGGAGGCAGGCATTCAGGAGAACGATATCGTGACCAAGATAAACGATACCGAGATAAAGTCCTCTACCGATATGGTAGCTGCCATCAGAAAGACCACCAAGGGCGATACTATCGATGTAACTGTATACAGACAGGGCGAATACAAGACCCTCAGTGTAGTAGTTGACGAGACAAAGCCCGAGGAAGAAAAAGAAGAAAACGAGGATACTCAGGATCAGGGCAGCATGGACGGACGTGGAAACATGGACGGCCGCGGAAACTATCAGTACGGCTACGGCGACGAATTCGGCGGCATAGACCCCTTTGAGTACTTCGGTATCGGCTGATAATTCAGCCTGCAGTAAACTATTGCAAATACACTTCACCATATATACAGCCGCGCTCCCTCCCCTTGTGCGCGGCTGTTTTATTAGTGTATAACAGTATTTAAAGACTGAAAAAAATATTTTTGAAAAAAAATCACAAAAACACTTGCAATTTCTAAAGAAGTGTGGTATAATATACAAGTACTCCGACGAAGTATATAAAGCCTCGGCGGAAAAAGACTAGAAACAGATATCCGGACGTGGATTCGATCCGAGATATGGGTGTGCGGGTCCTGTACAATGAAACGCTGTGAACCATGTCAGGCGGGGAACCGAGCAGCATTAAGCGGTTTGTTTCGTGTGTTACAGTTTCGCCTGCACGCCTATATGTCGGATCGATTTTTATTAAGGGAGTGAGAATGTGTATCAGGCTTTATACAGAAAATGGCGTCCAAAGACCTTTGACGACGTTGTATCTCAGCCTCACATCACTACCACACTTAAAAACCAGATAATCGGCGGTAAAACAGCACACGCTTATCTGTTCACAGGTTCACGCGGCACAGGTAAGACCACCTGCGCAAGGATATTTGCAAAAGCAGTGAACTGCGAACACGGCAAGGACGGTATGCCATGCTGTGAATGCGAGATATGCAAAGCCGCAGATAACGGTTCACTGGGTGATATCATAGAGATAGATGCGGCATCCAATGCAAGCGTCAACGATATAAGAGAACTGCGTGAGGGCGTTATGTTCACACCCGAGATGTGTAAATATAAGGTTTACATCATCGACGAGGTGCATATGCTTTCGGTAGGGGCGTTCAACGCTCTGCTGAAAACTATGGAGGAACCGCCTCCCCATGTAAAGTTCATACTGGCGACCACGGAGATACAGAAAGTCCCTGCGACAATAGTATCAAGATGTCAGCATTTTGATTTCAACCGTATAAAGACCGAGGATATCGTGGCAAGACTAACGTATATCGCAGGTCAGGAGGGGTTCACTCTCCATGAGGATGCGGCTGAACTTATAGCAAGACTTTCCGACGGCGGCATGAGAGATGCGCTTTCGCTGCTGGATCAGTGTGTGGCATTTTCGGATGATATCACGATAGATACGGTATCGAACGCTTCGGGTATCGCAGGCAGGGATTACCTGTTTGATATACTCGAAAGCATAGCAGACAAGGATGCAGCAGGTGCACTAAAAAGAATAAACGAGCTGCATTCAATGTCCAAAGACCTTAAAGTGCTGGCAGGCGAGCTCCTCGAACAAATGAGGAACGTGATGCTGGCGGCTACAATAGATAACGGCAGAGAGCTTATAACCTGTCTTCCCGATGAAATGAAGCGTATAGAGGATATCGCACATAAGATGTCCCTGAACGAGATACTGGGATGTATTTCCCTTTTACAGGAAAGTTCGGACAAGCTGGCAAGAAGCACTTCCAAGAGGATAGAACTTGAAATGTGCGTCATAAGGCTGTGCACTTCCTCATTCGGCAAAGCTGCACCTGCGGCTGTATCTCAGCCCGGTATGCCCGACGGTGAACTGCTCAAACGCATTGCAAGACTTGAAGATGCAGTACGCAGCGGCGCTGTGGCAGATATCCCGAAGCAGGAAGTTGAAGCTCCGCCAAAGCCCGAACCCGATCCCGATTTCAAGAAGATGGATCCTTCAAAGATTCAGCCATTGAAAAACTGGGAGGGCATCGTTGATGAGATAAGCCGCAGAAATCCTGCCATAAGTGGATTTTTACGGAAATCAAATGCATTCATCGGCGGCAGTACGGTGTTCATAATAGTAGACAATGACTTTTTCTTCCAGCAATTCAAAAAACTGAATGCACACTCCATAATCAGCGAGGTGCTGAAGGAAAACTTCGGACAGACCTTCAATATCAAAGCTAAGTCGGCAAAAAATGTATCGCCCGAAGATAAGGAAAACCCGATCAACAGGCTGCTTGAAAAGGCTAAAAAGCTTGATATCGAAGTCGATATAAAAAAATCAAATTAAGGAGTTAATTAAGATGAAAGCAAGAGTACCCAACGGAATGGGCAAGGGTCCTTCCAACAATATGAATCAGATGCTGAAGCAGGCTCAGAAGATGCAGGATCAGATCACTGCACTCCAGGCTGATCTCGAACAGAGAGAGTTCAAGGGCACTGCAGGCGGCGGAGTTGTTGAAGTTACTATCAACGGCAAGAGAAACGTTCTCGATCTGAAGATTGCTCCCGAGATCGTTAATCCCGAGGAGATCGAGGATCTGCAGGATCTGGTAAAGGCTGCATTCAATGCTGCTGTTGACAACCTGGATGAGATCAGCGATGCTGAGATGCAGAAGCTGACAGGCGGCGTATCCTTCCCCGGCCTGTTCTAAAAAATGGCTGAAACTAACGCACTGCCTCTCGTTCTGCTCACCGAGCAGTTCGCAAAGCTTCCCGGCATAGGTATGAAATCCGCCCAGAGGCTGGCTTATCACGTTATGCGTATGAGCGACAAGGACGCTGAAGCTTTTGCCAACGCGGTACTTAATGTACATAAAAACGTACACCTCTGCAAAGAATGTCAGAACTATACCGACAGACAGCTATGTCCTATCTGCGACGATGACAGGCGCGACCACGGTGTGATATGCGTGGTGGAAAGTCCACAGGATATCACAGCTATCGAGCGTACGGGAGAGTATAAGGGCGTATATCATGTGCTGCATGGTCTGATATCTCCGATAAACGGAGTATCACCCGATGACCTCAAAATAAAGGAGCTGCTTGCGCGTATAAACTCAGGCACCGCCGATGAAGTCATCATGGCGACCAATCCCACAGTGGAAGGCGATGCTACAGCATTCTATATATCAAAGCTGCTGAAGCCTCTTGGTGTAAAAGTCACAAGGCTTGCATTCGGGCTGCCTATCGGAGGTCAGCTGGAGTATGCAGATGAGATAACACTGTATAAAGCACTTGAAAACAGAAATGAGATATAACAACAGATCGCTGTGATACTTTGGTATCGCAGCGATCTTTTCGTTTAAGCGCAACAAACAAAAGAGCCCGACACATAAATGCATCGGACCCTTTTGATATTCTATCTTATTTTTTCGGAAGTCGTATATAATCCCCGAACATCTAAGCTGTAGTTATCTTACAGTAACAGTTACTGCATTATTGATAGCTTCAGTAGTACTCCATACACCGTTTACCCTTGCTGCGATAGCTACCCTGTAGGACATACCGGGGGTCAGGTTCTTAGGTGTTACGTAGCTGTTTGTAGTGATGTTGGTTGTCTGTACTCTCCACTTGCCTGCAAGGTATACAGCGATACCATATTTGTCAGCTCCATAAAGCTTATCCCAGACGAACTGTATCTGGTGGTACTGAGTGTTGTAATTAACTCTGATATTGCTTACGGAAGGAGGAGGAGCCATTGGTGTGGACTGCTCCTTCACGAATACAGTGTAGTTAACTACATAACCTGTCATGCCGTTTGTACCCAGTACTACTCTGTCGCCTGAGTTGAATGACTTTTTGTAAGCTACAAAAGTCACATCGTTGCTTGATGTTGCGGTCAGTGATGTTCTTGAGTAGCCGCTCAGCCATGAGGGTACGGAGTTAGCCTCTTCCTCACGGGTATCTACCATTACATATACATCAACAGGCTCTTCAACTGTAAATTCAGCAAGATCTGAATCAGTGTTCTTGGAGTCGCAGGCTGTCATGATATACTCACTGTTCTGAAGGTCGGAAGCAAGAGAAGTATAGGTGAAATCTCTGTCACCGTAGATAAGACTGCCTGTGTAGGCGCTGTTTACAAGCTGCCAGCCTGAAGCATTAGCAGAATCCTTGACAGTTAAGTTCTTTACGAGCTTTCCGCTAACAGGCTCGGGAGGAGTGTTGTTAAGCTTGATATTGGGTCTTGCGGGAACGCCCTTTTCACTGCCCAGATAGAAGCTGGGGTGAGGAGGCTGATTGTAAGATGACTGTTCGCAGCCTGCCTGCATACGATACTGCATATCGTGCATCAGGGTAGTCATGCGGTAGCTTGTTTCGGTATTTGTGCAGTATACACGGAGTTTTGAGTTATCCGATGTACGAAGTACCAGTTCTTCACGCCAGTCACCGAAAATATCAGCTGTCAGACAAGGTACAGCCTTTGTGCCGTTATTCGATGCACAGCCGTCTGCTGTAAATATTGTCTGATAATTATCTATACCCTTCATCTTGGTGATAGATACATCGTTGAGCAGTTCGCGCTCCAGATCACCGTCCCAGTATATCAGGAAGTTGGTGGAGGGCTGCTTGCTGCCTATCTGCTTGCCTGAGGTATTATATACAGCGCCTGCGGGTCTTGAGCCCCAGAATTCAGCACCTGTATTACCTGCATAGATGTTATCTGCGCAGCATCTGCCTGTATCCTTGTCGCCGTCATAGTGCCAGATCTTGTTTCCGTTTCTGCCGTCGATGAGGGATATACCGTAATTACCGCTCTCGTGGCAGAGGAATACCTCTATGCCTTCGCGGTTGGGGTCAAGATCGCCTACGTGCATAGCATCGCCGTGACCCAGCTTTGTGGACCAGAGCAATTTTCCGTTATCGTCAAAGCAGGATGCGCCCATGCATACTTCCTGCTTGCTGTCGTTATCGAAGTCAGCGACCATTACATTGTGGTTGCCCTGACCATAAGCGGGATCGCTTGTGTTGAAGCCTGAATCATATACCCAGCGCTTTGAAAGCTTACCGTCACGTACATCTACAGCGGAAAGTGTAAGTCTAGTATAATAGCCTCTGCCGAACACAGCCGAGGGATGAACACCGTCGAGGTAAGCGATAGCTGAGTTGTATCTCTCGCAGCGGTTGCCGTAGTTATCGCCCCATGTGCTTTTAGCTGTGCTGCCTGTTGCAGTACCTCTTGACACGGGGAAATCTATAGTATCCAGTGCCTTGCCCGTTGCGCCCTCAAACAGGGTGAGATACTCGGGACCTGTAAGAATGGTACCTGAACTGTCAACATAATTGGCATTTGCATTACCTATGACCTTGCCTGTTCCGTCTACAGTGCCGTCACAGGTCTTGGTGATGAGTTCTGCCTTGCCGTCGCAGTCAAAATCAGCTACTGACATCTGGGTATAGTGCTGACCTGCGCGGATATTCTTGCCAAGGTCGATACGCCACAGCTGCTTGCCTGTAAGGGTATAGCAGTCGATATACACCTTGCTGGTATTTCCTGTCTGAGAATTATCCTTGGAATCATTGGGATCCCATTTCAAGATTATCTCGTACTGTCCGTCGCCGTCAACATCGCCCACACAGCAGTCGTTGGGTGAATATTTGCTTGAATCGGGATTGTTGAGCTTTATGTCGAAATAATTCGAGCCCGATGTGAATTTGCTGGTATCGGATGACTTAACTGTGCCGTTTACCACAGTATCAACACGGTATACCGAGTTATCGGAGCCGTAAGCATCCCAGTAATTGGTAGCCTGACCCGCCTTGCTTGTGTAAATGAGAGAATTGTCGCGATAAAGACGGAACTCGGTATAATCTGAATCGTTGGCGTTGAAGCGCCAGCTGATGAACATACCGTTACCTGACCTGATAGCGTAAATACCCCGATCAAGATACTCCATTATGGCGGTGCCGTTGCCGCCCTGACCGTAAGCAGCGTTAGCGGTAAGTATACCTGTGCTGATGCTTGCAGCCATCGTCAGTGAAGCAGCCGCTGCTGCAATGCGTTTAAATGCATTCTTCATTTTTTAACCTCCTGACAGTTTCAATTTAATTACACCTATGTTTATTTAAATATACTAACATTTCTTTATGGTTATAATAACATATCTTTTTCGATAATACAATAGCATATCATGTCATTTTTGTAGTAATTTTATGTACATTTCGGAGATTTTACGAAATGATAGCTAAAATATCATCTTTATATCATTTAATTTTGTTTAAACTCAGTCAAAAGTTATATATTAAAATGATTATCTCTACATATATTAATATTTTTTTATACACAAAATCACAACAAAAAAGGCTGTGCTTACGTGCACAGCCAATGCAATTATTATTTGGGAAGTATAAACTTAACATATACCATTGTCACCATTATGACCTCTGTAAAGAAAATGATCGGCAGACCCACAGCAAATTTTAACTTACGGGTCTTATGATGACAAACCACCATGCCAAGCAAAGCACCTATTATACCAACTATCGCGGCAGATATCAGCTTGCTTTCTGGTGTGCGCCATTTACCGCCCTCCGCCTTCTTTTTATCAAGGGCGTACATACCGAACACTATCAGATTTACAATGCCGTATACACACGCCAATACTAACCATATCCTGCTACTCATTCACTTTTACCTTCCTTTTACGCAGACCTTTGAAAAACTCAGTCAGTACAGCAGCACACTCCTCCTCAAGTACTCCGCCGATACATTCGGGTTTATGGTTATAGGGCAGACCAAAAAGATCCACCACCGAACCGCAGGAGCCTGCTTTTTTATCATATGCCCCGAACACTACACGCTCCACCCTTGAGTTTATCACCGCGCCTGCACACATGGGACAGGGTTCAAGGGTAACGAACAGTTCACAGTCTATGAGCCGCCAGCCGCCCAGCTTTCTGCTGGCTTCATCTATCGCGACTATCTCAGCATGGGTAAGAGGAGAACGTCCGTATTCCCTTCTGTTGAATCCTCTGCCAACAATCTCGCCTGTGCTTTTCTTAACAACTACCGCGCCTACAGGCACCTCGTCCTCATCAGCTGCAAGTGCAGCCAGTTCAAGTGCCTTGCGCATATACATCTCATCCCGTGTCACTGACCTATCCTCATATTCACTATAGTCAGTACAAGCGCACATACGAACCACATAGCCACTGTATTCGATGACAGCATAATCTTTATCTTCCTTGTGAATGTCAGCTCGGATTCATTAGTATCCGAGTTGAAGCTCCAGCCCTTGCGGTAATTGAGCCTTGTATATGCCACCAGTGCGCCCGCAAATATCAGCACGCAGACAGCCATTGCAAGTATACGGCCCAGGCCACGGTTAAGAAGCCCTACATATACCACTGCGTAATTCACAGCGTTAGTCACCATATGCATAAGAATAGCAGTAACGATAGAACCGGAACGTACCGTGAATACGCCTATTACCAGTGAACAGATTATGGAATAGCCTATATACGAAAGATCGTAGAAGCCGAGTCCGCAGGCTATGCTCGCCACAGCTACAGCATAGGAATCACCGAACTGACGGAAACTCTGCAGTACCAGCCCCCTGAAAAGGATCTCACAGAGAACAGGCATTATGAGGCAGTTGTAAGCTATCGACATCGCCTGTATCATTGGCTCGTTGCTGTCAAACATATACATATATACCGAATCGACCTTTACAACGCTGAGGAACGTAGAAAGTATGAAGCTGGCAAATCTGCCCATTACGGTTATCAGAAGCAGCATCATTATTGCCGTTGCCCTGAATTCAGCCGTGTCATTACCGCTGCCTGCAGGCAAAGCCACCTTACGCTGAAGCTTTGATCGCACCTGATATATGACGATAGCCGTTATGTATTTAAGTATACTTACACAGGTATAAACTATGCAGGAATACTCCGAAGCCTCTCCGAATGAGAACCTGTTTGAAAAAAACACAGCGCTGCAGGTGCCTCCGTTAAGATATATCGCCAGCAGATAATTGACCACATCAAAAAGCAGCATCACCAGCATGACAGCACCAAGAAGCCTCAGACAGTTATGCAGAGTTTCACTCTCGGCAGTATCAGCATCGTGTTTTATAAAACCTCTTCCTGCCATATATGAATGTTCACGCGAATCGTGTACATAGTTGAAGGAAAACTGATTGGTCTCATCGGCACGCCATTTGAAATAAGCGTCGTCATACTCCTCGTTCTGATTTCGGTAAGTTCGCTCCTTAGCGACATTACGGACGAAGCTCTTATCTTTTTTGCCTGCCATTTACCCACCTCCCGCAAATATAAAGATCAAAATACACTACTTGATAAGTATATCATATTTCCCGGGAAAAGTAAAGCGATTTTTTATCAAAATCAAATAATTAACTATCAGCCTTTAGGGCTGTTTCCGAATCTTTTGACGAACGCCCTGTAAAACGATGAATAGTCACTGAAGCCGCAATCCTCGGCGGCTTTTTTGGCTGTGTAACCCTTCTCTATCATTTCCTTGGCTGTTATGAGCCTTTTTGCAGTTATATAATCCCACGGAGAAGCACCTGTGGCTTTTTTGAACACTCTGCCGAACTGTGAACGGCTAAGGAAGAAATGCTCCGCAAGGCTGTCAACTGTAAGCTTATCGAACAGATTTTCATTGATATATCTCAGCATTTGCGCTTCAAAGCTGTTTTCTGCAGGCGGATGATGTTTTTTATTTGATGCATCATTGAGCGCATCAAGAATCCTCAGGATACCTACCTTTATCTTTACCTGTCTGCTGTAGCTGTCAAGCGAGCTGTCACACATCTGCTCAAATATATCTTCATACCCGCTCATATGAAAGTGGTTATTCTCACCGAGTTCACGGGCGGTATAAATGGATGTCAGCATACCCTCGGGATCTATGCTTTCAAAGGCAGATAAGGGAAAGTTTATTGCATAGCGCTCATACCTGTCGGCACGAAGGATCCTTATACAGTGTGCTTCACCCGCACGCATGATGAGCATACTCCCCTTTTTCAGCGGATATACAGAACCTTCCACAAGGTATTCGGCACTGCCTGATATAAAATAAAATCTGATTATCCCGTTTACACACCAATTAATTTGGTGTAATATCAGAACTAGAAATACTCGGCGGTTATCCTTCCCCCGCCGCAGGCGGGGGAAGGATAACATCAACACGATGATTCATTGTTATATAGCATTTTGTAATGGTGTGTTAAAGGGATAACCATGAAATAAAATATCTCACATTTGTCATGGATATGAAGATCATAGTTCCTGCCATCCGGAGTTTCATCAATGGCATGGCGGATATACATATCACCGACTGTAAATTCATTCAGGATATCCATACTCTCACCCCCTGTTTATATCATACCACAAAATGACCCGATTTGCAATACTTTTGAATAATTCAACAATTGTAATGCATATCTGATTATGATATCATATACTCAGAAAATAACAGAAGGAGGTCATCTTTATGAAACTGAAAATAGCAGCATTTGCAGATGAGGCAGCCAATGATCTTGAGGGGCAGATATATGCGATGAAAAACAACGGGGTAAGCCTGCTTGAGATAAGAGGTGTTGACGGAGAAAACATAGCAGATATATCTCAGCAAAAAGCGAAGCAGATACGTAAAAGGCTGGATGAAGAAGGACTTGGTGTATGGTCTATAGGTTCACCTTACGGCAAGATAGGCATAAACGATGACTTTGAGCCGCACCTTGAAAGCTTCAAACGATGCCTTGAAAACGCAGATATACTGGGATGCAGGCATTTAAGGCTTTTCAGTTTTTACGGCACCGATGAGATCGGACCTGTGCTTGAAAAGCTGACACGCTTTATCAAAGCAGCTGAGGGCAGCGGTATCATACTGTGCCACGAAAACGAAAAAGGAATATACGGCGATACTGCAGATAAATGTCTGGAGATACACAAAGCGCTTCCGCAGCTGAAGGGTATATTCGACCCTGCCAATTTCATCCAGTGCGGTCAGGACACTAAAGAGGCATGGAGTAAGCTTTTGCCTTATGTGGAATATATGCACATCAAGGATGCACTTGAAGACGGCAGTGTGGTACCTGCAGGAAAAGGCGCGGGTGAGATAGCATATCTGCTGGGAGAATATAAGGGAGAGGTGCTGACGGTAGAACCTCATCTTTCGGTATTCAAGGGACTTGAAGATCTTGAAGCTGATAAAAAATCAAACATCGGAAAATATGTATACCCCGACTCGCAGGCGGCATTTGCTGCAGCAGTATCGGCACTTAAAGAATTGACAGGAGGTCAGGCATATGAATAAGATCAGACTTGGTATCATTGGTATGGGAAATATGGGCAGCGGTCATCTGAGGAGCATAATGAAAGGCGAAAGCCCGAGGATAACTGTTACTGCTTTCGCGGATATCGTATGCGAGAAGCTTGACAAGGCAAGTGAGATATGCCCGTCAGCCAAGGCATTTGACAATGCAGAAGAAATGCTTGACAGCGGTCTTATTGACGCAGCCCTAATAGCTGTGCCGCATTATGACCACCCAAAGCTCGCAATTGAGTGCTTTAAACGCGGCATACACGTTATGACAGAAAAGCCTGCGGGAGTATACACCAGACAGGTACGTGAGATGAATGAGGCTGCCAAGGCTGCAAATGTTAAATTCGGCATAATGTTCAACCAGCGCACGAATCCTATATACGCAAAGGCAAGAGAGATAGTCAGGAGCGGTCAGCTGGGTGAGCGCAAAAGGCTGGTATGGATAGTCACCAACTGGTACCGCACACAGGCTTACTACGACTCGGGAAGCTGGCGTGCCACCTGGAACGGTGAAGGCGGCGGTGTTCTGCTGAACCAGGCACCACATAACCTTGACCTGTGGCAGTGGATATTCGGTATGCCTGTAAGTATAAGAGCCTTCTGCACCGTGGGAAAATATCACAACATAGGTGTTGAGGACGATGTTACTATCTACGGCGAATATGAAAACGGCGCTACCGCTGTGTTCATATCCACAACGGGTGAAGCTCCCGGCTCGAACCGCCTTGAGATATCGGGAACTAAAGGCAAGCTGGTGCTGGAAGACGGCAAGCTAAAATGGTGGAAGCTGAAAGAGGACGAGCGTGTGACCTGCTTCAACTGCAAGGACGGCTTTGTATGGCCTGAAAGCGACTATGAGGAATTTACAGCCGAGGAGCCCGACGGTCATCCGCTGATACTCAATAACTTTGCCGATGCTATCCTTGACGGTGCAGAGCTTATCGCCCCCGGTGAAGAAGGACTCAGTTCCCTCTCCATATCAAATGCGGCTTATGTATCCTCATGGACTGACAGCAAAGCAGATATACCCGTTGATGAAGATACATTTGAAAAGCATCTTTCAGAGCTTTGCCATAGTGAAAAGATCGAAAAGAAAACCGTTCAGGTGAGCGAAAGCGCTGAAAAGCTCAGCGAGAGGTGGAAAGTCCGCTGGTGACTTTACCGTTTATAAAACAGTAGGATAGGGAAAGTGATCATAACATAAAATTACATAGCTGCAGCCGTACACGATGAGTCATGTACGGCTGTTTTATCTGTCTATATGAGGATAGCCGTTTTATTCAAAACAGTTCTATATGCTGTGCTGCGTGCATATATATAATACATACGGACAAACATTACTCCGGGAGGTCATAGGATGAGAGCTGATGTTCAATGCGCTGTTGTGCTGACGGTATGTATGGCACTGATACCGTGTCTTGTATTCACGGGTATAAAGAAAACGGATGAGGATATGAATGTCAGGGTATATCTGAACCATGAAAACAAGGTAGTGGAATACCCGCTGGAGGAATACATCGTCGGAGCAGTGCTTGCTCAGATGCCTGCTGATTTCAATGAGGAGGCACTAAAAGCACAGGCTGTACTGGCAAGGACCTACATATACCGCCGCACCCTCAGCGAAGAGAAAGATCCCACGCCCTCGCTGCACGGTGCTGTTATCAGTGATGATGACAATATCTACCAGAGTTTTTTAACACCTGAGGAGGCAAAGGATCACTTCGAGAGCGATCATGACAAAGTGCGGCGCCGAGTACTGAAAGCAGTCCGCAAAGCACCTTGGATACTTACTTATAAAGGTGAGCCTGTGACAGCTGCTTATCATTCGGCATCATCGGGCAGTACAGAAAGCGCTTTATGTGCATGGGGACAGGACATACCCTATCTTCAGCCTGCCGACAGCAGCAGTGACGCTTTACTTAAAGGGATCGAAAGTGATGCTGACATTTCCTACGATGAAATGCGGGCTATTGCAGACGAATGCTTTGGCATTACTTTACACGGTGCTGAAGATAAATGGCTGGTCACAGAAAAAAATGAACGGGGCTATGTAACTTCGGCAGTATTATGCGGCACCGAAGTGGATGTACAGAAGTTCGTTTCTGCCTGCGGTATAGCTTCACCCTGCTTCACTTTCAGGTGCGATGACAGCAGTATAGTATTTACAGCAAAAGGATACGGGCACATGGTCGGCATGAGTCAGTACGGTGCAAATACCATGGCAGAGAACGGCAGTTCATGCGAGGAGATACTCGATCACTATTTCAAAGGATGCACCCTGAAAAAAACAGAAAAAGATCCCAACGAAAAAGTTTCATAAATTCATCACAATGTAAGCGAAATGTAACCTTTCTCGGCATTTCAAGCCATGAAAAACTCCTATTTACCGCATGTTCAGAAATATTTAACTTGACAAGGCTGCCGATTTTGAGTATAATTAAATAAAAAATTACGTTACGGTTACAAACCATAACGTTCTACGGCAGCTGAAAGGACAGACCGAAAAAATGATAAACAATAAATATACAGTCAAGAAAGCCATAGCCATCTGTCTTGCACTTACCCTCGCAGCAGGCGTGTTCGGAAATGCGGGCAGCAAGGAGAATATGCTAAGCATATCGGCAGCCCCTTCTCATGAGGAGTACAGTTCAGAGCTGGAATTGCTGAAAGCCGAGCAGGAGGCACTTGATAAAAAAATAGCTGAGGCAGAAGCTGAGCTTGAAAAGCAGAAAGGCGATCTTAAAGCGCTGAAAACTCAGTACACTGCGGTAAAAGCAAAGATCGACAACGTAGAGGAACAGCTTGCGAAAAATGAAGATGCTATGGTAGATCTGGACAGCCGTCTGCTCGCGGCGGAAAATGATCTGCAAAAGAAAAACGAGGAGATAGAGGTACTGAAAGCCGAATTCATGAAAAGGCTGAAAACCATGTACGTTGCAGGCGGTATAAGTTCATACGAAAATGTACTTGTAAATTCCTCTGATTTCTTTGATGTACTGATGCGTCTTGAACTTGTTAAGCGCGTAGCTTCTCACGATGATGAAGCACTGGACGAGCTTATGGAAAAAAAGCGCGAGATAGAGGCAGTAGAAGCCGAGATAGCGGAAAGCTCGGAGAAACTGAAGGCGCAGACAGCACAGTACTCAACTATGAGAGAAGAACTGAACAAAGAGAAAGCGACGCTGAAAAAGCTCATTGACAGTGCTGACGGAAAGCTGGATACCATGGCGCTGGATAAAGCGGCAATGGAACTGCGTTCTTCAGAACTCACCGAAGCAAGAAAGACTGCCACCGTCAAGACTACTACCGCTCCCGTAACAGAGAAGACAGAGGGCAGCAAGAAGACCGCAGGCGACAGCTCGGAGGATGAAGCAACTACTACGAAGCAGACCACTGTTTCACCCGATGTGGACGAGCCTACTGATAACGAGCCTGTTACTACTGCCAAGAAAAAGGTAACTACAACCAAAAAGACGGAAGAGCCCGAGCCCGAACCTCAGCCTGAGCCGGAGCCTCAGCCGGAACCCGAGCCTCAGCCTGAACCTGAGCCCGAGCCGGAACCCGAGCCTCAGCCACAGCCGATAGATGATTCGCGTCAGGCAAAGATAAATAAAGTTATGGAATACGCCCGCAGCAACGTAGGCGGTGCGTATGTATGGGGCGGTGCAAGCTACCGCGCCAATGACTGCTCGGGACTTGTTATGCTTTCCTACGCTCAGATAGGCATATCTCTGCCGCATTTTGCGGCTTCGCAGGCAAGCTACGGCACAGCCGTAAGCTATAACGATCTGCAGGAAGGCGACCTTATATTCTTCGGATACGGCGGCATAAGCAGTATAACCCACGTAGCAATATACAACGGCAACGGAAGGATAGTACACGCTGCTAACAGCAGTGTGGGCATAATATACTCCGAACTTGCCTACTACCAGCTGTATAATCCACCTATAGTATGTATCCGCAGACTCATATAGCAGTATACATCATCAATATAAAGATCTTACGGCATACCTTTGCGGTATGCCGTTTCTGGTACAAAAAAGCCCGCGAGATGATTCTCACGGGCTGCATCTATATGTTCTTATTCCTCAGGCTTATCCAGCTGATTTGTACGATAGGTAAGAGTAAGCAGGCTGTCACCCAAATGGACGTTCTCAACCTCGATGCCCTTGTGATCAATGGTAAGATCGTAATGTGAAAAATTCCAGAATGATCTTATGCCAAGCTCAACAAGCTTATCCGCTATAGCCTGTGTATTCGCCTTTGGTATACACAGCACAGCGATGACAGGGTGTTCCTCTTCGCAGAAAGCATCTATCTCATCGGTATGCCTTATGGCTATGCTGCCGACAGTTTCACCTGTCAGGCGGGGATTAGCATCAAATATACCTACAAGTCTGCATCCCCTGGAAGCGAAATTTATATGCATGGCGATCGCCTTGCCGAGATTTCCCGCACCGATAAGTATAGTCGGGAATTCCTTATCCACACCGAGTATATGCCCTATCTCCTCCCTGAGAGATTTTACATGATACCCGTAGCCCTGCTGCCCGAAACCGCCGAAGCAGTTAAGATCCTGTCTTATCTGAGATGCAGTAAGATTCATCTTCTCGGAAAGCTCCCTTGAAGATATTCTCTCGACTTCCTGCTTTTCAAGCTCACCAAGGAACCTGTAATACCTCGGCAGACGTTTTATGACCGATGTTGATATATTACCGTTCTTACCCATCTATGAACTGCCCTCCCGAGTCATGGTCAGCGGTATTGAGTTGTTCACTCACAATAAGACCGCAATTTACCGTTTTATAATAAGTTGCCTTTGTCAAATAAATAACGATATTATTATATACCCAAATCCAACTTTTGTCAAGTGCAGAAACCATCTTAACACGGAAAACATTTTTTCACCGTGAGCAAAAATCAGCTCCGATCAGCGTCATGCTTTTTTCTCAGATCCTCAGCCATTTCAGCAAGCTTCTGCAAACGGTGATTAGCACCTGAACGGGATATGGGCGGGTTCATCTCGGCACCCAGCTGTTTCAGGTTGTAATCAGGATTCTCAAGCCTGAGTTCAGCCATTTCCCTCAGCTGTTCGGGGAGCGCCGAAAGTCCGATCTTCTGATCTATAAGCTCTATATCAGCCACCTGCCGCTCAGCCGCACGCAGGGTCTTATCTATATTGGCGTTATCGCAGTTCATGGCGCGGTTTATCTTATTGCGGACATCCTTCTCCATCTTGACGTTCATAAGTTCCATTGAACACATTGTAGCACCCATAAGCGTCAGCATATCAATAATATTCTCGGACTCCTTTATATACATGACCTGAGCACCCTTGCGCTCAACGTGCTTCGGGAGGATCTCATGGCGCTCGATAAGCAGCAGACCCAGATCGTTGCAGAGATCCAGCGTGGGCATAACGAATTCCATGTGATACTTTTTGCTGGGATCATTCACAGAACCGCAGGCGAGAAATATCCCTGCCGCCAGCTGAGGGAAGAACTTATCCTTGGGAAGATACTCCTCTGTCAGCCTTCTGCTCTCATCCATACCGAAATAGTCAAGCAGATATATCCTCTGCTCCTTATCGGGCATAGTAAGGCTGTAAAGCGTTACACCGCTTCGGCGCTCGGCTTCACTTACGTCCACAGCGGCATCGTCTTTAAGTATCCTGCACACGTTGCGCACGAAAAAATCCTTTACCAAAGTGTTCTCGGTAAGAAAAAGTATACCCTTGTCGCTGAGTTCGTTACAGCAGCACAGCAGCCCCATAAGACAGGCATCAGCTTTCTGTGAGGTGTTTATCCTCTCGATGATCTCTGACTTGACCCTGTATGAAAAAGACATTTCGTCCACGTTCATCACTCCCTGTAGAGACATTATAACATACTTTCGTTATTTTAGCAATAGCAAGCTTGACTGACATTTCCGGGGCTTCTTAATATTTTCATAAGTATCAGGATAATCATTGACAAATATAATTAGTTAAGGTATAATTTATAAAGTATAAAGTTCTGCGAAATAAGTCTTTCAAATGATAAACACCATTTTTTTACATTTTATTCTGAGAGGTGACAATATGAACAAAAAATCATTACAAAAATTAACAGGAATAGTTTCTGCAGTCGCAGTAGGTACATCGTATATACTTCCTGCAGCTGCCCTTGGCACCGAGAAAAAAGCTGTATATGACGATATAGTGCAGGTCATAGTGGAGCTTTACGGTGACCCTGTACTTGCTGCAGATAAGGGAGATATGGGTGCGGACTATCTTGATACCTACGCTGCAAAGGCAAGAGTACAGCAGTTGGAAAATATGCGTCACAATGCTTTCGGGGAGATACTTTCTCTATACCCTGATGCAGAGCTGGATTTTACTTATGATGCAGTATTCAACGGTTTTGCCTGCACGCTTCCCCGCGAACTGATAGATGAAGCCGGCAAGCTCAGCGGTATAAAGGACATAATGATATCAAAAACAAACCAGATACCCAGTATGCAGACCTACCGTGAACTCACGGGCATAAATAAATTCTGCGCCGATACGGATATCACAGGCAAGGGCAAGGTCATCGCTGTTATTGATACCGAGCTTAACCTCGACCATGAGATGTTCTCAGCCTTCGAGGATGATTCTTTCGTAAAGCTCACAAAGGATGATATCAAAAATGCTGTGGAGAACCGAGGATTGAATTTCGATATCGACCCCGACTCAGCCTATCGCAGCAGCAAGATCCCATACGCGGTATCACTTATCAATAAAGACGATCGCTATGCTGTCGGCAGTGATGTCGAGGAGATGTTCCACGGTACGCACGTATGCGGCATAGCTGCGGGCAACAGAGTGGATCCGTACGATGACGGTGATATGATGAGCGGTGCAGCGCCCGATGCACAGCTTATATTCATGGCAGGATTTGATTACAGTCCCTATTTCGGACCTTCTATAGATGACTCTGTAGCTGTGGCAGGTATTGAAGATGCTGTAAAGCTGGGCGCAGACGTTGTCAACCTGAGTTTCGGGCAGCACTGTCTGAGCACCGATCAGGAAGAACTTTACGGAACAGTTCTGAAAAACGCTGATAATGCAGGGGTAGTAGTATGTGCAGCAGTAGGAAATTCCGGCACTCCCGAATCTGACCCCGCAGATGTTGACCGCAGTATAATAGATACTCCCGGTTTTCTTGATGATGTTTTCACTGTTGCAGCCACCGGTGTATCCTTTGATCTGTATAACAGAATGGAACTTGCTGACGACACGAAAGTATATTGTTTAGCATCTACAACAGAAGAAAAACACGGTAAAGTTAAATACGAATTTGTAAACTGCGGTTCAGGCAGCAAAGAAGAGATAGAAGCCCATGACGTTAAGGGAAAGCTTGTGCTGGTAGAAAATGTTTCTTTCAGGAATGATCTGTACGAAACTGAACTAAACGCTAAAAAAGCAGGTGCTGCAGGTGTATTGCTGTGCTCATGCGATAATGATTTTCATTCAGAGAATCAGCTTTTTGATGACCCTGATTTTATCGCCATAGGAACAGATCTCAGCGGCAGCAAAAGAGTGCTTGCCCAGACCGATCACCATATCATCGTAGATCTTGATGAATATACCGAGCATGAAATAAAGGGTATAGCTGATTTCTCATCTATAGGCAGTGTACAGACACTTGAACTGAAGCCCGAGATAGCAGCCCCCGGTCAGGGAGTGCTTTCTGCTTCGTATGATGGTTACGAAAGCATGGACGGAACTTCTATGGCTACACCTTTTGCGGCAGGCTGTTCGGCACTGGCTGCGGAGTATATCGAAAACAAGGGATGGAAGGTCTCGGGCAGTGAAAAGACAGCACTTGTCAAGGCTCTGCTTATGAATACCGCCGAAAAGGTAATGCTTGACGACATCCCATACTCTCCCAGAAGACAGGGCGCAGGAATGGTGGATATGAATGCCCTGGGCAACTGCTGTGTTACCATGACAAACAACGGAGATGCATCCGTATGCCTCGGTTCAATGCTGGGTGATGAATTCAGTTTCGATGTTACCCTGCATAATTACGGTGACAAGGATGTACACTTTAAGAGTGCGGATCTTATAATGATATCCGAATCAGTGGAAGATGATGAATTCACATATTCACCGATCCTCACGGATAAGCCGGCAGTCCTTGAACATTCTGCAGTATTTTCAACGGATGATATATCCGTAAAGGCCGGCAGTGAGATGACCTTCACCGTTAATGTGACCCTTGACCCCGACAATGTTAACACACTTGACGGGATATTCAAAAACGGCTGGTTCGCTGAGGGTTACCTTACACTTTCCGGGGCTGAGTACTGTTCAGACATATCTGTACCGATAACAGGCTTCCACGGTGACTGGAACGCTGCACCGATCATCGGTGATGATTTCATTGAAGGCAATACGGAATTTATGGAAAACGTTATGAAAACTCCGCTTCTCGGCAATTACCTTCCGGCTTCGGTATCCATATCCGAATACCTTAACGCATTTATGATCGAAGACTTTGAAACAGCATCCCAAAAGATGGATGAAGCTACCCGTCACAGATATTTCATTTCACCCAATCAGGACGATATAGCTGACATAATGTGCTATAATTATTTCGGCAAACGCACAGGCATACTCAAAAAAGCATATATGACCGGTCAGAACGGAAGCATAATACCCCTTCTGTCATACGAAAACCCGATCTACACACAAGAGGCATCCCAGATATATCTCGACCCTGTATACTTTGCCGAAGACGGTGATTATACCCTCGATCTCGAAATGGAACCGATGCACAGTGACCGTGATATCACTGCACAGAAAAAGTCTTTAGGCATAACAGTCGATACTGTGCCTCCCTCTGTAAGCGACATAAAGATCGCTGAAAAAGGCGGCAGAAAGATACTCACTATAAAAGCACAGGACAAACATCCCGAGGGAATATACATAATCGGCAGCAGCAGCGGAGATAATAAGGGTATACCTTTTGATACCGTTCAGACTGCGATAAACAACCTGGATCCCAACAGCAGTATCATCCCTGCCGGAACGGGTGTAGGTTCTGTACCCAAAAACAGGATCAGCAGCACAGATCTGTTCTCATTCTTTGATGATGTACTTTATATACAGCCCGATAAATATGACTATGATTTCTTCGATGCTTTACCTGCGGTTCCCGATGAGAACGGCTGCCTGACATTCAGCTACGACATAACCGATCTTTCTGACTATACTATCACTATCACTGACAGGGGCTACAATTCAGTGACATATACCGAAAATCTGCCGTTTGTCAACTCTATACCCAGTTCACAGCGTATAGATAAGGGCACGCTGCTGAAAGATATAAAGGTACCTGATCATATCTATAACGGAAAGATAGTTTCAAAGGGCTGGGAGATATATAATGAAAAAACATACGAGTGGGAAGCACTTCCATATAATACCAGGTTTACCGAGAAATACAACAACAGACAGATCAGGTATGCTGTAAGATCCGAAGAATGCGAAAATTACAGCAATCCCATGCTGCTGCTTGTCAACGGTGTTTCACTCATCAAGGTAACTGTTTATTCCGATGGTCAAGTGATCTATTGCCGCGATCAGTTCCCGTCACCAATGAATATGGATTTGTTTTACTCGTGGAGCCCGGATCCGTTTTCACAAATCACCAACAACACTGAGTACAGGATCGAGATGGAAGCTGACGGCTATGTGACCAGAGTTATGGAATTCGACGGAAACAATGTCCCTTCCGATATAGATGTGTACTTAAACAGGCTCGGGGATATAAACGGTGACGGTACTTTGAATGTTACCGATATATCAAAAGCCGCTGCCCACATAAAAAGCAAAAGAAGTATCGGCGAATACGAACAGGTCGTCGCTGATGTGAACTGCGACGGTAAATTCAATATTACAGATATCTCCAAACTTGCAGCAAGGATAAAAGGCAAAAAGCTTTTCGCCTGACTTAAATACAAAATATGGATAACCATAATACAAAAAAAGAAGCATCTCCGCGATGCTTCTTTTTTTGTATTACACTGTTACAGTGGTCAGATAGATATATTCTCGCCCTTCAGACCGATGTAAGCGCCCTGCTTTGCCTCAGCAGAATCAGCATGAGCCAGCAGCCACTTGTTTCTTGCCCAGAGGGTCTTGTCCTCTGAATCAATTATATCGCCCTTGGCAAGATCTGTATTGGTGTTTCTTGGGAGTACTATAGCTACTCTGAAACCACCGTCCTCAGTCTGACAGGGAGCATAGTGCAGAGATGTAGCATAAACCTCAACAACAGCACCTGCAGGTGCACGGAATGCCTTTACATCAGCGGTATCCAGCACGCCGTCGATTATCTTTTCCTGCTTGGCAAGCAGAAGAACGAAATCTGTCGCACCGATGTTTATCTCGCTGTTCCTGTGGTACTCAAGGCAGTTCAGTAACTTGTTATGACCCCAGCACATACCGAGTTCTATGGGCATACCACCGAAAGCATTATTCTCCAGGGACTTGAATATGCCGCATTTTTCCAGAGAATCTATCCAGGGCTCGTATGCAACGCCATCTGCAGGCATTTCAACAGCATTCATAGCCGCGATAAGCTCCTTGGTATCATAGCCCTCCAGTACCTTTCCGAACTCTCTGAATTCGGGATCGTTGACCGAATAGATCTTCATTAATGAATCCTCCTCTATTATTGTGGCGCCGCAGAGGCGCATGATATAAAGTCGTCCGGCAGAGATCTCTGCCGTGTAAATAACGTATTTATTATATCATATTTATAGTTACAAGTCAACAATACGCGCCTGCATTAATGTTCATTTTTTGTGATTCTTTAACTGATTTTTGCTAACTTGATACTCTTCACCGTAACTACCCTGTCCATACTCAAAGGGGCAAGATTGACACCCCGATATATTTGTGTTATACTGTATAAGGAAGAATATGCCCGTTACAGCCATTAGTACTGCGGGCTTTACATAACATCACTTACGAGGAGTTCACCATGAGCCTTAAACTGAAACTCAGGCAGATCGCTAAGATGCTTTTGCAGAATATGCTTCTGCCATGTATATATTTTATTTTCTCACGCGGCAAGATAGAAAAAGGTCTTGTACTGTTTGCAGATGCCCACCACAGCAATTGTCCGTTCAGTATGCGTGTGATGCGGCACAAAGTCGCAAAAATGAAGGGAGTACACGTAAAGGAGTTTTACCTTGATCTCAAGAAATGCTCAAAGCATGAGCTGGTAAGATTTATACTTGATTTTATGATAGCTTACGGCAGGGCTGAATATGTGTTTATATGTGACACCTTCCTGCCCGTATCAAGCTGCCGCAAGCGCAGCGGTACCTTTGTCACACAGCTTTGGCATTCTGGGGGACTGCTGAAAAAAGCAGGCTATGATTCCGAAGACTGTGTACCATCCTTTTATAAAGGTGAGGTCTTTGGCGGTTATGACCTGTGGACGGTAAGCGCACCCTGTGTTGCCCCCGTGATAGCTCGCTCTTTCCGCCAGAGATACGATAATGTGCGCTCACTGGGTATAAGCCGTACTGACATATATTACAGCCGCAAGTACAATGACCTCTGCAGGAAAAAATTCTTTGAAGCCCACCCCGAGGCTGTCGGCAGAAAGATAGTGCTCTGGGCTCCCACATTCCGCGGAAACGCAGCCGAGCCATACGTGGTAGGCGGTGAGGATATTGAAAAAGTATGCGCCGATAACGGCTGGTACCTTATTAAAAAGCTGCATCCGCATATGCAGCCAGATGACGGTTTCCCTGCAGAACGGCTTTTTGCTGTGGCAGATATACTTGTAACAGATTATTCCAGCGTGGTATTCGACTGGCTGCTTTACCGCAAGCCTTTCGTATTCTTCGCGCCCGATCTTGACGACTTCGATACGGAGCGCGGATTCTATGTTGATTATCACAGTTTTCCAACCACAGTTGCACAGAATGCAGCTGAGCTTTCTGATGCCATAGAAAATGAACTTTATCACCGTTCTGCCGCAGAACTGGAAAAATGTGTAAGATATCACATGGGCAGCTGTGACGGACATTCCACCGACAGGATAATAGCTGAGATATTCGGCAGAAAGGAGGAAGAGATATGAAGCTTTCTGTATTGCTTATAGCAGGGGCTTCCGACAGAGTCGCACTAGACACTGTACAAAACATCGCAGGACAATCGGGCGGACTCGTTAAGGATATCTTCCTCATCATCGCAGGTGACTTCACCGAGGACGACAGAAAAAAGCTGTACCTGGAGCGTTCTTCGGATTTCGGAATGACAGCCTTTATAAACATCGGCGGCAAGAGTGAAGCCGAACTGCTGAACACATTCATCAAATATGCCAATGCAGATCACTGCACCGTTATGCGTGCAGGCGCAAAGGTAGATCCTTACTATTTTTCAAAGCTGATAACAAAGCTGGATAATGACAGCAGCATAGATATCGCCTGCGGCAGACTTGTGGGCAGAGGTGAGGATCTTTTCTTCCCGATGTCAGCAAAAGCAGGTATTATCATGCTTGACAAGGATCACAGCTGCTTCCCGTCATCGTTTGAGTGTACATTATTTCGTACATCTTTTGCTGCACAGCACATATTTGAAACAGAAGCAGGAGAATTCACACAGCAGAAATGTATGCTGAATGCCCTGTGCGAAGGCAAAAGATTCTACTACGATGACCGCCTGACCGCATGGCTGGCAGACCGCAAGCCTACTCCTGCAGAAAACCCGGTAGCTGTATTTGAAAAATGTCTTATCCCCCTTACCGAAAACTGCAAGGGTAAAGACGGAAGACTGCCACTGTTTTTGCAGCATTTCATAACTTCGAAAGTAATCAGGTGCATAAACAGAGGTCTGGTGAAAAACGAATATCCCGAGGAAGAAAGAAAATATCTGACGGACACTCTGCAAAAGGTACTGCATCCCGTAGAGGACAAAGTAATATGTGATGTGTACGGAATATTGGACAAAATATCTAACTGCCGCTTTGAGGAAAAGCGTCTTCTGCTAGGTCTGAAGCACGGTCACGAAAACTATTTCCCCGATATAAGCTACAACAGCGAAAAACTGTTTTCGGTGCAGAAGGACATAATCCTTTCAGACAGCACAAATATGTTCATCGAGATAGTACAGCTTAACCTTTACAAGGATAATATTGAGATAGACGGAAGCTTCGACAACATTTTCAGTGAGCGCCGCACAAAGGTCACGGCAGAATACGCGGGCAGCGAATACAAGCTTACCTATGACCGAAAAGGCAAGCCCACAATGTTTTTCGGAAAAAAGCTGGAAAGAAAGCGCACGTTCCATCTGAGCGTACCTATCGCAGATGGCAGAAATGAGCTCAGGTTCTTTATACTGTTCAAAGGCTGCAAATACGAACTTAAAGCGCTGTTCAGTTCTCGCGGGAGCAAACTTGAAAACGGAGCTCCTGACAGCATTTTCCCACTGGGCAACGGATATTTCGCCCGTGCCGAAAGCGGCAGACTGGTAACACTTCCGCTGACAGAGAAGGAGCAGCGAAGGTACTTCCGACAGACCATGGCACGTGCGGCATACAGCGGTATGCCCTTTACACTAAGGACCGCTTATCGCTGCAGCAGAGCGTGGTTCAAGAACAGGAATATATGGATATTTGCAGATGATACAGAAAATGGCGGCGGTGCGGCGGAAGATATGTTCCGTTACGCTATGACAAGGCACGATGAGCTGTACTGCTACTATCTTACAGACAAGGAGAGCCCTGCCGCACAGCGTCTTATCGCAGACGGCTACAAGCCGCTATACAAAGGCACTTTGCTGCACAAGCTTCTTTTCATGAATGCACAGGCCTACATAACTACCGTACCCGATGTAATGAAGACCAATTTTCCTACAAACGAAGATGAGCTCAATACAGCTGCAAGCCTTTGCCATGCTAATACCATATTTTTACAGAACAGTCCGTGTGATATGCCGACGCTGCAGAAGAATCACCGTCTTTACGACAATGTTCGGCTGTATTTCTGTGGTACCGGCGAGTATGCCGAAGAACTCAGAAAGCCTGAATACGGCTACGAGAACACTGAGGTACTGCGTATGACAGGACTTACATCATACGATCTTGTGAAAGACAGATCAGGAAACGAAAAGATGCTGCTAATGCTTGCGAGGTATATCCCCGTGAAGCAGGAGCCTTTTGCTGACAGCGAATTCTTCTGCAGCTTCAAAAAACTGCTGGAAAACGAAAGTATGCTCAATGCGCTGACAGAAAGCGGATACACCTTCACCATAGCATTTGAAGGTGTTACAAATGACGAAGCGTGCGCTCTGCCGAAGCACGACAATATAGCCTTGCTTACTGATGATTTTGATGCAGATAAACTTATCAGCCGCGCTTCGCTTATAATCACTGATGATCCCGACGAGATATCTCCCGGCATAATGCGCAAGCCGATCATCTACGCCAACACTGCGAAATGCAAGAATTTCGGTGAAAGCGCAGAAACGACAGAACAGCTTGCCGATATCCTTTGCGGTTATCTTAATGACGGAGTTCATATAAAAGAAGAACTATCCAAAAAGGCGGACGAATATTTCGGTATTCCTGCCGATTGCTGCAAACGCGTGATATACAATACTATAATATCATATCTTTACGAAAATCACGAGATAGACGGATATGAAGATTTTGAGGTGGCAGACAACTATGACGAAGAAAAATAGATACACAGCACTTATACTTGCCGCTGCGATAATGCTTGGCGGCTGCAGCGCAAAAAACAATGCAGATAAAGATAAGTCCTCTTCGGCGGAAAGCACAGAGGCAGCTGCGGATATCTCTGCGGAAGAACTGATCGAAGGCATAAGCGGAGATAACCTGGACGGCAGGCTTCATAAGTCTGAGGGGAAATATGACAAATACGCTGCAAGGCTTTACGGCACAGGTTTTGAGAATATCAGTGACGGCGCCATACTTTATAATGAAGAAGGCGGATATGCAGACGAGGTATCCGTTGTAAAGTTCGCTGAGGGCACTGACGGTCAGGAACTGCTGAAACAGCGTCTTGATGACCGCATCTCCACATTCCGCGATTACCGTCCCGATGAAATGACCAAACTTGATAACGCAAAGATATTCAGCGCAGGCGGTTTTGATATCCTGATAATCTCAGACGATGCTGATAATATCGAAAAGCAGCTGAAAGAAAAGCTGTCATAACCCTCGCGCGGGTAACAGCATCAGTCACATATTTTTAGCAGAATTGTCAATTGAAATATGAGCAGAATATGGTATAATGATTATATATTAATTAAAATGATTTACCGGAGGTAATCTGACATGGCTATGATACTCGTTACAGGCGGTGCAGGATTTATAGGCAGCCACACCGTTGTTGAACTGCTGAATGCAGGCTATGATGTAGTTATTATGGATAACTTTTCCAATTCCAAGCCCGAAGCACTTAACAGGATAAGGAAGATAACAGGCAAGGAATTTGGTTTTTATGAAGCTGATATGCTCGATCTCGCTGCGATGGACAGGATATTCGAGGAAAACAAGATCGATGCAGTTATCCATTTTGCAGGACTCAAAGCTGTTGGCGAGAGCGTTGCCAAGCCTGTTGAATACTATCATAATAATATCACAGGCACTCTCCTGCTGATACAGGCTATGCGCAAGGCAGGCTGCAAGAAGATAGTATTCTCATCCTCTGCTACTGTTTACGGTCCCGTGAACAAAGCTCCATACACCGAGGATATGCCTACATCTGCCACCAATCCATACGGCTACACCAAGGTGATGATAGAGCAGATACTACGTGATGTATGTGTGGCAGATCCCGAGTGGTCGGTATCGCTGCTGAGATACTTCAATCCCATCGGTGCACACGAGAGCGGACTCATCGGTGAAGACCCCAACGGCATACCCAACAATCTGCTGCCGTATATATGTCAGGTAGCTGTGGGCAAGCTGGAAAGGCTGGGTATCTTCGGTGATGATTATGACACCCCCGACGGTACGGGAGTGCGCGATTATATACACGTTGTTGACCTTGCAAAGGGGCATCTGTGCGCACTGAAATACGTTATGGAAAATACAGGCTGCGATGCGGTGAATCTCGGAACAGGCAAGGGTTCTTCCGTTTATGATGTACTTCACAGCTTTGAGAAAGCCTGCGGCAAGGAACTTCCGTACAAGGTTATGCCCAGACGTGCGGGCGATATAGCCACCTGCTATGCAAATCCCGACAAGGCAAAGAAAGTGTTCGGCTGGGAAGCTAAGCTGACCCTCGATGAAATGACTGCAAGCAGCTGGAATTTTATAAAGAACAATCCTGAGGGTCTTTGATCTTAAATAAGACCGACCAAATAATTAAACATGAACGCCCGAAAAAATTTACGTTTTCCGGGCGTTTTTACGTTGACAAAACCATATCGTTGTGGTAAAATCAAAAGAAAGATCAAGAGTATCGGGACGAGTAAGGATGACCGTTCGGGAGGTGCCGTGATGCTGAATATTATAGGGCTCATATTCACATGGATATTCCGCATTTCGCTGATATACTATGTGCTGTGGCTTTATCTGGGCATACACTCAGCCATATTCGGTATCGACTCAGGTTGGGCAGCGCCTGCACTCAGGAACAGCAATAGCCCGAGGGAGTACGGTCGTGAAGGCTTCACAAGCGGCATCGCACTTGGGTTTATACTAACGGTTTGCGGCGGCTGGGTGGTTCTGCTGTATCAGGCTGTATACCTTATCGCCAGACTGATACTTTGGGTAATTAAATGATCCTGTATGGATAAAAATGGGTAATACGGGGAGGAATAATAATGTTGAAATGTTCACAGATGTTTTCTGACAGCATGGTGCTCCAGCGCGAAAAGTGCATAACTGTATGGGGTACAGGCGAAGACGGTAAACTCATCACTGCGGCTATCGGTGATAACAGTGCAGAGTGTACCGTAAAGGACGGCAAATGGCGTTGCGAGCTTTCTCCGATGAAAGCAGCCGCGGATCTGACGCTGACGGTATCAGACGGCACTGATACACTGACTTTCAAGGATATTGCCGTTGGTGAGGTATGGTTCCTTGGCGGACAATCCAATATGGAGCTTGAGATACAGAACGCAAAGGACGGCGCCTCATATCTTGCTGAACTTGACAAAGATACACCGATACGCTACTACTACACTCCAAAGGTAGCATCAGCAGAGGCTGCTGAAGAACAAAGCAAAAATGCAGTATGGAGCAGAGCAGGCAGCGAAGCTTCAAAATGCTGGAGCGCAGTTGGTCTTCACTTTGCCCGCAAGCTTTCAAAGGAACTTGGTGTAGTTGTTGGACTTATCGGATGCAACTGGGGAGGTACATCGGCTTCATGCTGGCTGGACAGAGCATCACTTGAAAATGACAAGCGTATATCCGCTTACATAGAGGAATATGAGGAAACCATAAAAGGCAAGACCCTTGAAGAACAGAAAGCCGAATACGAAGGCTTTCTTGAGCATGAAAAAGACTGGCTAGCAAAAGCACAGGAATACTGGAAAGATGATCCGGATATGTCATGGGGACAGCTTGAAGAAAAGATAGGCGTATACGGATGGCCGGGACCAAAAAATGAATTCAATCCCTTCCGCCCGTGTAATATGTTTGAAAACATGGTAATGAGGGTATGTCCTTATACAATACGCGGATTTTTGTATTATCAGGGTGAATCGGATGACCACAAGCCCGACAGCTACTACGTACTTCTGACAACACTGATAGCAAAATGGCGCGAAGTGTGGGGCGATGATACGCTGCCCTTTATAATGGTACAGCTCCCCATGCACCGCTATGCCGCTGACCCTGACTATAAACACTGGTGCAAGATACGTTCAGCACAGATGAAAGCATTCCGTACTATTAAAAATACAGGTATAGCTGTAATACTTGACAAGGGCGAATTCAACGAGATTCACCCCAAGGATAAACTCCCTGTTGGTGAAAGACTTTGTCTGCAGGCTGAAAAGCTGGTATACGGTATGGACGTAGATGCTTTCGGCCCGATCTTTGAAAGCTGCGTTTTCAAAGATGGAAAAGCTGAGGTCAAATTTTCCAATGCCGAAAAAGGCTTTGAAGTCAAAGGCTGTATAAAAGGCTTTGAGATAGCAGGTGAAGACGGTGTGTTCCACCCCGCAGATGTTGCACTCGGAGGCGGAAAAGCAATAGTTGCTTCAGAAAAAGTTCCGTCACCTAAAGCTGTCAGGTATAACTGGACAAACTACGGTGAAGTTACAGTATTTGGTAAAAATGGTTTACCAATGGCACCATTTTCCACATCTGATAATATTTGATTAACAAAATACTGCATAAATCAAAAAAATAATACCGTTATTTTATTATATTCTATTAGATTGGTTAAAAAAAATCTATGCACTTTGCACAAAGTTACATATACGCTATTGCAATTTCAAACGTTTTATGATATCATTAATGGTGTCAAAGAAGGAATAGTTAAGGCTATGCCTTAAATCATTTGAGTTTGGAGGAAAAAAAGATGATCAAGAAGATTTCCGCATTTGCAGCTGCTGCTATCATGGCAGCAACAATGTCTGTATCTGCATTTGCTGCAACATATGAACAAACAGTTCAGGCTGCTAAAGAAGCAGGTGTACAGTCCAACAACGTACAGGAACTGGATAATTTCCTGCAGGTACATAAGGATTGCTTCACAAGCGCTCAGTATGATGATATGATCGCTGATTTGAACAACATCAGAGATACTTATGTTGCACCTTACTGCAAGGGCGGCGCTAAGCAGGTAGTTAATAAGGCTCCCGCTGATCTGACCGAGGCTGATAAGATCCTTATCGGTAAGGAGTGGACTGAGGCTGATAAGAAGGCTATTCAGGATGACCTTATCGCTCTGGGTAAAAAGCACGATGTTATCGTTACTATCACTAAGGTAGATGACGCTCACTTCTCTGTTGCAGCTGAGCATAAGCATGGTAATGACAGCTCTTCTAACGGCAACGGCAACAAAAACAACAATGGCGGCAGCGGTACAACTATCAAGAGTGACAACCCCGTAGCAGCTACCGGTGCTGAGACTGAAACTTCTAACGCAGCAGCAGCTGTTGCAGCAGTTTCACTTGCAGTTGCAGGCTTTGGTGTATTCATGATCGCCAAGAAGAACAAGGCTTGATTTAAAGTAAACATTTCGGAGTGAATTATTATGAGTGATGCCGTAAAAAAGACGGAACACCGCACTCATAGGCATAAAACTTCGTCATCACGGGTGTTGAGGACATTCACTTATGTTCTCACACCCTTTTTGATATTGGCGATATTGTGCAGTGTGGCTGTTCTTGCTTTATTCAAACCCTATAAAGAGTATAAACCTTATCTTGACACTGCTTTTGGTGCTACACCAATGGAAGTCAGAAATCTGCGTACACTTAACAAGTACCGTGATGATGATGCTCCGGATCAGATAAAGGAGATCGAGGTAGAGGTCAATGGCGAGCAGGAAAAACACGTCATTGTCTATCCTTACTACGGTGATTTCTATGCTACGCTGAACTGTCAGGCTGCAGGTCTTAAAGACGTGCCTGTATACAGCGGTACTGATCCGTATGTTCTCGAATCAGGTGCAGGCTGGTATAACGGTTCTGTATATATAGGCAGACCCGGTAATGTAGTTATCGCAGGTCACAACCATACATTTTTCTACAATCTGCCAAAGTGCGAGATCGGCGACGTTGTTACACTTGAGACTGTTTACTGCAAGTGTACCTACGTTATAAATGAAAGAGTCGTTTTCCACGAGAAGGATTACAAATACGTGTATCCCACAGACGATGACAGACTTACTATGTATACGTGCTGGAACAATGGTAAACTCGGTATGTCTGAATATCGACTTGCGTATATATGCAAGCTGGAGGATATTGAATGGAAAGAGGTCAAGACGAAGGAATGAAAGGAATGAAAAGATTATATCATTACGGCCCGATGCTGACCTTAGCCATATTCGCAACAATTGCCGCAGTAATCATGCAGCTGCTTATTTTCTGCGATACTATGATCTTCAATACAGATTATTACGTTTGGACAATAAGTAAAAGCGGAGCTGATACCGCCTTGTATAATGAACTGGATGAATACTTCGGTCAGTACTCCAATCCAACATCCATTCCCAAGGAAGTCTATACCAAGAGTCTTAACCAAAAGAAAGTTTCTGCAACTGCTAAAAAACTTGTGAGAAGCTCTCTTGAATATATGTTCGGCAGATCTCTTTCAAAACCTGTTGTTGATTACGATTTTACAGACTTTGAAGTTGATGTTATCGACTATGTTGAGAAATATTCAGAAGCCAATAATATAGAAAAGGATCAGGAATATTACTCTTTGATCGACAACACCCTTGATAATGCTGAAAAGAAAGTTGTATCATCCTTTGATATACTTATGGTAAAGAAACTGGCTGACAGCCATTATTCTTCTATATTTAAGAAGATCGTGCCTGAAATGGGCATGGCTATGGGTATATGTCTGTTTTTACTTCTGAGCCTTTTGGGTATGATGTGGTACATTGACAGGCATCATCCATTTGATCTGCCTTATTGGATCGGAACAATCTTATTCTGCAGCTCACTGTTATTCCTGATACCGTCACTTTACTTACGCTTCTCAGGCTATTTTGACGGTCTTTTCATGGAAGATCCAAGTATCTACTATGCGATCACCGGTGCGATATACGGTGTTACTGACAGATTGATCATAGTAAACTGCATACTTCTTGCACTGGGTCTTGTGTTTATAATATTTGCACAGATAATACACGTTTTCCGTGTACGCTATGCCCAGAGCATAACAGAAGAAATTGATTATTAAATATATAAAACTCCCATGCTGATAATCGGCAAGGGAGTTTTTTTGTACACAAATAAGCGATCTTGGTCGATAAAAGCGGTTTGAAGTTATAATTCAGGTAAACATATCCTCAGTATCTTTGTGGTAAAGCAGCATTATCAGAAAAATATTCATTTTTCCCCCTCTATATCTTTACTTTTGCGTAATAATATGTTATAATAATTTTATAAAATAAGGTCAGTCTACAGCGTTTAAAAATAGATCTGCTGTAATTAAAGACTGACCGGATTATAAGATCCTTTCAAAGAGGAGGGAGCAAATGTCATATATAACCATATCAAAGATCGTAATGTACGCCGCTTCAATGCTCATAGGCACTACCGGCATACTTTTTACGCTGCTTAACCGACGTACGGACAAACAGCAGAATAAAATATATCTTACTATGCTTATAATGCTGGACCTCAACTGCATATCCGAGATACTTGCAGTCTGCAATAATTCCCGCGCTGCTATATCTCATACAGCTGAGATACTTGTAAAAACAGGGCATTTTTCTTACTTCCTGATACACTCATCCGTTCCCGCAATATTCCTGCTATACGTATTTTCGGTATGCGGTGTTAATTTCAACGGCAAGCGAAAACGCTATATCGCCCTCGCCTTCCCCGAGATAATAATCGAACTGATAGTACTTCTTAATCCGGCTACAAACTGTATGTATTACTATGACCGCAATATGACTTATCACCGCAACTGGGGACTGATGGTAGTTTATGTCATAAGCGGATTGTATATAACCATGGCAATATTCATGCTGCTGTTCTCATGGCGTGCACTGAACCGTAAACGCAGAACAGCTATGCTATACTTCTTTATACTGGTGATATTCGGGATATGCTTACAGCTGATAAACTATGACATCCGCTCTGAGCTGCTTTCAGAGGCTATAGCCCTTCTCGGTGTTATGGTAGCTATCGAAATAGAAGATGACCGCATGGATGCAGGCATGGGCATATATAACCGCCGCGCTGTCACAGCTGATATGCATACATATTTAGTCAGCGGAAAAAATCTTTCTTTGCTGTGTATAAAAATCACGAATACCGAGATAATCAAACGTGCTACAGGTTCGGATAATTCAGAAGCACTTTCAAGACTTGTGGCTGAATACCTGCGTTCACTTGTGCCAAGATACTATATCTACAGCACAAATCCGGGCACATTTATGATAACTGTCATGGGCACAGACGAACAAAAGGTAGAATGGCTTGCAAAAACCATAAGTGAAAGGTTTGAACAGCCATGGCGTATAGGCGATAATGAGATCCCTCTGAAAGTACTCATAATGTCAGCTGATGTACCTAAAAGAATACGAAGTGTCAGTGATGCGCTGTATATGGCGGACAGCCCTGTTCCGAATAAGCTTGATAAAAACATCCTCACAGGCTCAGACCTTGACTATCTGCTTCGACGTGCTGCTGTTGAAAGTGCTATTGCCCGCGGACTTGAACAGCATAATTTTGAGGTATTCTACCAGCCTACTTTCTACGTCGAGGATAACAGATTGTACGGTGCTGAAGCACTAATTCGTCTGCATGATCCCGAAATGGGCAACCTGTTCCCCGATGAATTCATTCCAATAGCAGAACAGATAGGTCTTATCGACGAAGTTGATGAATATGTTTTCCGTGAAGTATGCTCATTTATCAACAGCGGATTTCCCGAAGAAAACGGCATGGAATGCATAAATGTTAATCTATCGGTGCTGCAGTGTATGCAGCCCTCATTTGCTGAACATATCATAGAGATAGCAGAAAGCTTCGGAATTGACAAAAAAATGATAAATTTCGAGATAACCGAATCCATAGCTGCCAGTGATTACAGCATACTCAGCCGCGTCGTACGGATCCTTAAAAGGCAGGGATTCCGCTTTTCTATGGATGACTACGGCACAGGATATTCAAATATGCAGTCTATATTCCGACTTGATTTTGATGTTGTCAAAATAGATAAGAGTATTCTATGGAGTGCAGAAAAGGGTCAGATGGGACAGATAATCCTTGAAAGCAGCGTGCGTATGATAAGACAGATGCGCCGCAAGATACTTGTGGAAGGCGTTGAAACAGAACATCAGCTGCAAATGCTTCGCGATCTTGAGGTTGACTACGCTCAGGGATATCTCTACTCAAAGCCGATATCCAAAAGTGACCTCATCACCCTGATCACCGAGCGTAATAATGTTGCTGATTACAATATATAACATGGTCATCCCATTAACACACCATTACAAAGTGCTATATAACAATGAATCATCGTGTTGATGTTATCAGGATAAGCGCCGAGTATTTCTAGTTCTGATATTACACCAAATCAATTGGAGTGTAAACCGGATGATCAGAATATATTAATCAACGGACACTTCTGCCTGTTTATGGCGGAAGTGTCTTTTTGTAATACTATCAGCTGCCGCCAAGCTTTTCCCATGTTTCCCGGGAAATATCATCTCCACACGGGAATGAACCCGTTCTTTCAGAAGCTGATACTGTCTGTCCGTCGGTCATATCCCCTGCTGCGAATGTCTGTCTGCCGCTTTCTGAGACTGCGCGGTGAAGCATAATGAAATTGCCCGCATCATTCTTCATCAACAGCCTGCGCAGTTCAGGAGAAAGGGATGCAAAAAACGCTCTGCTCTCCTTATCCTTACCCAGCAGTTCGGCAAGACCTTTATTTTCTTCCAATACATACACCCCCATAAAAAAATACCGAGGTCACCCTCGGTATCATTATACCCGCAAAACTGCAGTCTATTCAGTTTTTGAAATACAAATGTCATTCAGCGGACAGCCGCCGCATTTCGGGCTTCTTGCCGTGCAATACTCCCTGCCGAAAAGCACCAGCCTGTGGCACAGGTCACTGCTCTTCTCCGGGGGAAGTATCTTCCAAAGCTCCGCCTCAACTTTTGCAGGCTCCTTGTTCTTCACAAGTCCCAGTCTGCCAGTTATGCGTATGCAGTGGGTGTCCGTTACCACCGCAGGCTTGTGGTATATGTCCCCCATTATGAGGTTCGCCGTCTTGCGCCCTATGCCGCTGAGTTTCGTAAGCCCCTCCAGGGTGTCGGGAAGTACTCCGCCGTACTCGTCCCGAAGCTGTATGCACATCTCTTTTATGGACTTCGCTTTAGTCTTGTAAAGTCCGCAGGGCTTCACTATCTCCTCAATTTCAGCTATATCCGCATCGGCAAATTCGTTGATTGAATGGAACTTCGCAAACAGCTCCTTAGTCACGATGTTCACCCGCGCATCTGTACACTGTGCCGAAAGTCTGGTAGCTATCAGCAGTTCATGGGGCTGTGCATATTCCAGCGAACATATCGCATCGGGGTACTGTTCTTCAAGCCGTTCTATAACCTTGTTTGCAAGGTCTTTTTTCTGCACTATAGTCATATTCGTTCAAATATGTCCGCGGGAGCGAAATTGATCTCAGACAGTGCATCTGTCAGCTCATCTGCGGACTTCCCTTCTGTAAGATCACGGTACTTCTCACTGAGATACGCAGTATTATTGCGGAAATACTCGTCCTCAACATCCTGCTCGTTTTCCGCCGCCAGAAGAAGCTGTATGTACATGAACTCGTCAAAGTCACGCCCCATGATCTGAGGTGCTTCGTAGCTGTCGTGAAAGTACCTTATCACCATAGGCTCTGCATTATCGGGAGTATACAGCAGGCAGTAGATGTCCCCGCCGCCGCTGTGACCAAAAGGCACTATCCGAAGTCCGTCCTTTATACGGAGCTTTTTGTCCTCCTCCTGCCACTGTGAAAGCTGTGCAAGTTCCTCTGCCGCCGACTGTACTTCCTCAAAAAGGTACATCTCGCAGTCGCAGTCCAGCATGAGAAATGCTGTGGTATCACTGACATACTCCTTGATACTTGCTTTCAGCTCCGCCCGACTAAGCTCCAGCCACTTCATGGCACCGCTGTCGTATATCCTGTGGAAAGCCTGCGGGAAACGTATCTCCTGCTGTCTTTCAAGTTCGCACAAAGTCATCTTTCTGACCTCCCTTATACCTATCATGCTGCCGCACGATATCTTTATTCTTTTTCAGCAAAAAAACCGTAAACAGGCATATTCAGCAGTATCCCCAAAACAGCCCCAAGTGCAGCTGTGCCTACGATCAGCAAAATAAAATCCAGCAAAAAGTTTACACGCATAGGGATGTTGCCTATACCCTCACATACCGCGTATACCGCCACACATGAGATCACAGCGCGTATCCTGCTTTTGCGGTTTGTTAGTTTGAAACCAAACAGGAATCCAAACATCGCCCCGATGATAAGAAATACCACCGAGTCCGACTCAAACAGCTCGCATAATATAGGAAAATGTCTCTCAAAAAAAATCATAGTTTTGAAACCATATAGCATTCCCTTAACACGCCGCTAAAGAGATACTCAGCTGCGTCTTTACGTGCGCTGGAATGACCGTCCACAGCGGCGTATAAGCGAATGTCAACAATTAATGAACACACTAACGATTCGCTTTTAGTGTTATGAATTAATCTACCAGTACAGGATTGAAATTCTCTGTCCAGGGCAGACCCCACTTGTTCAGTGCTTCCATGAAAGGATCGGGATCGAATTCCTCGACGTTGTATACGCCGGGTTTCTTCCACTTGCCTGTCAGCACCATCATAGCGCCTATCATAGCGGGTACTCCTGTGGTGTAGGATATAGCCTGTGAGCCGACTTCCTTGTAGCACTCCTGATGGTCGCATACGTTGTATACATAGTAGGTCTTGTCCTTGCCGTCCTTCTTGCCCTGGAAGATACAGCCTATATTGGTCTTGCCCTTTGTTCTGGGGCCAAGGCTTGCAGGGTCGGGGAGAACTGCTTTCAGGAACTGGAGAGGTACTATCTCCTTGCCCTCGTACATGATAGGCTCGATGGAGGTCATACCAACATTTTCCAGACATTTCAGGTGTGTCAGGTAGCTCTGACCAAAGGTCATGAAGAAACGTATCCTCTTGATGCCCTTGATATTCAGTGCCAGGGATTCAAGCTCTTCGTGGTGGAGCAGGTACATATCCTTTTCGCCAACCTGATCGAAGTTGTATACTCTCTTGATCTCCATAGGCTCGGTCTCTACCCAATTGCCGTCCTGAATGTAGCTGCCCTTTGCGCTTACCTCACGGATATTGATCTCGGGGTTGAAGTTGGTCGCAAAAGGATAGCCGTGGTCGCCGCCGTTGCAGTCGAGGATATCGATGTAGTTTATCTCATCGAAGTAGTGCTTCTGGGCATAAGCGCAGAATACGCCTGTAACGCCGGGGTCGAAGCCCGAACCCAGCACAGCGGTGATGCCTGCTTTCTCGAATCTCTCGCGGTAAGCCCACTGCCAGCTGTATTCAAACTTAGCAGTATCCTCGGGCTCGTAGTTTGCGGTATCAAGGTAGTCAACCTTGCATTCAAGACAAGCGTCCATGATATGAAGATCCTGATAGGGCAGAGCCACGTTGATACAGATATCGGGCTTGTACTCCTTCATCAGCGCAACCAGCTCGGGAACGTTATCAGCGTTTACCTGTGCGGTGGTGATGTTGGTCTTGGTCTTGCCCTGAAGCTCCTCCTTGAACTTATCGCACTTAGCCTTTGTACGGCTGGCGATACAGATATCTGTGAACACCTCGCTGTTCTGGCAGCACTTGTGTATAACAACACCTGCTACTCCTCCTGCACCTATTATCAAAGCTCTTGACATTTTACATCTTCCTTTCGGTTTAATAATTTATTTGGGTAAAGCGGAGAATATCCGCGTATTATCATATCAAGTCCGCCGCGGCAGACCGTCCCTTATCCTCAGCATAGCTTCGGTGTGCATTATGTGGTGGCGGGAAAAGGGCATCTGTATCAGCCCACGGATATCCTTGCCGCACCAGTAGTCCACCAGCCAGAATGCGTCTTCGCTTCGGCTGACGACTTCAAGGGATATAAGCTTTTCACGGCGTTCTGTGGGTATCTTTGTTTTCAGCTTATCGTAATCCATACCCAATAGGGTATCCTCGGTGCTTTGCTTTACATCACTGGTGTATTCGTAAAGCGCTCCGATATCCAGCACTTTCGTGAAACCGGCTATCTCGTCGCCCGAAAGTTCGTTGCCTGTGGTGATGATAGGCGAGTTGATACGGCGCTGATAGTCACCTGTGAAAAACACCTGTTCCCTGTCAGCGATAAGGGTATTCGCCGTAATATCCTCAATGCGGAAAATATGCCACAGTGAGTAGGCGATGTTCTTGCAATGATAGCCCTTAGCCTTTGGGTACGGCATGGCATCAAAGTCCCCGCGTGAAAGTTCTTCCCGCAGAGAAAGCATTGTATTATAAAGCTCGTCACGCAGTCTGAAAAGTGCGGCGATGCCCTCATTGAAAGTATCTCGCTTTTTCAGCAGCTGCTGCATAGCCTTGTTAAGATCGGACCATTCCTTGTTCATAGATTTCTACCACTTTCGCCATTGTTGTCGCGGTCTTTTCGGGTCTGTTCCCGAACCCAGCTATCCCAGCTGATCTTTTCAGCGCTATGATTAATGATCGCCACTGCAATAATGATGATCGTTACATAGAACGTGATGCGAATGATGTACACAGCCACATAAAACAAAGGTGAGTTACCCCATGTACTGTACGTCGCCTTGTCGCCATCAGCGATAACTTTATAAGGTTCATCAATATCATAGGTGTGGGACGTTTTCTTCGTTACGCCGAGAACTTCGCCGTTTTTGCCTACATAAGCAAGCCTGAACTTTCCGTACTGTTTATACAGTTTTTCAGCAGAGCATTTCAGCATCATATCATCATGTTCATATCCGTATGGCTTAACTACGTCAAAATCTTTCACATATGTTGAATGTAGAGAAAGTGACTTATAGCCGTCATCGTCATACTTAGCTATTTCACTGTTTTTATTTATATCTATAGGTTCAGAATTGAACACCGAGCTACCTTCGTTGTCAATTCCCTTGCTTATGAGCTTTTGGGGAATAACATTGAAATCGGTGTAATTTTCATCACTGCTGTCTATCTTAACGAGAACGTCTACATATGCAGTTCCTTCGGGCACATCGCTGTATTCTATTTCCAATTGTGTTCTGTCAAAATGCGGAATCCTATGAAATGACTTAGAAACATAAGCTAAGCATAATATGCTTAACGGTATCATCACAACCCATATCTTTTTCAAAACAGGCATTATTGCTTTGATTTTTCCGGATTTTTTTTCATAGCCTGTCCGCATATCATTTTCACTTGTCTGTGAAAATAAATTCACGTATCTGAAGAGAATTAACCCTGCTATGCCGATTATCAAAGCGAATAACGAATGAGTAAAATAAATTATCCCTGCTATTGCTAATATTATCATCAGGACTTCTATCTTATCTAAAATTGAAGTCACTGACGGGATTTTCCTGTTTGTTTTCATAATTGGTTCCTCCGTAATAGTTTTATCACTTCTGCGGACATCTGCCGCGTACATTTAATATACGTTTCGGCAGGCGCCTTTTTATGGCGTGATTTTACATAAATATACGGAGCGTTGGATGTATGTTTTTCACAAAACATTTCGTTGGTAAAAATACAGCGGAGAAAGCTTCTGACCGCAGATATCTACCACACAAAAGGCATCAGCCTGTACTTTACTTTCTTCTTATAGTCGATATAGCCTTTGAGTCCGTTTTCCAGGACTTTTTCCTTGTTGCCTATCCTTGTTACTATTATAACAGGGTAGGCAAGGAATATCACAAAGGATATCACCGAACCAAGTACAAGCGGTGCAAAGCAGAACATAAGAATGGTGGCGGTGTACATGGGGTGGCGTATAACGCCGTAAAGCCCCGTGTCGATGACTTTCTGTTTCTCCTGTACCTCCACCGTGCGGGAGAGGTATTCATTCTCGCGGAGTACCTCGGCGTACATGGCGTAGCCGATGAGGAATACCACCGCCGCAGTAACGCTGACCCACATTGGAAGTCTCAGCCACCCGAAGCGGAAACTCAGCCCCGCCGTGATGAAGCCCGCAAGGAACATCAGCAGACTTGATATGACCACGCCTTTCTAGGTGTTTTCCTGTTCCTTGCTGTTAAGGCGCTTTCTCAGCAGTTCGGGACTTTTCAGCGCCAGCACGATGCCTATCATCAGCATCGGCAGAAAAAGCACTGCCATAAATATCCAGCCCTGTGTGAAAGCAAGCGTCCCCGCAGGCAGGAATATCAGCAGAGCAAGCATTACAAGCCCTGCAAGAAATTTTGTCACTGCGCTTATCATGAGTTTTCTGTCCATAATATCACCCCGTTAGTAAGATAGGGCAATACCGCGCAAACATATCATAGCTGTAACCTCCGTAATAATTTTTTCACCTGTTCTGAAGCACCTTGCCGCTTATATCATATATACGTTTCGGCGGCAGAGATTTTTGGTGTTATCATCAACAATTATACGGAGCGTTTCATGTGCAGTCTTCACAAAAGGAAGACCTGCTATAATATGGTTTCGCGGTGCTGCCTTCGGTTAGTTCTTAACGGCAGAAAACACAGCACATTCGCCGTCATCGCAGTGGCATATCACCCACCTGAATTTAGGCGAAAGTATTTAAGCATCTTCAAGATAGAAAAGCTCGGGCAGAAGCGAGAATATCTCCGCGGCATAGCCCTCATAGACCCAGCCCTGTGAAAGTATCAGGAACAGCTTTTTGTCCCTGTCCTCTGCGAGGATAAGCTCACGTACCTGCGCAAAATAGGCGAATTCGTCAGCCCCACATCTCACGGGCTCACTGTGGGCAAGTCCTTCCCTGAAATTCAGCCAGCTGTAAGCAAGGCTGCTTCCGCGCTGTTTTTTCATATCCAGGAATGTATAGCAGAATTTTGTGATGATGTCCTTCCAGCCCGATTTTGCGAACTCTGATAACCTCTCGGGTGGTATGCCCTTATCCCTGCTTACTTTCTCTGCCTCGTCCCTGACAAGGAAGCTTGTTTCGGGCTTTTTTTCAAATTCCATACACCCTCCAAAGTTTTGCCGTACTGACCTTAAACCCATGATAACACAGACAGCACCCGCTGTCAACCGTCACGCAAAGGCAATGGCGCAACGGTCGGTTGCGATTTGTTATCCCGCGGATAGCTGTTGGTCATCTTCCCCCGCCTGCGGCGGGGGAAGATGACACCCGAGTATACCGACGGTCAAGTGGTGTTCTAAAGTGAAAGCAGGAAAATATTACCTGTGAAATCTCAACAGCATCTCCCTCATAGTCTTGCAGGCGAGGGCTGTGCTTCTGCCGCTTGGGTCATAGGCAGGGGAAAGCTCGTTCATATCAAAGCCCACAATATTCAGCTCGGAAAGGACTTCGATAGCGTCAAGCAGTTCATCGAAATGCACGCCGCCGGCTTCGGGAGTGCCTGTGCCGGGGAATTCCGAGGGGTCGAGAACGTCCATATCAAGGGTGAAATATACAGGTGCGTTGCCGAGATAGCCCGCTACTTCGCGGAGAGTGCGGAAGTCGAAAAGGTTGAGGGAGGTATGCTCCTGCATAACGAATTCAACTTCGCTCTTATCGGCACTGCGTATACCGAACTGAAATATTTTTCCGTCGCCCAGTATCTCCTGACAGCGGCGCATAACGCAGGCGTGAGAAAGCTTAACGCCCAGATAATCCTCGCGGAGGTCGGCATGGGCATCGAACTGTATAACGTGCAGGTCGGGATATTTCTCGGCACAGGCTCTTACTGCCCCAAGGGTAACAAGATGTTCGCCGCCTATCATGCAGGGTATCTTGCCGTCACCAAGGATAGTGGCAGTCCTTTTCTTGATATCGTCCAGCGCTCTTTCGGGAGAACCGAAAGGCAGTTCAAGGTCGCCGCTGTCGAATACCTTTATATCCAGCATATCCTTCATCTGATATACCGAGAAAGTCTCGATGCCAAAACTCTCGCTCCTCATCGCCTGGCTTGCAAACCTCGTTCCCGGGCGGAATGAAGTGGTGCTGTCAAAGGGTGCGCCGAACATTACTATCTTTGCTTCATCGTACTCGCAGTCGCAGGCGATGAAAGTCTGTACATTTTTCTCTAACATTATTATTCTCCTTTCGGTATAGACGTTGGTGTTTAAAACTTGCTTTATAAAAGGGTTCACAATATAGGTCGTATCTAGCACTTCACTAAAATGAAAGAGCCGATCACAGCCGGGAGCCCCAAAAACGTAAACATTATCATCTCTATTATCGATTGATAATAGTATGCAGGAACAATAACGAATTCCCACGGTTCGTTTTCGAGATATGATATTTTAACTTTGGAGCCTTTTCTGTATTTTCTGAGCAGTATAGTCATTCCGACCTTGCTTTGATATTTATGTGAGATCTTTGAGGTATCAAGAAACTGAATGATCGGATAATAATTTTTCATTTTACTCCATTCAACGTGATGATCTTTTATTACTGCTTTGGTGCTTATCCCATTTTTAACAATTTCTCTTACTGAAAGAAAATGACTGATCCCCGCTCCAGATCCAAGCAATGATAGAACAGAGAGTATTTCCAATAACACCGACAGCCAGAAAAGCGTAGGTTTTCCGCCGTAATAAATATATAGTCCTTGAAAGACCGTTAGGATAACAATATAGCAAGCGATCACGATACGGATAACGATTTTCACATTATATCACCACCTGAGTACCAGCAATCACGAATTCTACATTATCTCCTGCTTTTATAAAAGTGTTCCCAAGATAGGTCAGTAATCAATACAGAACTAATTGAAATATAATATATATTCCGGAACCTAAAACAAGTGGAGCTAATTGAAAATACAAAGTATCTTTTATATGGAATTTTCCAATTAATTTGTAAAAAATATTCGGTATCAGTAAAACTAACATCCATACAAATGAAATAAACAAACCTAATCCAATGTCATGGTCTTGATTATTTTTCTCGAAAATAAAAGCATAGCTTATTGTTAATGCGATAACCGCAATAACGCCTTCGATCAGATTGAATATAATTGAACTTCTCTTCAACGATATGTTTTTCATAGTAACCTCCAGTTGTTACGAATTCTCCAGTATCTCCAGCACATCATTGGGCAGTGCGAAACAGCCCTTGTGGAGGTCGGTGTTGTAGTACCTTGTCTTTATGCCGAACTCTTTCCAGCGGTCGGCTTTAAGGTCGTATACGGGGTGCAGGTTCTTCGAGGCAAAGCCGAAAAGCCAGTGTCCCGAGGGATAGGTGGGTATATGCGCCTGATACACCATGGATACGGGGAAGCTTGCGCCGATGCGCTTGTGCGTCCTTGTCACCATATCCACGTAGCTGTCGTAGTAGGTGCTTTCATGCTGATTTATCAGTATGCCGCTGTCCGTCAGTGCCTTGAAGCAGTTGCCGTAGAATTCCTTGGTGAAAAGTCCCTCTCCCGGACCGAATGGGTCGGTGGAATCCACGATGATAAGGTCGTATTCACTGCTTTTTCTGCGGACGTATTTAAGACCGTCCTCAAAAAACAGGTGTACTCTCGGGTCATCGAACTTGCAGGCTGTCTGTGGGAGATACTCCTTGCAGACTTCCACCACCTGTTCATCTATCTCCACCATATCGATATTTTCGATGGATTCATAGCGGGTCAGCTCGCGGACAGTTCCGCCGTCACCCGCACCGATGACCAGCACATTCTTGATATCGGGATTGACAGCCATAGGCACGGCTGTTACCATCTCATGGTAGATATACTCGTCCTTTTCGGTCAGCATGATGAAGCCGTCCAGCACCAGCACCCGCCCGAATTCGTAGGTGTCGAATACATCTATCTCCTGATAATAGCTTTTGCCCGAGTAAAGCTGTTTCTTTACTTTTATTGTAAAATTAACATCGTCCGTATGCTTTTCAGTAAACCAAAGATCCATGGTGTTCCCTCTCTTCTATATTTTAATATGTCAAAAACCTTATCACAGCGCAGTATCCGCTGTCTGTTTTGCCAAAGCCGATGTCATACATACCCTTGATTCTATCGGCGAATACGCGGTCATATATCTCGGTGAATTCAATGCTGTAGCCCTTTTCCTTGATTGCAAAGTTCAGGTCGTCTTTGAAACTGCTGAACAATTCACTATCGGGGCTGATTCTTTGCAGTTCGTTTTTCTTTTCATTGCCGGGTGAGGATACCTCATTTTTCGTGATATCTTCCTCATCGGTGGTGTACTCTGTTATCTCGGAATCGGGAAATGCTTTACCCAGAAAATCCTGCGGGTCACTAATATTTTCGACTATCAGCCTCGAATAGCTGTCCCCCGCACCTGACTCCCGTCTGAACCATACAGGTTTGACATCATCGGGCATGGTCATATCGAGAAATATCTCGATCCTTGCTATGCGTTCCTTATCAAAACTGTCCCACTTGATATTGGTGATTCTTGCGTAGTGTATTGCAGTATATATCAGGTAACCCAAACCGATAAGTATCAGCCCGCCAAATATTATCAGCGTAGTGAAACAGCCTGTATTTAATTTTTTTGAGAATCTTTTTTCGTCAAAGTCCTCTATCATTCAAATTCATTCCTGCCCTGTTTTATGTACTCATAATCTCTTGGTGAAGTGTACCTGCATCTTGTCGCTGATGTAGCCCTGCCGCTTGTAGAACTCGTGAGCTCCTGTGCGGGTACTGCCCGAATTCAGGCGGACAAGATGTATACCGCGCTCCACAGCCCAATTTTCCGCCGCTTTTATCAGCGCCGAACCTATTCCCAGACGTCTGTATTTGCCGCTTACAGCCACCCCGAGATAGTTCACCATCTTTTCAAAGTACAAAGTTTTGTACTCTTCCACATGGATATATCCCACGGCACTGCTGTCCGTCTCGGCAACGAAAACAGATTCACGGGAACTGTCAAGCCCCGATATATTCGCTCTTACCATCTCCGCATCACAGGGATATCCCAGGTCTTCGCGGCTTATCTCTGCGATATCATCGGCATCTTCGGGGCGTACTTCACGTATGATAAATTCAGCCATGGCTTCACCCGAAGATAAATCTGAGTATCACTATTACAGCCGCTATCAGCCCGATGGCAGAAGCCGCCACAAAGCCCAGCACCAGTCTGCCGAAGGTCTTGCCCGATATACTTGCGTTTATACGCAGACCACGCTTTTGCTTTGTGGGTGCAAGTTCCTGATAGAATGCCCCGTTGCCCTGAAAGCCCTGTATATTGTTACTGCTAAGGGGCTGCTTTATCTCGTTGGGGTTTTTAAGATCTTGTCTGTTGTCCATATTATTACCCTCTTTGTGTCTGTTATGTTTTTCTTGCAAATAGCTTTGCTTTAAAACTCTCGTCTTCTTTGTAAAACACTATGTAATATTCATCGAACCTTTTAACACCCTTGCTGTTTACAAACTCACAGCTGTACGAAGCACACGAACTGTCCAATTTATAGTCCTCGTAATCATAAACACACATATTATATTGGTCAGTTATCTCAGCGGCAGAGTATGTGCCGTCAAAGCATTCTTCCATAAACTTTTCGGCACCATCGATATCTTTTAACCAAAGCTGATAGCAATAGTCCCCCGCAGCATGGCTGACCGTCAGCTTAACAGGAGTTGTACTGCCCTCAACAGTCACGCCCATATCATCGCGTATCATCTTTATCTCTTTATTTCCGAAAGATGTGTACTCCTGAAAAGACTGTTTCATAAGCAGAAAATTCGCTATATCGGGAGCAAATATGACCATCACCGCAAGTCCGACAGCTATGACCGCAAAGATTATTATACAGCCCAGCCGTTTTTTAGTTGTTTTGTTGTCCATATTATTACCCTTGTTATTCTACCACATTTATATAGTTTATCTCAAGGTCTTCGGTACCTGTCAGCAGGCATCCCTTTTCCTTGCAGTAGTTTATGTAACTGATTATCTCTTTTGTTATGCGCTCGCCGGGGGCAAGTATGGGTATTCCGGGGGGATAGCACATTACGAATTCTCCGCATATCTGACCTTCGCTCTCATTTATCCACATTGCACGCTTGTCGCTGTAAAAGGCTTTCTGCGGGGTCATTTCCACCTGCGGGTCGATATACTCGTGGTCAAAAAGACCTGTGGGGTCTTTTGAATAAAGGCGCTTTATCTCGCTGAGTGAGGATATGAAACGCTCTATTTCAAGCTCTCTGTCTCCCGCGGATACTATGGCGAGGATATTGCCGATATCGCCGAATTCTATCTGGATATCGTAGTCATCACGGAGGATATCATATACCTCAACTCCCGCAAGCCCGATATCACGGGTGTGAACGCTCAGCTTGGTGGAATCGAAGGCGTAGAAATCATCGCCGTTTTCAAGTTCCTTGCCGTAGGCATAGTAGCCGCCTATCTTGTTTATCTCCTCGCGGGCGTAGTCCGAATAAGCCACTGCCTTTGCGAAAAGTTCCTTGCCGTTCATGGCGAGGTTCTTTCTTGCGATATCAAGGCTGACCATCAGCAGATATGAACCGCTGGTTGTCTGGGTCAGGTTGATTATCTGGCGGACATAGCCCTCGGATACCGTGTTTTTGCACAGCAGAAGTGAAGACTGGGTAAGGCTGCCGCCTGTTTTGTGTATACTGACCGCCGCCATATCAGCCCCTGCCGCCATTGCAGAACATGGCAGACCCTCACCGAAATAGAGGTGGGTGCCGTGGGCTTCGTCCGCAAGTACCAGCATACCGTGTTCGTGGGCAAGCTTGACTATCGCGCGGATATCGGAGCATATGCCGTAGTAGGTGGGATTGTTCACCAGCACCGCCTTGGCGTCGGGGTTCTCGCGTATAGCCTTTTCAACTGCGCTTACCGACATACCGAGGGGTATGCCCAGACGCTTGTTGGTGCCGGGATCAACGTAGACAGGCACAGCACCGCATACAACAAGGGCGTTTATGGCGCTCCTGTGGACGTTTCTCGGCATGATTATCTTTTCCCCCGCCTTGCAGGCAGTGAATACCATGGTCTGCACTGCGGAGGTAGTTCCACCCACCATAAAGAAAGCGTGGTCAGCCCCGAAAGCGTCCGCCGCCAGCTGTTCGGATTCCTTTATGACCGAAACGGGGTGGCAGAGGTTATCCAGATTTTTCATGGAATTGACATCGCAAGCCATACACTGGTCTCCCAGAAAGGCTTTAAGTTCTTTATTCATACGTCCGCCCTTGTGCCCCGGCACGTCAAGCCGGACGATACGGTTTTTCATGTGTTTTTTCAGTGCCTCGTAAAGCGGCGCTTTTGTCTGGTCTAAGCTCAAAATGCTCACTCCTCTTTAACGCAAAGCACTTGACTCTGCGAAAAATGTGATATTCAAAATGTACAAAAAACAGTACTACAAAAATTCTTTTCGGGACATATCTTCTATTGCGGTTTTGAAGAGGATATGCATATCAAGCCCCTTTGACCCGTTTTTCGGGGAAGGGGCTTGGTGACAACTTAATAAATGTTCATTCCGCTGTATATCTCTATCATCTCGCGGCGGAGGCTGTCGGTGATATCAAGACGCTGTTTCGGGGTAAGCTCGTATACGTCCTTTTTGAACAGGTAGTTCTGGAGGTCGATCTCCTTTATCAGCAGCTTGGTGTGAAAAATATTTGACTGATATACATTGACATCGATGGCATCATACTTGGTAAGGGTAGATTTATCGATATAATCCTGAATGGAAGTGATATCGTGGTCGATGAAGAACTTCTTGCCCAGCACATCACGGGTGAATCCGCGAACGCGGTAGTCGATGGTGATGATATCGGAATCGAAGCTGGCTATCAGATAATTCAGGGCATTAAGGGGAGATATAGTACCGCAGGTAGATACGTCTATATCCACGCGGAAAGTGGAGATAGAGTTATCGGGGTGATACTCGGGGAAGGTGTGCACGGTCACATGACTCTTATCCAGATGAGCGTGTATCATCTCGGGAGTATCGGGTAGAATGCCCAGATTGCAGGAGGGGTCGATAGAATCCTTATCCAGCTCCTTTTCGGCTATGAGGACATTCACGGAAGCGCCCTGGGGTTCATAATCCTGTTTGGAAATATTAAGCACGCGGGCACCGATCATCTCGGTAACGTCGCAGAGTATTTTGGTAAGACGTTCGGAGTTATACTGCTCGTCGATATACTCGATATAATCCTTTTGTTCTTTCTGACCTTTAGCGTAGCAAACATCGTAGATATTAAAACTGAGGGTCTTGGTAAGATTATTGAAGCCGTAAAGGGTGATCTTATTATTCTCCAATCTGCCATCTATCCTTTCGGTGTATTTAAAGCAAGCCGCGTAAACAGGCGGGTTTGCGGTGGTTGAACATGGTATGGTGATATGCTGTAAACATCTTACAGCAAACTACAAATCATTATAGCATATTTTTTTATAAATGTAAAGAGACTGGGGTGTAAAAGTTTTGATAAGTGGGTGATTTAGCTGTGCTGAAGATAGAATGCCAAGGAGGAGAGCTTTAGAGGAGCGCCGATAAAGAAGTATTTAAGATTTTAAGATGAGGTTGCGTAACTGCCTTGGTTACGCAACCTTTCTCTTTTTGTCGTACTTCATACTGTCAGCAACGGCAGTCGTTACGGCAACATCAAAGCGGTAATGTATTTCGATTTCCTGCGTGCGATGCCCGCTGCTCTTGTCTGGAGCATGAACCACGATCTTCTCAATCAGTTCGTGCATGATCTCAGGCGTAAGCTCTGTGATATGCTCATACTTCTGCACCACGCTGATGAAAGTGGTCACATCGGCGGACTTCTGTTCGGCGGTTTCGATATAGGCAGTAAGCTCAGTAACGCTTGCCTTTAGTTGCTTCTGTTCGTTCTCATATCCTTCGGACATGACAGCAAATCGCTCATCGGAAATTTTCCCTGATACATTGTCCTCATAAAGCCTTGTAAACAGCCTGTCAAGCTCAATGATACGCTTTTCAGCCTGTTTCAGGGCTTTCTTTGCTTTTGTAAGCTCAGAGGACTGCTTCTGAACGGAATTGTCCATAGCCGCCTGCACAAACTCGTCCTCATGCTCTTTAACCCTGACAAGCAGTTTGTTTAGCTCGTTCAACACAATCTCATTCAGTACAACAGTTCTGATGAAGTGTGCGGAACAAGCGTCCTTGTCCGAGGAATATGTGGAACACTTCAAATGCTCCTGGTCGGCGGTCAGACTTGTCGCACGACACAGATACATCTTCTTTCCGCAGTCCGCACAGTAGACCATACCCGAAAATGGATTGACTTCCTCATGCTTAGTCGGACGACGCTTATGTTTGCGGAGTTCCTGCACCAAGTCGAACTGCTCTTGCGTCACGATAGGCTCATGTGTGTTCTCGAATATAAGCCATTCTTCCTGCGGATTACGAATAGTCTTTTTGATCTTGTATGACTTCTTGCGTGTCCTGAAGTTGACGGTGTGCCCGCAATACTCCGCCTTGACGAGGATTCCCGATACTGTTCTACCGTCCCAGCGTTTAAGATTGGCGTTTTTGTTTACGGGATTCCTGCCCTGTGATATGGCGTATGCTGTTGGTGTTGGTATTCCCTCAGCAGTGAGGATTTTTGCTATCTGAGTCGGTCCGTACCCGTCAATGCAAAGTTTGTATATCCTTCGCACTACTGCTGCAGGCTCATCATCGATCAACCATAAGTTTTTATCTGTTTCCGACTTTTTATAACCGTAAATCGGCACAGAAAGTGGCTTTCCCGACTGTCCCTTAGCCTTGAAAACGGCTCTGATCTTCTTACTCGTATCACGAGCGTACCAGTCGTTAAAAATATTTTTGAAAGCCATCAGTTCATTTTCAGATTTGAAGGTGTCCACACCATCATTTATCGCAATATAGCGAACATCGTAATCAGGGAAAATAATCTCGATGTATTCTCCGGTTTTCAGGTAATCACGTCCAAGTCTTGAAAGGTCTTTTGTAATAACCGTGCTGACCTTTCCGGCTTCTACATCTACCATCATAGCCTTGAAGCCGTCACGTTCAAACGTTGTACCACTCACACCATCGTCCACATAAAACATGGGGTTTCTGAAACCATTATCCTCTGCGTACTTCTTGAGGATAGCCTTCTGATTGGTGATGCTGTTGCTCTCACCCTGTAACATATCGTCCTGTGAAAGACGACAATATAATGCTGTGATCTTGTCTGTCATATTAACCTTCCTTTCCGACAGATACAGCAAGCTATGTTATCATTATAGCGCGCACCGAAAATAAATACAATGCGCCGATATTCCAAAGTTACACAGCCTGCTTCTCGGGTTCTTGTCCGGATTCACCGAGGAAATCCTCACACTCACGGATTATGAGCCGTTTCAGAATATCCGAAAGGCTTGCCTTTGAAGCAGGGTTGAACACGGTAGTCACCGTGTAAAGGGTATGCCCGATCTTGTACTCGGACACAGTTTCAATTGCCGTATTTTCTACGGCAATATTATCTTTATTATTCATAGCGAACTTTCTCCTTTGCTTGTCTATCTCTACGCATATAGAGTGAGGGCTTCGCTTTCTCTATCTTACCCTCGTTTTGTTGTTGCCTTATACTTTTATGATAGCTGTGCGGAACAGCATTGCTGCCGTCCCGATTATCACAGCAATCATTCGTCATTCCTCATAAGGATTTTTCTTGTCAGTAAAGCTCATCTGCTGACCGAACTCATCATCGTCCTGAGATGTATCTGTATCTCTCTCGGCAATGCTATCCTGTCTGAGCTTCGCAAGCTGTTCAGGGTGCTTTGTAATAAGCTCAAAAAGTCCCTGCTCATCACAGCCAAGTGCGTCCCTGATCTTAGCGAGCTGGATAGCATTCAGCTTGGCATTGATCTTCTCAATTTCAGCCTTGTCGCTCTCGATACGGTCAAGCACCGCCTGACGCTTGCTCAGGAGCTTTTCTGTCTGCTGTTCATAGGTAAGCATACCGCCACCTCCTTCCGTTTTATTCTCTCCTTGTTTTGTTTGTGTTTGACGTGGTATCTCCACAATCAAATTATAGCGCGCAATGAAGCCGTTTGTCCAGCCGCAATTGCGCACGAACTTTTAGTGAAATTTCCATTTTCCCCAGTGTAATTTGTCCGGAAATAATAAAAAGCTGCGGAGCGGAAGTATATCCCGCTTCACAGCTTTTACGAAAATATTTCTGATTTATAGATGATGTTATTCTGGTTGAACTAAAATAATACTGTTAGCTTGCAATCCATCTCGAACAAACAATTCGGGTGTTGTTTCTTCAGGAATACCCTCTAACATTAAAGCAGCTTTGGCTTGATTAAAAGATACTTCTATACTCTTACCAAATCCTATAGAAGAATAAAACTGAGAGGCAAATACGAGTGCCGCTTCATCGCCTATAGAAGTGTTCATTCCAATGGCTATATCTACATACTTTACGATATTCTCCGCTTGAATAGCTGAAAAGCAAGCATTAAAGAAAATCAGACGCACCTTATCGGAAAGTGTCATAATAGTTTGTGCCATAGCTTCTTTTGTAACTAATTTACATTCTCCGTCAGGATTCTCAAATGCTAACGTACCATCGTCATCTCCATGACCACTAAAATGAATAATATCAGGATTAACTTCATTTATAGCCTGTAGAAGATCAGAAGTTCGTACAGCCCACCTTGATTCAAATTTTATTGTGTCCCTATATTCAGACTTCCTAATCATTTCTTGTATTGCTCGACATTCAGCATCTAACCGTAGCGAAGGAGTATCTACGGGATTTGATGCTAAAAATAATACAGTAATTGTTTTAGGTAATTTCTGTAATTCATCTATTTGATTCTGCAAATTAGAATGTATGTCAGCATGACGCTGAATTGTTTTATTTAACTCTAAAATCTGGTGTTGTGTTTTTTTCTGCATTTCGGCTTCCTCTTTAATCCGTTGATCATGAATCTTCTTTTCTTCACGTTCAACTTTCTTTTGTTCATCAGCTATTTCCTTCTCAAGCTTTGCAATCTGTTTTTCAAGAACGGCAATTTTCTTCTCAGACGTTGTGATGTCTTTTTCAGCCCTGGTTATATCATTGGTTTTAGATTTAATGGTAGCTGAACTATTTGTTTTTCTTATAGCATCGCTGGCACGTTCAATTTTAGTTCTTGCTGCAGCTATTTTTTCATTTTCCTTAGCTTTCTCTGAAAACAGTTTGGAAAACTGCTCTCTTTTCTTTGCAACATTTGTTCTATAAGTATCAATAAGAGCCATATAGTCCTCCGAAATATTATCTTCCTCCAAAATGCGAAACGTTTATAAGTAAGAACATACCTTTTCTTACATATTAAGTATACCACATAATCATTGAAAATGCAACTAAGTTGATTTTAAAAATGCAACAGTTCTATACACAATATAAACATAAATTCGCTGTTGATTTTAAGCAATGAGAAGAACTGCTATAAACATACTGAAAATTCTCAGAAGAAACATTAACATAACCATAAATTCTTCGGTAGATATATAAAGATACATTTTCATCAAACTGCCGCACAACTTGCGCAATAATTGCGCCGAGGAATTTTACAATATAATCGTCGGCAGGAGCGACGAAAAAAAGATAGAGTCGCTATCGCTCCGAATTCCCGCTATTACAGCGAGAAAACAACCGCCGCAGGCGGATTATATAAGTGTCGATGAAATCGGCACTCTCAGTTTGCAAGCACGGTGTTTTGTGCCGCGTTTCGGAAAACGGGCAACAAAACACGATGCTTGTCAGGGGAAAAGTTCCCCTAAGACCCCTAAATAAAAAAGACCGCTGATGCGGTCAGGAACGAAAGGAAGATTTTATGACAAAGGCAGAGAAAATCTACAAGCGTGATTACGGTCACAAGGACAGCGCGGAACTTACTCTGAACTATACTCGTGATGGTTTGAAAGAGGAGCTTGACGGAGTGCTTGAAAAGGTCACTCTCGATAATCTCACAGCAGACGAACAGGAATATATCGACGGACGGGATCAGTGCCGTAATCATACTCTTAATATTCGCTTCAATGATACGGAGTGGGAGCATATCTGCAAGCAGGCTGATTTGCTTAAAATGAGAAAGTCCAGCTATGTCCGTGACTGCACCAAAGCACACTATGTTCTGATGATAGATCAGGACGATATGAAGAACATCGTCGGTGCAGTTCGTGGGCTTGCTGCGAATGTGAATCAGGTAGCCCGCAGAGTGAACGGAACAGGACGTGCTTACAGCGAAGATATTACAACAATGAAAGCGAGCGTGAACGAGATTTGGCAGTTACTAAACTACATTCAATCAGGAGTTCAGTGTGCGACAGCCTTGAATACATCGTGGACGGGAATAAGACCAGAGGTCATGCACTTGTCCAGTCTTTTATGTGCGAGACAGAACCAGTCCGAGCAGCCGAACAATTCCGAGCTGTCCGACAACGGTTTGGAACAGGACGAAGCACCACCCAAGCACAGCACATAATTCAGAGCTTTTCTCCCGGAGAAGTCACTCCTGAAAAAGCTATGGAGATTGCAGAAGAACTATGCCATAGACTGTTGCAAGAGCAGTATCAATATGTCATTGCCGTACACGAAGATCATGAGCATATCCACGCACATATAATCGTAAATAATACGAACATGATCACGGGCAAAACGTTTGAAACTGAGCATAATCAAGGCAATAAGAAAGACCGTGCCTGGGCAGAGCTTCGGCGCATCTCGGACGAGCTATGCAGTGAGAACAATCTGTCCATCATTCAGAACCCCGAACAGAGCAAAGGCAAGAGCCATTGGGAATGGGATATGTCCCGTCAAGGTCTGTCATGGAAAGCCAAGCTGAAATATGCCATAGATCAGGTAGTAAAGGTCAGCAAAGATTTTGATGATTTCCTTCTGAAATGCGCTGAGTACGGCATACTTGTCGATTATAATCCTGACCATAAAATCGACCTGAAATATATGCTTGCAGAGCAGAAAGAGAATAATTCCCGTGCAAAATTCACAAGGGCGAAAACACTGGGCTGGTATTATGAGACTGAGCAGATAAAAGCCCGTATCGCACAGTACAATGGCATAATGCTTTATACTCCGAAAACTAAAGTTAGAGTTATTTCCCCGAAGGCTGAAGAAAACAAGTTTATCCGTGATGCCATTGACCGTGAGAATATGAAGATCACAAGCAAGGCACTGAACATTCTTGCCAAGTACGGCGTAACGGTTGATGAAGCCAAGACTTCCGGCATTTCAGCTTTCAGTAAAAGGGTAGCACTTGTGCAGGATCTTAACCACATTTCAGGTGAGATCAAGTCGCTTGAAGAACGTGCAGAAACGCTCCGCAAATACCGTGAGGTGAAACCGATACATCAGGAATATATGGCGCTCAACGGACGTAAAAAAGAAAAGTATAAAAATGAACATAGTGAATCACTTGCCGAGCATTATATGCTTACACAAAAAATACTGGAATGGTATCCCGATGGGACTACTCCTTCTGTGGAGAAATTCGAGAAGATGATCGCTGATCTGACTGCACAACGGGTACAGAAGAATGCAGAATACAAAGCCGTCGATCAGAAGGCAAGAGAGTTATCCGAGGCGGCAAGAGAGATCGAACAGTATCTCCGTCAGGAACGGAGCCGTGACCAGCAGAAAAAGCGCAAGCGAAATGACCTTGAATAATACAGCGCATTGCACCGGGGATAATTGTAATATTGCTGCGCCCTGCACAAAGATTATTACAATTATCCTGATATGCTGGACTCTGAAATAATTATCCGCTATAATGGATTCACGATAAAACTTTTGGAGGTAACAGCTATGTTGAAAACACCTGAATTGGCAATGCCGAGATCAAACAAAGTCACTACCATATGCAACGGTAAGCGTGAGGTCTGGAATGACTACGAACAAGCTAAGGCATACTTCCTTGAACTTATGATGTCCGCCGACGGCGAGGAGCATGAACGAGCTGAATGCGTTTATATTCAGCTCCTGCACGGGCTGGACGAGTGCAGCGACGAGGACTGAAAGGAGTAGTAGACTATGTTAAACAAGATCATGATGACAGGACGCATCACCACCGATTTGGACGTTGTAACTGTGGAGGATTGCAGCTACTGCAAATTCAGTATTGCTGTTGACCAGCCGAAACGAAATGGCATTGATACCGTTGAGACAGACACGTTTACCTGTCTTGCATTTGATGACAACGCTAAATCAGTAAGTTTTCTCTACTCAAAAGGTGGGCAGATAACCTTTGTAGGCTCGCTCAGGAAGGCTCCTGATAATACCGCAGTTATTATCGTAGAGGAACTACACTTCCAGAATAGATTTGCAGTCAAGGTAGACGTTGATTCAGGACAGCTTTTCTGATAGTGCAGGCAATCTATTTCTATATATGTGAAATAACAAGGCTCTCAGAGTATTCTGGGAGCCTTAATTACGTTTATGAAGCTCTCCACATGATCGTAGAGAGCTTTTTTCACATATTCAGCGCGCATACAGCGCAAGACCTGCGCGCAGTTGCTCTATAATACAGAAAAGCCGATTTCTTGAAATAGATACATTCACGATAAAGCTCAAAAAACAGCGTAAAACCGTCAGTATTCAATTGTCAAGATACTGTTCTGACAACAATTTACAACTGCATACACATATTCATCAGCCTGCGTTCATAGGTGCGGTCAGGGTGGATATATCGGTTAAGTGTCAGGGGGACACTGCTGTGACCGAGAACGGCGGACAGGGCTTTGACGTTGAATCCCTTCTCTGCGGAATTGGTCGCAAATGTGTGGCGGAGCTTGTGATAGTTGTGATCTTCCACATCAGCAGTATGCAGTATCTTCTTGTAGCGGTACTGCATTGTGCGGGGTTCAACAGGCTTGTCTGTACCCGATAAGATGAAATGATCGGCTTCATCACGGAACATTTCAAAATATTCCATGAGCATATCGGGGATAGCAATCTCTCTGAACGATGTTGCCGACTTCGGTGCTGAGATCACGATCTTTGTCTTCCTGTTGCCGTTGGCAGAACTGATACGCTGAACAGTCCTGCGGATATGCAGTATCTTGTTCCGAAAGTCCACATCTTCCCATTTCAGCCCGCAAAGCTCACCGATACGCAGTCCCATAAAAAGCGACAGCAGGATACCGAAAGCAGTCAGCGACATATTGGCTTTCAGATATGAAACGAGCTTTTTCTGCTCTGCATCGCTGATCTTCTCGACCTGATTTCTTTCGGCTTTAGGAAGAACGACATTTTTCAGGGAAAGCCTGAACCCATATTCCTCCTGTGCATATTTCAGCATCGTTTTGAAAACAGTAAATATATCCCTCACATAGCTTGCAGATAATCCGTCTGCGAGCTTTTTGTTTATAAATGCGTTTATCCTGCCTGCGGTCAGGTCGGCACAGGGTATATCTCCGAATTCGAGGAGAATGTGCTTTTCAAACTTGTTCCGGTAGTTGGCAAGCGTAGATTCCTTGACACGGTTCACCACGGCATTCAGCCATTCCCGATACACCTTGCCGACTTTGATATATCTGCCCGAAAGATAGCGTGTGGTAATTTCTCGCCCTATCATCACCTTGTTTTCGGCTTCTTCATAGGTCTTGCCGTAGACATAGTGATACTGCGCTTTGCCGTTATCGGCGTATTCAGCGATGAACTTCCCGACATACCGTCCATCTTTACGCTTTGTAATAGTTATACCTGTTTTCTCCATTCAGTAGCCCTCCAATGCCCTCAGAATAGCAATCTGCACATCTGAGTCAGTCCTCTTGTATACAAACCGCCGATTTTCAGCCTGATACTTGAAATTTTACGGAAAATCTTGTATAATTTCATTATGGGATATTATGTCTTTCAAAGCAAATACCTGTTAAAATATGCGGATTTCGTAAAAGTATCTATTTCAAGAAACCTACTCTCTCCCCAGATACTTTACATAGTATAACACCGCATTTATCAGGTATGCAGTCTGAAAGCATTATGATCCCTTTTATGAATTATGCAATAGTCAGGGGGATTGCAATGGCACACGATACTTTATATATAGTTGACAACAGCAGCGAAAAGGCTTCTGTAAAGAATTATCTTTCCGAATGGTGTTCGATTTCCAAGCAGATGGATATTGCAACAGGATACTTCGAGATCGGCGGTCTGCTCACTTTAGGGGAAGATTGGCAGAAGCTCGACAAGATACGCATTATCCTCGGCAACGAAGTAACTAAGCGCACCAAAGATGTCATAGAAGAAGTAGCACAGACTATGATTGAGCGTTTCCGTAACAGTATGGAGCGTGAGCAGGAAAAGAATGAATTCCTTATTGGCGTTCCGGCTATCATAAAGGCTATGAAGTCCGGCAAGATCGAGTGCCGTGTATATGACAGCAATAAATTTCACGCTAAAGCATATATCACATATTTCCGTGACGAATACAGAGATCAGTTTATCTCCGCTATGAATGTTCCTTCGGGATATGCCCTGGTCGGATCAAGCAACTTTACAAAGGCGGGACTGACGCAGAATATCGAGCTGAATGTTCAGGTAAAAGATGAAGTTGAACAGCTTCAGAAGTGGTTTGATGAGCATTGGCAGAACGGCACGGATATTACCGAGGCTGTGTTAAAGGTCATGGAGATGCACTGCCGTGAGTTCAGTCCTTATGATGTTTATCTACGCTCAATGTATGAGTATTTCAAGAGCCATGAGGAAACAGTATCTGAATGGGAAGAAAACGAATCGGTCGTATACAAAGGCTTGTCGCAGTATCAGAAGGACGGCTATAACAGCCTTATCCAGATAGCAGAGCGTTATTCAGGTGCTTTTCTTTGTGATGGTGTAGGTTTGGGCAAGACCTTTGTCGGCATGATGCTGATAGAGCGTTTCGTAAAGAAGGAGCGTAAAAATGTCGTACTGATCGTTCCTGCATCTGCAAGGGTATCCGTATGGGAAGTAACTATAAAACGCCTTATCCCTGAGATATTAGAGGGCTTCTACCCGTTCAAGATCATCAATCATACCGACCTGCTGCTTGATAAAAATCAGAATCTAATGAATCAGATCGCACAGCAGGCGGAAATTATTATCATAGATGAAGCACATCATTTCCGCAACCGTTCCTCCAACAGATACAGAAAGCTGTTTGATATGATGCAGACAGGCTGTAAAAAGCAGATGTTTATGCTGACAGCCACACCGATCAATAACAGTTTCCTTGATTTACAGCATCTTATTGAGTTGTTCACTCATAGGCAGGAAGATTATTTCTCCGCTGCTCCGTTGGGTATCCATAGTCTTTCAGGTCATTTCAAAAAAATGGAGAAGCAGCTTGATCAGGTTTCGGGTACAGCCATCAGCGATTCTTTTGATATATCCGGTGATATTATCCGCGCAGACAAACTTGTGACGGAGCTTGTTGTACAGCGCAGTCGTGCCTACGTTAAGCGGAGTCTGCTGACTGAGCAAGGTAATAATGTCCTTTTCTCCGAGAGAAAACCGCCGACAGTTGCGAACTACTCCCTCGAAAAGTCATACGGCAGACTGATAAAGGACTTCAAGGAGTCTTTTGACCGCAAGGACAAGAACGGAAAAACGATAACGATCCTGTCCCTTGCCATTTATTCGCCGTACAGCGATGATTATTTCATCGGGGACAAGTCCAAGATGGACGAAATGGTAACAGGTCGTCAACAGCAGGTAGTAAATCTTATCCGCATCTTGCTCCTGAAACGCTTTGAAAGTTCTATCGAAGCATTCAAGGAGACTTGTATCAAAATATATATCCGTCTGAACAAATTCCTCAACGACTACAAGGATACTGATGCGAGCAGTAAGCGACGTGTTGAGAGAAAACAGGCTGAACAAGAAGATATTCTACGGTACGCCGAGGAATATGCAGCTTTGAATCAGACCTCTATCGAAGATATTGAGGACAGCCTGCCCGATTATGTGTGGAATACACAGGAAGTCTTTGATGTCAATGATTTCGATATCAATGCTCTGCTTGTTGATACCATGATGGATATGGACACACTTTCTAAGTTCATCGAAGATATGATGGAGTTCAAGCCCGAAAACGACGATAAGATACGGAAATTAAAGCATATCCTGCACGAAGATTCACGCATTCAGAACAAGAAAGTTATCATTTTCACGGAATACAAGGCGACAGCGCAGTATATCTATCGTGAACTGCAAAAGGCAGGTTTTACCGATCTTTATGAGATCGACGGGCAGACTTCCGGTGACCGCCATGAGATGATACAGCGTTTCGCTCCTTATTATAACGGATGTTCGTCGGCGGAAGTAACGGACGAGATAAAGATACTTATCGCAACAGATGTACTTGCAGAAGGCTTGAACTTGCAGGACGCATCGTGCCTTATTAATTATGAGCTTCACTGGAACCCTGTTCGCCTTATGCAGAGAATAGGTCGTATAGACCGACGCCGTGATGCCGATACCGAAGCCCATCTGCTTGCAGATCACCCAGAACTGAAAGCAGATCGTGATTTTGCGTATTATTGGAACTTCCTGCCGCCAAAGGAATTGGAAGATCTTTTGTCACTGTATAAGACCGTATCAAAGAAAACGCTCCGTATTTCCAAGACATTCGGCATTGAGGGAGAAAAGCTCCTCACTCCTGATGACGAATACGAAGCACTGAAAGAATTCAATTCACATTATGAGGGCAGTACTTCCGCAGAGGAAGAAATTGCCCTTGCATATCAGCAGCTCTTAGCAGATAATCCCGACTATCTTGAACAGGTCAAGGAGCTGCCAAGAAAGATGTACAGCGGTAAAATGGCGTCAACACGGAAGGGATACTTCTTCTGCTATGAACTGCCTACCAAGAGAGCTGACGGCTCATGGTCGGACGGCGATGGTATTTACCGTTGGTATGTTGTTGATCCGGAAAGCAAGCAGGTCACAGAAGATCTGCATGAGATATGGACTGCAATAAAATGTGAACGTGACGAGAGCAGAGCCTTTAACGCTAATGAGGGGCAGTTCTCCGAGATACGCAAGGTCATAGAAAACTACATCAAGAAGAATTATCTGAAAGCGATACAGGCACCTATGGGCAAAAAAGCCAAGTTGGTCACATGGCTTCAGATGATATAAGGGGTACATTATGGATATCAGAAATATAAAGAGCATAGATGATCTTATCATATACTTTACCGAGGAACTGAACTGGAACATCGACCTTGATGATTTTGATGAGATCGACGATATTACATACGATTTCGATGCATCGGACATCGGACTGAAAGAAGAGGCATTTGCTAAGATTTCATCATTACGGCAGTTACAGCCACTCTGCGATGAGCAGAAATGGGGCATCTTCTGCGTAGAGTTCGACAGCAACAAGTTTGAAGTGTCAGCACTCCGCAAGATACTGTCAGGACTTATCCCCAAGAGAAGAAATGCCGCTGAACACGCTGTATGGTCGCAGAAAGACCTTCTGTTCCTTTGTTTCTGGGGGACGGATAATAACCGAACCATCGGTATCGCACATTTTGAGGATAAGGATGCAGGACTTCCGCAAATAAAAATGATCTCCTGTGCGCCTGCGGTTGAGGACTTCACACAGATACGCACTTTTGAGGAACGTATTAGTCACCTGTCATGGGTGAAAGATGTTACTGACACACAGGCATGGTACGATCAGTGGTCGGCGGCATTTGTAACGGCATATCATCAGGTTATCAGGGACTCTGCTTCGCTTACGGTCAAGCTGGCGGCTGAGGCTCAGGCTATCCGTGACCGTATTCTCGACATATATGCTGTTGAAACGCATGACGGATATGTGCATAAGCTGTTCAAGGATTTTAAGGATAACCTTATTCACGATATGACAAAGCAGCAGTTTGCAGATATGTACGCTCAGACCGTTGTTTACGGCTTATTCTCGGCAAGATGCATGGACAAGACGCAGGATAGCTTCAATGTGAAAGAAGCGATCGCCTGCATTCCGAACACCAACCCGTTCCTGAAAAGGCTCATGGAGGAATGTCTGGGCGAGGGCAGTGAGCGTCACCTGACCTTTGACGAACTGGAAGTTGCGAATGTTGTTGAAATACTCACGCACACGAACACCGACCTGATACTTGCCGATTTCAACCGTCAGACGGGCGGCGGCCGTGAAGACCCTGTTATTCATTTCTATGAGGAATTCCTGACCGCATATGACAAGGCACAGAAGGTGCAGAGGGGTGTTTACTATACGCCACAGCCTGTTGTCAATTTCATTGTCAGAGCAGTTGACAGTATTCTGAAAACGGAGTTCGGGCTTGCGGACGGTCTGGCATCGGAAGAAACCAAGACTGTGAAGTATATGCGTGAAAAGATCAGAGGTCAGGGCATGACCGAGGACACAAAGGAAGTACCTGCTGTTCAGATACTCGATCCCGCAACAGGAACGGGAACATTCCTGCGTCAGACCATTCTGCAAATATATGATAATTTCAGAGCCAAGCACAAGGGCGAGAGCGAGGAGCAGATCAGAAAGGCATGGAATGAGTATGTCCCGAAGCACCTGCTGCCCCGTCTGAATGGCTTTGAGCTGATGATGGCTCCCTATGCCGTAGCTCACATGAAGCTCGCTATGGTGCTGAAAGATACAGGCTATGATTTCGGCGGCGATCACCGACTGAATGTGTTCCTGACCAATTCGCTGGAAGAAGCAGGCAAGGACGATTTTCAGATGACGCTGTTTGACAATGATCCGCTGGCGTTTGAGTCCATTGAGGCGAATCAGGCGAAGAAGAATAACGGAATTAATGTGATTATTGGTAATCCGCCGTATTCCGGAGAAAGTGCCAATAAAGGCAAATGGATAATGGATTTAATGGAAGATTACAAGAAAGAGCCTGGCGGAAGAATAAAACTACAAGAACAAAACTATAAGTGGATTAATGATGATTATGTAAAATTTTTAAGATATGCTCAGCTGTTTATAGAAAAGTCAGGATACGGAATAATGGCATATATATGTCCGCACGGATATATCGATAATCCAACTTTCCGAGGAATGCGATGGAATCTATTGCAAACATATAACAAACTATTTGTTTTGAATTTACATGGCAATGCCAAAAAAAAGGAGGTAGCTCCAGACGGAAGTAAAGATGAGAATGTTTTTGATATTCAACAAGGCGTTTCAATTCTAATTTTAGTGAAATCGTATTCTAATAGTTATAAAGAACCAATTATAAGATACTATGATTATTATGGAAGCAGACAAGATAAATATACAATGTTAAATAGTTCCGCCTTAGCTGAAATCAAATGGAACTTGACTCCTATTGTAGCACCAAACTATCCTTTCTTCTATATGGATAATCCAATACAGAAAAAGTATTCTGATGGGGTATCAGTTAGAGATTTGTTCGTTTTAGGCACATTGGGCGTTCTTACTAAAAGAGATTCTCTTGTTGTAGATTATACCGAAAACGAATTAATTGAAAAAATCAAATATTTTGCTGATCCTGATAATGAGTTAAATTCAGTCTGCAATTATTTCGGGATACCAATAAAAGACAATGATAAATGGAATGCATTATCAGCACGTATGTCTTTACAAAAATGTGATGTAAAAGATTATATATCTGAAATCCTTTACCGTCCGTTTGATTTTCGTAAAATATTATATTATGATAACGTCTTAGCTCGTCCGAATACAAAAGTGTTTTCTCATATAAATAATAAGAATAACTATAGTTTAATAATATGTAGACAAGGAGGGGCTGCAAATCTAAATTATTGGGACACTGTTTTTGTTTCTAATATTATAAGTGATCAGAATATTTATCGGAGAGGTGGAGGTACTGTGCTTCCTTTGTATTTATATTACCCAGAATATGGTCGCAGTACAATCAATATTAATGAAGAGTTAGCTCGTCAATTATTGAAACCTATTGAAATTATTTATTCCGACGGAATGGCTTTACAACTGTTCGACTATATCTATGCGGTTCTTTACTCTCCGAAATATCGTGATAAATACAAGGAGTTCCTGAAAATCGACTTTCCTCGTGTACCGTATCCGACAGATCAGGAAACCTTCTGGAAACTGGTAGAGATTGGCGGCAAGCTGAGAAAATGCCACCTGATGCAGACCGAGTTCGATACCGCAGCTTACAGCTTTGTCGGTGACGGCACTAACGAAGTCGTAAAGCCCGAATACAAGAACGGCAGGGTGTACATCAGCAAAACACAGTATTTCGATAATGTTCCGCAGGCACAGTGGGAGCAGTACATAGGCGGCTATCAGCCGTTGCAGAAGTGGCTCAAAGACCGCAAGAAGACTACGCTCTCCGCTGAGGACATCGAGCATTACAAGAAGATCATTGCAGCTCTCAGGCTCACCGAGGAGCTTATGGCGGAGATTGATCAGGTCGTGGAATTCTGATATGACGTAAAAAGGACAGCTGCTTCTCTTGTGGAAGTATCTGTCCTTTCATTTGACTGCTATTGACATTTTTCAAAATAGGTGCTAACATAATAACAGGTTTTTAATCACAATTTTGAAACATAAGAAGGATTACTATACTTTATAAATTTTCGGAAGTGAGCGTGAAAAAATGATTATATCTGAGTTAAAGGTGTATAATTTTCGTCGTTTCCAATCCGTGGATGGAGCACCTGGTCTGCAAATCACCTTTCATAAGGGGCTAAATGCGCTGATTGGTGAGAATGATTCCGGAAAAACGGCTGTGATTGATGCGTTAAAATTAGTTTTGCTAACGCAAAGTAATGAATATATCAAGCCAGTAGATGAAGATTTTTATAGATCAGCCGATGGAAATGCGTGTTCTGAATTCAAAATCGATTGTACGCTTTCTGAATTCACGCAGAATGAAGCCAAAAACTTCATCGAATATTTAAACTTCAAAAAAGATGGAGATAAGGTCGAATATACACTTCAACTTCATTATCGTGCATGGAAAGACGGACACAGAATTTATCAAGAATTGCGCGTAGGTGATATAGATGATGGTATTTCTATTGACGGAAAAGCAAGAGAGTTATTGAAAGCAGTTTATTTGAAACCACTTCGTGATGCAGAACGCGAAATGAGTTCTGGACGTGGTTCCAGAATTTCGCAAATACTGCTTAATCATCCCGTTTTCAAAGATAAGAAGGAACACGCAGTTCTTGACATTTTTCAAGACGCAAACAAAAAAATTGAGGAGTATTTTACTGATGATGCCGATGGAAAACATATTCTTCAAGCGATTCGAGACAACTTAGCGTCTTTTAATGATCAAGGTCAGGCAAGCAATGCAGAATTGAAAACATCCGATATTCAGCTCAAAGCTATCCTGGAATCACTGTCATTGAATGCCCCTGAGATTAACCCGGGATTAGGAGAATTAAATCTGTTGTTCATTGCAGCAGAACTATTACTTCTTAAAGATGACACTGACGGTGGATTGAAACTGGCTCTGATCGAAGAATTGGAAGCTCATTTACACCCGCAAGCGCAACTTAGGTTGATTAACTATCTTCAGAACGAGTATAACGAAAATGATGTCCAAATTATAATATCTACACACAGTCCGATTTTGGCATCAAAAATCAATTTAAAAAACTTAATCTTAATGAAAAGCGGTTGTGGGTACGATTTGGCTGAGGGAAAAACAGGTTTGCAAAAAGGTGATTACCTATTTCTTCAACGTTTTCTTGATTCAACAAAAGCCAATCTGTTTTTTGCAAAGGGTATCATAATGGTCGAAGGTGATGCGGAAAACATATTAATTCCTGTAATCGCTGATATAATTGGATATCCCTTAGGGCAACACCGCACAAATGACCTCTAAAGCAAGACATACCCCAAACAGATATGCCTGCCCAAGATCCTGTTCGCAGGGCGCACTTTATCAAGCCAGCAAGTTTTTCTTGTCAGCCAGATAAAGATTCGCCAGCGCGAATATCATATTAAATTTGGCTTGTTGTTTTCGCAAGCCACGGTACCGCGTTCGTCGGAATCGGAACAGTCGCTTCACAACTCCGAAAACGTGCTCGACCTTTGAACGTACTGTGGACTTCGCAAACTCTTCTATCTCAAAAACCAACTGATCATTAGGCTCCAGTTTCTTCTTTGCACCGCGCCGGCGGTTGATGTGATACTCCCGCCCCTCTTTTTGCTTTTCCTCCGATATATGCTCCTCAACATTCAGATATCCCGAATCTCCGTATATTTCATCTTCATCGCCATCGATCACGTCATCGACGGCTTCCGTATCGTGTACATTTGCAGCGGTCGCCTTGACGTGGTGAACAAGGCCGGTGTCCTTATCGACACCGATATGCGCCTTGTATCCGAAATACCATTGATTGCCTTTCTTGACAGAATGCGCATCGGGGTCGCGCTGCCTGTCAGCATTTTTTGTGGAGGAGGGCGCGGCAATAAGTGTCGAATCGACGATAGTACCTTTCTTCAGGATGAGATGATTCTTATCCAGGATGCTGATGACCTGCGCGAATATCTGCTCTTGGATATTGTTGTCGATAAGCAGCTGTCTGAATCGGCCGATAGTATCGCCGTTGGGAACATCATCGGGAGATGATACGCCGCAGAAATCAGAGAAAGAGCGGCTGTCGAGTATCTCATACATAACGGCCATATCTGCGAGGTCATAGAAATTCTGGAGAATATGGATCCTGAGCATCAGCTCGATTGGGTATGGCTTCTGTCCGACTTTCCCTTCATAATAAATCGGAGATATTATAGAAACCCAGTCTTGCCAAGGGATCAGAGAATCCATTTTCTCAAGGAACTGTTTTTTGTTGGTCTTTGCACTCTGGAAGGCATCGCCGAAGAGTGAGGTTTGAAGATTGCTTTTCATACTTTTATTATATCATTTTTTGGGCTGCTGCGCAAGTTGTGCGGTGTTGCCTTAGAAAAATACGGAATTTCTATTGTTAATGTTGGAAGCACAGCTTTTCTTAGATATAGTGGGATTATGGTTCGGCAGGACGGAAACGATATTGGTATACCTGTTTCAGTAATAACAGATTGTGACGTAAAGCCATATGATGTTGATTCTTCTACCGAGGAAAAAACATTTAATGAGAAAGTGAAAGAATCTACAGAAGCACAAGAAAAGAAAAATGAAAAATACACAAATGGAGCCGTTCGTGGCTTCACTTCACCTCGATGGACATTAGAGTATTGTATTGCTTTGAGCTGTCTTTCAAAAGATTTTCATAAGGCAGTTCATTATGGCATGAAGATTCTGAATGCTCGAGAGTATATTTCACTGACTGATGCAAAAATAGGTGAAGCAAATAAAGATGCTGAAACAGAAGCACAGCTATGGGAAAGTTTATCTGATGCCGAACGTGCATATCGAATTTATGATTTAATGCTTAACGGTGATGGGAAAAGTAGCCTTAAAGCGATAGTTGCTCAATGTCTGGCTTCGGCGTTAAGATGGAGAACATCTAAAATACCAGAAGGAGTAACACAAGAAAAAATGTTTGACCTCGACTTATATGGGTTCAAAACAGATGAGGCAAAGAAAGCTGAACTTAATACACAAATTGAAAAAGATCAGTATTTGCGCTATATTGTAAATGCTATCAAGTATGCTGCGGGAGAGAAAATATAAAGGGAGGGTTCTACGTTGGAATGGATAATTTCCGATAAGGATATCGAATCAACTGAAGAACTTCTTCTGCCACAGGAGACACATTTTTCAGATGATGCAAGAAAAGTCATCCGGTGTTGGCATTCAACTGATGTAGCCGCCTGTCCTGGCAGCGGAAAAACTACCGTTCTTCTCGCTAAGTTAAAACTGTTAGCTGATAGAATTCCTTTTGAAAACGGTGCTGGAATTTGTGTGCTTTCCCATACAAATGTTGCTGTAAATGAAATCAAAAGAAAACTCTCTGATTATTCAGATAAGATTCTCAGCTATCCTAATTATGTTGGGACGATTCAGTCATTTATTGATAGATTTGTGACTATGCCTTATATACGCAATACTTTCGGGCAAAGCGTTCAAGTGGTTGATAGTATGACCTATGCACAGCATATGCTTAATAAAATGCTGAATAATAGAAAGTATAGCAAACTGAATTATCTAACTGAAAATAATTACCAAACTGGCAGACAGTTTTCTGATCGTATCAGTCATACGCAGGCTTTATATTTACGAGATGATGGTGCCCTTTGTATAGAACGACAGAAAAACGCATTGGCTTGTGCAGGAAAGCCTTCCACAGAGCAATATTCAGAATTATTAGTTGATCTTCTAAAAAACGAAGGGATAATAAGGTATCAGGATGCCTATTCGTTTGCAAAGGCTGCTATTGATGATTTATCCCAATCGTATACAGATATATTTTCATCACGATTTCAATACGTTTTCATAGATGAGTATCAAGATTGTAATGATATTCAAAGGCAAGCTATAAACGCTATTTTTGACTCAACAAAATGTGCGATTTTCAAAATTGGTGATTCTGATCAAGCTATATATAACCAATCTGAAGATACAACAACTGATTGGATCCCACAGGATGATTACTTGCCCATTATGACCTCTTGCAGATTTAGTCAGGAAATTGCTAATGTAATTTGCAAACTAAAGAAGAAAGAAAAAAGTATAGTGACGTTTACTGGAGAAACAGGAGTTAAACCAGTATTACTTGTTTTTTCTCCTGAGAATATTGACCGAGTTATTGTAAGTTTTATTTCTGAATTAGAAGCTCACAATTTGAATGATAGAAACGGCGTATACAAGGCAATTGGTGCAATAAAAAGCGAAAGTACTGCTGGACTTAAAATCGGTAGCTATTTTCCAGAATTTGATAGTTCTAATAAGAAAAGTGAATATAACTATTGGATTTCAGTAGAAGAATTAACACAGGTATTAGAGAACGGCAAGCTTTATAAGGCAGAGCAAATCATTCGTAAGTTGTTATGTCGTATATTTCACTATATTAAAAAAGTGAATCCAGCATCTGGCAAAGAATTTACTACTGTTGCATTAAAAAGGTTCCTTGAAGAACAGTATAGAGATTTATATCGCTCTTGGATTTATGAGATGTCGACATTAAAATGCTTCGATAGACAAACCGTAGATTGGATGTTACGGCGAAAGCTTAAAGAATTGCTAAGAATCAGCGATCCAACCATAGCTGATATATTCACTATACTTCCAGATTTCTTTCTTGATGAATCGAGTGTTGCAAGTCGGGCAGATAGGCCTGAGAAAAATGTGTTTATTGATCCAATTAGAGGTCGAAGGATTGTATTTGATACCATTCACGCAGTAAAAGGTGAAACACATGATGCAACACTTTATCTTGAAACATCCAGACAACGTTCAACTGACTTGAACAGGATTCTTCCTTATTTTGGTGCTGGAAGTCTTGGAAAATCACCTCTATTTGATTATAGCCGCAAACTCGCATATGTTGGCATGAGCAGACCCAAAAAATTACTTTGTGTAGCAATGCAGTCTGAAACTTATGAAAAAAGTAAGGACGTATTCAGTAACGACTGGGTTATTAAAGATTTGAGATAAATGAAACTAAAATAGAAAACAGGCAGATACCTCATCGAAGTATCTGCCTGTTTTGTTTCATAGCCTGCTGTAAAGTTATTGTTTATAGTTGTTTTAATAAAACTTCTATATGAGCGCAATCCTTTTGGTCAAGCTTTTCGCGAAAAGCTTGCGGAGAGCTCGAGAGGCAGAGCCCTCAACTCAAGGTGCAAAAGCGACGTGGCAACAAAGCTATAAATAGAACAGCAAACAAACCGCTCTGTCAAAAATAGGCGCGGCAATAAAGACATTCCAAGCGTGGACAAAACTAAAGCCCCGCACAAACTATTTGCGTAAATGATTGCCGCGCCCGAAATCAACGGCGGTACGCTCATTGATTTCTCGACCCGTCAGGGGCGACCTGATAGCGCAGTACTTAGGGCAAGAGTGCCGCACTCTTGCAGTTCGGAAACAGATAGCTGTCTTATAATATAGATCGTGGTTTGTTGGGCTAGTCGATGATTTGGTTTTGGAACGTAGCTTTGCGAGGTTTCGCCCCTCCTACGTCGGGTCGAGCCGTCAAAGACGCTTACGCTGTTTGACGGCGGGCGCGGCAATATTTACGGACGTAGAAAGAGCGTAAACGTTTGATTTTCCACGCTCGATTTTTGATATTGCCGCGCCTTTTTTGAGGTCGGAAGTTTGTTGTGCTCTTATAGTTCGCTGTGCATTTTGGTTTTGCGCCTTGATGCGAGGGCTCTGCCCTCGCGCTCCCGCAAGCTTTTCGCGAAAAGCTTGACCAAAAGCTCTATTCGCGGCTTAGTTTGTTTGGGGCTCAGGTTTGCTGCCGCGAATGGTTTGACTCAGGCTCTTCTCCTTGGCAGGCATCTAAGATAATTCATTTTTGGTATCTTTACTTTTTACATATCCTGTGATATAATAAAAAGGATAATGCACATATTTGCATCTTGGAGGTGTTGCTCTTGTTTTGCAGGCTCTATATGCACACGTCTTTATCCCGTGAGGGTGTTCTCGCTATCCTCGAAAAGCATTTTGGTAAAGCGAAAAAGCTCGGTCTATCGGTCTGTTCATTCGGCAGGTTCGATATCATGATAAGGAAGAACAATGAGTTTCATGCGGAGAAACTCCGTATGTACCCCGATGGTTTTCTGTATTACGAGCTTACTGCGGAAGTTGAGATATATAAGGATATTGTCCCGACGATGAACGAGATCTCAAAAGCCCTCTGGAGTGCGGGGATACCGACTGTGATATCCTGCGATAAGGAAGAAGAGCTTAACCGCTATATCATGGGGCTTTGAACAGACTCGGCATAATGTCGCTGATACGCGAATATCGAAACATCGTGCGACATATGATAAGAGCTGATCTGCCGTGGGTGCAGGTCTTGATTTAAGCGTAAGGATAAACAGGAAAAAATTACAGGAGAAAGTTATGCTGGTTAAAATTGAGCATTTATATAAATATTTTAATGGTGAGCCGCTTTTGAAGGATATCAACCTCGTCATCGAAAACAGGGAGACTATCGGTCTTATCGGGGTGAATGGCTGCGGTAAGTCTACGCTTCTGAATATCCTCACAGGCAGTCTGGGCTTTGACAAGACTGATGACGGTCTGGGGTCGGTGGAGATATCTCAGAACTGCACTATCGGATTTTTAAGGCAGAACAGCGGTCTTGAAAGCGATTCCACCATTGATGCGGAGCTTCACAAGGCTTTTGACAAGCTTCTGGCGGCACGCAGGAGAATGGACGAGCTGGAACAGCAGATGACAGGGCTGACGGGGGCTGAGCTGGAGACAGTCAGTGCGGAATACTCGGAGTTATCGGCGTATTTTGAGGCTAACGACGGCTACCGCATAGATGTGAACATCAGCCGCATACTCAATGGTATGGGCTTTGGCGATGTGCCCCGTGACAGGGTGATATCTTCCCTTTCGGGCGGTGAAAAGACACGTCTGGCGTTGGCGAAACTGCTTTTGGAATGTCCCGACCTGCTGATACTTGACGAGCCTACCAACCATCTGGATTTCACCACGCTGATGTGGCTGGAGGACTATCTGAAAAGCTACAAAGGGTCGATACTGATAGTATCCCACGACAGATACTTCCTGAACAAGATATGCACCCGTATCTGTGAGATAGAGCTGGGCAGGCTGACCTCTTACAAGGGCGGATATTCGGCTTATGTGGTGCAGAAGAAGCACAACGCGGAACGTCAGCTGAAAGAGTGGGAGGCACAGCAGGAGGAGATAAAGAAGCTGGAGGAGTACATCGCCAAGAACAAGACGAGGGCTTCGACAGCGAAGATGGCGAAATCACGACAACATATGCTGGACAGGATAGAGCGCATCGAGAAACCTCTGATGTTCACCCGCCCGCCGAAGATAAAGCTGGAATACGATATTGAGCCGACAAAGGACATCGTGAAGGTGATAGACTGTCCTCTGGTGGTAGGTGAGGGCGATGGCCGCAAGACCCTTATACACAGCCTTGATATGCACATCAGGAGGGGCGAGCACGCGGCTATAATCGGGTCAAACGGTATCGGCAAGACATCTATACTGAAGCTGATACAGAACATCATACCCCATGAGCGCGGAAACATCGTGTGGGGCGGAAACGTGAAGATATCCTACTTTGAGCAGGAGCACAATATCCTGCACATGGGAAGCACGGTAATTGATGAGATGCTTGACAGGTTCCCTGCCATGACACCTGCGGAGGCGAGAAAGGCACTGGGTTCGGTACTGCTGACGGGTGAGGACGTATTCAAGCCTATATCGGTACTAAGCGGCGGCGAAAGGGCTAAGCTGTGTTTTGCTATAATGGCGTACACACGGGGAAATGTGCTTATCCTTGATGAGCCGACGAACCATCTCGACCTGAACACGAAGGAAGTTCTGGAAGATGTGCTGGCGGAATTTGAGGGTACTATCATACTGGTATCCCACGACAGATACCTTATTAATAAGGTGGCTGACAGGATAATCGAGGTAAAGGCGGACGAGGTCAACTGCTACGAGGGAAATTTCGATGCGTATGCGGCGGCGATAAGTGCGGCTGAAAAATCGGCGGCGGAAGCGGCTGCGGAGCAGAAGCGAATTCAGGCGGAGCAGGACAGGCGGGAGCAGAAGGAGATAAGCTACCGCAGCAAGGAACAGCGTCAGCTGGAGGCGAAGCTCAGGGCGCGTCTGAAAGAGCTGGAGGAGCTTATCGAGCAGGCTGAGGTGGATATCTTCAGGCTGGAGAACGAGATAGCAGACCCCGAAGTTGCGGCGAATTTTGAGCTGATGACGGAGAAGTGCAACGCCCTTGAGGCTAAGAAAACAGAGCTCGACGAGATGATGGACGAATGGGCAAGTCTTGAATGATATGTATAGCAGAAGGCGGGGATCGACCCGCCTTTTTCTGTGTCATTCAAAAATATCGTCAACCACGTCTTTGCCTGTATCTATGGTATCATCAATGACTTCGTTGCCGCCGTCAAGGATATCGTCTATCCCCTCTCCCACACGGCTCATAACATCCCCTTTATCACCATGCCCTGACTCATCTTCTCTCATAGAACTTTCCGTATCACGGCGTGACGAGGATTCTTCTCTTTTTGATGAGCTTTCTTCGCGCTTTGAGGAAGGAGTATCAGCCTCCGAAGCAACTGCGGAACGGCTTGTAGTCACAGCAGAGCTCTCCTCATATTTTCCTGCCTTATACTCCGATCCATTCCTCTCCCCTGCCGAACAGGCTGTTACCGCAGCCGCAGCTGACAGCGCACAGATAGTAACTGCTAGATATTTCTTCATTTGTGATCTTTCCTTTCTTTTTACCGTATCGTTCCCTTTACGCAGAACGCTATCTCACGGCATAAATATAGTAAACGAGATCTTTATCGCTTCATTCAGTGTCCTCAGATACGTTATCCCGATCCGTGAACAGTTGATGCTGTGAAAATAATATCGTTTACTATAGTATTTCCGCCAAGGACAGTTCTATGCAGAGAAAATATACCAAAAATTAATATAAAAATGACCGTTTGTCAATCATAGGTCTTGTAATCATCGGAATAATATGGTATAATTGATTTTATAAATCTGTATTTATAATAAACAAAAAGATTTAGGAGAGAAAGAATATGGCAAATTCAGAAAAACAAAGCCTGACCAAACGTAATTCCTTTTCCAGTTCTCTCGGTTTCGTACTTGCTGCGGCAGGTTCGGCGGTGGGACTTGGAAACATCTGGCGATTCCCATATCTGGCGGCTAAAAACGGCGGCGGTATCTTTCTGGTCATATACCTGATACTCGCCCTGACCTTCGGCTTCACCCTGCTGGTCAGCGAAGTCGCAATGGGAAGAAAGACCAAGCAGGGATGTCTTACAGCTTACGGCGAACTTCACAAAAAGTCAAAGTGGATAGGCGTTTTTGCGGAGATAGTACCTTTTATGATACTTCCTTACTACTGCCTGATAGGCGGCTGGGTTCTGAAGTATTTCACTGTATTCGCAACGGGCAACGGCACTGCTGCAGCGTCTGACGATTATTTCGGCGGGTTCATCACCGCACCGGTTTCGCCCATTATATTCGACGTTATTTTCCTTGGTGCGACAGCTATCGTTATCGCACTGGGCGTTAACAAGGGTATCGAAGCTATATCCAAGGTGCTTATGCCTCTGCTTCTGCTGGCGATAATAGGTATAGCAATTTTCTCCCTGACCCTCAAAGGCAATGACGGCAGGACAGGTCTGGACGGTTTCAAGATATTCATTGTTCCAAACATTGACGGCATGGGCGCAAAGGACATATTCAACGTGGTGCTTGATGCTATGGGCAGCTGTTCTATTCGATAAGCGTGGCTATGGGTATCATGGTAACTTACGGTTCCTACTTCAAGGACGATGAGAACCTGATGAAGTCAGTCAACCGCATCGAGATATTCGATACACTGGTAGCTTTCCTTGCAGGCGTTATGATAATCCCTGCTGTATTTGCTTTTCTGGGCGAAGATGGATTGCAGAGTGCAGGTCCCGGACTGATGTTCGTAGCACTGCCTAAGGTATTTGAAGCTATGGGTCCTGCAGGCACATGGATAGGCGCGGCATTCTTTATAATGGTACTGTTCGCTGCGCTGACAAGTTCCATATCAATACTTGAAGCCGTTGTTTCGGGTCTGATGGACAAGTTCGGATGGTCTCGTAAAAAGGCTGTTATTATCGAAACAGCCGCTGCACTGATACTGGGCGTAATTATCTGTCTGGGTTACAACAAGCTTTACTTTGAACTGAAACTGCCAAACGGAAGTGTTGGTACGATACTCGATATATTCGATTATATCTCCAATAATATCCTGATGCCCGTTGTTGCTATCAGCACCTGCATACTCATAGGCTGGATAGTAAAGCCTAAGGCCATCATCGACGAAGCTACCAAAAACGGCGAGCGTTTCGGCAGAAAGGGTATGTACATCGTTATGGTAAAATTTATTGAACCTGTACTGCTTTTCCTGCTGCTGCTGGGTTCACTGGGCGTTTTGGAAAAGCTGCTGAAATAATATAAAGCAGCCACTCACGAAAATGAGGTGATATCATGACTATATCCGATAAATATGATGTACAGACAGGCTATTTAAAAAAGGAAGCTTTTGAAGAATTTGCCGATATGGCAGAACGTGAAGAAAAATTCAAAAGCGTACCGATAGGCGTGCTGTTTACGGATATAAATGATCTGAAAAAATATCATGATTATCACAGTCATCTGATGAGCGATGTGCAGATCAGAAAAGTGGCTTTGGCGATACAGGAAGCCACCGAATGCATGGGTGAGTACTATCGCTTCGGCGGCGATGAATTTGTCGTGGTGTTCAAAGGCTTTAAAAAAGAGCAGTTTGACAGATACATGAAGTGCATAGCTGATGTCAGGGAAAGTCTTGAAAGTATAAGCTTTGCGGCAGGTGAATGTTATACCGAGTCAGCCGCGGATATACGCTTTGCATTGAAGACCGCATATGAAAATATGCGTGCCGACAAGGAAAGATATCATGCTGAACACCATTAAATGCGATATTTCAAAAAATTTGCTAAAATATCGGGGAGTTCCTTGAAGGAGCTCCTCGTTTTTTAGCTTGTATATGCAGTTATAGCCTTATGACCTTTCTGCTGTATACGATCAGCCGTTATCTGTTACCTGTTTTGTAGCTATTGTTTTCATTTTGCAACATTTGTCCACCGCGAGGCGCATCTGTGCTATCTAAGGTTGCGATATGTGCTAAACGGGTGAAAGAAAAATGAAAGTTAGTCATTCGCCTTGAAAATAAAGTGAGATTATGATATAATGTGGGAGAAATGAGAAAAGCAAGCAAAAAGGGGGTGAGCGCGTGAAAGATATAGGTGAAAGACTTACTTCCTATGAACCGCTTTGGGAAAACTGGTACAAGGATTCCTATCTGGGAAGCGGCGGTTCGGGAAAGGTTTATAAGTTCAGACAGGAACTTTACGGTCAGGTTAGATACTGTGCCGTCAAGGTACTGCCCATTATTTTGGACAGAAGTGTTTCTGTCACCCGTGAGAGCCGTGAGCAGGAAATGTCTGAACGCAAAAAACAGGTAGCAGAAGAAATAAAGAATATGTACCGTCTCGGTGACAAACCACATCTGGTACACTGCATCAACCACACCTACCGCGATATCATAGGGGATGACGGAGATGTTATAGGCTTTGATGTGCTCATACAAATGGAGTATTACAAAACTCTCACCGAATACATAAACACCAAGGGCAATCTTCCGCCTGCTGAGATAGAAAAGCTGGCATTCCATATAGGTGAAGCCCTATGCGCTATGCATGAGATAAATATGCTTCACCGCGATATAAAACCCGATAATATCTACGTCGATGATAAAGGTGATTTCTATCTTGGTGATTTCGGCATAGCCAAGCAGACCAGGGCTGGTAGTTTTGCTACATTTGTAGGTACTCAGCCCTTCATGGCACCCGAAGTATGGAACGCACGCACCCCCGGTGAGCAGCATTACGGCACTTCCGCGGATATATACTCCCTCGGAATAACGCTTTATTATCTGCTGAACGAGGATCGTCTGCCGCTGGTCAACGCAGGTGACAACCGCAACGCTGTTGATGCGGCTATATTCGCAAGACTAAGCGGAAAGAATTTTCCAGCACCCGTAAACGGCAGCGAAGCGCTGAAACAGCTGGTAATGGATTGCTGTGCCTTTGACCCTGCCGACCGCATACAGGATGCTGAAAAATTTCTGGCGGCACTCGGTAAATGTGTGAGCAGCCCTCAGATAATAAATACATCCGATACAGAATGTACAGCGGATGATACTTCACAGGTAAACGATGAGCGATCCGTTAACGATATTGATATAACCGACAGTATCTTCATGCGTCCCGGCGATGAGGAAGAAGAGGAACTGATAGTGCGTCCTGCACCGGCAAGACCCGAACGCAGAAAAAAACAGCTTCCTGCAAAAGCCGCACCAAAAGCGAAAGAACCTGCACACCTTTCAAAGGCCACCAAGAGAAAAGCACTAGTCATAGGACTTACGCTTTGCTGTATTCTTTGCATAGGCTCACTTTTTTTATCAAAGGTGATATGCATACATCACTGGCAGCCTGCTACCTGCACAACTCAGGAGACCTGCCTGCGCTGCGGCAAGAAACGCGGAAAACTGGCTTCCCACGATTTTGAAGAAGCTACCTGCACTCATCCAAGGCGCTGCAGAGTATGCGGCAAGGAAGAAGGCAGCAAGCTTGACCATGTATGGAAGCAGGCAGACTGCGATCATCCCAAGACCTGTACTGTCTGCGGAAAGACCGAAGGTGACGCGATTGGTCACAAGTGGAAGGATGCCGAGTGCGAAATGCCGCAGTACTGCGAGGTCTGCGGACTTATAGGACAGGAAGAACTGGGACACAAGTGGAAGGAAGCTACCTGCACCACACCAATGACCTGTGAAAGGTGTAAAAAGACCGAGGGCAAACCCATAGGTCATAAGTGGAAAAATGCTACCTGCACCGAACCCGAGACCTGTGAAAACTGCGGTGAAACACGGGGCAAGGCTAAAGGTCACACCTGGACAGAAGCAACCCTCACCAAGCCAAAGACCTGTTCGGTATGCGGCACGACCGAAGGCACCGCACTCAATTATACCTCCAAGGGTACTATGTATGTTGATACCGACGGTGGTTCACTTGCACTGCGCGAGGAAAAATCCTCCTCGTCAAAGCAGCTCGCCTCCATCCCCGACTGCACACCTATACAGATATGGTATACAGGCAGCTCGGCATGGTATTACACAGTATATAACAACACCTACGGCTATGTAAATTCCTACTATATATCCTCCACTGACCCCATGCTCGGTGATGGCAATATAAACGGCTGGAGTGATACCGGATACATGGATGAGCTGGAGGTAACAGTAGATTCAGCTGAGATAAAAGGCAATAAGCTGACGGTAGAGCTGACCATAACAAATACCGGATCAGATTTTCTCTGGCCCGATCTTTACATATACTACAACGGTTCTGAAAATGCCAAGGGCAATCTTATCGAGGCAACCGATATCATAATAATGCCCTACGGTGAGCGCACTGTTACTGCTAGCTGCCGTACAACAGGCAACTTCGGACGCGGCAGTCTTAAAAACATAGTTGTGGTCGACGGCAGCGGAAACAAGGTGCTGCTTGAGCCATGATATTCCCTCACTTTGCATTAATATACCGGCAATATGCCTAAAATAATTTATATAAAGGTATTGCAATCAGTGAAATTATATGCTATAATATTTGAGGAACTTTGTATCTTTTCGTTCCCCGAAATGTATTTTTTGTGAACGGAGTGATGATATGAACAGGATCATGAGCTTTCTCGGCTCATACGCACTTAACCTCCTGCTGAATATATGGGGAGGTCTGATAGCTGCTGTGCTGCTGGTGCTTCACTTCAAGCTTGGTCTTCCGATATGGTGCTTCTGGACAGTGCTTGGCTGCTGGCTCATCGGCATAGCAGCGAAAACCCTGTTTTTTCACTGGGTCGCATCTCAGCCCGATATTCCCGAAAAGCCTAAGGAAAACAAGAATCCGTATTCACAGAACGGCTATAAGCCGAGAGATACAAAAAGGTAAAACGTACCATAAAATAAGGTATTATATATTGAATAATGAACAATTTTTAAGGAGGGTCTAACTATGGGACTTATTATGGCAGCCATCGGCGCAGCAGCCGGCACAATGGCAGATCAGTGGAAGGAATATTTTTACTGTGAGGCACTTCCCGATGAAGTACTTATGGTAAAGGGACAGAAAGTCATTACAAACAGAGGACAGAATAAAAAGGGCAGTGATAATATCATCACCGCAGGTTCTGGTATAGCAGTAGCTGACGGACAGACAATGATAATCGTTGAAGACGGCGCTATCATTGAAGTCTGCAACCGTCCCGGCAGATATACATTTGAACTGGGCACACCTTCACTGTTTGCTGACGGCAAGCTTGGTCAGAAGATCAAGGATACCTTCAAGCAGATCGGTCAGCGTATAACCTACGGCGGCGATCCAGGAAAGGACCAGAGAGTATACTACTTCAACACCAAGCAGATCTCCAACAACCTCTTCGGCACACCCGAGGTAGTACCTTTCAGAGTAGTTGACTCCAAGATCGGTCTTGACGTTGACGTATCTATCAAGTGCAGCGGTCTGTACACATTCCAGATCGTTGATCCTCTGCTGTTCTATACAAACATCTGCGGCAATCAGGCAAGCGAGTACAGGAAAGAAACTATCGCATCCAGAATGAAAGCTGAATTCATAGATGCACTGACTCCCGCATTTTCCACACTTTCCGATATGGAGATCAGACCCAACCAGATCCCAGGCAAAAAGGCAGAACTGAAGAATGCCGTAAATACTGCACTTGCTGATACATGGGGCAAGAATATGGGTATCGAGGTAATTGAAGTTGCTATCAAGGCACTCAACCTCCCCAAGGAAGATCAGGAGATGATCAAGCAGGCTCAGCAGGAAAGCCAGAAGCTCTTTATGGAAGGCAGACGTATGAGTATGTACGCAGATCCTACTATGGCAGCAGGCGGACTTGTTGCAGCTCAGGGCGATGCTATGCGTGCTGCAGGCAGCAACGCAGCAGGCGCTATGACAGGCTTCATGGGCGTTAATATGGCTCAGCAGGCAGGCGGCATGAACGCTCAGCAGCTTTTCGCTATGGGTCAGCAGCAGGCAGCAGCTTCTTCAGCTGACAGCTGGACTTGCTCCTGCGGTACATCAAATACAGGAAAGTTCTGCCAGAACTGTGGCGCACACAAGCCCGAACCCGCATCAGCTGATGGCTGGACCTGCTCTTGCGGCACTGTAAATCAGGGTAAATTCTGCCAGAACTGCGGCTCACCCAAGCCTGCAGGTGCTAAAGTATTCAAGTGCGACAAGTGCGGATGGACTCCCGCTGATCCTTCCAATCCTCCCAAGTTCTGTCCCGAATGCGGCGACGTTTTCGACGATAGCGATGCTAACTGATAAGTACATATATAACTGATAATACTCGATTGCAGAGGTGCAGGCATCTCTGCAATCATTTTGTATAGATAGCGAGCCCGTATAGATGCGGACGCTTGATACAGAATAGATTAGGAGAATATACATGGCAGTACAAGAATATAAATGTCCTTGCTGTGCAGGTGCTATCGAATTCAATTCTCAGGTACAGAAAATGAAATGCCCCTACTGTGAGACCGAATTCGATATGGATACTCTGCTTGCATATGACGAGGATCTCAGCACTGACGGCAACGATGAAACAGACTGGAACCCTGAAGCAAACCAGTGGCAGGAGGGCGAAACGGACAATATGCGTGTCTATTCCTGTCAGTCCTGCGGCGGTGAGATAATCGCTGATGAAACACTGGGCGCTACAAAATGCCCCTATTGTGATAATCCCGTTGTTATGACAGGTCAGTTCCGCGGTTCCCTGAAGCCTGATTACGTCATACCATTCAAGGTAGATAAGAACGCGGCAGTTGAGGGTCTGAAAAAACATCTCATCGGCAAAAAGTTCCTGCCCAAGGTATTCAAGGATCAGAACCACTTGGATGAAGTAAAAGGTATTTATGTACCTTGCTGGTTATTTGATGCTGATGCTGAGGGCGGCGTGCGCTACAAGTGTACCCGTACCCATTCACACACCGAGGGCGATTACCGTGTTACCGAAACAAGCTATTTCTCGGTATACCGTGAGGGAACTATGTCATTTGATAATATACCTGTTGACGGTTCGACCAAGATGCCCGATGACCTTATGGAATCCGTAGGACCATTCAACTTCAAGGATGCAGTCCCCTTTCAGACCGCCTACCTTGCAGGCTACCTGGCTGACAAGTACGATGTGGCTGCAGATGATACTTCCGAACGTGCTACCGTCCGCGCCAAGGAAAGCGTTGACGACGCATTCAGGAAAACAGTATCCGGATATTCCAGCGTCACCAAGGAGGGCGATAATCTCCGCCTGAAGCAATCAAAAGCAAAGTACGCACTCTATCCCGTGTGGGTGCTGACCACCAGCTGGGAGGGCAAGACTTTCCTCTTCGGCATGAATGGTCAGACAGGTAAATTCGTAGGCAATCTCCCATGCGATACCAAAGCATACTGGCGCACATTCTGGATAGCTGCAATAATTTCAGCGGCAGCAATATTCGGCGTTGGCTATATGTTTTTCAGATAGGGGGTGCACATCATGAAGAAGATATTTGCAGCCCTTGCGGCAGCCGCAGTCATGGTGATAAACACCATACCTGTATTCGCATCTATCCCAGATGAATATTATTCTACCCGCACCATCCCCACCGAAAGACAAAAACCCCGTCTGGTGGATGATGCTGATATATTATCGGATTCCGAAGAATCAAAGCTGCTCGAAAAACTTGACAGGATAAGCGAAGAGTACAGTATAGACGTTGTGATATTTACCTGCTATTCACTGGGTGACAGAAGTCCTCAGGCTTATGCCGATGATTATTACGATTACAATGGTTTCGGCTTTGGTCAAAGCAGAGATGGTTTTGTGTTGATGCTTTCAATGGAAGAACGTGACCGATGGTTTTCAGGATGCGGTAAAGGCATAGAAATATTTACTAACTATGGTCAGGATTTTCTTTGGGATCAGATACTCCCCGAACTCAAAGACGGGGATTATTACGAAGCATTTGACGAGTATGCTGATATCAGTGAGCAGTTCATTCAGGAATGGCAGAAAGGCACACCATACGATGTCGATCACAGGGCTAAGGGTAAACTGCATTACGGCTGGTATATAGGTGCTATTGTCGGCGGTGCGGTAATAGGCTTTATCATTTCTGAATCCATAAAATCCCAGCTTACAAGCGTATCCATGCAGCATGGCGCTGATGACTACATACGCAAAAACAGCTTCAAAGTAAACATACAGCGTGATAATTTCCTGTACAAGAACGTATCACGTACCCATATCGAACGAAGCAGCGGAGGTGGCGGAGGAGGAACATCATCACATCACAGTTCCTCGGGCAGTAGCCACAGCGGTTCAGGAGGAAAATTCTGACACACTTTTTTCTGGTATCGTAATATAATAGTATATAATATTAAGGACAGATACACGGGATGTACCTGTCCTTTGCATTTTCAGCCTTTACACATTAAATGAGCCTTCGTACTATTGCACAAATATCAGGTGCCGCAATTATTTAGAATGTGGAATTTTGCACGACAGCCTCATTTTTCTTGACGATAGAGAGTATTTGTGGTATTATAAATATAACAATATTAACCTATGGAGGTTACACACTATGTTCTTTGACGATTATCCTATAATAGGCACCGAAACAAGGCTGCCAATATACATAATAACGATAGGTAAGAATGAATATCAATCTCATGTAAGCAGACCTGAGGGCTTCAGATATCCGCAGTTGATCTACTGCACCAAGGGCAGCGGTATGCTGAACGTAGGCGGTGCAAGTTACCGTATCTCCCCTAACATGGGATTTTTCCTGCCTGCTGAGGTGCCGCATGAATACTACACCACAGGAGATGTCTGGGATACTCACTGGATAACTGCCGGTGGTTATGGCTATGACCGTATGCTTAAAGAATTCGGCATGACCGAGCCGAGAGTTTTCAGATTAAGCGACATAAATGTACTGGAAGAAGGCTTTATGAAGATGCATGAAGCGCTCAGATATGATACTATATTCGGCAACTACCGCGCATCAGGTCTTCTTTATAATTTCCTGATCGACTTTTACAGAGTAGTATCAGGAGAGTATGAAGGCAGTGGACCATCAGGGCCGCTTGTAAAGGCTATTGATTACATAAACCGCAATTACCAGGAAAAGATCACACTTGAGCAGCTATGCGATGTATCCGGCGTAAGCAAGCAGCATCTGTGCAGACTTTTCAGAAAATCACTGAATTGCCGTCCAACAGAATACGTAGCTAAGCGCCGTATCCGTGAAGCCAAAACACTTCTCGCCAACACCGAAAAGCCTATCGAACAGATCGCTGTGGAAACAGGTTTCTGCACACCGGGATACCTTTGCGAGCTTTTCAAAAGATATGAAGAGGTCACTCCCGGCGAATACCGCAAGGAATTCACACGAGATTAGGAGCGATTATGAAAGTTTCTTTTGACCTTGATGATACACTGTTCGTATCAGAAAAAAAAATTCAAAGTGGAACCTTCTCTGCGGTTCCCTATGAAGTATATTTACAAGGAGAGACTTCGTGCAGGCACAGTAGAGCTGATGAACTATATCCAAAGTGAGGGCATCGAACTTTGGATTTACACCACTTCATTCCGTTCTGAGAGGTATATACGCGGACTTTTCCGCTGCTATGGCATAAAGCCCGATCAGGTAGTCAACGGTCAGCGCCATGCTGATGAAGTCCAGAAAGACCACGCTGAAGGTATGCCATCAAAGTATCCCAGTAAATACCGTATCGACCTGCATATAGATGACGATATATCCGTTGCCCAGAATGGCAGGACTTATGGTTTCAGGGTCTTTACAGTCGGTGAACAGGACGATGAATGGGCTGAAAAGATAAAAGCCGAGATAGCAAAGATCAGGAATAGAAATGAAAAACAATAAAGCGGAGGACATAAGGACGGCGCTCATATAGAAGTTTTATGCCATAGTATTTCTGATGCAAGGTCAGAAATACTATGGCGTTTTTATTGACAGCGCAGCGTTATTGTGCTATAATCATCACTAACATAAATCGGGCTACGAACGTGAAAGAGGTGTTGCGTATGAAAACGATAATAATGCAAATGAATCAAAAAAGTAAAGCATATAACATAAGGAGGTTTATCATTTGATTAAAATTGAATTATTATCAGATACAAATTTCTGTATAGAATCATTGGATTTATATAACAGAAAACAGGATGTAAATAAGGTATATCGCAGAATAGACGGAGACTTTTCATTGGTTGAATGCAAATATACCGAGGATTGGGATCTGAACAAAAAGCGATTTGTAGCAAAGCAAATAAGCAGCGATGATCATATTACATACATAGCATTAGAAAACATGGTTATCCCTTTAACACACCACAGATAATTTACAATGCTGTCCAAATAAACAGACCTCAAAAACCGGAAAATATAGTATAATAGTGACAGGAAACGAAAGGAGCTGTCGCTATGTCAAAAAGATTTCCGAAACCTGAGATCACACTTGATGGGATATATTCAAAGTTCGCAGATGAAAGCTTTTGCAAGGATTTTCTGCTTGATATCCGCTTTGAAAAGGGCTTTGCCTGCCCGTTTTGCGGTGGCTCTGAGTACCGCAGGATAAGGTCACGCCATCTGCTGCGCTGCAAGTTCTGTAAAGCAGATATATCCGCCACAAACGGAACTTTTATGCACAGAACACATATTCCGCTCAGACTGTGGATAGTCACCGCATTCCTCATTATGAGCAACAAATGCAGTGTTTCTGCTGTTACGCTGATGAGGTCTTTGGGGGTGACCTACAAGACTGCATGGTACATCCTTCACCGCATCAGAAAAGCTATGAAATGCCGTGAAGAACGCTATTTGCTCGACGGAATCGTTGAACTTGATGACACGTATCTCGGTGCTCCGACTCACGGTAAAAAGCGCGGCAGAGGTACTGAAAAAGTCAAGATGATCGTAGCTTTATCGAAGAACGCAGCAGGAAATCCCGAGTACGTTAAAATGAGAGATGTGCCGAATTTAAAGGGTATAACTGTGGGTAGATTTGCCAGGGATAATATCCGCGCTGGCTCGAAGATCGAGAGTGATAATGCTCGAAGTTACAAGAAACCGTTGGCACAGAAATACTTCCATGTTTTTGAAACATATGATCCGACAAGCGGTCAGCTGAATTGGATGCATAAAGTTATATCAAACTTCAAAGCAATGATCATGGGAACTTACCACGGAAACGAAAAGATCCACACAGCGTTATATGCTGCCGAATACTGTTACAAATTCAACCGTCGTAAGCTGGGAAACAGTGCGTATTTAAGGCTTTTGGCTGCTTTGGTGCAGTGATCTTACTTGTGGTGTGTTAAGGGGATAACCATATTAGAAAATGATAAAGTTGTTGGTTTTATAGGTCTGTTAAAGCAGCTATATGGTCCGTACATGATCCTTGATATGATGCAGGTGTCTTCTGAATGCAGAGGACAAGGCATTGGCAGACGATTATTTGAAGCAGGGAAAGATGAAGCAAGAAAAAACGGTGCAGAAGCTTTGTACATATCTGCTTGTTCTTCAGAGGAGACGATCGCATTTTACAGAGCAATGGGTAGTAACCTGGCAAGTGACCCTATAAAAGAAATTGCTGAAGAGGAACCGTTTGACCTTCAGATGATATGCCCTGTGAGAGATTAAATTATTCATAAATTGGAATTTCTATCGCTTTTTGTTGTGACCGCAAATTCTGATCAGCTTAGCTACTGTATATAATGCGAATGCCCCGAAGCACTTTGAAATGCTTCGGGGCAAAACTTCTATATGGGCATACTTTTTATCATCCTCCGCTTACATTATACCCAAAAGGTCGATACCTCTTGCGAAGTATCGACCTTTGATAATTTATCAGATGATATTACTTAACTATAGCAAGCAGTACGCCCGCAGCAACGGCGGAACCGATAACACCTGCAACGTTAGGACCCATAGCGTGCATCAGCAGATAGTTGGTAGGAACTTCTTCCTGACCTACCTTCTGGGAGATACGTGCTGCCATAGGTACGGCGGAAACGCCTGCAGAACCGATCAGAGGATTGATCTTGCCCTTTGTGAGGATGTACATCAGCTTACCGAGCAGAAGTCCGCAAGCAGTACCCAGTGAGAATGCTACTACACCCAGCAGCATTACCTTGCCAAAGTCAAGGGAGATTACCTTATCAGCCTGAGTTGTTGCACCAACAGTAATACCCAGGAAGATGGTGATAATGTTCATCAGTTCGTTCTGAGCAGTCTTTACAAGACGGTCGCAGCAGCCGCTTTCTTTCAGCAGGTTACCGAACATCAGCATACCTACCAGAGGAGCAGCGGATGGGATCATCAGAGCGATGATAAGTGTAACCAGTACGGGGAAGATCAGCTTCTCAAGTCTGGAAACAGGTCTCAGCTGACCCATAACTACTGAACGCTCTTTCTTGGTGGTCAGCGCTCTCATTATAGGCGGCTGGATTATAGGCACGAGAGCCATATAGGTGTAAGCTGCAAGAGCGATAGTACCAACGGAGTTGGAACTGTTGCCGGTCAGCAGCTGTGAAGATACGTAAATAGATGTAGGACCGTCAGCACCGCCGATGATGGCGATGGAAGCGCAGTCAGCAGCACTCAGGTTGAGTACAGCAGCACCTACGAAGGTGAAGAAGATACCGCCCTGTGCAGCAGCACCGAGGAGAAAGCTTCTGGGGGAAGCGATCAGCGGACCGAAGTCGGTCATAGCGCCGATGCCCAGGAATATCAGCGGAGGATAAACCTGTAGCTTAACACCCATGTAGAGTATATCCAATAGTCCGCCGTGTTCAAGTATTCGTTGATAGTCGATGTAGTGGTCATTTACCGTGCCTGCATCTTCTTTGTAGTCTTTATAGTATTCCCAGAACTCGGGGTGATACATCTCAGCGCCGGGAAGGTTTGTCAGCAGCATACCGAAGGATATCGGCAGAAGCAGCAAGGGCTCGAAGCCGCGTCCCACAGCGAGATACATGAACAGGAATGATATAAGTATCATTATTATGTTCTTCCAGCCGCCGTCAGCAAAGAAGCCTGCAAAGCCCGACTCCTGCGCCAGCTGGACCAGGGTGTCCCAAAACGATTGAATTATAGCCATTTTATCAGATCACGTTCCTTTCCAAAGCTAAAACGGGCGGGTGTTGTCCATTATGCCCGCAGCAGACCATGCAGATCTTCTCGGCTTTGCAGCCTTTACGCCTTTGAGCACGGGCTTTTTGCCGCTGCCCGCATACATAGCGGAAAGAGCACCCATGATAGCCGCAACGACCTCTTCCTCGATACCATCCTCAACTGCGGGTGCAGGTGCGGGGGCGGGAGCAGGTGTTTCCTTGACTTCGGCTTCTGCTGCCTTTGCTTTTGCAGCTGCCTCGGCTTCTGCCTTTGCCTTTGCCTTAGCTTCCGCGCTCTTGTTGATGCCCTCGAATATCTTGCCGTAAAGCGTTACGAGCAGGATCAGGATTATCAGACCCATGAACACCACGGAAATACCCGTGATAACTACCGATGCGATAGTCTCGCCGCCGAGGTCGGTCTTGTCGGGCGGGATATTGCTGGAAAGCAACTGAGCAAACATGAATTGTAAATCACTCATATAAAAACTCCTCCAAGAATTTATTCAACATACATATTGATTATACACCAAATCCAAGAAAATTACAAGACCTTTTCAGCAATTTTTTATTTTTTTTAATATTTTCCGAAGTACCACAGTAAAACGTCGGTTTATAGGGGAATCCGGCGACACTAAAGAAGTATTTTGCATAAACTTTATCTGTCTGATTCATAATTATTCGGTCTCATCCGGTAGAAAAAGACTATTTTTTATATTTTTTCTCAGCGTATTTTCGCCGTTTTTGTTATGCTTGTCTTTTTCGATAAATGATCACAGACATATTGCTCTTGATAAGACAAAGAAAACGGCTTTGCATTATCTGCAAAGCCCTTCATATCAGATCAATGTTCCAAGGTCTTGGCGTTATATGCCGTATTTTTCCGTCCTTGAAAAACACATCACTATCTTTTGACCGCACAAAAGTACACTATCGAGCCTTCTACTCTGAGATCAGTAATAGCATAGACCTTTTGCAAACGTCTTTTAAGCTTTTCAACTGTATCGAAAGGCGGTGTGAACCAGCCTTTTTTGGCGAGGAAATTTCGTACAAGACAATCAGTTATCTTTGATTCACCCTTTATGTAAAAACAAGCTATGAATTTTCCGCCCTTTTTCAGTACACGGAAAGTTTCACGAAAAGCCGCACTTTTATCAGGGAAAGCATGAAATCCGTTCATACTGAGTACAATATCAAATGATCCGTTCCTGTAGGGTAGTTTTCCGACATCCCCCTGCACAAGTTTAACATTATCAATATTGCCCATTCGTTCACGAGCCTGCGCAAGCATATCCTCACTGTAGTCAAGGCAGGTTATATCTGCATTTTTCAATGATGAATACTTCTTGTGTGTGAAAACAGCAGTTCCTACCGGCACGTCCAGCAGTCTGCCCGAAAAATCATCCGGGATGTACGAAAGAACCTTTTCCGCTATCTTGTTGTCGTCCACACCATTCCAGAATAAATTCATATACAGCTTGCTCCACCATTTATCCTGTGTCAGTACATCGTCATATATATTTCGTGACTTCTTATAGGAGCTTTCAATGCTTTCGTACTGATCTTCAGTCTTCTGCACCTTTCTTGCGACACAGTGCATACGGCAGAAGCCCCGTTTTTCAAAGGATTCCATTTTTAGTCGCGCGTTTTTGCACAGCTTCCGGATATCCTCTCTGCCGTAGATACGTACATCACCCTTGCCTGCAAGATGTATCAGCGGCATTTCAATATTGTTGCAGAACCACCGCACTGCATCCGAACTCATTGTCATATCGCGAAGTATCAGCCTGCCATTAGGTCGAAGAACACGATAAACGCTTGAAAAAAAGTCACCGGGATTCGGATAGTGATGAAAGCTCTCACAACAGATCACCACATCGAAAGAATCATCATCAAAAGGCAGGTTTTCGCAGTCACCGACTACCAGTTCCACACCTTTCATCTTCTTTCGTTTGGCAATTTCTATCATTTTTGGAGTCAGGTCGATACCCGTATAACGCTTGTCGGGGTATTTCCTGTGCAGCAGCGTCAGCATCGGACCTGTTCCGCAGCCGCAGTCCAGTAGGTCATTAAACGGTTCTTTTTCGATCTCCGCCAACACATCGGGATAATCTTTCTTGCACATATTATATACACCTGCATTGTCAGATTCGTAGATCTCAGCGGCTTTGGTGAATTCCTTGACCGACAGTTCTTTATACTCTTTACTTGTCATGATCTATCCTTTCTTTCCTAAATAATTATTTGTTATAAATGTCTTGTGGTTAGGCTAAACAAACTCATGATCATATTATAACACATTCTGATCGGGATTTCAAGATGTATATGAAACAAATGCCCCGAAGCGAAAAACTTCGGGGCATAGGGCTGTCTTATCATTTATTGTCCTGCTTCTTCTTAAGATTTGAAGAACTTACGATACCTGCGTAAACAGCACTGAATATCAGGGCTACACAGACAGCAAAGCTGACATTTATTCCTGAAAAAGCTTTATTCATGATAAGGGCATCATGGATATATCCAATGGCAGACAAAAGTATCAAAAGTGCGACTGTCATTATTATAAATATCGGGACAAACATCTTAAACCAGTTGGTCTCAGCATCCAGTTTTTTGAAGTAACCGCGCATGATGATCTTTCCTTTCATATCAGAGTTATTGTTCTGATTTTTTCTTTTTACGATTGCCATAGCTTTTTATACCCGACACAGCGACACTGAAAAACAGTGATACGGCTATGGCGTAACCGATATTGTTTCCGCTGTATTCCTTGTGCTTTATGAGGACTTCAATGATATACTTGATGATGGGTAAAAGTACCACAAGATAGAACGTCCACCATAAAAAGTATGGTACAAACAGTTTAAGCCAAGCGGTCTCTGTTTGTAAGCTTTCGTAGTGATCACAAAATTTCGCATAATATCTGCGCATAATATTCATTCCTTTGGCTGTGATGATCATTTTTATCCAAGCAGATTATACCACAATGTTCACAGGTTGTCAACAGATATACCACGGTATACGAAATTATACGACCGTATACGGTGGCATATTTTCGATACGAGTGGTATTTTTGGTATAGCTTGGAAGCGATCTGGTTTACTATTTGCCTGAATCATCAATGCCAAACACCTAATCTAAAATAGTATCATTTCCACTGTGTTCGGCTTCATTTTTAATAAATTTCAGGTAGTATTTTCCGTTATCATTATAGGTGTAGCATTTAACTCCTCCTTGATTTCGAAAATTCATCGCAGTAACAGTTCTCCCTTTAGGGCGAGGAACAGCCAATGGCACAATAGACGGTGCCGGTTCCATACATTTTGTTCGCGAACTTTCCTCAAACGATAGTAGTGTTTACACAGAATTTGAGATTTACTCATTACGCTGGCTGATCACAAATTATTATATAGTTCAAAAAAATAATCCATTAGTTCCGTTCCATGTTCAGGTCTATGATTTTTAACTGCAATGTAGTATTTATTATCATCAATAATCAATGCGCAATAATTACAATTCTTAGGATAACACTTTGAGTTTCTATCCCATAAATTACAATTGACATTTATTACAGTTTCTATTACATCATTATTTTCAACAAACGAATCGATATCGTCAATTTTCATTTCAATGAGATTATACCCATCACCGGAATGCATTCTGGTTTCGATGGCTACTGCTTTTTCTCCGTTCAAATTATCTATGCCGATCATTCGTAAAATTTTTTCGGTTGAATCACTTGATAAATTATCAATTCGGTAGTATTTTATATTTTTCTGATAATAGAACCATGCTATGTCAAATGCACTAATCAATAGGACCAGCATTATAACCATTCTCGTCAATTTTACATTCTTTGTAGTCTTCTTCAAATAATACATCTCCTCGTTTCCCCATTACAAATATATGCCGTGTAAGTATTTAATTCCTTGGTTGTCAAAAGCAATATAAAGCATTATTATTCATCATTAAAACCAAACACCTCATATAAAATAGTATTATTTCCACTGTGTTCAGCTTCATTTTTAATAAATTTCAGGTAGTATTTTCCTTTCTCTTCTCTGTAAGTGGTACATTCTATCAATCGATTACTATGATTTTTGTCGGTATTATATGCTATACCGTATATATTGTAGTTTTCCTGTCCTTGATGGACATTTTCATTCCCTTTGAACTGTTTTAAATATTCGATTTCCTCGTCAATGCTGTCAAATCCTTCTGAAACAACAATCAGTTCTACAACTCTTTTATGATCTCTGTTATAATATGAGTAATATGCTTTGCTTATATCCAGATCAATGTATTCCAAGCCTAACTCTGACCAAAGAATCTCTTTTTCCTGATCGGTAAAGGTCGTTTTTTCATGAAGCTTCCTACCACACACTGTATGGATAATTATGCCATAAGCCATAAAGCCAAGATATAAAAACAAGATCACTGCTAATACTGAACGAATAATTTTCTTCAAACGTTGTCTATTTGTATATATCATAAGTTATCTCCTATTCTATCTGTAAACGTACTGCGTTACGGTCGTATTTGGTTCTTCACACGGCATGGTGCATTAGTCAGTCTGTATGAAAAGCTCTCAGACAAAACGCTGCGATGACGTTGAGTATGCTTCCTGCGGCGTATGCAAAGATATCTTCCCAAGAAAAGCCTCTGCCCATGAGAATTGCGGCGAAGATCGCTATGTTAACAATTTTACGTTTTTTTGACTGTTTCATAATTTTCTCCTTATTCCTTGTGACTTAAATGAACGTGATATTTTCCGTCAAACGGTACTATCCTTATGTATATCAGTTTGCCGTCGCTGTATTTGTAATCTTCTCCGCTTCCGGGGTATCCTTTTTCGATACCGCACTTTATGTTGTTTCTCATAAAGCTCTCCGCGTCATCGACTTCGACAACAAGCTCAGTGTCTATCGCAATAAGAAAACTGTCGTCTTTATAGCTCACAAGCTTCACATAGTCGGTAAGGTCAAGGCAAAATTCCTCGCTCACCCGCTCGCAATCGATGCGAAAGCACGAATAGTACACTGCAAAGCAGCAAACAGCGAGAACATAAATGACATAAACGTACATGAGCGTCTTATTGGATTTTTTCTCCATATTATCACTCCATCTGTTTTTTACTTGCTATCCTGTTCTTGATCATGATCTTGATAGCTCCGATCATTGAAATTGCTATACATACATCAGCATGGAAATATAAACTGATAAGCACGCCTAATCCGTCGCCAGCATTTGGCTCTCCGCAATGGGGATGAAAAATGGTAAACAGAAAATAGAATACCGGTATAAAAAGCGAGAGCACAAACCCTATTACGGTAAACAATGCACCCGAAACCAAAAAGACCAGAAAAGGCTTTATTGAATTATAACAGAGCACTCTCCAAAGGAAATATATGCCAAAAAGAGCACAGCAAATATAAATAGCTGTTAATGAGATCGCGGCACCCAGAAACACAGTGGCATTAAAAAACATGGAACATATCAGACCATCAATTATCTCCAGCGAATAATTTTTCATCATATCATCACTCCATTTTAGAAATTTGCTTGAATTTTTAACGTGACATCATTATAACACACCTCAGGCTGTTTGTCAATACTTTTTTATCGAAAAACGATGTTTTTTTACTAAATTACGAAAAGGCAGATTTCTAAAACACTAGCGGGTGATTGATTTTATATGGACGTACTACGGGCGGTCATACCTCGTCCTCGGGTCTATGAGCCGGCAATCTTTACGCATATCAGAAAATACAGTCATATACAATGGTACACGCTCGTACCGTCTGGTATAGACCTCGCATTGTTGGTATTACCGGAAAGTATCTGATTAATTTACGGCACTGTTGCTGCGATATTTTTTCTCGTCGGGTTTACTTTTTATAAAATTTATGCTATAATACCTGTATAAATAGTTCGACACAGGCTAAAAATAACTGATAATTATGAGGTGATAATATGCTTGACAGATTTCTTATACGTCTTGAAGATATGCTGCCCAACCTGCTGGCTGCGTGTATAATCCTTGCAGGCGGCTATTTAGCGCAGACAGTTACTCTGCGGCTCATGGGCAAAGCTTTGAAGTTAAAACACGTTGATGCTACGGTACACAAATTCCTGATGTCCATGGTCAAGGTGGTAATAACCGTGATCGTGGCTGTTAGTGCGCTTTCAGCTATGAAAGTACCTATGTCATCTATACTTGCAGCGATCGGAACTGCCGGTATCGCCATAGGTCTTGCTTTGCAGGACAGCCTTTCAAACGTTGCAGGAGGATTCCTGATACTGTTCGCCAAACCCTTCCGCTGTGGTGATTACATAACCATAGGCAGCGATGAAGGTACTGTTGATATGATAACCATGCTTTATACAAAGCTGAATACCATTGAAAACAAGGCGGTATATATCCCAAACAGTATAGCTTCAAAAAGTTCGGTGACAAACTGCACAGCTGAAAAGAACCGTTGTATCGAACTGAAATTCCCCATATCCTACTCGGAGGATCACAAGAAGGTCATGGAGATCGTAAGGGGTGTGCTTCAGGCTGATGACAGGATACTTTCGGTACCTGCCAAGCCACTGGTAGTCATCGGTGAACACGGCACTCATGCTGTTATCATACTCACCCGTTCATGGGTAAAGACCGAGAATTACTGGCAGACACGCTGGGATATGCTGCAGAAAGTCAAAGAAGCCTTTGATGAAAACGGTATACAAATTCCTTTTGAGCAGTTGGATGTGCATATGAAAGATAAATAAGCAAAGCTCGGAAAGCATAACGCTCTCCGAGCTTTTTTCTTTTGTTACAGTTCGATGATGACCTTGCCGTTTCCTGCAGCGGGGGTGACTTCAGCACATTTATCGGTGTTAGCAACACTTATCCTGAAGCCTGCCTTTGTATCGGTATATTCACACTCGATCTTATTGCCGATTCTGGTTGCTTTCAGCTCGAATACCTTGTTGGTTTCGGTGTCGTATATTGGGCAAAGAATAGTCTTTCCGTCCTCGGGTTCGTATATGGTGAAGTTGGTACCGTCCAGATAATCGTACTCAATATCCCTCTTGAAGTTGCCGTAAGCGATTATGCTGTTAGGTCTTGCAAGGGCAGGTATCTCGAAATAGCTGCACTTGTGGGTGTACCATCTGCCGCCCTCGAATACCTTGCCTGTGATGATATCTGTCCATCTGCCCTCGGGCACGTAGTACTGGGCTATGCCATCTTCGTTGAGTATGGGGGCAACGAGGATATTATCGCCAAGCATATACTGTCTGTCAAGAGTCAGACAAGCAGGGTCATCTGCAAAATCTATGACCATAGCCCTCATCATAGTCACGCCGACCTCATGGGTCTTGATAGCCTGCGACCATATGTATGGCATGAGCTCGCCTTTTTTCTTGGTGAAGAAGCGCAAAACATCGCAGCTTTCCTCATCAAACAGCCACGGCACGCGGTAGGACTGGTTGCCGTGAAGTCTTGAATGGGTGGAGAACAGACCGAATGCCGCCCATCTTTTGTAGATATCGGGGGTAGCGGTAGCTTCAAAGCCTGCCATATCATGGGAGGTATAACCGAATCCCGAGATGCAAAGGCTGAGACAGCCTCTTACGACTTCTGCCATTGAATTGTAATTGCCTGAGCAGTCGCCGCCCCAGTGTACGGGGAATTTCTGTCCGCCTGCGGTAGCAGACCTTGCAAACAAGCACGCCTTGTTTTCGCCGTAGTACTCTTTCAGCACATTGAATACGCACTCATTATAAAGGTATGTATAGAAGTTGTGCATCTTGATAGGGTCGGCACCGTTATGGTAGACCACATCGCGGGTGGGTATCCTTTCGCCGAAATCGGTCTTGAATGTGTCAACGCCCATTTCGCACAGCTTGCGGAGATATCCTGCGTACCACTTGCAGGCATCGGGATTGGTGAAGTCAACTATCGCCATACCCGGCTGCCATTCATCACACTGGAACACCGAACCGTCGGTATTCTTGATAAAGTAGCCATGTTCCATGCCCTCATCGAAAAGGCGTGAACGCTGACCAACATAGGGATTTATCCATACGCAGGTCTTCAAGCCCTTGGTCTCGTGAAGTCTTTTCAGAAGACCTTCGGGGTCGGGGAACTGTTCGGTATCCCACTCGAAATTGCACCATTCCAGACCTTTCATCCAGAAGCAGTCAAAGTGGAAGACCTGGAGAGGTATATCCCTTTCAGCCATGCCGTCTATGAAGCCTGTAATGGTAGCTTCATCATAGCTTGTGGTGAAGGAGGATGTCAGCCACAGACCGAAGGAAAATGCAGGAGGAAGTGAGGGCTTGCCTGTAAGGTCGGTATAACCTTTCATTACCTCGGTGAGGTTCTCGCCGCCGAATACGAAATACTCCATATTCTCGCCCGGCAGGGTGAAACTTACCTTTGATACTGTATCCGAGCAGACCTCAAAGCTGACCTTATCGGTAGAATTTACGAATATGCCGTAGCCGCGGGAGGATACATAGAAAGGCACGCTCTTGTAGCTTTGGTCGGAACAGGTGCCGCCGTCGGCGTTCCATATCTCAACATTCTGACCGTTTTTGGTGAAAGTGGTGAACTTCTCACCGAAACCGTAGAAGTACTCGCCCACGGAGGTATCAAGCTGTTCTCTGATATAAGTCTTGTGAGGGTCAGCGGGATAGCTCCAGAAAGTGTCATCAGCCTGAACAGCCATTCTCGCCTGCTGCTTGAATGCGCTCTCCTTGATAACACCTGTGCTTCTCCAGCCGCCGCTTGTGAGTTTCTTATCCTTATAAAAATATGAAACATTCCAGTCATCTCTCGATACTACTACCTTAGTATCTCCGGATACAAGCACTGCCTCATGTTCGGTTATATTAACAACAGGTTTGAAACTGCCCTTGTTAAGTACAAAATGGGGTCCGTTATCCTTGTATCCCTTGTGGTGAGTCATATTCACCCTTATAACATTTTCAAATTCAGAAGTGTAAGTTATCTCAAGATTTGCACTGCCCAGCAGCTTGTATCTCTCCTTGCCCGAAAACGGTGTTGCCACTACCATGAATCCGTTCTCTATTTCAACCACATCGTACGCCTGTACCATGTAGTTGACCTCATAACCTCTCTGATTGAGCCAGAATCCGTCAGCAAATTTCATTGGCGAATACCTCCCTGATAAGTCTGAATAATATAAATAAATGAAAGCATCAGTTGTTTTCTGTGCTACTTCTCTTGTAATATATTTTAATACATTCTGCCTAAAAAAGCAATAGAAAAAAACTGCGATGTGTAATATTCTTATTCTTTTATTGATTATCCGGCTTAACTTTCAGTGAATTGATTTGATATGTATATTATTCCTTGAAAGTCAGCAGACAGAAAGCTTTTTATTAATAATAATTGCTGTATTTATTCATCATAGAAATAAGGCTGCATGATCTTACGTCACACAGCCTTGAACTTACTCTATACTGAGGAATTCATCGGGGATATAGCTCAGACAATCCTCTACACACTGCCTGTTAAAGCCTTCGATATAGTTTTTCTCAAACATATCGTCGGTGTAATCCTTATAGGGATACTCAGCACAGTTATACCAGTCACCGTCATAGCTTTCAGCTTCAAAGTGGGATATTATAGGTATAGCCTTTACGTTTTCAAAGCTGATAGTGCCTGTTTCGGGATCCTTCACGACATTCAGTTTACCTATGATACCTACAGGTGCACGCAGATCATACATAGTCGATATGAAATTACCAAGTCCGTAGTAACAGAAAGCCTTTCCACCGTCGGGCTTATCGATATAATTGCAGGTGTTTATGGTATGCGCCTGTGTTCCGATAATGAGGTCTGCTCCCCATTCTACCAGTCTGGGCGCCATTGTTTCCTGAACTGAATTCAGCTCATTTTCTATCTCGGTGCCGAAATGACAGCTTACTACAACAACATCAGCAAGCTCGTTAGCCGCCCTTACCTGACGTTCAACTATATCCTCATTTTCAAGGTATATCACCTTGCCCGGCTCGCCGTCTTCAATATAATAACCGTTGGTATGCTCCATATATCCAAGGAAAGCAAAAGTTATACCGTTTACTTCCTTAATGCGGATATTCTCGCTGTCTGCCTCGTCACGATAAGCACCGTAATGGACTACATCCTTGCTGTCCCAGTAATCAAGACTGCTGATAAGTCCGTCACCGCCCATATCCAATACATGGTTATTGCTCATGGATATTACATTGAAACCGATATCCACCATATGATCACCGTTAGCTGTAGGTGTGGCAAACATCGGGAAGCTCTGTGGACCGTAATCATCGGTCACCAGTGTTTCCTGATTCAGTATGGCGATATCCGTACCGTCAAGATAACGCTCCACATTACGGTATGCATCAGTAAAATCGTAATGTGTGTCACCGCCCTTGTGCCATGCTTCATTATAGATATTATCATGCACCAGATTATCACCTGCGCAAAGCAGGGAGACAACATTTGACGGCTGACCCTCGGGTATTGGCTGCTTGTCAGTCTGCTCCTCGTCAGGGGTAGTTTCCTCATCAGCTTTCTTCTTTGATTGGGATAGCATTTTCTCCCTGCCAGCAGCGAGTTCCTTGCCATTATCCAGACCCTCAGTATCTCTTACGCCCATGCTCGCGCAGCCTGTACATACTGCCATAACAGCAGCACACATAAGCACAGCGAACCTTTTTGCTCTCAAATGCATTATTATCCTCCGTTTCGGAATTGATTACATAAAGGTATTATACCATATAACAAAGCAAAAGTAAAGCCCTCCGAGGATAACTCAGCTGATATCACAATTATTTACTGACGTTTTATGCGAAGTTCATCTTTGAGCCCGCGCATGATGATATCCCTTGCACGCTTCGCGCCATCCTTTGTCATTGGAGGGGTGTCCCCCAGAGGATAATCAATACCCAGCTCCTCATACTTATGCCTGCCAAGTGTATGATATGGCAAAACATCCAGAGCTTTCAGCGTTTTTATATGTGCAAGGAAATGTCCCAGTCTGTTAAGACTGTCCTCATCATCGGTAAGCCCGGGGACAACTACGTGCCTTATCCACACGGGTATCCCTTTTTCACTGAGGTACTCCGCAAAGGCAAGTATACCGCCGTTATCATGTCCTGTGATCTTTTTATGCACAACAGGGTCGATGTGCTTTATATCCAGCATTACAAGGTCGGTAGACTTTATCAATCTGTCAAATGCTGAAGTATCAGACTTTTTAAAGGTTATACCACTTGTATCAAGGCAGGTGTTTATACCTCTTGACTTTGCTTTTTCAAACAGCTCTGTCAGAAATCCGATCTGCAGACACGGTTCACCGCCCGTACAGGTAATGCCGCCGCCCTTGAGGAATTCTTTTACTGAGTCATACTCTCCCAGCAGTTTCTCTGCTGTGACTTCCCTGCCGCCGTCTGTCTGCCATGTATCGGGATTATGACAGTAAAGGCACCTCATGGGACAGCCCTGAAAAAATATAACGAAGCGATTGCCCGGTCCATCTACCGAGCTGAAACTTTCCACCGAATGGATACGTCCCGTCATCAAAACATCTCCTTAAATTATGCCCAGAAGTCTTAATACGCTTATCACACCGCCGCCCAGCATCAGTGCACCGAACACCATGAGTATCCATGCCGTGGGATCACTGCCGCGGTAGATATCCTTGGGATCATTTGGGTTTACCATTATATCCGTACCTTCGCCTTCATTGAACTGCTTTGGGCTGGTATATACTTCATCATAAGCAACATGGGCTCTTCCGCCTGCTATATACTGCCATATAGGCGCGTATACCATATTATGATGCTTGCCCGAGCTTCTCTTCTTACGGTTGCCTATACATACTGCCCTTGTCTTTACGGTACAGCGGCGCAGCTTCAAACGTCTGACTATCGGCGGTGCAGCAACCAGCATAAGTCCGCTGAGTGTCAGTGAATATGCAGCCGCGTGGAGTGACAGCGAGGGTACTAACAGCGATACAAGTCCGGCAAGACCTATTATACCTCCTCCGATAGCTGTCATCAGAGCTTTTGCCCTGCGTTCAGGCTTATAAGCATCCATTTCTCTGCGGCAGAGTATGCCGGTACCCATAGTGCCGAAGCCAAGGCACATAGCTGCCATACCGCCTGATGATCTGCCTATTGTCAGAAGTCCGATTATACCAATAAACAGAGGCATAAAGCTTTTCAGGCTGAACTGCTTATCGGGAACGTGTTCGGGTAGGAGGGTGTTCTGTCCCAACTGCACAGGCTGACCCTGCGGAACATTCATGCCCATAGGCTGACCGTTCTGCGGTACCATATCACCGCGGGTGACCAGTTCCTGATCACGCGGAAGTCTTTCGCCTGTCAGCTGTTCAAATTGTTCTCTGCTCATTTGCATTTTGATTATCTCCTTTAATTTATATATATGTTTTACTGACGATTATATTTTATCATACCCCCCAAAAAAAGTCAATAATAAAACCGACCGACATAGCTGCCGGTCGGTTTTGATACTAATTACAAACTCTCGTGGAAAGTTCTGGAGATAACATCGTCCTGCTGTTCCTTTGTCAGCTTAACGAAGTTAACTGCATATCCCGATACCCTTATTGTCAGCTGAGGGTATTTTTCGGGGTGTGCCTGTGCGTCCAGAAGTGTCTCGCGGTTGAGCACGTTAACGTTCAGGTGATGACCGCCTTTTTCTGCATATCCGTCAAGCAGACCTATAAGGTTATCCACCTGTGCATCGGTAGGTTCAAAATTTGCCATATTTATCCTTCCTTTCTATCACAGTTCCTCGTCGTCCTCATCGGGCGCTTTTTCATTTGGCTGACAGCACGCTCCCGTTCCGCAGTCATTTGATCTGAAGGTCTGAACGGTCATTTCAGGAGCGTCCTGACCCTCATGCTTGGCTTTAAGCAGAGCTTCGGCATCAATATTTATATGACCCTCGCCGCCTGCCATCAGCCTGTCTATCATTTCGACAAGTTCGTTGACCTTGCCGTCTTCATCAAGTGAAGCTTTAATTGCCATTATTAAGATCCTCCGCAATGCTTGCGATATCAATATCGCCTACGAACATCTCATCGTCCTTGCCAAGTGCGCCGGGGATGATGGAGAATGTATTGGAGATACCATCCTGTGCGTGTCTGAAAGGCAGCTTAGCAACAGATGCCAGTGAAGAAGCAGCACCGTGAGTATCTCTGCCGTGCATGGGGTTAGCACCCGGTGCGAGAGGCACGCCTATCTTTCTGCCGTCGGAAGTGGAACCTGTCTTCTTGCCGTATACCACGTTAGATGTGATAGTCAGTATGGACATGGTGGGCACACCGTCACGGTAGGTGTGGTGCTTTCTTATCTTGTTCATGAATCTCTTAACGATATCAACAGCCAGCTTGTCAACTCTGTCATCGTTATTGCCATACTTGGGGAAATCGCCTTCAACGATGTAGTCAACAACAACGTTTCTTGCTACATCTACAACGTTTCCTGCCTTGTCCCTGATCTCGATATCCTTGCGGACAGGCTTTACCTTAGCGTACTTTATAGCAGAGAGTGAGTCAGCCACTACAGAAAGACCTGCGATACCTGTTGCGAAGTATCTCTTTACATCTCTGTCATGGAGAGCCATCTGTATCCTTTCATAGCTGTACTTATCGTGCATGAAGTGGATAACGTTCAGGGTATTTACATACAGACCTGCCAGCCATTCCATCATATCATCATATTTTTCCATTACATCATCGAAGTCCAGATATTCACTGTCAACAGGACGGTACTTAGGACCTACCTGAACACCGAGACGCTCGTCAACACCGCCGTTTATAGCATACAGCAGGCACTTTGCGAGGTTTGCTCTCGCGCCGAAGAACTGCATCTCCTTACCTACTACCATTGAGGATACGCAGCAAGCAACAGCGTAATCATCGCCATGGGTAGCTCTCATCAGATCATCGTTCTCGTACTGTATAGCAGAAGTTCTTATGGACATTCTTGCACAGAACTTCTTGAAGTTTTCGGGAAGCTTAACGCTCCACAGTACTGTCATATTAGGCTCAGGTGCAGGACCCAGGTTATTCAGGGTATTGAGGTATCTGAATGAGGTCTTTGTGACCATAGGCACACCGTCAATAGAAACACCGCCGATAGACTCTGTTACCCATGTGGGGTCTCCTGAGAAGAGTGAGTTGTACTCAGGTGTTCTTGCGAACTTGACCAGTCTGAGCTTCATAATGAAGTGGTCTACCAGTTCCTGAGCTTCTTCCTCAGTCAGCACACCGCTTTCAATATCTCTCTGGATATAGATGTCAATGAATGTTGAAGTTCTGCCCAGTGACATTGCTGCACCGTTCTGCTCCTTGACAGCTGCAAGGTAGCCGAAGTACAGCCACTGGATAGCTTCCTGAGCATTCTTTGCAGGTCTGGAGATATCACAGCCGTATATCTCACCCAGCTTTTTCAGTTCGCCCAGTGCTCTGATCTGTTCTGCCAGTTCCTCACGCAGTCTGATGTTCTTTGAAGTCATTCTGACAAGAGAATTATCCAGCTGATCCTTCTTATCCATTATAAGGTAGTCAACACCGTACAGTGCTACACGTCTGTAGTCACCGATGATACGTCCTCTGCCGTAAGCATCGGGAAGACCTGTCAGTATAGCTGCGTGTCTTGCCAGCTTCATCTCGGGAGTATAAGCATCGAATACGCCCTGGTTATGGGTCTTTCTGTATTCAGTGAATATCTTTACTATCTCGGGATCCACCTCATAGCCGTACTGCTTGCAAGCTGCCTGAGCCATTCTCAGTCCGCCAAAAGGCTGGAGTGAACGCTTGAAAGGCTTGTCTGTCTGGAAGCCTACGATCTTTTCAAGATCCTTATTAAGATAGCCTGCTTCATGGCTGGTAATAGTGGATACTATCTTTGTATCCATATCAAGCACACCGCCTGCTTCTCTTTCCTGTCTTGAAAGCTCTGTCACCTGTTCCCAAAGCTTATTAGTAGCCTCGGTAGGACCTGCGAGAAAGCTTTCGTCACCGTCATAAGGTGTGAAATTCTTCTGGATAAAGTCTCTGAGATTGACAGAGGTGCTTGACCATCTGCCGGGTTTGAAACCTTTCCACTCCTCATCGAACCAATTTCTTTCCATTGTACATCTCTCCCTAACTATGCAGCACAACAACAAAAAGCTCCCGCTTCAGACGAAAGCTGCCCTATCATTCATGCCGCGGTTTTGTTCGGACGATCTGCCCCGCCCCTGCGGGACCCTGACACAATATATAGATCATCTATTGATTAAAGGATATCACATTTGACACCCTATGTCAAGGTCACAGCAGAAATATTACGTAACCTTAACAATTTCTTCATATGTTTCAAAATGCCCAAAAATCCTTGATTTTAAGCAGGTTTTATGCATGGGTCATGCCTTCACATACATGGTCAATGGATTTTTGTGTCCTATAATATGGACAAATCGGCTGTGAATGTTAATTTTTTAACGACCTAGATATGCGATTTAGCATAATAAAGTGTACTTTTTTGGTCTAATATTTTAAACGACTTTTTGCATTAACAATACGACTTTTTACCTTGCTTACGCATATTTGCTCTTTCCTCATTTTGGCATTTTAAGTCTATTATTCTTGCTAATAATTTGAGAAATAGTTAATCAGCCCTCATCTATGCAAATATATTAATAATATAACTTCTGCATATAGTTTTGCCATACCTCTGCAAAAGATGCATACACGCATAAAAAAACAGGGACAGTCCTTGCTGTCCCTGAAATTATCACTGCTGATTATTTGAAAGATCCTTCAGCTCGCTGCCTGCCTTCAGCAGTTCACGTAGATCATCTGCATCCCCGTCCCTTATAGCATCACGGTACTCTGTCAGACGTGCTATTATACAATCCAGCTCATCCACAAGGGGCTGTCTGTTCATCATAAAAAGCTCCGTCCACATATTCTCGTTAAGCTTTGCCACACGGGTAAGATCCTTGAAGGAACCTGCCGAAAAGCCTGCCTGTTTAAGAAGGCTCGGACTTTTGACATACGCACTCGATACAACATGGGCAAGCTGAGAAGTAAATGCTATGATCCTGTCGTGCTCCTCACAGGTAGAAGTAACTACCTTTGCAAAACCTATCTCATAAGCAAGCTGTGATATCTCCCTTACTGTCTTTGCAGATACATCATCAGATGGTGTCATTATAAAGCTTGCCCTTTCAAACAGATTATCGACCGAGTAAGCAAAGCCAGAAAACTCACGTCCTGCCATGGGATGACAGCCTATAAATACCACGCCCTCCTCCTTCAGCGGAGCTTCGACCGCTTCAACTATGGCAGCCTTGACACCGCATGAATCTATAACAATGCCGCCTTTTTTGAATTTATCCTTATTATCAAGGATAAATTTAATAGTCTGTGCAGGGTGCAGACACACCATGACAACATCACAGGTATGCAGTGTTTCCGGTGTTAGTTCACCATCTATTGCCTCCTGCGCAACAGCCCCTGCTATGGCTGCGCGGTCTATATCGTAAGCAAAACAGCTGTGATCAGTATTTTTCTTTATTGCTTTGGCAAGAGAACCACCTATAAGTCCCAGCCCGACTATTCCGATCTTCATAAAAAAACATCCTTTCATGTTTTATTGCTTTTATGTAATAAAGTATAACACCATATCGAAAAAATGTCAAGCACATGGTAACTTGCAATTAACTTAGTGTGTATAATCATGCAATTTAACGAATTGCGTTCATTTTTGTCCGTTTTTAAAAAAATAGTTATTCTCCTATTGACAAAACCACTTGCGTGTAGTATAATAATGCTTGTGAGAAATTAATTTTCTTACGAATTATGAAGGTTTAGGTGATTTGGCGAAGAAGCAGCTTTTGGCTGCTTTTTTCGTTTTTATACATAAAAAAGAGGTACACTTATGAAGATTCTTAATATACACGGATTCAGGGGCAGTGCTGAGAACGCAGCCTTCGGGGCGCTGACAGCCATTGGACACGATGTTGTTTCACCGCCATTTGATTATGATGCTGTCGCTCCGGACGAGGTAGCTGAAAAACTTCGAGGGATCATAACCGAATATACTCCGCAGTACATCGTCGGCACAAGCTACGGCGGATTTTTCGCGGCGGTCCTGTCCGCCGAAACAGGCATACCCGCAGTGCTGGTGAACCCTTGTCTTATGCCTTTCTATCATCTTCCTCTTCTGGGGTACGAAGGCGACATCGCGCCTATGGTGAGGCTTTTCGGTGAACTTGCCAAAGCTGACCGCAGCATAATCCACTGTATCATAGGCGGCAGCGATGAACTGATAGATACTCACTCGCTGGAAACTAATTATTACGGTGCTGATAATATCACCGTTATACCCGAGGGGCTTCATTCGGGGGCAACTTTGCCTCTGACTGAATATTTTTTGGAAGTTATAAGATAATTACGAATACAGAATTTAAGCAAATAAGGAACTGGAAATAATTATGGAATTGGTTTTGCGAATAATAATTGCCGGTGTCGTTGGTTTTTGGATAACTCTGGGATGTGTCAGGATCTTTTATAGGTACAGATCAGGGAAAACTATAAGAGCCGTTCCCTATGAGGAACGGATAGATTTACTCAGAAGATACAGCGAGTATAAAGAGGATAATGTCAGCAGAAAACATCCCCCTGAATTCGTGCTTGGTCGTTCTGCACCAAAGATACTGCAAAAATATAATTACTCAGATTACTGCAAAACAGATCCTGAAAATGGAGATGCTATCGTATTTTCAATGCTGGACTTTGTCTGCGATAATTTCAGACACTATAGCCATGCTGTAACGGGCGGTACCAGTCTTGAAGGTGTTATAAAAAGCTGTGAAAAGCACGAACACAAAACAAATTGCAGGGGCTTATCGCTTATATTAGCCGAGCTGCTTCGCATGAACGGAATAAAAGCAAGACATATCACCTGCAAGCCATACGAAGAACCCTTTCAGGATTGCCATGTTGTTGTGGACTGCTTGCTGCCGTCGGGTTCAAGAATAATGCTTGACCCCACATATCGGCTATATTTCACTGACGATAACGGAGATCCTGTATCTTTGCAACAGCTTCGTGAAGAGATAATTGCGGGGCGTGATCTTCATGCAAACAAAAATGCTTCATATAACGGAAGTGATTTTGATTACGATTATTATATAGAATATATGTCAAAAAATGTACTTCGGTTTAATGCAAATTACCGATCGGATAATACCGATCATTTTAATTCACAAATCGAATTGATACCTAAGGGATACAGTACAGAAGGATATCCCAAAAACGTGCAGTATACTACTTCACCCGATTATTTTTGGGATATAGGGTAGATACCGTTCTAACCATTTAATACAAAGCAAGGCACTTTAGTCAGATTTTGACATAAAGTGCCTTTTATTCTTTATCAATATCATCCATTTCAAGGGGTATCTCAAGCCCTACAGTACCTGCGGTGTGGGAGGGGAAAACACAGGTAACATATTCCCATCCCCCGTGGATAGCCAGTTCGGGAGCAAGGTCACGTATATCACTTATCCTTACTCCTGTTTCAGGCACTATCTCCATAAGCAGCTCACAGCTGTCTTCAAGATACTCGGTATTTACCGTCTGCACCGTTATCCCATGATCTTCAAAAAATCTCTCCACCGTAAGGGCACATACGCTCTCTGGCGGTATATCCTCCATATCCGCAGGAACTGTTTCAAGGATGTATTTTGCATTACCCTGCTTTTTCAGCATATCAGCCAGCGTATCCCTGTCCCACAGTTCAATGCCGTTTACCTCTGCAAGCTTTCGGGCTGACTCGGTAAAATAGCTGTTGGTCATAACGGCACCTGCCTCACAGCCGTAGTAAGCCAGTCCACCTATGACCTCCTGCACCGCTGGATTCCCAAGCTTTTTATCGTAGCGCTTGCACTGCACTGCATATTTTTTACGCTTCTTCACCGCGATTATATCAACTCCGAAATCCCCCGAGCCCTTGGTCACTTCTATATCACGAAAACCGTTGGCTTTGAGTATACCCGCACAGGCATATTCAAAATCATGCCCCTCCATATTATCAAGTTTTTTCAGAGTGAGCCTGCCTAAATGACGTATAAACGACGCACCGAGATAAAGCGGTATACTCAGAAACGGCAGATAGATCATATACCCACAGTATCCCGGACGGTCACCGCCCGTACCGAAATAGTTTGCAAGCTTTACCGAGCTGTACACCGACAGTGCCAGAAGTACCGCCGCAAAGAATAATATGCGTTTCATATACCGTCACCACACTTTCACTGTGATATTATATCAGATTTCCGCACAAATGTAAAGCCTTGACATAAATACACTAACGGCTTATACACAAAAGGCGCTCCCCTGTCGGGAAGCGCCTGTGAATACATTATTTGAAGAACAGCGGGAGCTTTTCAAGGAAAAAGATATCTGTCCTGTCAGCAGCATCGCCCTCAGCCAGCACAGCACCTGCACCAACTATGTTTCCGCCTGCTTCCCTGACAAGTTCTTCCACTGCAGTGAGAGATTCTCCTGTGCTTATAACATCATCAAGTATAAGCACGCGCTTGCCCTTCAGCCTTGCCACATCTTCCTGTGAAAGATAAAGTGTCTGCACAGCCGCTGTGGTTATGGACTTCACCTGTACCGATATAGGATCTGTCATGTACAGCTTTACTGATTTTCTTGCTACCACATAATTCTTTCCAGACTGTCTTGCTGCCTCATAAGCCAGCGGTATGCCTTTTGATTCGGCTGTGATGATAACATCAAAATCGGGAGCTTTTTTCAGCAGCTCCGCAGCAGCCTCAACAGTCATCTCCACATCAGAGAACATGATGAATGCAGCTATGTCCAGTTTCTCGCTTGCAGCGCATATAGGCAGTTCTCTTGTAAGACCTGCCACCTTCAATGTATATGTTTCCATTTCAAACACTCCTTATGTCAGGCGAAATTCCGCCTTGTTAACTATAGTTCAGCCGATATCCTCTATAGGATGATCTTCCGATATCTTATATACCGCGAACCAGCTGTTCTTCTCTTTGACAGCTATGCCGAAATCGCTGTCCTCGCCTTTGCCGTAATATTTTACGCCGTCCATATCGTATACAAGATGATAGCCTTTCTTGCTGAAATAATCGCCGTAATTATCCTTGCTGCTGCCGATGAATTCTATCTTACCGTCCTCTGAATGATTACTTACCGTAAAACCCTTGTTCATCTTCAGAAATACCATAGTGGTCTTCGGAAGCTCAGCAAGTCCGTAACCGCAGTTGACAAGTTCCCTGAGTATACTGCCCTCAACGAACAGCACCACCATCAGTATAACTGCGAATACCACACCAAATATCCTTTTCTTTTCCATATCTCATCATCCCTGCCCTTTCATAAATATCCATATTACAGGAAGATATATTTCAGCACGAACAGTACCGACAACACATACATTATCGGATTTATTTTCTTAGCCTTTCCGCAGAAGAGATTTATTACCACGTAAGACATAACACCAACAGCGATACCCTCAGCTATACTGTAGAACAATGGCATAGCCAGTATGCAGAAATAAGCAGGCAGAGCCTCAGTGTAGTTATCCGCATCGAACCTGATATCGGTTATCGAGCTGAACATCAGGAAACCTACAACGATGAGCGCCGGTGCGGTGGCAAAGGATGGTATCGCTATGAATACAGGCGCAAACAGCATGGATGCCAGAAACAGTACTGCAGTAGTCACCGCTGTAAGTCCCGTTCTTCCGCCTGCACCAACACCTGCTGCGGATTCAACAAAAGTAGTTGTGGTGGAAGTACCCAGTACAGCACCGCCAGTAGTTGCAACAGCATCAGCCATAAGTGCTGGACGTATCGCCTGCAGCTTGCCGTCCTTGTCAAGCATATCAGCCTTTGAAGCCACACCAATGAGAGTACCCAGTGTATCGAACAGGTCAACGAACAGGAATGAGAATACTACCACTATGAAATTGAATATACCCACACTGTTCATATCAACATTAAAGCACTGTCCGAAGGTCTTGCCCAATGCCGAAAAATCTGTCATAGTAAAGCTTGGAAACAATGAGAACCAGTTCTCATTATCAGGCACGTAAAGCCCGATGCCCTGGCATATCATACCAAGTATCCACGTTCCGAATATACCTATAAGTATGGAACCGGGCACCTTTTTGATATAGAGTATCGCCATGGCGGCAGTACCTATGACTGTCAGCAGTGCGCATATCCCCCGTGTTGTGAATTCCTGTCTGAAATCCACCATCTCCACCAGTGTCGCGCCGCCAACTACCAGCTTTGAGTTCTGAAGTCCTATAAAGGCTATGAACAGACCTATACCTACAGATACCGCTTTTTTCAGTGATAACGGTATACAGTCAAATATAGCTTCTCTTACCTTGGTAGCGGAGAGGACTATAAATATCACACCCTCGATGAATACAGCCAGCAGTGCCACCTGCCAGGAATATCCCATAGAGCCGCATACAGTGTATGCCATGAATGCATTCAGTCCCATGCCTGCCGACAAGGCAAAAGGCAGATTCGCCAAAAGTCCCATGCACATAGTTCCGATAAAGGATGCAAGACAGGTAGCCAGCAATACAGCAGTGCTGTCCATGCCCGCCGCTGAAAGCACACTGGGGTTCACCGCAAGGATATATGCCATAGTCATAAATGTGGTTAGACCTGCCATTACCTCTGTGCGGACATCTGTGCCGCGTGCATTCAGCTTGAAGAATTTTCCAAGCGCACCTGTTTCGGTCACGGTCTGTACTTCCTTGCTGCCCATTCGTTCAGATGGGTGCGTGATATGGTTCCTCTTCTTCTTTGTTTTGCTCCCCATATCATTCGCCCTCCTCAAATTCAGCTATACACGGCAGATTGCGGTAATACTCGCCGTAATCAAGACCATAACCTATAACGAAATAATCGGGTATAGTAAACAGTGAATAATCCGACTGCAGTTTTACCAGTCTTCTTTCGGGCTTATCAAGCATAGTGATTATTTTAAGGGATAAAGGTCCCTTGCTTTCAAGGTACTCCTTTACCTTGCTGAGAGTCCTTCCGGTGTCGATTATATCTTCAACTATCACAACGTGATACTTGCTGATATCCTGCTTGAGATCTAGGGTTATATCCACAGTGCCCGAGCTTTCAGTGCTTTCAAAATAGCTTTTCGCCGCCATAAAACCTATCTCATGCGGTATGGTTATGGCGCGGCTTAGGTCTGCAAGGAACACATAGGCACCTTTGAGTATACTTACAAGCAGCAGAGGCTTGTCTTTATACTCCATACTGATTATCTCGCCTGTCTTCTGAACAGCATCCCTCAGCTCCTCCTCGGAGATTATAACTCTTTTTATATGCTTATGGAATTCAGGCATATTGGTTATCTGCATCAGCGTTCTCTCCTTTCAGTGTTTACTTCGTTCCGAAGATCCTGTCACCCGCATCACCAAGACCCGGTACGATATATGCGTTCTCATTGAGTTTTTCATCAAGGCTTCCAACATAAATGTCGATATCGGGGTGAGCCTTTTTCAGCGCCTCCAGACCCTCGGGAGCTGCTATTATGCACATGAACTTTATATTGGTGCAGCCGCGCTGCTTGATGAAATCAACAGCAGTAATAGCCGAACCACCCGTAGCCAGCATTGGGTCGGGAAGTATAACAAGTCTCTCGTCAATATTTTCAGGGAGCTTGCAGAAGTACTCATGGGGCTCATGGGTAACTTCGTCCCTGTAAAGACCTATATGGCCTACCTTTGCGGATGGCACCAGTGCAAGTATGCCATTCACCATGCCGAGACCTGCACGGAGTATCGGCACAACTGCCAGCTTCTTGCCTGAAAGCATAGGCACATCAGCCGTAGTTATAGGCGTTTTTACGCTCACCAGCTCGGTGGGCAGGTCGCGGAGAGCCTCATAGCCCATAAGCATGGCTATCTCCTCGACGAGTATTCTGAAATCCCTTGTACCCGTGTTTTCATCACGCAGCAAAGATATCTTGTGCTTGATAAGCGGATGGTCGATAACTGTTACTTTTCCCATTTTGAAAACCTCGCTTTATTTATAGTATCATTGTTTTAAATTACTCTCGGTTTTTCGTCATTCGTCTTTGTTGTTGTCTGTTTTTTTGGACAACATCACATTAGTCAGTATGCCGAGTATCAGTGCGGCAGCTATCTCTGTCAGCGTTACCTTGCCGAAGCTTATGCTTAGTCCGCCGATGCCTGCAATAAATATAACTGAAGCTGTAAACAGATTGCGATTCTCATCAAGATCGACTTCTTTGAGCATTTTAAGACCCGAAACAGCGATAAAACCGTAAAGTGCCACGCAAACACCACCCATTACGCATGAGGGTATTGAATCTACAAAAGCCACAAAGGGCGTTACAAACGAAAACAGTATACAGCCAATTGCAGCCGCTATTATAGTCACTGTCGAAGCGTTGCCCGTTATGGCAACACAGCCCACGCTTTCGCCGTAGGTGGTATTGGGACAGCCGCCGAAAAATGCGCCTGCCATGGATCCTATACCGTCACCAAGAAGTGTCCTTGAAAGTCCGGGTTCTTTAAGAAGATCTCTGCCGATAACGGAAGACAGGTTTTTATGGTCGGCAACGTGTTCAGCAAATACTACCAGTGCCACAGGGACATAAGCCACAAGAACTGTTACCAGATAGCTGCCTGTAAGTTCACCGAAGCCCTTGAAGCCCTCAAGGAAAACAAGGTCGGGGAGCTTGAAAAAGCTTTCCGCGGAAACGTTACCATCAGGAAACATGACCTTTGAAAATACCGAAAGATCAATTATTTTAAGTGCTTCGATATCTGCGGCATCACCTATCACTGTGAATATCACCGCCGCCCCATAGCCGGCAAGTATGCCCATAACAAATGGCACAAGACGAAGCATCTTTTTGCCGTAGGTGGAGCACAGCATAGTCACCGCAAGAGTGATAAGACCGCATATCATAGAAACATACTTAGCACCTGCCACATCGGTAACATCACTTTTCTGCAGATCGCCTATGGCATTCCCAGCAAGAGAAAGACCGATTATCGCTACAGTAGGACCTATGACCACAGGCGGCATCAGCTTGCCAAGCCAGTCAACACCGACAATGCCTATAAGCGCGGCTATAACCACATATACAAGTCCTGCAGCTATCGCACCTATGATTATGCCCAGCATACCCAGCTGCATCGTCGCGGCACCTGCAAATGCGGCGGACATCGAACCTATAAAAGCAAAGGAAGATCCCAGAAATACAGGGCTTTTCTTCTTGGTGAACGCCACATACACCAGTGTTCCCACACCTGCACCAAACATCGCGGCGGCAGGGGTAAGTCCGTTGCCGATTATAACTGGTACAGCGATCGTTGCTGCCAGTATCGCCAGCATCTGCTGAAGGGCAAAAACGATTATCTGCCCTGTTTTCGGCTTAGCATCTACGTCATAGATCAGCTTCATTATACTTCACAACGCCTTTCATCTATTTATCACATTCTTAGTTTTATTTTAGCATATTTCAGCAGTGATGTCAATAAAAATATAAGATTTCAACTTGTTTTAGTATAATATTCATATTTCTTATACAGTAAAAGCGCATATTATCAAAAAATATGCGCTTGATCATGTATATTATTTTTTCTCTTATTCGCCCTTACAATATGACCAACGTTCATTTTTGCCCGGTTATAAGCCGTTTCGTCAGCGGGATCATAAGCCTGACCATACCCTTCAGATATCGCTTTATGCAGAACTTCTGCATATATTCAGGGTGAAAATCGCATGGACGTTTTCTTATCCTGCCTGTAAAATATTGAAATTTAATTAGCAGTTCATCTATATCCCTGATAGAATACCTCCAGTATGGCTTGGCGAGTTTTACAGCCCTGCTTTTCTCTATCATCTGCGACGTAAAACTCATGCAGTTTTCAGCACCTGCTATCCTGAAACCACCTATCAGCGGCATAGTCGCCATTGAGTACACATTGAAGAGATATCCTCCGTTTTCACGGTCTTTTATAAAGGTAAGGATATCAGCATAGGCATCTTCTTCCACAGGCAGGCGAAAGACTTTCACGCCGTAATCCCTGTGTTCACCGAATGCGTAATAATCGCGGTATTCGTGGGTGAAGCCCGCTTCAAAGGGATAGTAATGGTATCTTCTGGAAAAGCTGATATAGTCCGTCAGTGACTTATCAAGGCAGACTGCTATATGAGTGTAGGGATAGCGTGTAAATTTTCGCGCAACGCTCCCAAGACCTGTATGCGCCTTTATCAGCACGATGTAGATATATCTCATCTCTGACTGGCCTCCAGCCGTTTGAACAGGGCTATTATCATGCGTATCATTTCATAGTACATGGGTATCATGGCGATGACTGCTATGATATCCACTACTGTCACACCGTGACCAAAAACAGTGAATACCTCATTTTCCTTGAATATCATGGCGCATATCGCTATCACGGTATAGCTGATATGGGCTTCGATAGGGCCTAAGCGCGGAAACTGGAATTCGTTGAAATAGATGATATAGTTCATCATGGTTACATTCATGATGCCGTAAAGGGGTGCCGCCAGCGCCATTGGCAGAAGATGTGCCGCAGGAGTCATACCTATAGATATTATCAGAAATGTTGAGAAAAGTATATCCACCATAAGGTCGTAATACGCACCCGCTTTTGAGGACAGCCCCCTCGACCTTGCTATATAGCCGTCAAGGTCATCTGCCACAAGATGCACCGCCAGACCTGCTATTGTACCAAGCCAGAACCATGACGACAGGTTGGTAAGAAGTGTCATAACTATGGCGAAAACTCCCCCCAGCGCACTGACCGTGGTCATCTGATTAGGTGTCATGCCCTTTGGTATATGGGGACCCACGTGCTTGTATAAAAACTGCTGAAATCCTGTTTCCAGCTTGCTTGGTATCATTTTTTTAACTGGATTCTTATATACTTCTCCCATGCTATCCTCCGAACCTGAACATATTTTTAACTATCGAACCTATAAAGAATTTATAGTCGATAAAATCATATATCCCCTGCCGCCATGCCCGCAGGAACAGTCTGCCGATGAGGATATGATAATGCATATAATACCGCTTTACACTCATGTGGGCAGGCTTTGCCACAACATGGAGATAGTCCCAGTGGGAGGGGTCACGGGTGATAAGGCGGCTTCGGTATTCTTCAAACAGTTCGCTGTTCATCTCGGGGGTGAATATGGATACAGCCGCGTGTTTGAGTTTGTGCTTTCTCACCCATTTTGAGATATCCCTGAAATCCCGTGCCTTGAAATCCAGATCAACTATGAACATACCCATAGCGTTTATACCCAGATCGTTGAGTATCTCCACCGCCGCAGAATTGGCGTAAAGGTCGGACTTTTTATTATAGCGGTACAGATGCTTGTCGTCCGCCGCTTCAAGTCCTACCAGCACATAGTAGAAACCTATCTCTTTCAGGCGCTTCATAAGGTCGCGGTGCTTTGATATGAAATCCGCTCTGCCGTAGCAGACATACTTTTTGTGTATGCCCCTTTCCTTTACAAGGCGGATAAATTCTTCAAGGCGCTTTTCACCAAAGAGAAAATCGTCATCGATGAAATATATATTATCACATTCTATTGAAGCTATCTCGTCCACCACATCTGCGATATCTCTTGCGGAGTAAGTTCCGCAGTTCAGCCTGTTGCGGTAGCAGAATTTACACTTGTAGGGACAGCAGTATGCAGTCCTCACATGGGCGCAGGGCTGTAATTCAAGATAGCGGTAGCGGGGGTGGGCATAAAAATAGCTTCTGTCGGGGCGGGGCAGACGTTTGATATCAAAGGGAGTTGCCTCATTCTCCACCCAGCGGTTTCCGTGGTTTATGCAGAGTCCGTTCACCGTGTCGAGGGCTTTGTTTTCAAGCACATTCACAATACCGAATATATCAAAACTCCTGAACACAAAATCGATATAGCTTTCATAGAACCTCTTGTTGTTGTGCTGTGCGTGAAGTCCGCCTATCATGGTGATACAGCCAATATCCTTAGCAGCACGGCAGTACTCTTTCATGAAATTTTCCTGCCTTGTTCTTCCGCATACGTACACCGCAAAGGGAGATATCTCCGCAAGGCGCTTTACAAATGGCTGTTCTTCGACCTGACCGTCCCATATAAAAGGTTCATATCCTGCATCTTTCAGAACGGTGCAGATGTATTCTAGTTCAAGGGGTTCGTTGTCGATTATCCCCGCAAAATTATATTTTGTCCTGGATATCTCGGGGTGGACAAGCAATATTTTTCTGTTATCCATAGATATCACTCCTCAGCTTTCAGCGCAAGATAATCCACCTTGCCCACAAGGGTTTTCGGCAGACTTTCCCTGAATCTTATATCTCTGGGCAGGGCGTATACCGCTATATCCTTTTTCAGCATTTCTTTGAGTTCATCGCGTAGCATATCCTCATTAACGCCCTCTTTGGGAACTACATACGCCCTTACCTTTTCGCCCAGTATCTTATCTTCCACACCCACAACGGCACACATTACCACATCGCGGTGAGAATTTATTACTTCCTCGATATTCTGAGGGTAGATGTTGTATCCCCCCGAAACAATCATACGTTTCAGCCTTTGTCTGAAATACACATATCCCTCTTTATCCATATAGCCCAAGTCGCCTGTGTGCAGCCAGATATTTCCGTCTTCGTGCATACGCAGAGTATCGGCAGTTTCTTCCTCTGCCTTGTAATAGCCTTTCATTACAGTTGTGCCGCGGAGTATTATCTCGCCTGTTTCACCCACAGGAAGTTCGTTGCCCTCGGTATCAACTATCTTGAAATAGGTATCGGCATAGGGCAGACCTACGCTTTCAAGCTTGTCGGAATCCTCGGGCAGCAGACAGCAGCCTGTTACGCACTCTGTCAGACCGTAGCCCTCTCTAACACGCGCTTTGCTGCCGTGGGAAGCAAGAAGTTCGTTCAGCTTTTTCTTTGAACTCGGAGAAAGTGAATCTCCGCCCGATATAACTGTCTTGATGAAACTCATATCCTTGTCGTCGAAATCCTTGTTCATAAGCATAGCTTCATATATGGCAGGTACTCCCGCGATTATATTAGGCTTGTATTTGAAAAGAAGCTTATGGAATTCAGCCGCAGAGAATTTCGGCAGAATTATCGCCGTCCCCCCCAGTATTAAAATAGTATGTATGCATACCCCCAGCCCGAAGCCGTGGAATACAGGCATTACCGAAAGCATCTTCTCTCCTGCGTACAGATTGCCGCAGCCGTCGATACTCTGGTCGGCAAGGGCGTTGAAGTTGCGGTTAGTCAGCATTATGCCCTTGGGCACACCCGTAGTTCCTCCGCTGTAAAGTATCGCCGCAGTATCATCGGGAGCGGAGTTCACATTGATATTGCTTGTGATATTCTTTGCCTCCGCATTAAAATCTGACCAGCTGTCAAGCCCTGCATGATCCGGTAGTTTGCCTTTAAGCTTTGCAAAATATCCCGCCTGTATAACAGGCGGCATATAGTTGATGACACTGACAGCCACGGCCTTTTCGGGGCAGACCCTCATGCAAACCTTTCTCATTTTATCCGAAACGGAATCAAGGAAGAAAACATATTTGCTCTCGGTGAGTTCCATATATCGGATTATCTCGTTTTCCGCAGACATCGGATGTATCATGTTCGCCACTGCACCCACTTTGTTTATGGCGTAAAACAGGAATACCGCCTGGGGGATATTCGGCAGGCAGACGGAAACGCTGTCGCCTTTTTTTACACCTGCCGCTGTAAGTGCGCGGGCTGTTCTGCCTATCTCACCGATAAGCCGGCGGAAAGTCAGCTTGTTTCCGAAATAGTTCAGTGCGGTATGATCGGGATATTTCTTCGCTGTCATGACAAGATATCGATACAGCGAACAATCGGGGTATTCAAGATGTCTTTTCATTTCTGCTGCTCCATTCTTCAAAAGAGGTTATTTTTTTGGACTCTAACTCTTCATTCGGCATGACCCTTTTTAACAGGGCGGCAATGCTGTTGTAGAGTTTTCTGTTGGTCTTTTCCGCATCGCCCGTGGCTTTGAAAGGCTTGCCGAATATTATAGTCAGTCCGCCGAAAGGCTTGTACTTCCCTGCTATCGCATAAGGAACGATGACCGCCCCTGTATCCTCTGCCATAACAGCCGCACCGTACTTGAAAGGCAGAAGCAGTTCATCGGTATAATTTCGCTTCGCCTCGGGGGAAACATTCACAAGTTCACCATCGCGGAGGGCTTCCTTAGCGGCACGCAGGGCTTCGGGATTATGCTTTGCATGGAGGTCTACGGGGATAGTGCCCGAACTCCTGAAGAACCAGCCGAAAGCACTGTCATGCAGGTCTTTTTTGGCAAGTGTGCGAACAGTCCTGCGAGTGCTGATATCCACGAGGATAGGGTCGAGGGCGTGCTTGTGATTGCCCGCAATGACCGCCGCCCCGTTCTTCGGGATATTCCCCGCGCCAATTATCTTCGGCTGAAACAGCACATAAAACAGCGGCGCAAGCACCGTCCGCATCACTTTATATACCACGACTCTCTTATCCACCGTAAAAGACCTCCGAAACGTAATAATTAATTCATAAACATTATAGTATGATTCCCGCCCGATGTCAATAGAAAACCCAAACTTCCCGCCAATATTCACCAAACCAACAAAAAGACACTCCTTCTTTTTCAAGCGGAAGTGTCTTTTGTGCTATATTAAATTTTTATCAATATTACCTTACAACAAGGGGGAATGCCCTGTTGTTTAGTACGGAAGTATCCCACTTGCCGTTGACCTTTGCACAGATAACAGTTTGATAATTCTGACCTGATGTCAGCTTAGGTGTAACGTATTTAGTGGTATCAGCATCAACGTAAGCCTGAACTTTCCACTTTCCTGCCAGTCTAACTGCAATGCCGTACTGTTCCGCACCCTCTACTGCTGTCCAATTCAGGCGGAACTTATGGAATTTCGGACTGTATTCTTCCTTGATCAGCTCGGGATATTTTGTTTTGCTATCACCAGCATCAATTACATTGAAGTTGTTGCCGTTAACTAAAGCATAATTATGTGCAGCTGAATCTTTGTAGCAATTTATTATATAATCCTTTGCTGGCTTAAAAGCATACGAAGCAATAGAGAAATTATTAAACGCATTATCACCTATAAAGGTTACACTTTTAGGAATCGTAACACTATAGTGTAAATAGTAACCAATATCATTATCAGAGGAACTGTCAAATTTTGCAAAAGCACGTTCTCCTATATACTCCACACCATCAGGTATAACAATATCATGAAGACATGAGCAATATCTAAAAGCTTCTTTACCTATATACTTCAGATTTTTAGAAAAAGTGACGCTACTAAGTACACGGCAAGATCTAAATGCATCATCACCTATGCACTCAACACCATCAGGAATTACAATGCTACTCAAACCATTACAATCTTTAAAAGCACCATCACCAATATTCTTCAGGTCTTTTGGTAATGTGATACTTCCAAGTTCCATGTGACAAAAAAATGCATGATAACCAATACTTGTAACAATCGCGCCATTGAGCTCACTGGGTATCTCGATCTCTTCTGTACCATTCTCTTCGATTTCTGTACAATCACCAGTGTACTCTACTATCTCAGCAGTTCCATCATCAAGCAATTTGTACTTATAGTCACCGTATGTAAGCACTTCTGCCTCTTCTGCAATTTCTTCAACACTTGCCGAAGCTGACACGCTGTTGTTTACTACTGTGTTGGGCAGTGCTGTGCCGCCGAATACAAAGCTCAGCGCCAGCAGACCCGAAATGATCTTTTTACTTTTCATTTTTTGTTCCTCCTAATAAAAAAATTATGCTATCAGTTTATCATGTACGTAATAATTTGTCAATGGGTTCTTTAAATTATTTTAAATAACCACAAATTAATCGATAACATTAATCCGATTCTTGTTAATCATTTAACTCCATAGGCATCTCAACGTTTTAAAAATCATTATATATCTAATAAAAAATCCGCCTATTCCTTATACAGCTACGCGATCTTTCTTTGCAGCTGCATTATAGGGATAAGCGGTATAAGAGGTTCTTATCTGCAGATCTTGTATAATTCAACATAATCCATGATGTTAACTCTGCCGTCACGGTTGACATCTGCGTTTTTCATATCCAGTTCTTTATCACTGACTAAATTTAGGATACGCTGTTTCAGAAGGAGCAAGTCATAACCGTTTAACTTGCCGTCATTGTTAACATCACCTTTATATGGTTTACTTATCTTTAAACTTCCTACAAAGTTTGCTTTAAGCTTGCTGTCATATACGTTGCTGCCCGCATTTGAAAAACGTATGGGGTATTCGCCCTCGCCGTTTTTTCTGTTGGCTATCTTGATATACACTTTATAATTTCCGACAGGCATATCATTCGGCAAATCAAGTTCGGCTGACATGATGTTGGTTTTTCTTTCAGTAAGCGAAGAACCGCTCAGCCACTTCTGCGGTGCGTAATTTGAAGCTTTCTCACCCTTACCTTCATCAAGTTCCCACAGCTTGAACTCTTTTTCAAGACCATTACCCTTGATGATGACGGAGGTCTGTTCGTTTTTGATGAGATTGCCGAAACCTACATTCTCGATTGCAGTTTCAAGTTCAAAATTCTCATAGGGAGAAATCCCGGTGGTCATGCGTACATTACGTACCACGAACCTATATCCCATACGGTTGCGGAGATATTCAAACTCTGTGGTCTTGCCCTTATAGAATGGATCGCCGCCGTTATATGTAGTACTTCTGAAACCGTCCATGACATCATCGTGCCAGTCCTTATTAAGATATGATGTGTGAGTCTTGAAACCTTCTTTCTCAAAAAAGGCGATATTATTCAGCGGAGTACCACCCTCCTCATTGTCCCATTGGACGAGTTCACCGCCAAAAAGCGTGTGGTCGGTCTGTGTCTTTAGCCATGCTATCTCTTTTTTTCTGTCGTCATAAGTGCCAAGATCGCTGACCGAACCGAGATAACCGTCATTGTACATACCTATCCTGTAAGCATCTGTACCTTTCCCGGCAGTATACTTATCAATATTTTCAAGTTCAATTCCGCTCCATGCACAGAAATCGGATGGCTTGCGAACATTTACTGTCATATCATCCGGCAATACCTCAAGCCATTTGCCGATTATCTTTTTCTCGCTTTCTGAATCTGTTCGTTCAGAAGTATGCATCTCTCCCCATGGTCCTATGATACCGCATTCAACGGAAGCTATCACATCGGTATACTTACTGATCACCGCACCTACTTTTTCCTGATGCTGTTCTATGATGCTGTCATCAGTGGGTTCCCATACAGTTCTGTAAGAGGGGTCACCATTTTCATCTGTGCCGTCAGATGTGATCCCGCTGTATTTGTAGTCATAAGCAAAGCGTATAACAGCGCTCTGACCGTTATTTCTCAGCCTTTCCAGAAGCTGCCCCAGCGCTTCTTCAACATCGTCATTTGAAGGATCGATATTTGCGTCGGCAGAATGTTTTACAGCATTCTGCCCCTTTCTGTTCTGTGCTGAAAAATCAGAAAGATCTATCAGTAAATGGATAAGATGATATTCTGACGCAAGTTCATCAAGTTCCTCAAGTGTCGAAGCCTGCGCTTTACAATTGGACTTATTGCGTTTGTAACTTACAACAAAAGCCTGATAAAACCCTCTGTAAGGATTATGAGTATCTTCAAGGGTCTCCTTGTAGCTTATCTCATCTACCGTTTTCATACCCGCCGCATCTGCTTCTGTCTGAAGTACCGAAACTGCCAGACAAAGCGAAATGCCGCTTGCAGCAAGTCTTTTTATAAGACTGCTCCTGATGTTTGTGTTTTTCATAAAATTATCCCTTTCATATCTATACACATTGAACAGACTTAACATCTGTTCGACAATTAGTCATCATGATTATAGCATACACGGCATAATAATTTGTTACTATAGTTTAAAATAACAATGTCTTTTGAACAAAAAAACGGTGTGCAGTGCGTTTTTTTGCAGCGCCACATTTTTTAAGACAATAAATGCAGTATATACAATTGACATAGATGATTTTCGTTAGTTTTCTGTCAACACTCTAAATGTGATTCTTTAACGATTGACTTGCAGTAACTGCTATGCTATAATGTATTTGTAATATTTTTTAATATTTCACGTCTTTTTGTAGAAAGGACGTAATTCGATCTATGTGATATGCATAAGGAGGAAATACAATGAAATGCAGAATTAGAAACATAATCACTACAGCAAGTGCTGTGGCGTTGACAGTTGCAGCAGTACCTGCAGCAACGACCTATGCGGCTTCAGTTGATGATGCTCAGGCAGCGATCTCTGAGAACGTCGGTGAAGCAGCTGCCGTAACCCGTCTGGCGGTCGCAAGCGAGACCACGACATGGAATAAGCCTGTATCACTTACCGAAGATACCGTAGTTGACGGAAATCTTATTGTTTCAGCAGATGTAGACCTGAATGGATTTAGTCTGACCGTTAATGGTAATCTTGATCATTCCGAAGGTGCGATCATCTGTAATAGTGGCTCACTGAATGTTAATGGCACCTATTCCATCGGTAATATTATGAACTATACTTCTCCTGACCTGATCCTTTCAAATGATCGCGACGAGGTTAACATCAATGGCGATCTTGTGACTTACCTTATTAAAGAAAACCACGGAATTCTGCAGGATGCAGGCATTGTTACCGTAAGCGGCAACATCAGTGCTGACAGCGGTTTCATAATGAACACAGACACTTACACTACTTTGGTGCTCAACGGAACATCTGACCAGAATGTATATTTCGGAAACTGCCCCACTCTGAATGTTCTTAAAGTTATTGATCCCGAAATGCGTGAGATCATATGGCATGGTGATATGAATGTCAGAAATCTCGATAGTGACATTCACGTTCAAAGTAATGATCTGAACCTTGGAGACATTAATCTTGCAAACTATAGCATGGTCGTTAACGGTGACTGCAGCATTGCCAAGTCTAATTTTGTTGACATTAATGGCGGGTCCCTCACTATCTATGGTAATCTTGATCATTCCGAAGGTGCGATCATCTGTAATAGTGGCTCACTGAATGTTAATGGCACCTATTCCATCGGAAATACTATGAACTATACTTCTCCTGACCTGATCCTTTCATATGATTGCGACGAGGTTAACATCAATGGTGATCTTGTGACTTACCTTATCAATGAAAACCACGGAATTCTGCAGGATGCAGGCATTGTTACCGTAAGCGGCAACATCAGTGCTGACAGCGGTTTCATAATGAACACAGACACTTACACTACTTTGGTGCTCAACGGAACATCTGACCAGAATGTATATTTCGGAAACTGCCCCACTCTGAATGTTCTTAAAGTTATTGATCCCGAAATGCGTGAGATCATATGGCATGGTGATATGAATGTCAGAAATCTCGATAGTGACATTCACGTTCAAAGTAATAGTCTGAACCTTGGAGACATTAATCTTGCATACTATAGCATGGTCGTTAATGGTGACTGCAGCATTGCCAAGTCTAATTTTGTTGACATTAATGGCGGTTCCCTCACTATCTATGGTAATCTTGATCATTCCGAAGGTGCGATCATCTGTAATAGTGGCTCACTGAATGTTAATGGCACCTATTCCATCGGTAATATTATGAACTATACTTCTCCTGACCTGATCCTTTCAAATGATCGCGACGAGGTTAACATCAATGGCGATCTTGTGACTTACCTTATTAAAGAAAACCACGGAATTCTGCAGGATGCAGGCATTGTTACCGTAAGCGGCAACATCAGTGCTGACAGCGGTTTCATAATGAACACAGACACTTACACTACTTTGGTGCTCAACGGAACATCTGACCAGAATGTATATTTCGGAAACTGCCCCACTCTGAATGTTCTTAAAGTTATTGATCCCGAAATGCGTGAGATCATATGGCATGGTGATATGAATGTCAGAAATCTCGATAGTGACATTCACGTTCAAAGTAATGATCTGAACCTTGGAGACATTAATCTTGCAAACTATAGCATGGTCGTTAACGGTGACTGCAGCATTGCCAAGTCTAATTTTGTTGACATTAATGGCGGGTCCCTCACTATCTATGGTAATCTTGATCATTCCGAAGGTGCGATCATCTGTAATAGTGGCTCACTGAATGTTAATGGCACCTATTCCATCGGAAATACTATGAACTATACTTCTCCTGACCTGATCCTTTCATATGATTGCGACGAGGTTAACATCAATGGTGATCTTGTGACTTACCTTATCAATGAAAACCACGGAATTCTGCAGGATGCAGGTATTGTTACCGTAAGCGGCAACATCAGTGCTGACAGCGGTTTCATAATGAACACAGACACTTACACTACTTTGGTGCTCAACGGAACATCTGACCAGAATGTATATTTCGGAAACTGCCCCACTCTGAATGTTCTTAAAGTTATTGATCCCGAAATGCGTGAGATCATATGGCATGGTGATATGAATGTCAGAAATCTCGATAGTGACATTCACGTTCAAAGTAATGGTCTGAACCTTGGAGACATTAATCTTGCATACTATAGCATGGTCGTTAACGGTGACTGCAGCATTGCCAAGTCTAATTTTGTTGACATTAATGGCGGTTCCCTCACTATCTATGGTAATCTTGATCATTCCGAAGGTGCGATCATCTGTAATAGTGGCTCACTGAATGTTAATGGCACCTATTCCATCGGAAATATTATGAACTATACTTCTCCTGACCTGATCCTTTCAAATGATTGCGACGAGGTTAACATCAATGGCGATCTTGTGACTTACCTTATTAAAGAAAACCACGGAATTCTGCAGGATGCAGGCATTGTTACCGTAAGCGGCAACATCAGTGCTGACAGCGGTTTCATAATGAACACAGACACTTACACTACTTTGGTGCTCAACGGAACATCTGACCAGAATGTATATTTCGGAAACTGCCCCACTCTGAATGTTCTTAAAGTTATTGATCCCGAAATGCGTGAGATCATATGGCATGGTGATATGAATGTCAGAAATCTCGATAGTGACATTCACGTTCAAAGTAATGATCTGAACCTTGGAGACATTAATCTTGCAAACTATAGCATGGTCGTTAACGGTGACTGCAGCATTGCCAAGTCTAATTTTGTTGACATTAATGGCGGGTCCCTCACTATCTATGGTAATCTTGATCATTCCGAAGGTGCGATCATCTGTAATAGTGGCTCACTGAATGTTAATGGCACCTATTCCATCGGAAATACTATGAACTATACTTCTCCTGACCTGATCCTTTCATATGATAGCGACGAGGTTAACATCAATGGTGATCTTGTGACTTACCTTATCAAAGAAAGCCACGGAATTCTGCAGGATGCAGGCATTGTTACCGTAAGCGGCAACATCAGTGCTGACAGCGGTTTCATAGTTAACACCGACAACAACACAGTATTAAATCTCAACGGAATGTCCAAGCAGAATATCAATCTTCCTACAGGAACAAAGATCAACATTCTGGTCATCAACAAGCTTTTGTCTTGCTATGAGTTCAACCAGAAGGAATGCTGGAATAAACTTGTTACTGATTATCCTGCTTATTATCCCGCTGTTGTAATCAAGAAATGGGAAAAGGGCGACAGAGCTGTACGACTTAAATGGGATGCTGTTCCCGGTGCTGAAAAGTATGCCGTAGTTGGATATGTAAACAAAAAATGGACAGTTCTCGATTATGGCTACAATACTACTTATGTGCTTAGTAAACTTAAACCCGGCGAAAACTACAAGGTAGCAGTAGTTGCTAAGATCGGCGGCAAATGGAGTCGTGATGTTTCAAAGGCAATTGTAGTAACACCAAAGAATGTTAACAAGTATCCTGTTGTAACTGCCGAGGTATCCGGCAAGCAGTTCCGTCTGAACTGGACACCTGTCGATGCCGCAGAAGAATATGCTATCGCTGTTTTCCAGTCCGGAAAATGGGTAGTAAAGGCTAAGCTTGACAGTAATACAACAACTTATACTTCCCCAAAAATCAAAAGTGGTACATATACGCTCGCCGTTTGCGCAAAGGTAAATGGCAAGTGGGATAAGAGCGACCTCAACAGCAGAGCAGTTACCGTTACCATAAAATAACGATACATTGCTCGTCCGAATAAAGTTAAAATAAACAAGACCGACAGCCTTTGAAAGCTGTCGGTCTTGTTTATTTACTAATCTTCTTAACAATATCCTCATCATCATTTGAATGGTAATGGGGTGTTTTTTTCTAAAACACATGATAATGATGACAGCCAGTCTGCAAATAACAAGAAAGCAAGCTTTGTAAATAAACGCCAAAGACGCACAGACGTAAAAATCGATATATACATAAATTCGGCGCACCCGAAGGTACGCCGATAAGATCATCCTGCATATCTGTATTCAACGCTGTCTATAGTGACGCTTTCGATATTGTCGAACTCGAAAGATCCGCCTTCTTCAACCCTTATATAGACAGTAAACAGAACGGATCGGTCACAATAGAATAGAAATTTTCCGAAATAAAGTATATCATGAGATCAAATCTCAGTCAAGAAAACTATGCTTACCCGAAAACATTTAAAGCAGGCGAGAAACTCAGATAATGAAAAGAAACGTGTTCTGATCCGTGAGAAACAGGATATTTTTTTAACTGCACTGAATCCACCAAGAATTTGAAGAAGAGGTAATACAAAGAATTTTATCGCTATCTTAACGGTGGCAGTGATAAAAGAAAAAATGGGGCTGTTGCAACAGCCCCTAAATGTATATGTTGTATTAATAATACCGTTCGGTCATTATTCAGATAAACCCAACTATAGCCGCCTCTGCCATCAGTGCTATAGGCAATATATATTTTCTGGGATTATGTGTCAGGTCTGCTTCAGTCTTCCAGTTTTTTATCGGGTATCTGTTTTCAAGAAATGATGTAAATAAAGCACCCTCAGCTGCAAATACCGGTGCAAGTACAAGATACCTTATTCCAACGTTGCCTCCTGCAACGTGGAAAGCTGTCAGAAACAGCCCGAAGCACAGCAGATAAAAACAGAACAGCACTCCGCCGAAAGGAATAAAAAATCTTTCAGTCTTGGACGGAAGAGCATCCAGCTTACGGTCAAGACCTCTGTTCGCACTTACCATAGTGGAAACAGGTGAGTTTATTGAGATAGCTGCCATACCCATGCCACAGGCGATCTTTAATCCCATATTTTCTGCATTCCGTGAGAAAAACACCGCAAATCCAATAATGAACAAGGTCGAGAAAATATAGGCCTTTTTCTCAAGCATATATCTCCACAGATAGCGCAATATAAGAAATGTCGGCTTTTTTGCGGCAACCGTTTTCCTTCTCCTGCCTGCCGTTGGACAAACGCGAAAGTCTTCCATTCTGAGGAAAAACAGTGTCCCTCCAAAGATAACATCTGCAGCCGTCAAAGCTATGACCGCAGCTTTCCCGTCAGGCAGAAAAAAAGCCATAGCTATACCTGCAGCTACGTACAATACCGAGATATACGGTCTTTTCTTAAAGTGTCCGAACGTAGCCATTCCTCCGAAAAGTGCAAGCAGAAAAGCAAGCAGTAAAAGTGCACAGCTGTAAACCGTCATTTTTGTGAATGCGAATAAAAGTGCCGCCAGCAGTGATACCTTTGAGGTTAGGACATAAAGACCTATCACCAAAGTGTATTCTCCGAGGGTCCGTCGTTCATTACAGGGCATGGCAAAAAGCCCATGCAGTACTTTTGCATTGTCAGCTGAACCAAGTGCCTGAATTATCAGTGTCCCTGAATAAACAATTATTGTCAGCACAAGTACTTTTTTTGAAAGCGGTATCTGTTTGTCCAGCGAATAAAGCCCGTACGCGACAAAAACTGAGATAAGAACATTTTGCAGTGAACTGCGGTATTTTTCACCCAGCAACTTGCGTGACAACATTTTAAACATCTTTCACCACGCTCGCTTTCTCCAGCGAATCCCTGATATTTTCAGTAGTAATATCACTGCCTGAGTAAGTTCTGGCAATTATTCCGTTTTCCAGCACCAATACCTTATCTGAGGTCAGGGTAACACTTTCCAGTATGTGGGAAGAAAACAGCACTGTACCGAACTTCTTGTACCCTGCAATAAGATCATAAAGGGCTTCAGTACTGTTGAAATCCAGACCATTGACAGGTTCATCAAGCAGCAGCAATGGCAGCTTCAGGGCAAAACCCGTGATGAGATACACCTTTCTGCGGTTGCCTAGGGAGAGGTCTTTTATAAAAGTACTTCGGTAATCACCAAAACCGAACTTTTCCACCAGTTCATCAATATATGTTTTATCGGGCTTTTTGTTATAACAGCCGAATACATAAGCGATATACTCATCAAATGAGAAATATCCAAAGGACTCGTCTTCCGAGAATACTATATATCTCTGCTCTTTGAATTCCTTGTCCTTGAAACTGAAATTTTTACCTGAAAATTTTAGCTCATTACTTGAAAAACCCGTGTGAAGTCCGCATAGAACGTTCATAAGGGTAGTTTTTCCTGCACCATTAAGACCTATAAGTCCGATGACACTGTGTTCTTCCAGGATAAGATCAAGTCCTTTAAGGACTTGTTTTTCAGGGTCATACCAGGCTTTAAGTTCAGCCAGTTGAAGAAGATCAGCCATGGTATCTCCTTACTTTTTTCTTGACATAGAGAAAGCACTGAATCCGAAAGCAGCACCCATCGCCAATGATATCAGTCCTGATGTCATCTGTCCTTTTATAAGTACAACAATACCCACTATAACCCATATTGCCGCTAATACAGCCCTGATAATGATATGTCTGTTCATGATAATATCTCCTTTTTTTGAATCTTTTATGATCAGCCTTTTTACATACACTTGTAGTAACAACAGCAGTCAGCCTAAAGTTTTTTTCAATCATTATTATATAAATGCAAAATTAATTTTAACATATTAAACGCTTCTTGTCAATATGTAATTCAAGAATAAGCACGACAAGAATTGTAGGATCACAATAGATGTGAGACAAATTAAGAAAAAAGATAGCGAACCAGCATGAACCTGTGTTACAGTTAAGTTGCTACACAAAAGGCAACAGAAGGTCATGTGATCCGCTATGGATAATATAATACAAATTACTACCCGCCGTCAAGCGGTTATCAAATATTCTTTCAAAAAAAGGTGTAACAGCCGCTGCATTTGTACGCAAATTTTCTGATACTTTCGTTATCATTAATTGAACATATAATATAAACTCATTTTAAATTATTCTTAACTTATAAAATCTTTCAATCAAATTTGAACAGAATATAACACAATAACGAGTATTTATCCGATTTTGAAATATTCATTCACGTTTTGTCCATTGAAAAATAATTGGTTAAGATATATAATTTTTCTTGTAATTACAAATCTGCGCAACATGAAAGTTTCTTTTCGCGAAATGAAATGTCCCCAAGACTTTATAGGAGAATTTAAAATGTCAAGATTTAGTATTGCAAAAAAATTAACTTCTGCGGTTGCAGCTGTTGGTATTGCTGTATCCGCACTGACCACCGCTGTACCGCTGAATGCGTTCGCAGCATCCAATTACATCTCCGATGGCTGGTATTATATCAAAAACGTCAACAGCCAGAAATACCTCGATGTATCGGGCAAAAAAGATGCCGATGGTTCCAACGTTATCCAGTATAAGGGCAACGGCGGCAATAACCAGAAGTGGTATGTCACCAATCTCGGCAATAACGTTATCACTATCAGAAGCGGTCTGAAAGGCGGACGTATGCTCGATGTTGAGAATGGCGCTAACACCGATGGAGCCAATATCCGCCTGTGGTCTGCCAACGGCGCTAACGCTCAGAAATTCAAGGTAGTCAAGAGTTCTTCCGGCGTTTACTGCCTTAAGACCGAAAACAGCGGCGAATCCAAAGCGGTAGATGTTTACGGCTGGTCAACCTCCGATAACGGCAACATCAATCAGTGGACTTATAACGGACTCGCCTGCCAGCAGTTCAAGTTTGAGTCTACTTCTGCAGGTGCAAGCAAATCTTCGGGCAGCTCTTCGTCGAGCAGTTCATCTTCTTCAAGCAGCAGCTCATCATCTTCAGGCAGCAGTTCTTCATCTTCAGGCAGTTCATCTTCTTCGGGTTCTTCCCTTGAAGTAAAGAACGGCGGCACCTCCCTTTCGTCTGCACTCAGCAAGGCTAAAAAGGGCGATACCGTTGTCATCAACGGCACAGTAAAGTCGGGCGCTGTAAAGGTACCCGCAGGCGTTAACATCTCAGGCAAGAACTCCGCTGTCATCGACTTCTCGTCTACTTCGGGCGGCAACGGCAGAGGTCTTACTTTCGAGGGCAACGGCAGTACCGTACAGAACGTTTGCATAAAGAACGCTTCCGATAACGGTCTGTACATCACAGGCTCCAACAACACCTTCAAGAACGTTGAGGCTTGCTATAACAAGGATGCAGGCTTCCAGGTATGCAACGGCGGTTCAAACAACAAGTTCTACAGCTGCCATTCTCACCACAATGCAGATGCTAAGGGCGAGAATGCTGACGGATTCGCAAACAAGCTGCATTCGGGCACAGGCAACTATTACGAGAACTGCATCGCTGACTACAACAGCGACGACGGCTGGGACTGCTATGCTGCTCACGGCGCAGTTACCCTCGTTAACTGCCAGGCTAACTACAACGGCTACTGCGACGGCATCTACGGTGACGGCAACGGCTTCAAGATGGGCGGCGTTGACAACAAGACCAGCGGTGAAAAGGCTCACCTCGATCCCCTCAACCACGTTCTCAAAGGCTGCACTGCTAAGGGCAACTACGCTTCGGGCTTTGACAGAAACAACCAGAACGGTGTTGTAACTATGGAGAACTGCACAGGCGACAGCAACAAGAAGTACAACTTCAACTGGCCTGCAAGCGGCACTCCTTCCGCACTGGGTTACAAGGTAACTTTCGGTGTGGCTAAGATAATCAGCTGCACTTCCAAGAACGGCAAGAACAACATCGGCGGCGCTAAGCTGTCCGGCAATTGCTCTGGTTTTTAAGTTATTATAACTACACCAAATGACATCGGGGCTGTTGCAAGCCCCAACAAGAAAACGAGCCTGGCACAGACCTGAAAAGGTAGTGCCGGGCTCTTCTTTGTCGGGAAATCTCCGGGCAAATAAACGCAAATCTCCATAACCCTTCAAAGCCTCTGTATTACAGCGTTTTCGGCACCTGCCTTTTTCACGCAATTTCTACATAACTCGTTATAAAAAATAAAATTTGGGGCCAGATCGGGGCAAATTTTGGGGTCAGCTATATGAGCGTTATTTTGCCTTCGAGATTCTCTATATGGAGAAACGTCAGCAGTACGGTATTATGTTATTATCAAGCCACTAGCCTAAAACGGTCAAATTATATTATTGCCGAAGAAATAATTATGATTCTTCAAAAATCTCAGCTATTTGTGCTTACGATCTGATACTAAAGCAAAAACCGAAGCCAACTATTACAGTCAGCTTCGGTATCTTTATTTACAATATCAAATGCGTTCTCTTTAAACCGGTCGTAAGATGGTCGTAAAAACCGCCTCAGCGACCTCAAGCCTTACGCTATTACAACGTTTTTCAGTCGATGGACTTCATCGTCGGGAATAATCCGCCCGATTTCCATGTCTCTTTATTTTTTTCTATGTCCCTGTTTTTCGGGAAAATAAGTGATATCGAACATAATCATAGGCTTTTATTATTTCACATAGGATGAAACCATTTGATGCGAATTTGATGTGCGTTTGATGCGAGATGTTATAGGCTTATAATCCCTATTTTTCGGCATTAAAGCGTTCTATCCTGCAAGTATGCTCCTTGGTATTTTTATCATAGTTTATGCCCACGATGATCAGCTTATCAAGATATTCTGTCAACGCGCCATGGTAGCGTTTTTCTTTTATCTGACGGATCGCTGTGTCGGCGGATCTATCATATTTCAACTCAACCAGCATCGCAGGTTTGTCAGAATGCTTCAATGGGATAAACACCAGATCTGCAAAACCCTCGCCTGTTTCCAGCTCTCTGAAAATAGTATAATACTTCTTAGCAGAATAAAATGCAAGGCTCAGAAGACAGCTCAGAGAATTTTCATTGTTGTATGTCAGCAGCGAAGTGTTCTGATAATGCAGCTCACGAAGTGCATCACTGACTGCCTTTTCATTGCCTTTCAGCGTATCTTCCAACAGTCTTTCCGAACTTCTAATTGCTGACATGACATTCTCCCAACCGCCATCCTCAATGCAGTTGATGAATTCCTGCCGTACTTCCTCATTTGGGATATAGCAACTTCTGTCTGCCTTATTGTAGGTCAGATATCCCAGATGTATCAAAAGTGTCAGCACATCATCAGCAGAACTGAAATTTGTCATATCGTTCTGGAATTTAAGAATATTTACCTTCACTGGCTCATCTGCAATAAGCTGTACCACCTTGTCACGCAAACCGTCAAAATTCGCTTGGATATATTCTTTCAACGCCTCGTAAGTCTCTGTCTGCGTCCAATAGTTGCCTAACTCCTTGCTCAGCATTGCCTCGACAACGGACTTCGGATTGTATATCGATACATCATTGACATTGTATCCATCATACCAGCGCTTGACCTCATCGAAGTCCATTTCATACTTGCCGCAAAGCTCCCTGACTTCCTCTTCGGTAAAGCCTGTATATTCGGCATAAACACCTGCATCGGCTACAGATATCTCCTTGAACATATTGAGTGCTGAATGCTCGCCATACTTCTTTATTGGCAGGATACCTGTCATATATGCAAGTGCAACATACACCTTGTCTTTCAGAAGACTGCGCAAAAAATCAAGATAAAGAGTCTGATTTTCGGTATCATTCTTGTTCCTGCGGAAAATACAGTCCCACTCATCGATAACAAATACAAACTTCACATGAACAGCATTGTAGATATCCTCCAGAACAGAGGGTAAGTCGTTCCAGTCAAAGCAGTCAACGCCGCTGAACTGTGACTTCAATTCATGGAGAAGTCTCTTCTGAAGATAATCCAGTGAGCCTTCAAGAGAGTCATGTTTATCCATAAAATTGATCATATTCAGATGTATGACCTGAAACTTATTGAGATATTTTTTGTAGTCGGGAGAACCCGATATCTTCAGAGTCCTGAACAGACTGTCGGTATCCTCCTGACCGTAATACGCACAAAGCATATCAGCAGTGATAGATTTTCCGAACCTGCGGGGACGGCTCACACATACAAACCGCTGAGATGTATTTATGCACTCATTCATTACAGAGATCAGCATTGATTTATCAATGTATATCTTTGAATTAACCGCCATTCGGTAACTTTCCGCACTCGGATTCAGCAGCATACCCATTCGTCAAGGCTCCTTTCATCGGTCTTTGATTTATTATAGCACAGTCGAGTGTGAAAATCAATAGGTATGTACTTCATTTTTCCGCAAGAAAATACCGCCCACCCGAATTGTATGGTTATTGCCATAGAAGGATCAAAACACTAACGTAAGCGTATAACCCCCCGCATCATAAAAGCAAACAGCCGGGCAGATAACACCCGGCCGTAACATCATATTCTGGCTTTGATTTCTCCATTTCTCTTTGCGTCCATGTATATTTCTTTGAAATCAGCTTTGCTGTTCGGACCGAATATGATCGGCATAACAGATACCAGGCCATCGGAAATGATCGCATTTTTAAATGGCAGAAGCGCTGCATCAAGCAAAGTTGGCATCGGTGCATTTCTCAGCATTTCCTCCCAACTGCTGACAATGCCGTTTACAAGAAAAACAGAATTGTCATCGATCGATATAAATACCGATCCCTTTTTCCAATGTCGCTCAATGATAAATCTGCCGGTGATGCACCCTTTCCAGCTTTTAAGTATCTCCATGTGTTCTTCGGGCAGATCCGATCGCTCAAGATAATCATCAATGATCCATGTCCGTTCCCATAAAAGTGGGCAACCTCCGCAGCGTCCTGTGGGTCGATCATTCCTTGCCCGAAATAATCTTCCTCAGGAAGTATATGATATTCTCTGTTCACATAGTCAAGCAGTGGAAAAAACAGTTCATAAAACAGCTTTGCATCTTCATTACTAAGTTTCATTTTCTTCCTCCATGGTAATAATATCGTCCCCGCAGGCTGTGAAAACAGCTCGGTCAGGTATTTCTCAGCATCAACACCGTTCGCCTGTGCAGTTGAAATGATCGAATACAGCGTTGCACTTGATCTGGCTCCGTTTGCTGTATTTGAAAACAGCCAATTTTTTCGGCCTAACGCAAACGGTCTTATTGCGTTTTCGGCTCTGTTGTTGTCGATAGGCACGTCTCCGTTTTCAAGAAACGTGTAAAGATATTTCCGTTCATTCAACGCATATCTTACTGCATCTGTCAGCTTGCCCTTACCACTGACCTGAACATTTTCAAGCCACGCAAAAAACTCGTCAAGCAAAGGCTTTACCTTCACAAGGCGCTGTTTATATCTGTATTCTGTGGAGCTGTCGGCAAGCAGATTTTCTTCGTGATATATCTTGTTGAAATATTCTACTGCCTTTGCCGCAACAGAAGTGCTGTGCAGCTTTTGGTCGTTCGGAAGAGCCTGAATAAAACCACGCCTTGCATGAGTCATACAGCCGCATCGCTTAGCACCCTCGACTGCATTGTAGGCATCGTATCCGTCACAGATAAGATAGCCGATAAATCCTTTCAGGAAATTCGAGGCGTGCTCACCCTTTCGTGTCGGCTGATAATCGAAAATGATGATGCTCCTGTCATTCATTTTGCCGTTGCAGTAGACCCACATTCTTGATGTCGTGGTAGGCTTTCGGCCTTCCTCGTGAAGCACCTGAACGGTCGTTTCATCGGCATGGATCATCTGCCCTGCGATAAGCATCTCATGCATTTTCTCCACAATCGGCAAACACCATTTTTCGGCAGCAGTGCCTACCCAATTAGACATAGTCGCTTTGAGCAGAGGTATGTTTTTGGAATTAAAGTCCTTTTCCTGACGGTGCAGAGGTACTGACTTTGCATATTTTTCGTAGATGATATGAGCCAGAAGTTCGGGAGAGCAATAGCTTCCCGGGATCATAGCGTGAGGATATGGCGCACGGATGATATGACAAGGTTCGTCCCTTTCTTCGGGCTTTTCTCCGCACTCGGGACACTTGTACTTATGTACTATATGCCTGCGGATATGATATTTTGGCGGCGTAAATATAAGTTCATCGTAAGCCTTTTCGGGAGTCAGTTCTTCCATTTCGGCGCCGCATATTTCGCATACCGGGTTGTCAATTTTGTGATGTTCTTCTTTTACAGGCAGATTGTTCATCCATTCATCGTGAGTGCGTTTTTTCTTGCGCTTGTGTTCGGGAACAGTAATTGTTTCGGCAGATTTAGCTGCGGATTTTTCTTCATTGTTTCCGAACATGGAAAGCTGAACACCGAACTCCTTTTCCATAACAACAGATGTCTGCTCTGTTTTTCTTCCGAATATCTGCTTTCTGAACCACGCTAACTGCTGATTGGCAAGTGCTAGTTCTTCCTTGAGAACAGCGTTTTCATTACGGAGCGATACAATTTCCGATGTCATATTTGGTTCGGACATAAAGCACCCCTCCGTTCGTGATGATACTTTAATGATACCACGAAAAGAGGGGCTTTTCAAGCACATATTCTGAATATTCGGTAAGTATTGCCTTAATACAGCGCCCCCGGCTTTCCCTCACGGATAGCCTTCGGCTGCTCTATTTTCAAGCCTTCCAGAAGCCAGCGAATTTGCTGAGATGTGAGCATTACTGCTTCGGTCTCACTGCGCGGCCACTGGAATCTTCCGTTGTCAAGGCGCTTGTACAACAGCAGAAAACCATCGCCCTCCCACAGCAGACCTTTGATGCGGTCACAACGTCTGCCGCAGAACAAAAACAATGCTTTCGAGAACGGGTCAAGTCGAAGCTGAGCCTGAACGATAGTCGCAAGTCCGTCTATCCCGCGTCGAAGGTCGGTGTATCCCGTAACAAGATAGACCTGTGCGTCCGCTGCCAGATCATTCAGCATAGCTCATGCACCAAAGCGGTCAGAGTGTCCGCAGATATATCTGCCGGAAGAGATATTTGAAGTCCGTTTTTTCTCAATGCGGATATTTTCGTTTGAGCAAGGAACTGATACAGGAACGATGGTCGGAGAATTTTCGATATACTTTTCACGAACTTTTCTTAGGCGGTTGTAATACGTGTTTGGCTTGATCCCTTTTTCTTTGCACCATTCCCGGATCGTCAGACCGCTTGCCTGCTGTGCTTTGATCTGCGCAGACCATTCCTGAAGCTGCATTTCTTTTTTGATTGTTGTGATGGATGTTGTTTTGTCCATACCTGTTACCTCCTTGTCTAATCGTCTCCAATGAACTCCATGGATCAATTTGGATTATTCAATTTACTTCATGGTGTTCCTTGGAGTTTATTATACTTTATTAGACTTCGGTGGGGTAGGTGCTGGGGGTTATACGCTTACGATTGAAATACGCATACAGTTTCCGAATTGCCGCCGATCTCTTGTCTCTCCCCACACGGGGAGAGTGGATTGAAATGCCACTATGGTCTTTGTTGCCAAACTGCGACTCTGTCTCTCCCCACACGGGGAGAGTGGATTGAAATTCCCAAGAAAAATACATTTGTTCAGTCCCATTGGTCTCTCCCCACACGGGGAGAGTGGATTGAAATCCAAATGCAGTACTTGCAATCGGGATCATCCTTCGTCTCTCCCCACACGGGGAGAGTGGATTGAAATTCGATTATCTCATCTTTGTGGGCTATAACCTTTTGTCTCTCCCCACACGGGGAGAGTGGATTGAAATCAGTAATGCAATTAACATATCGTAACCCCATGCTGTCTCTCCCCACACGGGGAGAGTGGATTGAAATGCCGTATCCCTCGCACGTTGCGAGGGTATACAAGTCTCTCCCCACACGGGGAGAGTGGATTGAAATGCAACAAGACCGAACGTGAGTTGATATCTGTCAAGGGTCTCTCCCCACACGGGGAGAGTGGATTGAAATTTTACTCGCCTTGTTGTCTGACTTTCGCCAAAATGTCTCTCCCCACACGGGGAGAGTGGATTGAAATATCTGAATGTCTAATCGTAATGACAACATCGTCAAATACGTTGAGGATACGGTATTCATGGCTTGATCTTCGTTCATTGATCATTCTTTAAATATAATATGGATTGCTCAATTTTGTATAGCCTCACTTGACATATTGCACAAATTGTGCTATAATCATAAACAAGGATATTGATGATTGTGACGGTGAATTGTAATTAAAAACATATGGGAGGAGGATAAACCTATGAATAAACGTATAATTAGTATTATTCTCTCTTGTTCTATTCTTTTACAAAATTCACAGTTAGCAGTTTTTGCTCAAGAAGAATCATCTTCACTTCCTAACGATAATTATACGGTTGATATTAGCGACAATGTTGATATAACGAGCATTGTAATAGCTAACCGTATGACAGGAGCAGATGTAAGAGCTCAAAGAAAATTTACGGCTGCTCAAGGTCATGGTTTTGCTGCTGAAAGAGGCAATAACCTTATTGATAAAATTAAAGGATCCAATGCTATTGTAATTGGTGATAATAATGTTAAAAATGGTGCTGATCGTATAATAATACAAAAAACAGGTGAGAATATTTTTATTCAGGATAAGTATTATCAATCTGCTCCCGCCAGTATCAATGCATGTTTTGATGAGGAAGAGATATTTAGATATTTTGATTCTGATGGAAAACCTATGCAAATCGAGGTTCCTAAAGATCAATATGACAATGCTGTTGATCTCATGAAAGAAAAAATCAAGAATGGTTCTGTCCCGGGTATTACCGATCCAGAGGAAGCTGAACGTATCGTCAGAAAAGGTAATCTGACTTATAAACAGGCAGTAAATATTGCAAAAGCAGGAAATATAGATTCGCTTAAATACGATGCTACTAATGGCATTGTATCTTCTTCTGCTGCATTTGGTATTGATACACTCCTTAATTTTGCTGTAAGGGTAAATAGCGGAGAAGAATATAGTGATGCAATAAAGGATTCTGCAATTGACGGTCTTAAAGCAGGCGGAATGCAATTTGCTACGGCTGTTATTGCAGGACAATTAGCGAAAACAAATGTCAAAAATGTTTTTAGACCCTCTGCAACGGCTCTGGTTGATGCTTTAGGTGATGATTTCGCAAAGACTTTAACAAAAACCATGGAGAAGGAATTAATCGAAGAAGGCGCGGAAAGTCTTGGCAAAACAGCCGCTAAAAAGGCTGCTGTCGAACTCATCAGTTCTAATGCACTTGTTGATACAGTTTCTCTAATCGTTTTTACTGTGCCTGATGGAGTGAAACTATTCAATGGTAAGATTTCTAAAAAACAATTTATCAAGAACTTTGCTGTTGCAGGTGTTTCCACCGTAGCTGGAGCAGCCGGTGGTTATGCTGGTGGTATTATAGGGAGTTTAGTCGTTCCCGGCGTCGGAACGCTACCAGGTGCTATTATCGGATCTGTTCTTATAGGCGGTGGAGCATCTATAGCTGCCGATGCAATTGCGGATTATATTACCGATGACGATGCCGACGAAATGTATGAAATCATTCAAAATAAATTTGCAGATAAATGTGAAGAATATATTGTTACTGAATCCGAAGCTACCAATATAGCCAAAGAATTAAGCAATAAACTTGATGAAGACGTTTTTGAAAAAATGTATCAAAGCAATGATCGTTCTAAATTTGCAGATGATTTACTTGAGCCATTATTTGAAAAAGAAGTAAAGAAAAGACCTAAAGTTAAGGTACCAACAGAGGACGAAATGAGAGCATCTCTTTTAGAAGAATTAAATGGTGTTGTCTTTCTCCATTAGTCGTATTCATTTACATCTTCATATGTTGGTTATTTACCATATGTCCATAACCCTACTTGTATCACAGCATAATTGATTATGTGACTGCTATGTTAAACCAAAGGAGAAACACTATGAATCTTCAAGATCTTGATGATATTTTGTCGGCACATACTCTCGTTGAAAAAGATAAAATCATGAATTATACCTTTGCAGTAACAGGTCTTTCTTTTCTAAAAATCAGAGATATCCTTATAGTAAAAGGTAACATTATATTTGAGGATTTGGAGAACAAAGTATATGTTGCTTTTATAAGATCCGGTTTTATGAAAAAAAGCGATGCAAAAGCTGCGATCCATTTATACAACGAACAACTATTGATATCAATTTATGCCAAAGAAGGTATTGTAAATCAGAGAATTTGTGAAGGTGCTATCAATGAACTTGAAAAATCGCTTAAAGATTATATTGGATAACAAACGTACATTATTTTTTGTCATCATTTGTGTGTTTATTATCATTACTTTAATAGTCATACTATTATCATCAAAAAGGAAAAATGACGCTTTGAATAAAGAACTTGCTACTTTTGAAAAAGACTATTTGTCTTATTGTGATATATATGATAATGCAGTAAAAAAGTATAATACAAATGCAGATAAGATCAATAATTTTATTGCTGATGTAGATAGATTTAATGTGTTTAGCGAAGTGCATAATATTGAACACAGATCCGAAATCAACAGAAATTTTGATGAGTACAGAAAATCAAATGATGATATTTCTGTAATATCCAATGATGTGAAAAAAATCAATACTGAGACTAAAAAATTGGAAGAAAGCTATTTACCGATATGTGAAACAGCTTATGACACGATAGTAAACAATTATAACGACCTTGTTAATGATTATAATTCCTTGAAAGAAAAGACTTCTCTTGATTTTATTAAAGATATACCTGAATATAAAACTATAAACGATAGTGAATTATATGTACTTGATGAAACATCGTTCACGGAAGAAAAGCTGATAGATGAAATATCAAAGATCTCTGATAATATAAATGACATTTCACAGCTTTATATAGTCTCGGAACAAATAACAGCCCCTTCAAAAGATTTTATTTATGAAAGATTGAAAGATGTAGAATCAATCACTTCGACAAAGGCTGTAACAACATATTATGATCCCAATAAGCTACTGGGAGAAGAAGGAGGATATACAAGCTGTGTATATTTTACCGTTGATAATATTGCCGTATCTGATGTCAATGGAATAGATGCTGCACACAAAGGTGTTGACGGAGGAGGCTCGGTCGAAGTATATGCAACACTTGATGATGCTTTAAAGAGATGTGATTATCTATCTCAATTTGATGGAACTCTTTTGTATTCCGGGTCATATACGATAGTTGGAACGATGGTCATTCGTACATCTTATAAATTATCAAACGAAGAACAGATACAGCTTACAGATGATATTATTAATTCTCTGACTGAAATTAAAGAATAGAAATACATATAGTTTTTCAGCTGAAACGGTGTATTTGCAGTTATCGAAAACAGTGGCTAAAACATCTACAATCACCATAACGTTGATAAAGAAGATGATGCACTTACATCCCAACAAACATAAAAGTCGAATACAGCTAGGAATATCACAGATACAGTTTACACATCTCCCAAAAATCTCACCCCCGGCAAGACTTACAAGGTAGCTATCGCTGCAAGGGTCGGTGGCGTATGGGATACTGAAAATGCTATCAAACATGCCGGGATTGTTACTATAAAGTGATAGGCTTCAAAGTATGCGATACAACCAGAAGGAACGGAAATAACATACCTGGCAGGATTGTACCGCTTTGAAGAGCATAGAGGTATTCAGATACCGATGTTCACTGTGCTTACAAGAGAAGCAGTCGATCCTGTAAGCAGTATTCATGATCGGATGCCTTTGATACTTGGTAAAGATAGTTTGAGAGACTGGATTCGTCCAAACGGTGATCCGAATAGTATTATGAAAAAGGCTTTGACAAAGATGATTATGGAAAAGGCAAAGGACTATCCTGAACCACTTCCTTCGTTTATGCAAATATAACAATACGCTGGATCTAAAGAGACACGTACATTCGCAGAGCACAAACATAATATGAAAGGTTCAGAAATGAGTATTATAATAGATGATCAGTATAGACACAGTCCACGTTATGAAAAACATTTCAATGTTTTTTGTGAAGGATTAGAGAAGCATTTTAATGATATCCCTGTTTTTGATGCGGCAATGCAGTTTTATAAGGAGTATCATTTTATAAGGTATTTAAGCGATCACAATGGCGTAACATGTGGTTCTTTTGAGTATGATGATACAAATCTTCATCTTAACGGAATTCGTCTTGAAGAAGCAGTTCGTAAACTTGTAAAAGACAACGGTATAAAATATTTGCCTGCTGCTGTAGTTTACCTAAAGAAAGCTTTTTTTAGATTCATACTCATCAATGAGAACGGTGAGTTTTATCTTGATGACGGAACATACCTCGGTACAGACTATGAAAAGATAGTTGAGAGTATTCTTAATGGTGAAAAAGAGATCGTTCCGATACTGAACGACAGGATATATACCAGTCTTGAAAGACACGGTTGGGATCCTGATAAGATCATTGATACTGCGCCTATTGAAGAAAAATACAGGGAGCTTGGATTTTCATTTTTCCCTGCAGCAAATAAATTCTTTGAGGTGATCCCTATCGGTAAATATAGGATCTGGATCCCTAAATCAGATGATGATTGCTATGTAGGATTTTACCCTAATAAAAGAATGAAAGATCCGAAAGAATTCCAAAATGAAATAGGCGAGGATCTGCTGACTATTGCTGCAAAAAGAGAGGCAAACTTCTTCATAAGCGAGAGCGGTAAATTTTACGCACAGTATGAGTTCACCAGAGAAATGTTCTATGTGACGGATGATCTGTATTTATTTATATACTACCTGCTGATAAATCGAAACGGTTTTTGATGCAGGACAATTTCAAAAGGTTTAGAGTTAAGTGAACGACAGTGAAATAGAAATAATTATAGTAAAAGCACCGATATCTTCACGACATCGGTGCTTTTGGATTGTTAGTGTGTAAGCGTATAACCCCCAGCACCTACCCCACCGAAGTCTAATAAAGTATAATAAACTCCAAGGAACACCATGAAGTAAATTGAATAATCCAAATTGATCCATGGAGTTCATTGGAGACGATTAGACAAGGAGGTAACAGGTATGGACAAAACAACATCCATCACAACAATCAAAAAAGAAATGCAGCTTCAGGAATGGTCTGCGCAGATCAAAGCACAGCAGGCAAGCGGTCTGACGATCCGGGAATGGTGCAAAGAAAAAGGGATCAAGCCAAACACGTATTACAACCGCCTAAGAAAAGTTCGTGAAAAGTATATCGAAAATTCTCCGACCATCGTTCCTGTATCAGTTCCTTGCTCAAACGAAAATATCCGCATTGAGAAAAACGGACTTCAAATATCTCTTCCGGCAGATATATCTGCGGACACTCTGACCGCTTTGGTGCATGAGCTATGCTGAATGATCTGGCAGCGGACGCACAGGTCTATCTTGTTACGGGATACACCGACCTTCGACGCGGGATAGACGGACTTGCGACTATCGTTCAGGCTCAGCTTCGACTTGACCCGTTCTCGAAAGCATTGTTTTTGTTCTGCGGCAGACGTTGTGACCGCATCAAAGGTCTGCTGTGGGAGGGCGATGGTTTTCTGCTGTTGTACAAGCGCCTTGACAACGGAAGATTCCAGTGGCCGCGCAGTGAGACCGAAGCAGTAATGCTCACATCTCAGCAAATTCGCTGGCTTCTGGAAGGCTTGAAAATAGAGCAGCCGAAGGCTATCCGTGAGGGAAAGCCGGGGGCGCTGTATTAAGGCAATACTTACCGAATATTCAGAATATGTGCTTGAAAAGCCCCTCTTTTCGTGGTATCATTAAAGTATCATCACGAACGGAGGGGTGCTTTATGTCCGAACCAAATATGACATCGGAAATTGTATCGCTCCGTAATGAAAACGCTGTTCTCAAGGAAGAACTAGCACTTGCCAATCAGCAGTTAGCGTGGTTCAGAAAGCAGATATTCGGAAGAAAAACAGAGCAGACATCTGTTGTTATGGAAAAGGAGTTCGGTGTTCAGCTTTCCATGTTCGGAAACAATGAAGAAAAATCCGCAGCTAAATCTGCCGAAACAATTACTGTTCCCGAACACAAGCGCAAGAAAAAACGCACTCACGATGAATGGATGAACAATCTGCCTGTAAAAGAAGAACATCACAAAATTGACAACCCGGTATGCGAAATATGCGGCGCCGAAATGGAAGAACTGACTCCCGAAAAGGCTTACGATGAACTTATATTTACGCCGCCAAAATATCATATCCGCAGGCATATAGTACATAAGTACAAGTGTCCCGAGTGCGGAGAAAAGCCCGAAGAAAGGGACGAACCTTGTCATATCATCCGTGCGCCATATCCTCACGCTATGATCCCGGGAAGCTATTGCTCTCCCGAACTTCTGGCTCATATCATCTACGAAAAATATGCAAAGTCAGTACCTCTGCACCGTCAGGAAAAGGACTTTAATTCCAAAAACATACCTCTGCTCAAAGCGACTATGTCTAATTGGGTAGGCACTGCTGCCGAAAAATGGTGTTTGCCGATTGTGGAGAAAATGCATGAGATGCTTATCGCAGGGCAGATGATCCATGCCGATGAAACGACCGTTCAGGTGCTTCACGAGGAAGGCCGAAAGCCTACCACGACATCAAGAATGTGGGTCTACTGCAACGGCAAAATGAATGACAGGAGCATCATCATTTTCGATTATCAGCCGACACGAAAGGGTGAGCACGCCTCGAATTTCCTGAAAGGATTTATCGGCTATCTTATCTGTGACGGATACGATGCCTACAATGCAGTCGAGGGTGCTAAGCGATGCGGCTGTATGACTCATGCAAGGCGTGGTTTTATTCAGGCTCTTCCGAACGACCAAAAGCTGCACAGCACTTCTGTTGCGGCAAAGGCAGTAGAATATTTCAACAAGATATATCACGAAGAAAATCTGCTTGCCGACAGCTCCACAGAATACAGATATAAACAGCGCCTTGTGAAGGTAAAGCCTTTGCTTGACGAGTTTTTTGCGTGGCTTGAAAATGTTCAGGTCAGTGGTAAGGGCAAGCTGACAGATGCAGTAAGATATGCGTTGAATGAACGGAAATATCTTTACACGTTTCTTGAAAACGGAGACGTGCCTATCGACAACAACAGAGCCGAAAACGCAATAAGACCGTTTGCGTTAGGCCGAAAAAATTGGCTGTTTTCAAATACAGCAAACGGAGCCAGATCAAGTGCAACGCTGTATTCGATCATTTCAACTGCACAGGCGAACGGTGTTGATGCTGAGAAATACCTGACCGAGCTGTTTTCACAGCCTGCGGGGACGATATTATTACCATGGAGGGAAGAAAATGAAACTTAGTAATGAAGATGCAAAGCTGTTTTATGAACTGTTTTTCCACTGCTTGACTATGTGAACAGAGAATATCATATACTTCCTGAGGAAGATTATTTCGGGCAAGGAATGATCGACCCACAGGACGCTGCGGAGGTTGCCCACTTTTTATGGGAACGGACATGGATCATTGATGATTATCTTGAGCGATCGGATCTGCCCGAAGAACACATGGAGATACTTAAAAGCTGGAAAGGGTGCATCACCGGCAGATTTATCATTGAGCGACATTGGAAAAAGGGATCGGTATTTATATCGATCGATGACAATTCTGTTTTTCTTGTAAACGGCATTGTCAGCAGTTGGGAGGAAATGCTGAGAAATGCACCGATGCCAACTTTGCTTGATGCAGCGCTTCTGCCATTTAAAAATGCGATCATTTCCGATGGCCTGGTATCTGTTATGCCGATCATATTCGGTCCGAACAGCAAAGCTGATTTCAAAGAAATATACATGGACGCAAAGAGAAATGGAGAAATCAAAGCCAGAATATGATGTTACGGCCGGGTGTTATCTGCCCGGCTGTTTGCTTTTATGATGCGGGGGGTTATACGCTTACTTTCAATCCACTCTCCCCGTGTGGGGAGAGACGTTGCACACTAATCATCGAGGGGGCGGACGAATATTTCAATCCACTCTCCCCGTGTGGGGAGAGACCAGGCTACAATACCACATCGGGCATAGCTGATTTATTTCAATCCACTCTCCCCGTGTGGGGAGAGACCTTTGTCTTTTTGAACTTCTGAGCTGGGTTAGAGAATTTCAATCCACTCTCCCCGTGTGGGGAGAGACCCTGAACCTCAGTTAGTCCAGGATATATATTATTATTTCAATCCACTCTCCCCGTGTGGGGAGAGACAACGGTAACAGCACTATGACACTAACCGTTGATATTTCAATCCACTCTCCCCGTGTGGGGAGAGACGCAACCGTAACTTCGGGCGGCGTAGTAACTGCTATTTCAATCCACTCTCCCCGTGTGGGGAGAGACGGCGTAGATTCATCAAGCGCGAGCAATATACATATTATTTCAATCCACTCTCCCCGTGTGGGGAGAGACGATAGACCTGTGTTCAAACGGTACAGACTGGTCATTTCAATCCACTCTCCCCGTGTGGGGAGAGACTGCGGACAACTTTTGGGGATTGTTTAAGTTCATAAAATTTCAATCCACTCTCCCCGTGTGGGGAGAGACCTTATGGCGATGGCACAGGCGGAGGCGGTTCAGAATTTCAATCCACTCTCCCCGTGTGGGGAGAGACCCGAAAGCAGATATGCTTGACGGTAAATCCAATATTTCAATCCACTCTCCCCGTGTGGGGAGAGACTAGAAATCGTGCGAAAACATTTGAGGGCATAGCAATTTCAATCCACTCCCCCCGTGTGGGGAGAGACACAACTCTAAGTTTTTTCTGCCCGAAATGTTTTAAATTTCAATCCACTCTCCCCGTGTGGGGAGAGACCCGGGTACGCAAGGCACTGGAACTCAACTGCAAAATTTCAATCCACTCTCCCCGTGTGGGGAGAGACAATATCCAACAAACATGGCATGAAAACAGAAGAATTTCAATCCACTCTCCCCGTGTGGGGAGAGACTAACCCATTTTTGCAAAGGAGATGATTCCCAATGATTTCAATCCACTCTCCCCGTGTGGGGAGAGACTCTGCCATTTTAAGGATACGTCTGGACCGTTTATATTTCAATCCACTCTCCCCGTGTGGGGAGAGACCTGAACAGTACGGCGAAAACAGCGCAGAAGCAAAATTTCAATCCACTCTCCCCGTGTGGGGAGAGACTTCTTTCGCCAGAACATTATGCAGTGTTGGCGGAATTTCAATCCACTCTCCCCGTGTGGGGAGAGACACGTGGTTTAAAACCACATTCACAACCGCGTGGACATTTCAATCCACTCTCCCCGTGTGGGGAGAGACAACAATTTTTCCACACGTTTTATGTGCAATCATACATTTCAATCCACTCTCCCCGTGTGGGGAGAGACTAATTGCACAAATGGAAAAAGCGGGCGTGAACACAATTTCAATCCACTCTCCCCGTGTGGGGAGAGACACTACAAAAATTCATTTGTGGGGGTGTGAACGTATTTCAATCCACTCTCCCCGTGTGGGGAGAGACAAATTATAGATATATTAAAAGTTTGTGGGTTATCATTTCAATCCACTCTCCCCGTGTGGGGAGAGACGAAAAGGCTATGAAAGAAAATAATTGGACGGTCATTTCAATCCACTCTCCCCGTGTGGGGAGAGACTTGACACCCGAACAGTATCAAGCCGCGTTAAGTATTTCAATCCACTCTCCCCGTGTGGAGAGAGACAAGATTTCCGATACGGAAAATATCGTACACGATAATTTCAATCCACTCTCCCCGTGTGGGGAGAGACGGGCGCGACAGCGGAAGAAATGGACGCGTTAAGAATTTCAATCCACTCTCCCCGTGTGGGGAGAGACCGGGCAAATATGTGATATAATGCGTATGTAAACAATTTCAATCCACTCTCCCCGTGTGGGGAGAGACGGTTTACGGTTTCTTCCGTTGTCATATTGCTAGTATTTCAATCCACTCTCCCCGTGTGGGGAGAGACTATCAAATTCGGGGGAAAAACAAACACACCGTTGTATTTCAATCCACTCTCCCCGTGTGGGGAGAGACAGTGTTGGCTCAAACTTACGATATAGCATTAGCTATTTCAATCCACTCTCCCCGTGTGGGGAGAGACAAAAGGCACAAAACGCACTTGCACAGGCGCAAGCGATTTCAATCCACTCTCCCCGTGTGGGGAGAGACGCCACGCCCGAAATTTTTACAATGTTTTCTACGGAATTTCAATCCACTCTCCCCGTGTGGGGAGAGACTGTCATTTATTTTTGCTCCCTCTTAAACTCATGCAAATTTCAATCCACTCTCCCCGTGTGGGGAGAGACGTTACAGTTATTGCGCTGATAGCACTACGAAATTATTTCAATCCACTCTCCCCGTGTGGGGAGAGACTACAAACGCGATTTATTCAAAAATGTTCACTTCAAATTTCAATCCACTCTCCCCGTGTGGGGAGAGACAGACACTTGGTTTCGCGTATGTGGTACCGTACAAATTTCAATCCACTCTCCCCGTGTGGGGAGAGACCTGCTGTGACAACAGGCTCGCAACCTGTCAGACACAATTTCAATCCACTCTCCCCGTGTGGGGAGAGACCGATAACCGCCTCCGAAGTGGTTGATTTGTATCACATTTCAATCCACTCTCCCCGTGTGGGGAGAGACCCTGAGTACGATAAAACGGTGCTTGTTGTTAACATTTCAATCCACTCTCCCCGTGTGGGGAGAGACTCATCCTCGGCGAAGGTGGCGTGTTCTCTAAGGTTATTTCAATCCACTCTCCCCGTGTGGGGAGAGACATAGCGGGCTTGATAGCGGCAATTGTTACGCTATGATTTCAATCCACTCTCCCCGTGTGGGGAGAGACGAAGATAAGAACGGCACAAAGCATTATATAACTATTTCAATCCACTCTCCCCGTGTGGGGAGAGACGAAGCGGAAGATAGAGCACACCAAGCGGGAGGGCATAATTTCAATCCACTCTCCCCGTGTGGGGAGAGACTGTAAGCTTTGGAAATCAGATACAGGGATATCTTATTTCAATCCACTCTCCCCGTGTGGGGAGAGACGGGAAACGTTTATTGCAAACCTAAGGGCAGAGAATTTCAATCCACTCTCCCCGTGTGGGGAGAGACTGCCACAGGCTTATGCTATGTTTTTCTGGACGATAATTTCAATCCACTCTCCCCGTGTGGGGAGAGACGATCGAGGCTATCAACCGCGATATTCTACCGCTATTTCAATCCACTCTCCCCGTGTGGGGAGAGACGACTTCCGCGTTATCCTGCAGATCATCACAGCGTTATTTCAATCCACTCTCCCCGTGTGGGGAGAGACCCTTCACCTTTTTCTAGGTGCGCACCAAAGCCGCAATTTCAATCCACTCTCCCCGTGTGGGGAGAGACGTTCACTGCCCCGAGATACTTATGGGCTGTGCAGTCATTTCAATCCACTCTCCCCGTGTGGGGAGAGACATCAGATACCCACGAAGATCATCCGCACCCTTGCATTTCAATCCACTCTCCCCGTGTGGGGAGAGACCCGTTGATAAGGTAAAGCAGAACGGCACACGCTATATTTCAATCCACTCTCCCCGTGTGGGGAGAGACTGAATATCCGATATACTTTGACCTTGAATGGCAATTTCAATCCACTCTCCCCGTGTGGGGAGAGACTGGCACAGGCACAGCGCGAGAACGTTGGTCTGCAATTTCAATCCACTCTCCCCGTGTGGGGAGAGACCATAACACGGTAAGATTATCAAGCAGTGTATCGAATTTCAATCCACTCTCCCCGTGTGGGGAGAGACTATGCGATACCATAGATAGCTATGTGAGAGGTCGATTTCAATCCACTCTCCCCGTGTGGGGAGAGACTGGCACAGGCACAGCGCGAGAACGTTGGTCTGCAATTTCAATCCACTCTCCCCGTGTGGGGAGAGACTGGATTACCTCTACCCTTGGCTCAACAACTCACAATTTCAATCCACTCTCCCCGTGTGGGGAGAGACCAGACAGCACAGACCGCACAGATACTTGCAGGACAATTTCAATCCACTCTCCCCGTGTGGGGAGAGACTAGCAAACTTAATTGTAATGATAAGGCTATGCTAATTTCAATCCACTCTCCCCGTGTGGGGAGAGACTTCTCAACACGCAGTCTTGCTACCTTGTGACGAATTTCAATCCACTCTCCCCGTGTGGGGAGAGACAGCAAAAATGAACATTTCCGTAAAAATCAGCAGCTACGGAATCGAACATTTTTGACAATAATCGTTTCATCATTTATTCAGCAGAGTTGAATATAACGAAAAAACGAACATTATTTCGGTGCGAATACACCTGAAGTTTTATGGAAACTTGTGATTCGCATCAGAAAATTAGCGGCTCATCGACTTTGAGTGTCTGTTTTGAACCGACGTGTTCCACCTTGGCTTTTTTGATATTGCCAAGATAGTAGAAGCGCAAACTATCTTTTGTTTCATCTATTTCTTCAGTTAGCTTTTGTTTCAGAAGTCTGCATTGTGCAGGGTCAAGTTCACATTCAAAAACCGAATTCTGAACTCGCACTCCGTAGTTTACACATTGTTTTGCAACACGACGCAGGCGTTTTTTTCCTGCATTGTCTGCCGTGCTGACATCATAAGTTATCAATACCAGCATAATATCACTTCCACATAAAAGGAGGATAAGCGTCGAGATCGCCTCTTATATATCTTGCCAGCAGAAGCGCCTGGGCGTATGGAACCGTTCCCCATTCTATCTTTTCATCAAGAAAAGGGTGTTTCAGCTCATCGTCTTTTCGTTTCTGCCAGGCTGTGATAAACGCACGTCTTCCGTTATCTGTAAGGATCACGGCGCCATCTTCACGCTTTTCAAGATCGTGAGCAGATATGATCTTTTTGTTTATAACAGTCAGAACAAATCTGTCGCACAGCGGCGATCGCATCTCCTCCACTAAGTCGAGAGCCAACGATCTTCTTCCGGGACGGTCAGTGTGCATAAAACCCACGTAAGGGTCAAGTCCAACTGCTTCCAATGCAGATGTACACATACTTGTAGCAAGCGAGTATGCAAATGAAAGAAGAGCATTCACAGTATCTTTTGGCGGACGTTTATTTCTGGTCTTAAATGAAAAGTCGTCCTTTTGCTGCAATATCATATCATCAAATACTGAAAAATATATCTGTGCTGCTTCACCTTCGATACCTCTAAGGGTGTCGATATCGTCTGCTTTTCGTGCATTATCTATCGACTTTTTCAGTTGCTGTGAGCAGTTATCGAATTTATCGGCATCTATACGCATCGGGTGATCTCTGAGCGTGCGCTCGATAGTCCATCGGCTGTTGAAAAGTTTGGCGCAAATTATGTTTTTGGATATATCGAGACTTACTTTTGATTCATCAGCGTACCTGTACTGCTGTCTCCTTAACAGCACGTTTCCATTTACCTCGCCCTCGACCCTCGCAAGAAATTTTCCGCTCCCGCTCATAAAGATCAGTTCGATTCCATTAGCAGCACATTTACCCATGAGCGCAGGGCTTGCGCCGGTATATCCGAATGTCATTATCCGTTCAAGATTATGGAGCGGTACTCTTCCTATCTCCTTGCCATCAGCTTGTACCACGACATTTTCTCCATCAAGAGAAAGATATCTGTCAGGAGAAGTTATGTAAAGTGTATTAAGCAGTTTTCTCATTTCATTCCTCCTTTCCCAGCATATCTTTTATATAGTCTGCTGCGCTTTTCTTAGAGCATAGCACAGGCAGACAGATATTTTTAAGCGAACAGGCATTGCAGGCTTTTGTACGTTTGACTTTTGGAGTATACTTTTTTCGGTATAGTTCATGCATCTCTTCGATGGCTTTTTCAGTACGTTCACGAAGTTCAGCATCTATAATTACCTTTGTACGTCTGTGTGTTTCACCATAATAGAGATAGCCTGTATCTATAGTACAGCAAAGCATCTCTTCAAGACACATAGCCTGTGCTGCCAGCTGCATAATATCACTGTCGTTCTCTTTAGGAGAACCTCTTTTGTATTCAATTGGTATGACTTCATATCTGCCTTCTACGCCGAAAAGCCCTATACCGTTTTTGCAGCCATGAAATTCTACAACATCACATTCACCGCTTATACCAAGTTTTGATGATGACACCGCCATAGCTCTTGTGATGATCGTATTGCCGCGTTTTTCATGGAAATCAGCATCATGCACATTTCTGTGCATGACCTGACCGTCAGCTGTGCGGTAGTTTTCTTCCCACTGCTGCTCGATATGTATCAGTGCCCACTGTCTTCTGCAAAACACGAAATGCTGTATCCCCGAGAGCATCAGGTATTCGTCTTCGCTATACATATCAGCCCTCGAATATCTCAGGGTCAAGTCCCTCCAGCTTATCAAGAGTTATATCATAATCTTCAAAACATTTTGGTCTGTCAATGCCGTCCCTAAGTGTCACTTTCAGCAGACGATGTACTTTTGCTGAGGAGTTCGTAGGGGTCTTGCATTCATGTTTGTACCAGTAAACTCGTCTAACTTCCATACTTCCCTCGGGTCTTGCAGAGGAACAGTCGTTTTCAAACAGTGTTTCAAGTGCTTCATGTATTTTTTCGGCATCTTCTTCGGTAAAGCCTGTCTTTTCGGCAAGCTGAACATTTATGCTGCCGTGGAAAACGTACAGACCGAAGTCAACTCGGTGCTTTGAGCCCATTGTGTCTGATGCTTTGCTTTCTTTTCCGCTTTCGCCGTTGACACTTTTGGTTATCTGCATACTTACTATATCCACAGGCGAGATGCTTTCAGCCATCTGAATGGATACAGGACCGCGAACTCCGACAGAAACAGAGTCGCCCTTGAATGCGAACACCTGCCCGAAACTGCGGACATCTATCCATTCAGCACAGGCTGCCTTTGCGTATTCATCGCGGTCAGTATTCTTTGCCTTGCTCAGTGCAGCAAGAGTTTCGCATCCCTTAGCTCTGTCATGCAGGCTCTTGAATCCATCTCCGCACCTGTCATCCGACTGCACGAATATCTTTTCGCCCATATCCTGCAAACGGTTGCGTATCTTTCTCTTTATGCATACATCGCTTATCTCGCCGAAACCGTCATAGTTTTCTCTGGGGCGGTTGCCATTGAGAGGGTCACCGTTGGGATTTGCATTCTTAGCAGTCAGTATTACCGAAAAATCTATCTTGTTCTGAAGTACAGCCATTTTTTATTCCTCCTTGTTATTATCTTCGCTGCCTTTCCAAAGCAGTGTGTTATAGTGATGAAAGCCTATGAGATACAAAGGCGAGAGTTTGCTGTTATCCTTAAAGGTGTCGGGAGACATTTTCGCCATTATATCATTGATGTGTTTGGTGTATTTCGTCATCAGCCGGGGATCTTTCTCAAGATACGGTTCGATTTTTTCTTCTATTATCTGCCATGTCTGATACGGTCTTGATGAAAATGCGTTCCAGTATCTTCTGGCATTGGTGATGCGTTTCTCGTCTTTTTCATAGGTGTCTCTTTCAGCCTTATCTGCAATAGCCAGCAGGCATCCGAAAAGATAGCTTCTGTCGGTACAAGTGGGGTCGTATGCCATTTTTATCTCTCCTTTATTATAGTCTGAATATTCCTTGCGTATCAGCGCACAGGCATTTTCAACGATCATCATGTGGTTGTATTCTTTATCAAATGCAAGCGGGTTCGATGCTTTATTGCATATGGTTTGAACTATATCCCGCGGCAGCTTTCGGCGTTCAGTAACACAGGGCAGCAGTCGAAGTATGGTGTCGCCCAATACTTTCTTGTCACATTCCAGGCGTCCGTTCTGTTCGGTTCCGTAAAGGCAGTTTGCGATCTGCGGTAAGCTGCAGGAATCCAAAATATACTCATATTTATCTTTGATATATTTCTTTCTTTTCCATGCTGTTGAGGTGTGCCAAAATTCTAAATATTTAGCAAATTCAGATTCTGCCAGTTCGGTATACATTGATATCGAAAGTCTGCCTGTAGTTGCCGCGTCAAGTCCCATTACCATGACCTTGCTATTGGGGTCAAATTCCGCCTTGCCGCCCAAGATGTTTTTGCGCAGCATTTCTGAAAATATAGGTTTTGAGCTGTATTCTTCAATTTCAACATCACCCCAGACATTTTCCGTGATGTTTGGCACAAAGTCAAGGGCGCTGTTCCAGACAACGAGCGTAAGTGAATCAAAAGAAAAACTTTGTCTTCCGATAAGCCATTTGAGTGCGTTGTGTACTTTCTGAGAATAGTCATAGCTTACAGCGAAAGCTTCTTCTTTAGTAGAAAAACGCCCACGATAAGTATAGTTTTTGTCGTCATTTGAGGATATCAGCTTTGCACGAGCGTTGCTCTTAACGATACCATAAGGGTGTGTGTATGTTATTGGCAAATAATCACCTGTCGCATAACAAAGACGTTTTTCAACGGCATTGCTATTGAGGTAATCAATAAAAGAATTATATAATGTTTCATCTTTCCATGTTCTCGGTTCATGCTGCATATCTGCATATTGAACAGAAAATCTGACAAAGCATTTATCCACGCTAACGCCAAGTTGTTTTTCTTTCAGCTTTCCTGTTTTATCATCGAGCAGCAAAACATTGTTGCAAATACAATCATATATCAAAGTGTTCTTTGTAATATAGGTGTATATCGCATTTAGCGCAGGGTGTGAATATTCCGAATCCTTCCAATCCTTCAGCTGTTCAATGTAATCTTGATGATTTCGCTCATTACTTTTAATATTATCTGAAATATATTCATTGAAATCTCCTGCCAGATAACGCAAGGATTCATTTAGCGGATAAGGCGGTGGATATATACCGGTCTTGGCTTTTCCTGTATCAGGAATTATAGTATTTTCATCATCTTCTGAAGTAATCTCTTTAATTCCTGTATTATCCAATTCTCCGTCCTCGGTGAGCGTAATATGGATATTAGCCTTGACCATTGTGTGAGAAATTGGCAATAGTTTTGGTTTGTTGGGTTCAGCTTTTATCTTCACTGCATTATTATAGACTTCTAGCAACTCATTCGTCCAGCTCATCGAACTCACCTCCCTCAAATTCTTCAAGTCCGGTGAAATTATCCAGCTCTTTGCCAAACTTCTTCATTTCCATCTTCTTGATATGCCGTTTGTGTTCGGGGGCTATTTCGGAAGGGCGGACAAATTCTATGATACCGTCTTTCATTTTCGGCTGCCACAGACATACTGTCATATAGCCCTTGTCCTCTTCCTTTTCGGCTTCATCGGGATATATTATGCCGTAGTACATGAATGCCATGTCCATGCTGACATTATCATAAGCGCCCTCACCTTCGCCGAAAACGCAGGGTTCAACGTAGGCTTGACACTCTCTGGTCCCTAAAAAAATGTCGCGTCTACCGCCGCGTTCTATCATTCGTTTGGCAATGTTGTGGTGTTTGTGTTCGTTCCTGTCCTGTTCAAGTTCGGGACGATTCATGTTCCACTCAAAGTGTGCTCTGACCTGATAGCAGACATCTTCTAGATAAGTATAATATGCAAGATCGTTTCCGCCGTCATACTTTATCGGACGAATGCCCTTGCGCACTGTTTTGATGGGATTCATTATACGCACCTCGTCAATGAACCATGTTATCGTCGGCTTGAAATATACACTTTGCAGGATGCCTTTCAGGGCTTCATAGGTGGGAATCGTATAGGAGCATTTCTCGCCTCCTACTCTGGTCAGCACATCGGAAAAAAGTGCATATTTCCCATGAACATAAAATTCTACTGTGTTGCGGTGTTTTTTCATCACTCGACCTCCTTTTTTATTTCTAGATAAATTATATTAAAAATTCATTCTAGATAAATTATAAACGATGATATTCGATTTGTCAAGAGCGTATTGTGAAATTAATATTTTATTTACACATTTGGTGTTATTGATGTGATATAATAATCAAGTCGTTAGTAAACAAACTAGCGTGGATTGAAATTAGATCAATTACATTAATTGTCTCAACGCACCGCATAGGGTCTCTTCCTATGCGGTGCATTGTTTTTTATCAATACATCAATGTTTCCCGTTCAGCGCCCTCGGTAGTAATTCCGAATTCGCTGTTATAAAATCTCTTATCAAGTACGATAATATTATTATTCTTGGTTATGTGTATCGCACCTTTTTCTTCCAACGCCTTTTTTGTTCCCATATAAACGCTGACAGTGTATTTCTGTGCTTTGCGAAGTATCTCAGCTGCTTCTTGCGGGGTAAGGTCATCATTCAGTCTGCTGATAAACGACTCTGCTTCATCATTATAAGGCACTATCACGTTCTCGGTGTGACTGTCTATCACTTCAAATATATTACCTGCTGTTTTGAATGCCTGCAAAAGCATATCAGGTTTAAGGTCATGTGCTTCGGCTTTACCCTTGTTTGTTGACAGAAGTTCAAGGAGTGTTGTGCCATTAGCAGGATAGTCCAGCTTTTCTTTATTTTGTGAAAACAGTTGTTCAAAATAACTGCTTTGAATATCTACCGAAAGCAGATCGGCATTCTCATTGTTTCGGATAACGTGTTGTGAAATGTCCTGCGCTGTTTTGATCTCTGTGAGATTTCCAAGAGGTTCGTTCTTGAAGTTTATCAGATATACAGGACATATCCTTCCTTTCTCACCATTTCTGTTGCATCGTCCTGCTGCCTGTGCGGCATTATCGAGTCCTGCCAAAGCCCTTACAACACAGCTGAAAGAAATATCAACACCCGCCTCGATAAGCTGAGTGGTAACACATACAACAGGAACTCCATGTTCAAGCTTTTCTTTCAGATCATCTATACTTTCTTTTCGGTGGGCAGGGCACATATTAGTGCTGAGGTGTATGATATGTGCTTTTTCTCCCAGCTTGTCCTTTAAGCGCGTGTACATTTCCCGTGCCTGTTTTTTTGTGTTAACTATAAGCAGAAGATTGCCGTTTTCTTCAAACTTTTGCTCGCATAAAAGCGTCGCTTCTTCTATGTCGTAGCCGTATTTTTGCATGGCGGGTATCATTTCGGTTCTCTTAAATACTTCAAAATCCTCTGCATAATTTTCTATCATATCTGCACGTTCATCACGCATCAGACTGTGTTCGTTTCTCTCAAATGTCGGCTGAGTTGCCGAACAAAGTACAACGGAACAACCGCATATCTTTGTCAGAAAATTTACAGCTAGACTGAAAAGGTGAGTACATTTCAGCGGCACAGACTGTACTTCATCGATGATTATTACCGAATTGCAAAGACAGTGCATTCTTCTGACGGATGAAGTTTTTGCTGAAAATAACGTGTTCAGAAACTGTACCATAGTTGTTGCAATAACTGGCTTTGTCCAGCGTTCCGAATATAGCAGATATTTTTCCAGCTCATTTTCATTATCTATATCCGATATGATGTTTGAATGATGTTCCAGAAAATCTTCTTCTCCTGAAAGTTCACCTATGATATCACTGTTCTGTTCAAGTATCGACATGAACGGGGCAATATAGAAGATCTTTTTCATTCCGTAGTTTTTACATTGCTTTATTGCAAATCTTAATGATGAAAGTGTTTTTCCGCCGCCTGTAGGAACGATAAGTCGACAGACACCAACTTTATGGTCAGCAAATGCAGCACATCTGTCGGATATACTTCTTCGCTGCAATGAAATAGCATCGGTTTTATTCTCAAAACTTTTCAGCTTTTCGTTCATACGACTATCCATTTGTTCCCATAAAAGAGAAGTGTCGGTTTCTTCCGCACTTTCCACACCGGACATAAAATCAGCGGTATCTGTTCTGTCTGCGTCGATCAGTGCTGATTGTATGAGACGTTCCAGCATTCCAAGATAGAAGTAAAACTTGGTATTATCTATTTTTTCTTCTTTTTCTTCTTTTGTTTTAGAAAAACCACGAATCATTTTTGCAACATCAAACCATTCTTTTGTCGCTTTTTCAAACAGGTCATTTATATTTATATCGCCTATGATTTCATTCAGATTATTGAGTATCTCATCATATCCTTTATCATATGAGATACGTTTGCTGAAATAATCGTAGTTGTCATTGTCTATCCAGTCATGTATACCGTGGTGAGAAACAATGGTATGTGCCATGCTTATAGCTGCAATATTTGCTTTATCTTTGCTTGCAATTGATATAAGATACTTCGCACCGGCATAAGCATGGTCAATACTGCCGCGTGTCATTTTGTTTCTTTTATTTATGTAGTCGTCGAAATCTTTTAAGAGTTTTCCGGCATCATGAAGAAGCCCGCAAAGATAACCAACTGATCCTATATTTGAAGATGTCAAAAATCGTTCTGCTAGTAAAGCAGTATTTTGGCTGTGCTCCGATACAGTTTGTATCACTTTGTCATTTTCTCTGATATGTGCAGTATACATGACTTCCCTCCAAATAATAGTTATTGATATTTGTTTTCTTATCTAGCTGACGTCTTGAAGTGTTATGTGTTTCTATATTATTATATCATATGTTATCGGATTTGTGGGGAATAAATTTGTACAGTAACCGGTTCGTGTAAATATATTTAAACTTTGTTTAGACAAGAATATAATTGTTAAGCATATTATATCACGCAAATTGTGCAAAGTCAATATATTTTTCCTGACATTAGCCTTATTGATAACCATAACTGCCAAAAGTTCCATGCTGCGCTTTATGAAAAAATCGCTGATACGATTCATATGGCTGTAATTCATAAATCTAACAAATTTCGATAGTGCAGAATTTCATTGGGAGGTATTCCAATTCCCGAAAACCCACAGGGCGATATCATGATCTATCGGACCAATGAATGTGATCTAAAATAGATGTGCATTTTGTAGATAAGAAAGTGTGGTTAATGCAGCGGCAAGTGACAATTAAAACTCCTCAGAATACAAACCGCATTATCACACTAGATTAAACCGCGGTTATCCGTAAAAAATCTAATAATATCATTGGCTTCAGCGGTTGTCTCTCTCAGAAAAAAGATTGCTTTTTCGGGGGCGGTGTGATATAATTTAGGTGTAATAGCTAGCGGTCTGGGTCTCATTAGAATCAGTGATTATAGGAGGGAAATTATGGAAACCTATTTAAATCTGATACCAAATCTGGATAATATTATTTGTGAGGTTCTTAAAGAAGAATTTGATGTGAAAGTCTGCGAAAAAGGACATTTCTGGTTCACTCCATGGGAGGATCATTGCCGTAAAGTGGTCATGTTTTATCCCTTGAAAGGCCCTCGTGGTCCATTGTATTGGGGATACAATTTTGATTTTATTCCTTGGGAAAGCTGCTTTTTGGGGGTCAACTATAAGCCTTGGAACACAACAGGTAAACTTGTATACCACCGCACTGAAAAGGCGGTAAAAATAGATCATAGAGGTTCTCCTTTGCCATATATCGGATATAACTTCGGCAACCCCGACGCATACAGTATTGAAGAACATCATGCTTTCAGAGAGAAGTATTTCATTCAGGCATATGGCAACGATACGCCTGAAAATATTGAGAAGATCAAAGCGGTTGTCAGAAGAAATATTCCTTTTATGCTTGATTGGTTTGAAAGGGTAAAAACACCGGAGAATATAATCGGAGAATGTACAAGGATAATCGCTGAAGATGAAAATGAACATTGCTTTCCGTATTCTTACTACTGGGTGAGAGGTTTTCTGAAAGCAAAACTGCATGATCTTGAAGGCGCGTTGTCTGACATAGCCTATGTTTATAAAAGATTTGAGCCACCTGCCGAGATACCTGAAATAGTAATTAAAGCATTGAATAAAATAGATAAGATCTGATTTTTTAGCAACTATAAACTGAATATATCATCCCAATGCAGAGCAACTTAGGCTCTGCATTTTTTATGCATGATCCGGATACTGACAGTCTGACAGATAGCTCTATATGTCAGAAAAAAGATCTATCTTCTGATGGTCTAATAATAATTTGTCCATAATAAAAAATTATGGCTATCCCCTTAACACACCACAAGTAAGATCACTGAACCAAAGCAGCCAAAAGCCTTAAATACGCACTGTTTCCAAGCTTACGGCGGTTGAATTTATAGCAGTATTCGGCAAAATACAACGCTGTGTGGAACTTTTCGCTTCCGTGGTAAGTCCCCACAATCATTGCTTTGAAGTTTGATATAACTTTATGCATCCAGTTCAGCTGACCGCTTGTCGGATCATATGTTTCAAAAACATGGAAGTATTTCTGTGCCAGCGGCTTCTTGTAGCTTCGAGCATTATCGCTCTCAATCATAGTACCAGCGCAGATATTATCCCAGGCAAATCTTCCCACCGTAATACCGTTTAAATTCGGCACATCGTTCATTTTCATGTTCTTTGGAATTTCTGCTGCATTCTTTGATAAAGCTACGATTATCTTAACTTTTTAGTTCCTCTGCCACGCTTTTTTTCACTAGAATTCCTGAGAGATAGATTTTTATGTTCTATAATCATTGACATTAATCATAAAGAAAGCTATAATATATACAACAAAAACGAAAAGGGGATCATAATGAATTGTCTGCAATATATAGAACTTTTGATATTAGGCAGAAAACTATCTAAGAATACAGAATTCAAATTCAGAATGCACATATTCAAAAAATTTTTTATCCCAGGTAAAACTACCACTCAAATTCCAGATAAAAACAAAAAAATAAAACGCTACGTCGATATCTATTTACATCCGCTTGAACTTGAATTTGAAAATGATAAATCTGTTTATGTGGCTGCGCTCATTGCTATTTTTCATGAATTTCATCATGTTAAACAGTTTTACGATATAAAAGAAGGTACAGCAAAACCCCAAATAGCAATTAGTCTTTTAGCTTCTCAAAATAATAAAAAGTTTTATGATAATAATTATAAATATTTACCATATGAAATAGAGGCCGAAATGATTGGTGTTATGGATGCATATCGTTATCTTCTAAAAAAATCAGATAATTATGCATTCCAGGCTGTTAAGAACTACATTAAATCCAAGATCACACATGAAGATTCAAGATATAAGCAACGAGGCTTTAATCTTTCCAAAATCAATTCTATAGCTGATATAGAATCAATTTTCAAAAAAAACATACAGCATAGCTTTAATCAAGAATTGAATATGAACCCTATATATGATGCATTTTCAGAAGAAATCTCAATGTGTGATACTACCTTCCAGAGTAACCTTATATATAAACTTTTGAAAATAATAGGAAAAGAAAAAATCAAGCATATTTTTAATCTTCTTGAGTCCGGAATGCCTCAATTGAACCTTATTGCGGCATATGTATTAGAGGAACATCCTGATTATTCAATTTTTTTCAATAAATACAACATTCAACCCTTTTCGAATTATACAGAAGCATATAAAAAGTTTTGCTCAGAAATTGAACACAATGTCTTAAAAAATGAAGAAAAGAGAATTTTATTCAAAGAACTACTGAATCAGCTGATTCAACAGTAAAAATCATTCTTTCAAGAGTATACAATTTAACTTACTCATTTTACAGATTCATAGTACGAGACTTTAGTATTTTACAGTGGCTGTTTCCACAACAGCCACTGTATTTTTTCTACCAGTTTCCAAACCATCCGCCCAATCGTTCAACCTTTTTGTCAAAGTCAGCCCATCTTTCGATCGAAGTCATTTTAGTATCGCTTACATTTTGCATAAGCAAAACCGCTGCTTTATGAGATTCGGATGGTATAGCATTTTCTTCAAACCCGGCACCGATCACGTTAATAGCATTTATCAGGAATCTCTCGATCCTTATAAGTGCGAACTGCATATTTTCAGTGACATATCCTTTATCTGTCGATCTTATATACATATCTTTATTGTACAGATAAAAGGACTTGTAACCAAGTTCTGAACGTGCTCTGATCCCGTCTTTGCAAAACTTTACACGGAGTTCCTTTTTTCCATGGTGAGCGATCACTACCTCACCTTTTGGGTTCATTACTACCATTTTTTATCACGCCTTTCATAAATAAAAATACATAGAAACTAATACTCCTCCGCCAGCAGCATAGTAACATGATCTACATCATCAATAATATAGACCTTAGTATTGATCGCCGCATCCACCGGCATAAAGAAATCCATCGAAGCTTCCGGTATCTCCTGTTCATGCCTTATGTTAAGCAGGAAGGTACCGTCTTTTTCTGTTGTAGTCAGCCTGAACACCTGTAACCTGTCCAGTTCTCCAGCCTTGCGCTCCATTAACGCAAGGCTTTCAAACATCATTATCTGTATGGCAAGCGGTATCTCCGCTTCAATACCGCTTGTAATATACTTGTTTCCGTCAAATCTGTAACCCATAAATATCTGCTTCCTTTCCCTAAACCTTAACACCATAGCTTTCTTCCATAAGCCAGTCTCCGTAGTATTCCTTAGCCTCTTCTAGACACATATTGAGATATTCCCTGTCATCAAGCATCATCTCTATATCCTCATCGCAGTAACCCATTTCATACAGCAGAGATATATCATCCACCGTCAGCCCGAACAGATTGCAAAGCTCGTAAAGATAATCAGAGTGATGACCGTATGATGCATGATTCCAATGACGTTCAAGTGCAAAATAGTCCTCAAATTCAAATTTGCTCCTTGTCAGTACGCCGTTCTTGTCTATGCGGATAATATCTCCTTCCTCTGACGTTACAAAATCGAACTTGTATATTTTCAGGAATGTGTTCATTATCACTTCCTCCATTATCTTTCTGGTAGAGGTATACACATACAGCCCCAGCTGCTTGAAATGTACAATGCAAAGAGGATTATCTCCCTTTGCCAGATATAGCGTATTGTCCTCATTAAGAATGGTGAACACGAAATTACCTTTAACTGTCTCGCACATCTTAGCAATAGTCTCAAAGCTTAAACTGCCGTATTTTTCGATCAGCTGTACAGCCGCATAGGTGTCTGTCTTTATCTGTGTCTTCGGCAGATCTTCATCCTTCTGAAGAATATCGTCATTGAATAAAACTCCATTGTGACAGAGCGCAAAATCACCCTCCGCAGTGTGTCCTGTGAAGGGGTGATTGTTGTAATTGTATTTCGCATTGCCCTGTGTGGTCATTCTGGTGTGACCTGTGAGTATGGTAGTATCTTCGGGGAAATAGAACCTCATCTTGTGGGCAGGCTTCGGTCTCTTGTATACTTTCAGCTCATTTTCTTTGATGTAAGCTATTCCCGTTGCATCCGTTCCCCTTACTTCCGATTCAACTGCCAGCCTGTTCACCAACTCTTTCAGATGCCTTCCGCTTACTGCATGACGGTAGTTCACAAATCCAAATATAGCGCACATATCAATTATCCTCCTCTGTTTCAACAGGCTCGTTCACATAGAGCCTTTTCTCTTTCAGGTACTTTATCAGTTCAGTATTTTCATTGTTTATATTCATCACAAAATCCGCCCATGACTGCTTATGCAGTTCTTCATCACTATGGCGTATCGCATTCTCGCATATAGCGTCCACAAGTTCAAGAGATGCCATAAAGGTATTCCACTTCAGCGTACCTCTGAACAGCCTTATCTCCACTGTGCTGATGTTGGTTATGTTCACGCAGGCATATCTGCCCTTGCTGCTCTTCTTGGCTTTTTCAAGTATCTCCTTCGGGTGGTCTTCATATCCGTGTCTTGCCGCCCAGTGTTCGGCTGATTCTTCGGAACGTCTGCTGAATCTGAACAGCTCGTTCCAGTGACTTTCAAAGAAGAACAATATCCTGCTTATGACATCTTCCTGACGTTCGTATGTGTTTCCAAGGGCTGACCTGCCTATATGTACATGAAGTCCGCAGGTGCTTGTGTTATGTGACCTGTAACCAAGACGCACTGCTCTTTTCATTATCTCAGCCCAGGGGAAGTCATATTTATGGTAGTAAAGAGAACAGGGATGACTTACAAGCTCCATACCCTCGTCAAGAGAACCGTCCGATTTTATGTACAGGATCTCTTCTTCCCTGTTTGCTATGCTTTCAAGGGTATCTGCGTTGTCATCGTCCTTCCCTCCCCTGTCAATTTCAAGTTCAACGCCGTAACAGCGGACATTTTCATCTTCGTCACTGCATCTGTAGAATATAGGCACAGGCTTGTATCCGTAATCATGTATATGCCTGCACTGTTCTTCTTCATCGTAGCAGTCACTGCAATAAGGATAATCACCGTCCCAGTACACATTATCATCGTGGATGATACACCCGCAGCGTTCACAGCGGCGGTAGTAGTTATCATAGCAGTTCTGGCAGATCGCTGTATTTTCATCGGATACAGAATTCCGGTAGAAATATCTTTCTCCGCAGTGACTGCAGGTAAATGTTTCATCGTTGAAGCAGTCCTCACATATTATCTCATCTTCAACTTCATAAAGTTCTTCCTCATTTTCAATGGTGCATCCGCAGTTTGCACACTCATAGATCTCATTCATAAAAGTTCCTCCAAATACAAAAAGCCCCTTGACGATCATCGCCAAGGGGCATAACTCACGCTGTTTTCTTCTGTGATCTCTTGTAGCCGTTATAGACCACTTCACCTGTATCGGAATTGATTATCGTGAGCCCGATTATCTCGCGGTCATCGTTGTACACGATATGTCCGACAGAGAATTTATCAAAGCAGACGAACTTATCTCCGCGCCTCTGGATTCGGCATTTCTGCGCTGACACCCATACATGAGGTGCAGAATACAATTCTCGTCCTATGCCTAGAGTAAAGCAGGCTCTTTTGAAGCTATCCGATGCCTGACCTTTTTCCTTTTCGGTATAGCTTTCTGTACCAACGTCCTGTTTGGATATCCACTGCTTTTTGTCCTCGTCCCATAGTTCTATGGTACAGTAGAGATTTCCGTTTATACTCTGGTGAGATCTTTTCCAGCCCAGCACACCGAAGGTCTCGTCCAGTATCTTCATATCTGCACGAGCGTCTTTGTAAAGCAGCAGGGACAGTCCTTTATCGCTTATAGTACCTATACGGCATTCGATCTCATCGGCACGAAGAAGTCTTATGCTCAGTTTATTCATGTAGCACCTCCGGATATACCGAACCTGCGGGAGCTTGAATGTTTTACATATTTACCGTACAGCTCGGGATTTTCTGCCTTGAACCTTATGCTGTCAAAGCGGGAGGAGTTTACTGTTTTCCAGCTGACCCTGTACTTCCCTGCCAGACCTGTCTCATTGTTTTTGAGCATAGCTTTCAGGCGGTTGCCGAGAGCATCCTTTTCGGCTGACAGTGCTTCTATCTGTTCGGATATATCCTCATACTCATCACAAATAAAAACAGTTTCTTCTGGGAGTTCGATGCTCTCACCGTTGCTTTCGGAATAGTGTTCGCTCAGCCATGATGTTGTACCCTCGGAGCCGTCGGGTAAAGGCTCTTCACCGCCAAGGACATTTTCTTCCCAGAATCTGCGTTCCATTTCGATGATCTCAGCGATCATCTCATCGTCACGCTCAACTGTCTTATACACGAAATGATTACCGCCGATAAGAGCGGCTATGTAGGTCTTCTTCAGTCCTGTCACCGCCATATAGTGCTGTATCTGCAGCATATACTCGGGCGGTACGCCTGTGTTCCACTCGTTCTGTTTGTAGGCTGATGCTGTCTTTGCTTCAAAGATACAGTCTTCTCCGTCAACGTTGACTACACCGTCAAGGTTTGCGAACATGAAGGGATAGTCGGGGTGCTGAAAGATGTACTTAGGCTCAGCTACTGCTATACCTGTTCTTTCGGTAAATTCCTGCTTTACTATGGGTTCAAGAACTGTACCAAAATGTGTACACTCGTTGCCGCTTTCGCATGGCTCGGTCTGACCTGTCTTTTCCAGCCACAGCTGGAAAACCGAACGATAGGGATTTATCCCTGCGATAACAGAAACGTCCGAGCCGCCTATACCCATTGTACGGTATTTCAGCCACTCCTCACGGCTCATTGAAGATGTGTCTGCAAATACTTTTGCATTCATGTTCATCTCACCTTCTTCTTTACTGCGTTGATGATCAGTCTGCCTGTTATATTCATCAGCACCGAACCGATCAGCATCATGATACCTTTTGTTTTCATTATTAAAACCTCCTTTTCAGTTAAACCAATGGTTTACAAAAGGATAATGTATAGCTGTAAAAACTCGTTATGCGATTTTAATAGTGTACAGTTTATTGAACACTTAAATAACACATAACAAACCGTTTTAAACCAACATTTTTCATGCGAAAGGAGTTTTATCATGTTTGAAAAAGTACCTGATATCCTTACCCCCAAGGAGTGTATGCAGCTTCTTAAAATTGGGAAAAATTCTATGCTGAAATATCTTCATTCAGGTGAGCTGGAGGGATTCAAGATCGGCAACAGGTGGAGGATATATAAGTATAGTGTTATTGATTTTATTATGAGAAGATAGGCAAAAAAAACAGCAATACGGTCACTTTTGATCGTATTGCTGTTAAGCCGGCCAATTATTCCATATATGAACTGAAATCTATATTCGCAGTGAGATAGTATTCTGTCTGATCAAGGAATTCTTTTGTTATATAACTCCCTTTTCTGTCTTTTCCAACGCCTCAAACAGCTTATTGAACACCAGCTGATTAGGGAACCGCGCATAATCCGCAAACACTGTTATGCCAGTATGATAGAAATGTTCCAGAATAGCCGCAGCACAGCCTGCGCTTCGGCTTTGACCATATTCGCACTGGCAGACGATATCCCGCCCGCACTCGAAAGCTTTTTTAACAAACGCAGCCATGTCATCGGCTTCGGAAAAATAGCTCTCAAAAGTATAACCCTTGTTGCCAAGCACATCGATATCCAGGTCATCAAGTTCGCTGTAAAATACCATATCGCAGACTCCGCTGTAATCGATATGGGTGTAATTCTTGTTGATGTGCTTAATGGCAGGATCGTAAAAACTGATAACAGCGGTATTTGTCGGGAACCGATTTTCTGCTATCATTTTCTCGGCTTGTTCACGGGAATAGATATATACTTTCATCTGAGCTTTATTTCCTTTCATTTCTCGTTTCTTTCGTATCAGCGCATGTAAAACTTCGGCGAATATCATCTGGTTCGGAAAATATTTTCTATCCTCAAATATGGTTTTGCCTGACGAATTAAAATGTTCCATTATCGCGGCAGCACAGCCTGCGCTTCGGCTTTGACCGAAATCGCATTGGCAGATAATATTTTTATCTTGATCAAATGCAGCATAGATAAAGTCTGCAAGTTCGGAAATATCTTTTATCAGTCTGACTTCAGCGGGTGATATATTTTCAAAACTATCCCAGTCGATATCGGGGGCTTCAACATAGAAAACTTCTGTATTTATGCGGCTGAAATCTACACGGCTGTAACCATCGGTTGCATATTCCTGAGGATCGTAAAAGCTAATAACAGCGCTGTTTTCGGGAAATCTGCCATCGGCGATAAGTTCTTCTGCCTGCTTGCGGGAAAGTATGGTCACGTTCATATTATCCTCCTCAATTCACCTGTCGAGATAGCACATATAATGTCTGCAGTGGTCATATCTGATAACGGCATCGCCCGAAATCTCAAAGGCTGACTTTATCTTCGGAACAAACTCTTCGCCGATATGCACGCTCATATAGATCACAGCTTTGCCTTTGTTTGAAATGTCAACTCTGCCCCGCGGGTAATAGTCAAAAAGCTTTTTACAGTCCTTGGGTCGGATTATTTCCCACAGTTTTTGATGATTGTAAGTGTCCCCCGACTTTGCTGTGCCCTCGGGGTATTTTCCGTCAAAAGGGAAAGTCAGCAGTTCGCCGTTTATCAGCCAGAACACTCCTTTTTTCAAGGTTATTTGATCACCTCACTGAAATATTCATCCAGAGGAAGCGTAGCACCCGAATGTCCGCCGCCCTCGATGATGCGAAAACGTTGATAATTCAGAAGATCTTTGGTGAACGTGTGATCTCCCAGCACTTCATCCTGCGAACCTACGATACAGCTGACTTTTTCGCTTTTGAGCTTTGAAAACTCACCGAACAGTCCTATCATGTATTTTGTATACTCGGGAAAAGCCAGAAAAGCCATGAGGAACGGATTCACCAGTATCACGGGGAGATCACTTTTCACGGACAGCGCCGCCGCATAAAAACCTCCCAGACTTGTGCCGACAATGATATCTGGCTGCTCGTCATCGGCGAACCTGCTAAGCCTGCCCATGATATCGTCGGGCGACTCGTTTTCATAGTCAAAAGCGGGTGAAATGATCTCGTGACCAAGTTTTGCAAGCGCCTTATAAGCGCTGTTCTCGGGGCTTCCGTTGTAGCCGTGGATATTAAGTATACGCATGATTTTTGCTCCTTTCGGGTGAAAAATATACCGAAGCATTTTCGGCTTCGGTATATAGTATATCATATGGGATGGGGAGAAAAGCGGCGGTGTGTTTGCTCTAAAAAAATCAGGGAACAGCAAATTGTCTGTTCCCTTTAACTTATAAATTCTTTATACCTTATAATTAATTACATGGTTATCCCTTTAACACACCACAGATAATTTACAATGCTGTCCAAATAAACAGACCTCAAAACTCAGAAAATATAGTATAATAGTGACAGAAACCGAAGGGAGCTGTCGCTATGTCAAAAAGATTTCCGAAACCTGAGATCACACTTGATGGGATATACTCAAAGTTCGCAGATGAAAGCTTTTGCAAGGATTTTCTGCTTGATATCCGCTTTGAAAAGGGTTTTGCCTGCCCGTTTTGCGGTGGCTCTGAGTACCGCAGGATAAGGTCACGCCATCTGCTGCGATGCAAGTTCTGTAAAGCAGATATATCCGCCACAAACGGAACTTTTATGCACAGAACACATATTCCGCTCAGACTGTGGATAGTCACCGCATTCCTCATTATGAGCAACAAATGCAGCGTTTCTGCTGTTACGCTGATGAGGTCTTTGGGGGTGACCTACAAGACTGCATGGTACATCCTTCATCGCATCAGAAAAGCTATGAAATGCCGTGAAGAACGCTATTTGCTTGACGGGATCGTTGAACTTGATGACACGTATCTCGGTGCTCCGACTCACGGTAAAAAGCGTGGCAGAGGAACTGAAAAAGTCAAGATGATAGTAGCTTTGTCAAAGAACGCAGCAGGAAATCCCGAGTACGTTAAAATGAGCGATGTGCCGAATTTAAAGGGTATAACTGTTGGTAGATTTGCCAGGGATAATATCCGCGCAGGCTCGAAGATCGAGAGTGATAATGCTCGAAGTTACAAGAAACCGTTGGCACAGAAATACTTCCATGTTTTTGAAACATATGATCCGACAAGCGGTCAGCTGAACTGGATGCATAAAGTTATATCAAACTTCAAAGCAATGATCATGGGAACTTACCACGGAAACGAAAAGATCCACACAGCGTTATATGCTGCCGAATACTGCTACAAATTCAACCGTCGTAAGCTGGGAAACAGTGCGTATTTAAGGCTTTTGGCTGCTTTGGTGCAGTGATCTTACTTGTGGTGTGTTAAAGGGATAACCATAATTAATTATCGTTTATCTTGCTCAACACAATTTTAACAAAATCTTCTTTATTACTTCCTCTTTTTCTTTCAATCTCCTTTATTACAGATGCATCACTTGTTCCTATAAGCCAAAGAACTCTATCTATAATAAAAACAGATGTATTTGTATCTTCAGCCATTAAATTCACTGCCTTAAATACAGATTCGTCATTATCATCTGCTAATTTAAGTCCTGTCATAATATAAGTTAAAACATTATCAGGTTTTGCAAAACCATTTGCTCCAATGTCTTTTAACCAATTACATACCATTTTAAATTTCCAAAGAAAAATATTTCGAGAAACGATTTCTTTCGCAAGCTGTATTCTTTCATCAGTATTATTGGGTTGATTTAAATAGCAAAGCAATTCTTCAATGGAATTAAAGTTAGAAAGATAGTCTGCTACTCCACATATGTTTCTTGCAAATTTACACCAAGAATTATTTGGGGTATCTTCTCCGTCTGAAATTATTTTGTCACGAAAAAGTCTATAAAGCTTTTGATAGCGTTCGTCTTTTCCAGAGCCGTATTGATTAAGAACTTTCTTATAATCAAAATCAAATAGGCATTCCTTGATTATTGAATAGTTTTCGTTATAATGTATAACACCACTAATAACGGTAATATCTCTGACGGAACTAACAGCTACTTCGAATGCTTCTTCTAATGTATCAGTTTTAGGCATAATAAAGTATTGCTGATATTTCAACGAATTTGCATTTTGCTCCAAGTATTTTTTTGCTTCATTAAAGATAATACGATTTTTCTCATGGGTATCCATTATAATCCCTCCATTCATATTTCAAACTCTACGTCCAAGGCCTAAGCTATAACCCTATTATACCATACCCGCAAACAAAAGTCAACGTAAATAAACAAATTCAAATATATAACAAATTTTAAATATCAAAACCTCTCCGCCTTAAAAAACTCAATGGAATCCTTGTCTTCGTAGGTCACTTTTGCAGAGCAGTCTCTGAAAGCATCATTTAGGATACGCTTCACACTTGCGGGCACGTAGATAGTCTTCACCTTGCGGCAGCCAACAAATCCACCGAATGAATGCTCATCACCTATCTGCGTGACGCTTTCGGGAATGATGATATCACCGCTTTTTTCCACGGGGCATCTCAGCAGGATAGTCTTTTCATTATTGTAAAGAAGGCCGTCACTGCTGGTGTAGTGCTGGTTGAACAGGTCAACTTCAAACTCTTCAAGAGCAGGCGCACTTAATGAAAGATCGTCGAAATCTTCCACATCTTTTCCAATGGTGATCTTTTTCAGCGATGTACAGCCGTTAAAGACCTGCGTATATAATGAAGTAACTCCTGCGGGAATGGTTATCTCTTCCAGAGCAGTACAAAACATGAACATATCGTCGTTGATAGAAAAGGGCATATATTTCGGGAACACTACCTTTTTTAATGAAGAACAATCAGTAAAGGCACCGGGACAGATCAGCTTTACCGAAGACGGAATGACGATCTCCTCGATGTTATAGCACCCTGCGAGAGCGTCATCAAGTATATCGATCACCGTATCTGGTATCACGAATCGTTTCGTATCGATAGCGTTCGGACAGCGTATCAGCGCGGTCATGTCCCTGCTGTACAGAACGCCGTTCACGCTTACATAGTTGGGATTATCTTCGTTTGCAGTTATCTCAACAAGCTCGTCGCAGTTCCACAGACCAAAATTAATTTCGCCTTCTTCCCAGGGGTAGAGGCTGTTGGGGATATGAATGGAAGTAAGTTCGTCACGATCATCGAAAGCATGATACCTGATGTCCTTAACGCCCTCGGGAATGACCGCCCTTGTCACGCCCTCTTCTTTGGTGTACTTTTCGAGGAAATCTCCGTTGATAATAAATCCCATATGTGCGCTCCTTTCAATGATAAAAAATATACCGAAGCTTTTTCATCTTCGGTATATAGTATAACATATAAGATGGGTAAAAAAGCGGCGGTGTAGTTGATATCAATTTCTCACTTATATCTCTCTGCCGCTTCTCTCAGAGTTACGGCAATATCTTCCCTCACGCGCTTCGGAGATATCACCTCGACACAGTCAGCATACTGTATCGCCCAGTGCTTCATAGCACTCTCGCTGATACGCACACGTATCTCCAGCATATCATTTTCGAGCTGACGGATATTTGCCCTGCTGCCGAACCAGTCAACTATATCATCCATAATATATCTCGGGCAGATGAACGTACAGGTGCATACATCACCGCCCCACATATTCGGGTGTTCGGCGGTGAACTCTGCGAGGTCGATACCGTTTTCAAGCCCCTTGATCACACGCACAGATACAGCATTTATCCTGGTCATCTCTATATCTTTTATCCTGTCGATACGGAATGTACTGATGTCATCATGGGTATCGTTCTTACCAAGCATATAGTATCTCCCATTCATTGAAAGCAGCTTGTACGGGCTTATGGTGTAAAGCTTAGTACTGCCTTCACTGTCAGCACGGGGATGCAGCTTCAGATCTGTGTCGTAGTCGCAGTAGTGGAATGTCACCTTTTTCCTGGCAGCTATCGCTTCACTGAGAACGGAGATATTGTAGAACAGTGACTTATTCACAGGACGCTGCTGCACAGTACCAAAAGAATTAGCCAGATGTTTTTGAGATCCCTCATCTCCAAGCTCAGCAATCTTTTTCACCAGCTCATGACACTGTTTCGGAGGAAGATAGTTTGAAAAAAGCAGACTGTCGATCATGACCTTCAGCTCACTTTCGTCCCACTTACGTTCATGATCGTAGTACCAGTTGGTCAGTATATTTTCTTGCTGGCCGTCCTTATTTGTGCGGTGATATTCCTCATATTTCAGCGGAAAACCTGCTTCGATAAGCATGGATAGATTATGTCGTATGGTCTTGCGGTCAAGCTTCATACCGTATTCATCGTACACCAGATCAATTATCTGCTGCTGTGAATACCTTTTTTCAGGACTGCTGTGGCTTTCAAGGGCTTTCAGTATGTATATTATCGCAAGTTTCTTGGGCTCATTAACTGCCATCGTTATTCCTCCTCCCGAATTTATGGGTATATTATAGCACATCTCAATATCTTAATCAATAGGAACATAGGGAGAATTTTACTCATGTTAGTTGAATGATCTTACTCGAATAAAAACAAGCGGGAAGATACCCCATGACCGATATTCTATGTGAATAATACACATAATTATCAAGGTCTGTTTGTTTAATACGCAGATAATTATTACAACTTTCTCTGACCCGCTTATAAAATCGATTGCAACTGTCGTTACTATGGTTGACTTTTTCGGGGGGACGATATATAATTATACATAAGGTGTAATCTTTCAATACGGACTAAACATAGCTGTTTTACTGTTTATGGAGGTTAATGAAATGATAATCAAGCGAAAGCAGCGATTTGTTATTGGAATAATACTGATGATTGCGATAATATCCATACCTATAATTATTCAATTTATTTATCGCGCTCCATATCGCTATTGTGAGAATTGCTTGCAATCAAACATAGAATACTTTGATGCACTCCCAACATATATCAGAAATTACAACCTCAGTGGTACAGTTATAATTAGTGACGAGAACACTCCCAATGAAATAAACGAAATACTTGATAGTCTTAACAAGCAATATCAAAAAGATAGTGACTATCCCGTATTCACTGCAATCGAGGTTTACAGTGACAATAATGGTAACTTAGCTATTTCGATTCAAGCAAAGAAAGAAATAATAAAAGGCGGTAATGGAATAGAAACTCCTGATGTAAGATGTTATTACCTTGTGTATGTTGAACCAAATTACGTTGGAAGTATTCACGCAAAAGATAAAGCTCCATTTTATGATAACTGGCGAACTTGGTCGTCAGATACATATTCGGGTTAGATTTATAAACTGTATGGATGGCAAGGAGAATTGCTCTCCTTGCTGTTTTTTATTCCAAAGTATCTTTCTCTGCTGTGTGAGCTTCTTCTGTCTGTACTTCTCATGCTCACGCCTGTTATGTTCTTCGTTGATATAGTTTCTGACCTGTCGGACATACTTTTTCGCCGTTTCAAGCTTGGTGAGGAATGTCTCCTTTATTTCTATTTCGGCGTAAGCCGATTTTATTATGACCGCACAGCGGTCATTTCGGGGCTTGGGGTGTCTCCAACAAGCAGATGTATTTTCGTCCGTGTGCGGCGCTAAATACAATGCTTGCTATTTTTGATGCGCTGTCGCACAGTTTTCTGCCTGCTGTATCTCTGTATCTCACAGGCTTTCGATGCTCCGTCAGCGAATTTGGAGCTGTGCGACTTAATCTCTCCGCTGCTTTGGTCGGCGGTCATACTCGCTCACGCTCCTGCGTGATGCCCTCAATATCATCATCTCCAAAATTGTAAACTGGTACGGCGCAGTTATTGCGCAGTCTGGGTGGCAGTTTGATGAAAGTGTTGGTTGCTTTTTCGGGGAGGGTGTGATATAATTGGAAATGTGAATGTGTCTTGTTATACGGAGAATATTGGTTATTTAAAGGAGAGTGAATTGTTTGAGTATTAAAAAGTCAAAGAAAAAAGTTATAGTTTCTGCACTTGCAATATTTATCATTCTGTTTATCAGCTACTCTGCAATTGTATTTAAAACAATTAATCCTATAAGTTCATTCACGATATGGAAATCTGTGGCTGTGGACGGAAATGATTTTTACGAAATACAAGAGGGTACTTATGCAGGTGGAGATCCTGACATTCCAACTGAGGGATATGTATTTGTAAGCTATCAGTATTCGGCTGTTGAAGCTATGGATAAGATAGGTTTTCATGACCTTGGGCATACTTATTACAATGGCAAGGATAGACAACCAGAGTATTGTGAATCAGAATATGGATTTCATGCGATTATAGAGGGACGATTATTCTATCTCGGCGGATACCTGTTGAAGTATCGAGTTGTAGGTGAAGCATAGTGCTTTACAACGATTTACGATACATCAAAATATGAGTATACTTTTCAAAGCTGTGTGAGCGTTTCCGCTCCGCAGCTTTTTCTTTTCCCCGTAACAATGTGTCGAACTGGATAATGCAAGTGAAACAGAAAGTTTGAGCGCAATATCAATAGACACTGAACTGCGTTTCGCGCTATAATATTTCATGATTTATCCGGTCGGTCACTGGTCTTATATCAATCATAATATCAGCCCCTCCATTATAATTTTATCATTATGTCAATACCTTTTGGTTTATATAATTATATACCTCACTGCGCTGTATTTTCCATACTCTTTTACCTATTTTGAATCCCTTTATCTCACCGCTTTTTATCAGTCTTAAAAGAGTCGGTCTGCTTATTTTCAACAGCTTGCAGGTCTCTTTTACTGTAAGTAATTCATCTGATAGGTTCATGAAAAAACACCTCACTATACTGTTCTTTGACAGTCCTGAAAAGATCATATTCCAATCCTGTCGGCTTTTCAAATTCCAGAAGAGAATCCAGTGATTGGATAAAAGGTATGTTCCTAACCCTCGTTGTCAGAGGAGAAACACCATATTCTTCATAATGCTCCTTGATCTTACGCTGACGTTTTTCACTGAGATATACATTGTTCAATGCCGTTTGAAGATCATCTTGCTTGTATTTATCAAGCTCATCGAGTAGAGTCACCATTCTTCTGCATTTTGCTTTCTTGTTGTCACAACGGTCAAATATATATTTTATCAGAAGTTTACTCGGCAGATGACATAGACTGGTCGGAAACTTAAATAGTCTGAAATATATTTCCTCAACAGACTCCTTCATATTATCATAAGCGTTAAGGAGAGTTTTCCTGATATTCTTTCCTATAAAATGCTTGTTTATGTACTTCTTGTTACACCTGAGTTCGATCCTTAGTGTGTCCTTATAATGATCCACCGCAGCCAAATCGTAATGGTTATCAATAGCTGCCTGATGCTTGTTGTATATAACAAACTCTATACCACGCGAGTAATTAACAGCATTGAATGAATCCTCACGGCGAAAGGTCTTACAGTATTTTTCAAGCTGGGTATTATGTGCATATCCATCGTACATAGGCATACGATACAGCATTGTGTTCACTTCCTTGATAACATCCTCGGGGATACCATGTACATCACGAGTGATGTCTATACGGTCAATGGTATATTCGTCAATATCATTCAGATCAGACTCAGTAAATACAGAGTCAATGAGTTCAGCCAGTTCGTCAAACGCCATCTTAAAGGTATCTTTATCAGTTATGTGATTTATCGCTTCACCTTCATATATCAGCTTACTGGGATTAACTTTTAGAACCAGCTTACATGGTTTCCTGTAGGTCATTATTTCATTCGGAGTGCATTTATGAAGTTCGATAATCAGTCCTTTTGGAGAATAGGTATTGTTTACCAGATATTCGTCTATAAATATATTATCATTTAGTATAACAGAATAATCCGTATTGTTCTTGAAAGCCTTATATATTTCTGTTTCTATAGGCTTAAAAAATTCAATAGTGTGTATAAAGTAGTTTTTCAAAAAAATCACTGCCTTTCATATTTTTAGTTTATTGTTGTAAAATAATTAAAAATAATTGCAACAGTGGTTTAATAGAGATAATAGGTATAAATCATACAGCTTGATATACAAGAAGAAAATAACTATATGATACAAGATTAGTTAGTATAGTATAATCAATATATACCCTAAATATGAAAATAGGGTATGGATTAATTACTTATATTACATTATTTATATATATACTATCTGAAATGATTTTTACCTGATTATTTTACATTAATTTTAAGCGTAGGATTAATCTGACTAGCAGCAATATTGGATTATTATCCAATACGGTTTTTTGAAAAAAATATAAAAACCGCAAAATCATTACGGTTTAGTATCCTAAGCATAATTATTTTGCGGTAAAAAATTATTATTTGATTTTCAGTGAGATAATGATACGATTAATTTAAGTCAAATCACTATTCCTCGGGAATAAAGAGCAGTTCGCTTTTCAACGATTTCTGTGGTATTTTTTGCTGCGTTCCTATCGTCAGAACAGAAATCTATATATTATTAATTTAACGAGAAAACCGACAACAAATTAAGTTGTGAATTGTAACAGATAATTCTGATATGTTAATTTTTTTATTTTATTTTACGTTTATCTTTTCTGTTATTCTGACATTCAGGACTACAAAATTTTTTTCTTGAATTGGTACTGCTGACCTCAAAATAATTCAAACAAGTAGGGCATCGTTTGTATATGACCAAGTCAGGATTTGAAAATGACAACGAATAATAGAGTCCCTCAAGAAGAGTTTCCATGTGAATTTCATTTACTCTCAAATAAGGATTATATACCACCTTAACACCCCTCAAATTATAGTTTATCTCGTTTGTCAGTATTTCCCGGGCACAAAGAACAAGTGTGTTTTTATCATCATCATTAAAATTTTCCCTATGGACTTGATCATCGTCGTAAAATATTAATCCATTATCAGAAAATTCTTTTATTATTCCAACATTTTCGTAGTAATAATACAAAAAATCGAGCAACACATTAGTGTGATAACTATATCCATTTACTTTATGATATGCGTCTGAAATTCGTTTAAGTATGTCATCATCAACTCCACTTCTCTTAGAATCCGTTTCACCATTGATTTCGTCAAAAAAAGGATCGTTGAAATCCTTATGTCTTTTATCCAAAACACCAAGCTGTTCACAAATACTAGGAGTCAAATCATCTTCCTCTTGGTCGTCATACTGAATGGGGGCATATGGATCTGAACCGACCCTATCAGGTTCGCTATTTTCTTCCGATCCCCAACTACCATATGACTTACTGCCTCTATTGTTATCAAGCACCAATCTGATTTCATGAGTATATGATCTGTATTTTGAATACCTGGTATTTATCGTAAATGGTTCTGATAATATCAGTTTCATCATGTATACTATTATCATTTCGTAATTAGTGTTAGTTGTTTGTAATTCGTTAAATAACTTTACGATTGCCGTGAGCCTGTTTACCAGATTCTTAACGTCATTAAATTTTATCTTTTCATAATCGTCATCGGGTATCTTGAAGAGGAAACCATAATTGGAAAAAAAATCATAAAGTTGCTTGATACCTTTTTTCTCATTTTCTGTATCTATCGATATAAACTTAAGTAAAATATTGTCCGTCATTTTAGGATTATTAGTCGAAAGCTTTACTAATCCTAAAGAATGATTATAGAATCCAAACTCAGCAAATCGCTTTTTACATTTCACTCGAAACGCATAGTCGTTTTTACCCCAAGATTCTTTTACTACATCAACTTCACAAGTGTCATTCTTAAATGTGCACGAATTATCAGAATAATTAAAATAATACATTATAAAACCTCCCAAGCATTTTATTCGGTTGCATACTATGTCTTGTTTTTTCACCGACTATTCTCACTCGCCGTGCCAAAACCCTTTACCATACTTCATAGTCTTCCTCCCAGCATCATGAAAAAAAGTTTCTGACATATGGTTAACAAGTGTCTGGTAGCCAGAATAAATAAGATTTAAAAAATGTTTACCTTACTAAAAATTATCAGTTTTCGCCTAATAATCAAGCATTAGAAAGTTGCCTGATTTTTAATATATTCATGATTTTTAATTACTTTCAGTGTATATATCAGTATTTTTCTATACTATATTACTGGTAAAATACTAGAATGATATATTAGTCATGATATACAGCAAAATCCCTGTCTTTTCAAGTAATAATATTTATGGTATAATTACGCTAACACAAGTTACTCTTACCAATTTGGTAAGTGCCGTTGACTTTTACAAAGAAGAAATCACTGATGGCAAAATTTGTAACTCAGCGGCTATTGTACCAGTGTTTATAACAGTGAACAACACAAGAGGATTCCATCAGGAATCATTCGCCGTATTGTTCTGTTATCGACGGTAATTGGGGCATTTATCTGTCTCTTATGGTCAGAATTACACGTTACAAAAACACTGACAATAAGTGCAGTGTTATAGACAGCGTATGGTCATTTTCTATTATACTATAATAAAATCACAATGTCCATAGCTTATTGTCATACTTAACATAAGGAGAGATAAAATATGTCAGATATTGACAAGAAAAAACCTTCTAGTTTGAAGCCAGAATTCCAACCGGGAATAGTTGAAAATCCGGATGGTACCCTTAGCATAGAACAAGGTAAGGGAAAGGAACTGGAGACCATCACTAACTTCACGATCGTTAGTATGGGCGCATATTCAGAAGAAGACCAGATTAATGTCTGGCTCAAACTGCGCAGCAGGAAGAATACGGAACAAACTATCGTTTTTCCGTATGAAGATGTTAGAAAACGTCGTGCATTAAAGCATTTACCTCCAGGGTTTGTTTATTATTTAAGTGAGGCCACGATGAACAAGGTGTTATCTGAGATAATAAATCTGAACCTGGACGGGATCGAACCTTTAAAATTCAATAGCGTTAAACAGGGTTTACACTACGATTCTGTGCTGAAACGCCATTACTTTGTCTTAGGCAATGTGATGATAAATGTTGACAAGAGTATGAATCTGATCAACAATTGCGGTATACAGCTCAGACCAAGGAATCATGGTTACGGATATATGGATTTGCTTACCAGGATAGCCAATTCGCCAGTATTTCCACCGGTTTTGTTACTAACTGTGCTTTCTTCATTCGTAAAGCACTTACTTGAAGATGGCACCGAAGAGCAGTATGGTTATACAAACTACATATTCGGACCTACCGGTAGTGGAAAAACCACCATAGCCAAATTTTATGTGGATCTGTTTTCCGGCAGCGAGAACATAGCCTCACTTTCAAGTGAGAAGAAGGCTATCGATCAGCTGAACATCTTTACAGATATCCCAATTTTGGTTGACGATCTGAATAAGTCGATCTCATCAAGGGTAACGAATGCCCAAGAAGCCAAGCTATCTATGTGGATCCAGCATAACCAAGGCGCAGGCAACAGCATGGATAAAGGCATCAATGGAAAACTGAATCACGTGGCTTACGTTACAGCGGAATATGTGCTGAATAATTACAGCACACTAAACCGTTGCTTACTTATCAAGCTGAATCAGTCATTTGATCCTGCCGAGCTTTCCTTTTTCACAGAAAACAAGGCCAGATATCTGGCATTTATCTATGATTTTCTTGAATGGGTGTGCCAGAATTACGATGAACTCAGAACAAAGGCAGTCAATGAACTTGCTGCGTGGAGATCCGATTATCGTAAGTATGATGCTTCAAAATACGAAGGACTTCACCGCGTTTTGAGAACCAAGCATCTACTGGAGATAACACTTTCAATATTTAAGCTTTTCCTCAAAGAAAAGCTTAAACTTGATACTAAGATGATCGATCGTTTTTCAACCAAGCTTGAAGCGTCAATAGATACCTGTATAAATGATACACTAGGTTATATCGACACTTCAAAATGCGAATCCGGCTATGATTTCATAATACCTTTGATCAACAAAGTGCTGTATCGGCAATTCTGTGAAATCGTAACAGAGAATTGGAAAGAGTATCATAAGGCAATGAAAACAGCTGCAAAAAGTGGTACATTGCCCAAATTTATTTTTTTCTATGACGGACAGTGCCTTTGTGTAAAAGGTGATACTCTCGTAGCATGGCTTAAACAAGTCAACAAGCTCGAAGTTAAGCCTACTAAGCAGGCGGTATCCAAACAGCTGCATTATCACGGTCTTCTTAAAGTTGTAGGTGGAGAATATGTCAGTCATATCAACATCCCCGAAAAACCTAAAGGTGACTACTATCAGATCTACCTGTCTCGTCTTGAAGAACTAGACCAGAACAGACAGCGTAAAGAATATGGCAAAGTCAACACAGATTTTTACAATCTTCCTTGGGCCGGCGATCACAGAGGTTCCGCGCAATATGGTACTTGGGGCGATAATAAATCCCACTAGCCCAATAACAAGTCAAAATCAAAGGTACCTCAGGGTCAATCTAAGCAGTAATACAGCATATCAAAGTTTCTTAGTTATACATAATTTTAGTATACAACACTGGAAGTTCCTCATTCACAGAGGAGCTTCCGACAACTACACATTAATGAAAGGAGGTTCGAACATGAGAACTAAGGAAATCATTGCTGAACGCAACGAAACCGTCTACCTGTTGGACAACAAGACAGTCCCTATCTGGGAAAAGAGTACTCTTACCATAGCGGAAGCTGCCGAGTATTCCAACATCGGGCAAAACAAGCTCAGAGAGCTGACCGCTGACGAGAATTGCAAGTTTGTGATTTGGATCGGCAACAAAAGGCTCATCAAGCGTAAGCCGTTTGATGAATTTATTGCTAATGCCTATTCCATCTAGCAAATTGACTATACGGCGGACGTTAGGTTTAGCGTCCGCCGTTATTTATAAAGGAGGAATTCTTATGGCTAAAAGACGCAGAGACAGCAAAGGAAGAGTATTAAAAAAGGGTGAGCAGGAACTTGCTAACGGTACTTATCGCTACGATTACATTATGAAAAACGGCAAGCGCTGCTTCAAGTATGCCAAGACTCTGGAAGATCTTCGGCAGAAAGAGGAAGATATCGTCAGCAGTCATGCATACGGTATTCGTCCCGATGCAGACAGTGTACTGCTCAACAATCTCGCAGACATATGGTTTGCTTTGAAGAAAGGACTTAAAGACAACACCTTTCAGAATTACAAGTATATGTATGACAGTTTTATTCGTTACGATTTTGGCAAATATAAGGTTAAGGGCATCAGATACTCCGATGTACTGTCATTCTACAATAGGCTTATTTACGAGCGAGGTCTAAAAGAGAACACAATCGAAGTCATACAAAACATTCTGCATCAGGTGCTTGATCTGGCAGTACAGGACAATTATCTAAGAACTAACCCCTCTGACAATGCGCTGAAACATTTCAAGCAGGCTAGTAACTTTGATACCGAAAAGAAACGTGCTCTGACACGCGAGGAACAGGATATTTTTATGAACTACATTTCCAGAAACGGGAAGTACCATCACTGGTATCCTATTTTCTACATAATGCTAAATACCGGCATGAGAGTTGGCGAGATAACAGGCTTACGCTGGGAAGACGTTGATCTTGACGGCGAATTTATCAGCATTAACCACACACTCGTATATTACAAACATAAGGAAAACGGATGTTATTTCAACATTCACACGCCCAAGACCAAGGCAGGTGTAAGAACGATACCTATCCTCAACGGTGTAAAAGAGGCTTTTATACAGGAAGAACACTATCAGCGTGAAGCCGAGATCGAATGTACTGTCACGATAGACGGCTACACCAATTTTGTGTTTGTCAATCGTTTCGGTAATGTACATAATCAGGGTACACTGAATAAGGCTATACGTCGGATCACTCGTGACTGCAACGAAGAGATAATAGCCAAGTCAAAGGGAAAGGCAAATGTAACATTACTGCCAAGATTCAGCTGTCATTCGCTCAGGCACACTTTCGCTACCAGACTGTGCGAATCCGGAGTTAACATCAAAGTCATTCAGGACGTATTAGGTCACGCTGATTTCAATACCACGATGAACGTCTACGCTGAAGCCACCAAGGACTTGAAACAGAGGGAGTTCAAAGAATTTGATCGTTATCTTAACGATAGCGGTGATGAAAAGGAATAAGAAATCACCGATGTGTTCACTGCAACACATCGGTGATTATTTATACACTGTTATTTATAATCTTCAATTTGATGCGAATTTGATGTTTTGATGCGAAAAAATGTAATTTCAGCACCTCTTAAACCGCCTAAATACGCACTTTTCTTAGTCGATGCTCTTCATCGTCGGGAAAACATCCCCGACAATTCATAACCCTTCGCAGCCCTTCAAAACCCTGTATTTTCAATGGGTCTGCATTTTCGGTTTTACATAATTCTTCATAAGTCTTCACAGTTGGTCGTAAAACGGTCGTAAGTTGGTCGTAAGCTTTCACTCGGCATCCTCATCGGTCAGCGACTTGAAATACTCCTCGAAACCGATCATCTCTTTCGACTTCAGTTCCTTTGTCGCATCGGCGTAAATCCCTAAAGTAGTTTCAACGTCGGCGTGCCCGAGAATATCCTGCATCGCCTTGATGTTCACGCCCGCCTCGCACATTCTCGTCGTGAAGGTGTGTCTCAGCGAATGGTTGCTGAAATTCGGCAGGGTAGTGACTTCCTTGCCGCCGCTATTGTCGAGCAACTCATAATTGCAGTCACGGATTATCCTTTTCAGCGCCTTGTTGAGCGTTCCCTGATGCTGAACGTTCCCGAAGCGGTTTACGAAAATGAAATTGCTGAACCCGTCAACCTCCGCCTTACAGGTGATGCCGACTTCCTCCTGAAACGCCTTTTCTTTCAAAAGAGCTTCTCTCACTTTCGGCAGCATGGGTATCGCCCGCTTGCCTGCTTCGGTCTTGGGAGTATTCACCGCAAAGGTGCAGCCATTCTGCTTTCCCATGCTGAAATATACAAGCGTGTGATTTACGCTGATCGTGTTCTCCTCAAAATCCACGTCCTCCCAGCGAAGCCCCGTAAGCTCTCCGACTCTCATGCCAGTCCACAGCATTACCGTGAATATCGGCAGCCAGTGCGCGTATTTAGCCGAGTCTGCGAGATAGTTCTCGAAGATCTGCTGTTCTTCAAGAGTCAGCGCTCGTCTTGTGTCAAAGTCGCTGCTGTGCGCACGTTTCAGTTCTTTCAAGGCGTTGTCCGAGGGATTGTATCTGAGATAATCGTCCTCGACAGCCAGCTCCAGAACCTGATGCAGCACAGTATGTATGCAGTCGATACTGTTGACCTTGATGTGCCGCTCGTCAGCGAGATAATTGTAGAACGCTCTCACATCGGTGCGCTTGAGATCGGTCAGCTTTATCCTGCCGAACTTCGGCTCCACAAACTGCTCATAGGAATACTTGTAGTTGGAGAAGGTGTTGTCCTTCAAGCCCTTTTTCAGCGTTTTCCACTTGTTGTACAGATCATTTATCGTGAGATTTTTCACGTCCGCGTTTATACCGTCAAGTGTATCGCGCAGTACATCAAGCTCCTTCTCACGAAGCTCATCGAGTGTCTTGGCATACACCGAATGACGTTTGCCCATCTTGTCGCGCCACTTGAATTCAAACGAACCGTTTGACCTCTGATATTCGCCCTCTTTCAGGACTCTTTTCTTGTTATCCTTGCGTCTCTCTATTGCCATGATAAACCTCTCTTTCATAACATAGAGGACACGTCTGATGTAATTATTATACACCAAACGCGCCCCGATGTCAACTATATTTTTATATCGAATATGCCTTTGCCAGATATTCCTCCAGCTTCAAGCGTTTTATCAGTCTTTTGGTGCCGACCCATATAACGAAGTCGCAGTTTTCGTCATTTGTAAGCTCCCGCAGCTTGTTCTGTCCGATGTTGAAATATGCCGCGGCTTCTTCAAGCGTCAGGTTTGATTTCTCCCAAATAGGAACTTCATTTGTTGTCTTTCTGTTCAATCTATCATCCCTTCCAAAAAAAATTTTCAAGTTCTATCAAACATACAGTAAAACATTGCAAATCACCCCAATTTGTGATATAATAGTTGTATAATTCTTTGTAGGAGGCACCCCATGACCCGCTGCGATTTCTGCTCGATAATCAACATCATAACCGATTACATCAGCGAAGCAAAAGCCCTGAGCCAGACCGAACTTGTGTTTCAGCTGTTCAACGAGTTCGCCAATGAGAATGACGATTTCGATTTTGATCAGGGCAGAGTCAACCGCTGGTTCAAGGGCAAAGACCCCATAAGTCCCACAATAACGCGCTTCTATTTGCAGGACGGTTATGCGGAATACCTCGCCTCCGATCTTGAAGAAAAGATATTCCCTCTGATGACTGACCTTGACAAAGCCGCGCAGGAAATATACGATCTGCTGATGAACGATATTTCCGTGTCCGACCAAAAGAAAACCGACCTCACGGAGCTTTATCCTCCGCGGAATTCTACCGACGCGGCAGACTTCATTTCCGCAGTAATGCTTTTCGGCATGGAGCGCAAATTTCAAAAACGTGATCCAAAACTGATTACAAGCGGCACCCTTTCACCCGCTGCCGCCGACCTCATTATGTCAGGCTCTGTACCAAATCCCTGCAAGCATTTCTGCGGGCGCGATAATGAAATATCCGAACTGCACACTCTGTTTGAAAAGCACAGCAAGATCTTCGTCACGGGTCTCGCGGGCATAGGCAAAAGCGAATTCGCCAAAGCCTACGCGAAGACCCACAAAAAGTACTACACCAACATTCTCTACTTCACATACCCCGGCAGCCTGCAAACGCTCATCGAGGACATGGACTTCGCCGACGATCTCCCGACCGACGATAATACCACTCGTTTCAAAAAGCACAACCGCTTTCTGCGCAGCCTCAAGCCCGACACGCTGCTGATTATCGACAATTTTAATACCACCGCCGCGAACGAACCGCAGCTCGATGTGTTGATGAAATACGGCTGTAAAGTCATTTTCACCACGCGCAGTCATTTTGAGGTAGGATATACTTATGAACTTTCCGAAATATCCGACCTCGAAAGTTTGGTATCACTCGCAGGACATTATTATACCGAAGTCAACAATAATCGTTCTACTGTCGAAAACATAATCGAGACCGTACACCGTCACACGCTTTCAGTAGAGCTCGCCGCAAGACTCTTGCAGACAGGTATCCTTGAACCTGACGAGATACTTGTAAAACTCTCCGAAAGCTCCGCCGCGCCCGAAGCCAACGACAAGATAACTATCAACAAAGACGGTCGTACCAAGAAAGCGACCTACCACGCCCACATTCAGACGCTTTTCTCGCTGTTTGCCTTGAACGAAGAAATGCAGGCTGTCATGCGCTCCGCCGCATTTATCCCTACCGCCGGAATAAGAGCCCGTCTTTTCGCAAAACTGTTCGGGCTGGATACTATGGATACCATAAATGATCTCATCGAGATAGGCTTCATACAGAACCTTGAAACGGACAAGATCACTCTGCACCCGCTTGTGCAGGAGATAGTCATTTCCGACCTAAATCCCGACACCGATAATTGCCGCGCTCTGCTTGACAGCATACACCGAATCTGCTTGCAGCATGGAATGGATATTTCATATTATCCTGCGCTGTTCGGTACTGTGGAGAATATCTCGGATAAAATCAAAATATGTAACACATCAGATTATCTGCTGTTCATCGAGGATTGCTTTTCCTACATGGAAAAGTACCGTTATGCAAGCGGCATGAACAAGCTCCTTTCCAATATGACCGATCTGCTTTCAGATGATACATTTGCTACACAAAATGACCGCGCATTACTTCTCAATAACCAAGCCTCCTGCGAAGGTCTGCTGAACGGCAATTACAAGAAAGCCATCGACCTTGAAAAGCGCGCTATTAATATGTGCGACCCGACGGAAAATCCCTTGCTCGCCGCCAATCTCCACATGAACCTCGGCTATCTCTACCAGGCGGACGGCAAGATCGACCTCGCGAAGCCGAGTATGGAGAATGCTATGCAGATAATCGCGGAGGTGAACGCTCCGACCCACGATGTGATAATCATGTCGCGCAATTATGCCCGACTTCTCGCGGAAACAGGAGAAGCCCGCCGAGCGATAACCGCGCTCCAAAAGTGCGCCGATTTCGTAAAAGCGACCAACTCCGAGACGACCTCCGACTACGCCGACCTCCTTTTCGACATAGCCGGCATTACGTCTCAGTTAAGCGGTATTCAAACCGCCGAGCAGTATTTTATTCGTGCGTTCAGGATTTACCGCGATGTTCTTCCTGATAACGACCTCCGCGAAAAAGCTGCACTTGCGGTCAAGTATTTCAATCGTGCGGGAATAACAAACCTACCATCATACCTTGCGCTCAGTGAAAATGCTGCCACAGCAGAATGACCGTCTGCACGATGACCGCGACGGGCGCAAGACTGTACCACAAACCAATAAGTCCCGCCGCATGACTTGCTTTGTTCAACTTTTCAGCACTCTTTTCCAACGCAGTTTCCATCTCCGAAACTGCGTTTTTGCTGTTCGCCAATAGTTTATCAAACATCTTGTTCTGCTGACCGATGATATTGTTAAGATTATCATTCAGCACCTTAGCGGCGTCTTTTCTTACGCTTTGGCGATACTGCTCCTGAATGTCCAACAGCCGCAGCTGATTCTCGTTCATCTTCCGCAGCTCTGTCTGTGTATCTTTCATAAAATCCGTCAAGACCGTGCACATCTTGTCTACTGTTGCGAGCAGCAGTGCGGTCTGGTACTTGTCCTCTGCCGTCTGACGTTCCTCTGCTTTCAGTTTCATAACGTTCTCCCACAGCCCGGAAAGCTCCTGCTGTGGAGTATTCTCGGCATTTCTTTGTAAGCTCATATTCTATCCCCTTTCTCGTGTATAGATCTCCTAACCTGCTTCCGCGGACAGAGACCGACTTACCGTTCTTGTCCAAATACTGCGGGTGCTTATAAGACACCGTATTCCCCACGACCCTGCACTCGACATTGTAATGCTCTTTCAAACTACGAATAACATCATCGAAAGTGCGGTTGTTCGGGTCTGCAAGTTCTATTCTTATTACCTCACGCAATTCGTCCTTAAAGCTCTCCGCGCCTCGCTTTTTCATTTGTGCTTCACCGAATGTCAGCTTGTCTTTTTGACGTGACATATCGTGATTATAGAAACTATCCCTTACCGAATGAGTGAAACCATGCTCCAGACATTTCTGCCCGAAATACTTCGACATCTCATAAAGATCATGCTGGCTTCTGCGATATGACTTGCCGTTTTCCATGTTACAGTTACTGATCAGAAAATGCGCGTGAATGTGATCGGTATCGGTATGCACCGCGAACAGCACCTCGTAGCCTTTGCTGTGAATAAAATGCTCCGCAAAATCCTGCGCTATCTCAAAGGCTGTTTTGTTATCCACATTATCCAGCGGGTGAAACGAGATCGACATTTTATGCGCAAGAATAGTATTCGCCTTGTGCTTAGAGTAGCTTTTACCGTTCAGTTTGCGCGTGACCAGTATGCCGTTTGCGAAGTTCTCGCGGTTGCAGCCCAGGGCAGTATAAAGCCCCTCGGAAGTCTTTTTCACACCGCTTTCGATCTGCTCCTTTTTCTGTCCGAGCATATAGTCCGCCGCGGCTTTCAGCGCCCCGACCGACTTGCAGGGCGCGTAATCAACATTGACGTTCCCGAACGGCATTAGTCCTCCACAAGTGGCTTGTCAAGGAATGCCGACAGCCTGTCCATCGCCTCACAAAAGCTTTTCTGATAATACCTCAGCGCGACCTGCGCCTTATCGCTCTGAAAAGTATTTGCAAAATACGCCACCTGATTCAGATTCACGCCGATCTTTCTCAGCTCATGGACGATAGATTTTACCTCATCATCGAATCTGTATACCTTTATATTAGAGCCGCGCACCAGCTTCATGAAAAAATCCGTTTTGCTCATACCGCTTGCCTTACGCTTTTTTTCAAAAGCCTCCAACTCCTTTTCGGTCAGCCTTATATTAAACTGCTTGTCCCTGTTTCTATTCATTAGACCTCCTTACCCGCCGACGAAATCGAAATCAATATCGTCGGCAGACACATTATTCTCGTTTGTGTTCGTGATATTTATGGTCGGTGCAGCCGTGTTATACGGCATGACCATTTTCGTGAAGCAAGCCGCAAGGAATGTAGGCAGAGATTTCTCGACAGCAGTCTCAACCGCAGAAACGATTTGCTCAACGAACTTATCCTCGCGCTCGCGGGTCTCAAAATACGGGTCATCTTTCTTGCGATAATAATTCTTGAAATAATCCGTCACAGCAACTGCGACAGCCTGACTGTATGACTTGAACTCGTCCTTATCCATGCCTTGCAGATAATCCCACGCCTGTCTGTCAAGAGGCTTGTCGAGATTGAATCGCAACGTGGTACATTTGATATTGCTCATGTTAACCCTCCTTTTTCAGCTGTTCATATGCGATCGTTTCATACCCCTTTGCCGCCGCGCAAATGTCATCAATTATCGTCACCCTGCTTATGTCATACTCTCCAAAATTCTGGATGATGCAGCCCCCGCCGCCCGCAATATAGAGCCTCATCAGCTCGGGGTCGTACTCATATTTGTCAAGCGTCTGGAACAATTCGCCGCAGTACGATTTAATAGTAACGGTTATGCAGTTCAGATACTTTTCCGAAATATCCGCCTTGCCGGTGCGAATGACCTGCTCGATAATGCTCTCGTCGATTTTCGTGCAGAACTTATCCATGACTGCATTTTTCGCCGCTATCACACACTGATTCACGCCGAGCTTCTCCGTATAGCACTTGCTTTCTATCGGACGCTTGTTGTTGATGAACATGATGTTCATGGTGCCGTTACCGATGTCCGCCAGCAGGTTCACGCCCGTCAGCTGCGGAAGCCTGTCAACCACAGCGGGATACCCTTGCGGATAGATCGAGCACCCGACAAGGTGAAGCTTGTACGCCACGTCATTAAACGTGAACTTCACATTCTTGTTCTTCATAATGTACCTGCGGAAATCCTCACGCTGGGTCTTGACCCACGTCAGAGGCAGCCCCCCCGCGATATGCACATCGGCTTCGGTGCAGTACAAACAGCGAAGCTCCTGTGCGGCAGCCGCGAGTGTCAGCAGATAGAAATCCTCGTCCATCGACTTGTCAGCAATAAATGCTTTGTGTCCCTCACCTATGCGGTAGTACACTCCGTCATAGATCAGAATGTTCCCGTCAAAGGTCGGCGCAGTCTGATACGCCGTGATACCCGTGGGCATGATCGTGTTGGCAGTCTTGATGTTGCCATAGCCGTGATCCACGCCTATGATCTTCGTTCCGTTCTTCAATTCTCTCATTGAAATCCCTCCATTTCATATTCAGACGGTTGTAGCACCTCTCTGATGCCTTCCGTCGTGCTTTAATATACCACAGATTCTCCGATTTGTCATTGAGTGAAAAAGGAGCGAAAAAGGATTAATTTTGCGATGTAAAATTCCGCTGATACCAAAAATCGCGTCGGCGCATACGCGCCTGATACTAATTTGCAGCAAAAATGGTATGAAAAACAGGCATAAAAAAACAGCGGTACCGAACAAAGTGCGTTTCGGTATCGCTGTCGTGCTTTATTATTCGTTTGTGCGTTCAGCCGCGCAAAAAGCGCGGCGAAAAAAGTTCATGCTGCGTAAATGGCAGCATAGGCAGGTAGCACCGCTGGCTATACAAACCCCGACTCATGGCGGGCTTTGCATAGGCTGTGCGGTACTACCTGCTCAGAGGGAGTACCCTCCGAGACCTCCCCGGAATAGAGCATACGCTCATATAGCAAAGGCTTCTGCTGGTTTGTATGCAGAAGCCTTGATATTTTCTATCTCCACTTTCCCTTCGCTAAAAAAACTCTCCAGTTGTGCAAAAACTGAACATCTGATGTGCTATAATAGACGTAACGAAGTGGAAAAGGAGGTAAATCGTTATGCTTAAAATGTCAACTGTATTACAGCACCAACATACTGTTGAAATCAGATGTGAAAATGTAAAAAGAGCGACCTGTTGCGAAGCTGGTTCGTATGATCTGGTGTCTTACTGTAAAACATGCGGCAGAGAATTATCTTTCCGCACTATTAACACTCCGGTGAAAGCTCATGTATATGGTAAACCGACGGTTGATGATGATGCCGATTCTTATTTGTGGATCGACCCGGACAAGCATCTTGTTATTAAATGCGAGGTCTGCGGAGGCTACTTGTTCCCAGGGGACGATACAAAATCTGCTGATCTATGTTTTGATAGTATCGGAAAGATTCCTTTCTTTGATACTCGCGGAATTATGCCCGGGAAATGGTCTGAGAGCCTGCAAGATGAAGAAGATACATACGATCAAAGTTCCGAGATCGAGAAAATATTGATGAAATCAAACCTGTATGAGGGAATGGAATACAACAGAATAATAAAATTGCCTATATACCATCAAATGAGAAAGATCGGATATGATTACAGTAAACGCTATAAAAGCTTTGTTTTCGTGGGATTAGTACGGGAGAATTGAAAATGAAGCTGCCTCAGTATTGCTTTCGACGGGATTTTATGATATAATTCTATTGTAGTCGTTATTTCTTTTCTTGTTGGGAGGCAGCTATGGACCACGAGCGGATAATACATATTCTGAATTACCTCACCCGGGCAACGGACGAGGAGCATGGAGTAACGATCAGAAATATCAGAGATCACCTTGCAAACAGTGCAGGTATGTATGATGTGTCCGCGCTGACCGTCCGGCGTGATATAGAGCGGCTTGAAACTGCGGGTTATCATATAACCAAAACTATCGGTGCTCACAACACGACATACTATCATCTGACGAACAAGAGCTTCACGGTGGGTGAACTGCGCTTTCTCGTTGACTCTGTTTCTATCAATAAGTATCTCTCCGCAAGACAGAAGCAGGAGCTGATAAAAAAGTTTGAAAGTATGTGCTCCGAAGCGGAGATAAGGCAGCTCATCAGCCGTATCGAGCTGAACGAGGCGGGCAGAGTACCTCGTGACCTTCTCGGAAACCTTGATACGATACACAAGCTGATCTCCGAAAAACGCAGGATCAATTTCAGCTATGGGAAATTCGACACACACCAGCAGGTGATATACTACGACAAACGCCGAAATATGCTGCCTGTCAAGGTTATTTATATGAATGAGAGGTTCTATCTTCGGTGCTTTAACGAGGAAACAGGGCAGTTCCGCACATACCGCATTGACCGCATGAAGAACATCAAAGGCGGCGAGGTCAGCAAAGTCAAGCCCCCCGCGGACGAAAAACCGCAGGGCTTTGTAGTCGATGTATTCCCGCCGGAAAGATACGAAATCGTCACCTTCAAGATCAGGCGCTATCTTCTTGATGAAATGATCGAGCAGCTTGGGGACACCGTCAGTTCTCGCGAGGATTTTGATGATCCCGAGTACGCAATAGTCCGCGTAAGCTGCGGAATAAACAGGCAGTTCTATCTGTGGGTGATGCGCTATGGTGACGGATTGGAAATAGTCTCGCCGAAGGACATCAGGAAGGGGTTCGCCGAGGAACTGAATAAGGTTTCGGACAAGTATTCAGATATGTAAATGCTGAACAACTGATGTGCATGTTATTATAGTGATTGGTGTCGTAAGCAACACATTATTACTTCGGCAATTATATAATTTGACCGGCGCAAGCTCAATCTTTTAAAAACGTGTAATAGCGTACTATTTGCGAATCCTTGTAAAATCGAGCCAATTGTTTAATTGCCGAAGTAGTAATATCTCGGAAATAGTTTTTTTCTGGCGGTTGGTTTTACATTATATTCAACCTAAAACTAGAAGGCGGTTTACAATGATTAATGAGATATACAACAACTGTGAGCGCCAACTTTCCTGCCGCTGAGCTATACGAGGAGTAGTTTTGTGTCATTTTGATTGAGCTAAATGGTGACAGGGGTATAGAGTGGGAACATTCTGATACTAAAAAAGGCTGCGGTTCACACAAACCACAGCCCGTATATTTATTCAATCACATAGTTTTATAGTTCATTTATTTTATCAAGTAGATGCTGATAATTATCAACTTCATGATATACAACATCTGCTTTTGACAGCTGAGCGAAAAGCTTTTTTGCACAATCAATTTTAGCTTGCTCTATGCGTTTTAGATTCAGTGATTCCATAGTACCCTTGGTTTCAGCAATAAAGAAAATATGTTTCACCATACCTACATGGAATGCAATTGCCCAGTCAGGAGAATAGTTTCCAACAGGTGTAGGAATAGAAAAGCCCTTTGGAAGTTTTGCGTAAACACAAACTTCATCAGCTTTATCAATGTCTTCGACAAATTTTCGTTCAACGCTTTGACCGTCTTTAGCATATCCGTCTGTAAAAACATAATCCTGAATATGCTTTTGCGCTCTATACGCCTTAGAAAAATCATTATTTTTTTCAGCAGTGAATATAGCACTATCATATGTTCCATCAGTTTGATTATAAGAAATATGCTCTACAATCATCGTTGCTTTCTGCTCTAAAATCAAACGAATTGCCTTTGAAATAAACTCTTCTGGATTATTACAATAATACGCATATGTAGTAGGCTTTATACCAGCCAGAATTCTTGCTGTTGAACGTCGAGTAAGTTTTACACCGGCTGCAATTTCTCCAATAAGATCATAGGGGATAGAACTGCCTTCAGTTCTATCTAATGTATAGGTCTTACTTTTTTCAGTAGAGAAGCCTGCGCCAGTTTTTATCGTTTCATTATTGAGTTTATCTTCCTGTTTACCTGTTGTTACTGTATATTGAAGTTTAGCAACAAACATTTTTTCGTCAAGGTAAGCAATAGCCTTTTTAATCAATTCCTCGCTGTCGAATTCGACAGTGTAGGCATACTTATGGTTGATATAATTCCAGAGTGTTTGAAATTCCTTTTTATAGAAATTATCATTCAGTGCGTTCTCCTGAATTGTTGTACTGTTACCATTGCGAATCATGTCATCAAGGGCGTGTTCATCATAGATGCTTTGCACAAGAGCATGAACCCCTTCAGTGATTTCAATACAGCTTTCCGGCAACGATGCAAGAACTCTATTGGCAAGATCAGTAAGATATTGATCGGTGATATGATCTTCATCGTCAATATAATCATTTTTGATAAGATAGCGATAGATATCCTTTCCTTGTTTTTCGGTAATTGTAATATCCTGTCCGTTCAAAACAAGTGTCTTTCCGGTGAAATACTCTGCGGATGCCTTTGTCGGGCGATCATACAGATCTTCACGGATACCTCGCTGCAAATCAGCAACAAATTCGCTGTAACCGTCAGATGCGATAACTGTCAGTTGATTGATCTGCTGCACAAGATCCCCAAGTGTATCGCTGTCCATTCGGTCACCGTTTTGATTAACGCAGAGGCGTAGACCTCTGCCGACTTCCTGACGCTTTTGCGTAGGAGAACTACCGCCATGCTTCAGCGTACAAATCTGAAAAACGTTCGGGTTATCCCAACCTTCACGGAGAGCGGAATGTGAGAAAATAAAACGAACAGGCGTATTGAACGAGAGTAACCGTTCCTTATCCTTCAAGATAAGATCATATGCAGAAATATCATCACTTTCATCAGTGCCGCGCTTGAGAGAGCTATCTATCTTACGTCCCTTTTTATCAATACTGAAATATCCGGCATGAGTCTGATGAACTTCAATAGAACGAAGATACTTCTCATATGGCGTATCAAACAGCGTGAGATATTCATTCAGTATGTCGGTATATTCCTGCTCAAAAATCTCACCATATTCAGAATTGACCTCATTGCCGTCTTCATCATAACAGCGGTACTTTGCTACCTCATCTATGAAGAACAAAGACAGGCATTTAATGCCCTTATCAAAAAGCTCTTTTTCCTTTTCAAAATGAGAGCGTATCGTTTCTCTGATCTGAACACGCCGTAAATCAGATTCCGAAACATCACCCTGCACTTCACCTGAATGAATGATCTCACCGTTTGTAAAAGTCACAATACCTCGGACAGGATCAATCTCGCTGATACGATATCCACGGTATTGATTCATATTTTTTGAGAGGGAATACAGATCATCGTCCACACCCAGCAAACGAGTTTCTCTGTTAATGGATTTATCATAGCCTATTTCAAATTCAATACGAGCCATCGGGGGCTTTTTCGGAGAAATGATGATACTTGACAGGTACAGATAACTGTCAGTACCACGCAGATTTTTAATATCAAAGCCCTTAACTTCAATACGCTTAACCAAATGCTTATTATAGGCATCGAGTGCATCCAGCACATAGACAAGCTCATGGTGCTGTTTATGGGTGGCAGAATAATTCAAAACAAACAACGGCTTGAACTGTTTCAGTGCAGCCTGCGTTTTGTCACCGCCCATTTTTTGAGGTTCGTCCATAATGATAATGGGGTTATTCGCAGCAATCACATCAATAGGTCTGCGAGAACTAAAATCATCACGCTTGGAGAATATGATTCTTGCAGCGGCATCTCCCTTGCGTCCCTCGACATTCTTTGCCTCATTAAACGAAGAATTGAACGCCTGCGTGTTGATGATCATTACATGAATATCTGCACTTTGGCTGAAATCGTCGATCTCGGAAAGGTTTTTGGAATCGTAAACGAAGAACCGCGCCTTTTTGCCGTATTGCTCATGGAAATGCTCCTGCATTACGTCAAAGCTCTTGCGGACTCCCTCGCGGATTGCAATGCTCGGTACAACGACAATGAATTTGCTCCAGCCGTAACGCTTGTTCAGTTCAAACATCGTTTTGATGTAAACATAGGTCTTTCCAGTTCCTGTTTCCATTTCTACGTCAAGAGAACAGCAGCCGAGCTTGGTTGTCAGAGAATCGGACAGCTTGATATTGTTTCTGCCCTGTATTTTTCGGATATTTGCAAGGAGCTGAGTCCCATCAAGTTGCACACGGGCATTTGCGAAGCCCATATACAATTCTTCGTCAGACTTCTGTGCATTCAGAAGAGTGCGTTCTACTTCCACATCTCTGCGATATGTGAAACGGTCATTAAAAGACTGACCTGCAAATACGTTCACGACGCTTTCTACAGCCTCTGTCTGATAGGGCTGTATGGTAAATTTGAATTTCATGTCAGCCATTACAGTACCTTCCTCTTGGTTTTCGGGCTATAGGTTTCAAAAATCTGCTCAAAGTTCGTGGCAACGCTGTCATTTGCATAGCCTGCATCACGGAAAACAGCATAGAAAGGCTTTTTCTTTGCAATCTCCGTAACAGTTTCCTCAGTGATCTCAAAATCAAAGCAGGCAATCAGGTAGCCACCTGCAACGGAAAAGACCTTCTTTCCGGCAAATTCCGTTTCTTCGATTTCAGAGGAAAGCAGAATGCCGAGGTCGAGCATCGACTGAAAAAGCAGATCTTCCGGCGTTCTGTCTGCCTTGACGTTATCTATGTTCATCATGATCTGGTCTTGTTTCAGGTCAGCAGGGCGATAATACACGTCCTCCATGTTACTGCTGTCAACCTTGAACACACGGAACCCAATATCAAGGTCTGCGGTTGTAAGCGGATTTTCTTCCTTGATCTTCTTTCCGGCACGGCGGATTCGTTCTTCTCCGATTTCACAGAGATTAGCATAACTAGGCAACCGCGTTTCTTCATTAATTTGAACTAGAATATACTTTCTATTTCCGCTATCAGACATATTCATTTTCAAAAGTGATTCCGCAGTAGTTCCCGATCCAGAGAAGAAATCTAGCACTACATCTTCGGTATTTGTCGCAATGGTTATGATTCTGTCTAAAAGGCGAACAGGTTTTGGCGTATCAAAAACTGTTGTACCATCAAATAATTCTTTCAGTAATCTGGATGCTTCATCAGTATGTCCAGTTTCTTCAAATGACCAGAAATTCGTTACAGGTCTTCCAGCAACTTCGTTTATATAGGCTTTTCTGCTTAAAGTTCCTTCACCTTTTTTGGAAAAGAAAAACTCGGGTAAAACTCCTTGATACTTTGCTAAAGCTTTTTGTTTTGCCTCAGCTAAAGCGCCTTTCAACACAATTGCAAGAACATCTTTTCTTACTTCAGCCGTACTTACGCCGCAAACTTCTGCTCTTCTTTCATCATCGTGAATGTTTTTTAATTCATAATCGCACCACTGATTCATCGCATTAAGCATAAAATCTTGACCTAAGCTCCAGCACCTTCCTTGAGGCGGATATGCATATTCTCCCGTAATAGGATTTTGAATTGCATATACCATGCCTTGATGCGTTGCTGCATTGGGAGCGCTCGCTACGATATTTCTCCATGCGCCACGAGGGTCATTATCTGGATTTTTATATTTTGAATCCATTTTTTCTGTTCTTGCGAGTTTTTTGGGTTGCCAGGCAGGTTGTTTCCCATAAACTAAAACATGTTCAATTTCAGCAGCGATACCTTTTACATCATTTCTCATTGAATAAGTGCGCTGCCATGCAACATCAGAAACAAAGCAAGCACCGCCGAACACTTCATCACACATTTTTCTTAAATTACCGACTTCATGTTCGTCTATTGATATAAAAATCGCCCCGTCCTCAGACAGTAAATCCTTAGCAATTCTTAGACGCGGGTACATCATATTAAGCCAGTCTGTATGAAACCGCCCGTTGCTTTCCGTGTTCTGTACAAGGCGGTTTCCTTCTTCGTCAAACTGCCCACTGTTTCCCAGATACTCGCCTGTATCCAGCGAAAAATCATCCTCATAGATAAAATCATTTCCGGTGTTGTAGGGCGGATCAATATAAATCATCTTCACCTTGCCAAGGTATGTTTCCTGCAAGAGCTTCAAAGCATCAAGGTTGTCACCCTCGATATAGATGTTCTCGGTATCAATACTACCCGGTGTGCCGTCTCTGCCAACGGACTTCTTACGGTCAAGGCGAAGCGTCTTTGCAATCGGCTGATTGGCAAGCACTATGGATTTCTTTTTATCAGGCCATGTGAACTGATAACGCTCCTGCGCACCCTCAACGACGGTTGCAGAAATTTCCTGTCGCAATACATCTGCATCAATGGCACGTTCAACGATTGCATTACCATCTGCATCGTAGCCTGTAATTGTTTCGGTAACAGCGTTCGGGAACAGCGATGCCAGCTTTTTAAAGTTCTCATCCGCCAGATCGGGCGTGTGCATTTTAAGCTTGTCCATGTTTCAGTTCCTCCAATTGTTTTTGATATTCACGTAATTTCGTGTATAATGCAAATTGTTTCTTAGGCTGCTGTTCTTTCCAGGCAGCAGTTTCAGTTTTCTGTATCTGCTTTTCGAGTTTCTGTATTTTCTCTTGTAAAGCCAGGCGTTCCTCAATAGAGAGTGTTCGGATATTTTCAGCCTGTTCAGCAAACAGTGCTATTTGCTCAATAAAGCAGTTCCATATCTCGTCAAGCGAAAAGCCCTGCGGTCTCAGGGAAACCTGATCTTTCTGCATCCATGAAGTGCGGTATAACTTGCTATGATACAATGCAAGCTGATAACTATTTTCATAAATTAGAAGAAAAATCAGTTTGTGCTGATTCTGCCTTGCGATTGCTTCAACTACCTTGCCGTCAAATTCCTGTTTTTTTAACGTGATAGATAACAGCATAATTTCGTTGATTTCCGCATCATCGTTCAAATTCAGATTACTTTTGGTCAAGCTGTTTTCTACTACAATACGTTCAACATCAGACACAAATTTGTCTTTCAATGGCTTGGTCAGTGGCAAGTGCTTATAGAACGCCTCCTTCGGAAGTCTTCTGCCTACCACCGTTGCACTTGGAAACTCAATCATATCAAATCACCACCATGAAACATATCAGCTCGAAATCATCCAGTCCTGAGAATCCTCCTGAAAGGAATGTGGTCTGTCCTCCTCCGAAGAAGCTGTCAATGTCGCTCTCGTCCTTTGCATCAATGATAGACATGATTGAATCCTCCAGTAACTGCGAGATTTTAGCCATGTTTTTACCGTTGTTTGTTGCTTTATTGAATTTATCACAGAGGTGCTTGTCTGGCTGTGTCTTTCCTTTTGCAAGATGTCTCATGATATCAAGCGTATCTTTGGGCTGCAAGTGATTTGTGATCACCTCGCCGTCCATGCTGACATATACCATATAAAATGGGTGCAGGCGGTTCTGATTCTCAATGTTTATATGCTCATTGACATTTTTCATCACGAATATAACGCCCGGTTTTTCGCCTTTTACAACAGCATGGATGCCGAACGGCGTGTGATCGATATCTTCATGTTCTTTCATATATGCAAGCAGATCCATTCTGAATTCATTAAGTCCTAAATCCATAATAGAAATGCCATTTGTCATATCTTCAAGGTCAACAACTTCTTCCTGCAAGCGCTTAAGCTGATTGCGTCGGTATTCGAGATCGCCCTTTTCCTCCTGATTTATTAGGTCATCATCACCAGTAGACGTCATAACAGAAATACGCATTCGTGTTTCCACACGGGATTTCAAATTGATATATTCATCAAGGTCAAGATCGGGCCAAAAATTCACAAGTTGTATCACGGCATTACGACTACCAATTCGGTCGATACGTCCAAAACGTTGAATAATACGTACTGGATTCCAATGAATGTCATAGTTAATGCAATAATCGCAGTCCTGCAAGTTCTGACCTTCAGAGATACAGTCAGTTGCTATGAGTATATCTATTTCCGCCGATTCATTTGGATACAGTACGGCTTTATCTTTGGATAGAGGAGAGAAGCAGGTCAGAACGTGGTTCATATCTGCTTTGAATTTTGAAATCGTAGTTTTCCCGTCAACAGAACCTGTCACAAGTGCTGTATGCAGTCCAAGTTCAGATAATGCCATTTTGCTCACATTATCATACAAGTACTCAGCAGTATCCGCAAATGCTGTAAATATTATTATTTTCTTGTTTTCGGGGTTGATGGGGTGAGCTATCTTCTCTTTTATCACTCGAAACAGCTCATTCAACTTGTAATCATACTCCGGAGTGATATCTTCAACCATAAAAATCAGTAGTTGGAGATTTTCAATATCATTATCTATATCGCGCTTCCAACTAATATAATCCATATCACGAATGTCAATCTTTACTTTCTTACCAACACTAAAGAAGTCGGTATTTTGGTCATCAAAGTCAAAATCATTAGTTGTACTTAAAAGATCACGCATTTCATCGAGGTTACCTATTCCAGTTTTCATAAATTTTGAAATAATCTCTGATGTATCGTGTAAAAAGTCGTGAATGCGACGTACAGTAAGCAAGAACGAATGAACTGAACTTTCCATTCGTTTCAGCAGGTTGATTTTCATCAACCGTTGGATGCCGAGTTCTCGCCCTTTTCGGAAATTTTCAGTTTCATCCTCATCAAGATATTTTGATATTTTACTTGGCTGTATGTAAATTGTAGGCGTATAGATCGTCAACTGCAAATTTGAAAGCAACTCATAAACTTCTTTGTAGTTAATTGCTTTTGGCTTATTTGTAAGTTTCGGACGTAAAGTAATAGGCTTGTTACGTTTTGGAAATGTGCCAATATCTGAAACATCATAATATGTTTGGATATGTTTCCTTGAGCGCGCTATTGTAACACTATCGAGTACCTCAAAGAAGTCAAAGTCCAGCCTTGATAACAGTGTAGCAGTTGTACGCTGTTCTTCCGGAAGTTTGCACCACGCATTATATACCGTTTGCGCTTGACGAAAAATTGTATCAATATCCGATTTTGTCTTGAGTTTATCGCTGAATTCTTCTGGTTCTCCTTCATAAGCCAAGGCTAATTGATTGCGTAAATCATAGAAACGGTTATTGACAGGAGTTGCAGAGAGCATCAGAACTTTCGTTTTAACGCCAGGCTTAATAACACGATTCATAAGGCGCATATAACGATTTTCTTTTTCGCCGCCCTTGCTGTTAGTACCATTACCATTTCGGAAATTATGGCTCTCATCAATCACAACAAGATCATAATTGCCCCAGTTTATCCGATCAATCGGTAATCCAATAACGGTGTCACCGCTGTCACGAGACAAATCTGTATGATAAAGAATGTCATAACGGAGGCGGTCTGCCGCTAATGGATTGTTGATAAGGTTGCCTCGATAGGTCATCCAGTTTTCAGACAACTTTTTAGGACATAGTACTAAGACATTTTTATTACGTCCCTCATAATACTTGATAACCGCTAATGCTGTAAAGGTCTTTCCAAGTCCAACGCTATCTGCAAGAATACAGCCGTTAAACTGCTCTAATTTATTGATGATCGCAAGAGTAGCATCTTTCTGAAAATGAAACAGCTTGTTCCATATTACACTATCTTTGAATCCTGTTGCTTCATTTGGCAAAACGTCCTCTGAGATATCATCAAGAAATTCGCTGAAGATATTATACAGTGTCATAAAGTACACAAGCTCAGGTGCATTCTCCTGATAGACAGTCGAAATCATTTCGATTACATCTTCCGTTACGTCTTTCAGCTTGTCGGCATCATTCCATATAGAATCAAACATTCGCAAAAACTCTGAACTTGCAGGATTTTCAAGTCGAGTTACCATATTCGTAAGATTATTTCCTCGTTCGCATCCAAGATCAACAGTTGTAAAGGTGTTCATAGGCATATAAGTAAAAATGTCTGAATCACCCTCGACAAGTAAAAGATTGTTCATCCCTTCACGAGTTGTATTTGACTTAAATTTTACCTTACGGCGCATCCAGTCAGCACACTCTTTTGCGACTGCCTTTTGTTTGAGTTCATTACGAAGTCGCACTTCAAACTCTGTACCATAAAGGCTTCGTTCTCTACCAAGACGTGGAATATAGAATTCCCGACGTTCGGACTTAGTTTTCTCTGCAATGAATGTCGGAGACGTAAAAATAAAACGAAGTTCTTCACATGATTCAAGTTGTTCGCAAAGCTCCTGATAGGCATAGATAGAAAAACAGGCCGCAGCAATTGCAATGCGATTACCTGCATTAATGCAAGATTTAAGATCATCACCCACTGTTTTCGTAGTATTGTTGAAGATTTCCACCTACATCACCTCATTCGGACTAAGGAATTATTTCCAGAATATAACAGATAGAATATGAGTATTAACCATAATTCATAAATTCTGTATAATCAATACTATTATAGCACAACAGCTACGTTTTTTCAAGTAGAAATAGAATAAAAGGACGGAAATCACAGCACAAAAGCAGTGGAGCTTATGCAACGATATGATATGCGGAGAAACAGGGCAAGAAGATATTTAATCTTGTAGATGAAAGATAAAATTACGAGAAAAGATAATCCCGAAGCCAACCACCATAGTCAGCTTCGGGATTTTTTTTTCTATCAAACGTGTCCTCAACAATTCGGTCGTAAGTTGGTCGTAAATCTTGCTTGCCGGGTCATAAACCCCGCGTATTTACGCCGTTTCTCAGTCGATGCTCTTCATCGTCGGGAACAGCAGTACATCTCTGATAGCTGGTGAATTTGTCAGCAGCATAACGAGTCTGTCGATGCCGTAGCCGATACCGCCCGTAGGAGGCATACCTATCTCCAGCGCACGCAGGAAGTCTTCGTCGGTGCGGTTTGCTTCTTCGTCGCCGTTGCTGAGAGCTTCTTCCTGTGCCTTGAAACGCTCGCGCTGATCGATCGGATCATTCAGCTCACTGTATGCGTTGCACATCTCCCAGCCATTGATGAACAGCTCAAAACGCTCAACATAATCGGGCGCATCAGGCTTCTTCTTGGTCAGGGGGCTGATCTCGATGGGGTGATCCATTATGAAAGTAGGCTGGATGAGGTGCTCCTCAACATACTCTTCAAAGAACAGATTGAGGATATCTCCCCTCTTGTGCCTGTCTTCAAACTCTATGTGCTTTTCCTTAGCCAGTGCCTTTGCTTCCTCAGTGGTCTTGATCTCATTGAAATCAACGCCTGCATACTTCTTAACTGCCTCGATCATGGTCAGTCTCTCGAAAGGCTTGCCCAGGTCTATCTGATGTTCGCCATAGGGTATAGTTGTACCGCCGCAGACAGTTTCAGCCAGATGTCTGAACATATCCTCTGTCAGATCCATCATGCCGTGATAATCAGTGTATGCCTGATAAAGCTCCATAAGTGTGAACTCGGGGTTATGTCTTGCGTCAACGCCCTCGTTTCTGAAAACTCTGCCGATCTCGTAAACTCTTTCAAGTCCGCCAACGATAAGTCTCTTGAGGTAGAGTTCGAGAGATATTCTCAGCTTAACGTCCTCGTCAAGAGCATTGTAATGCGTCTCGAAAGGTCTTGCAGCAGCACCGCCTGCGTTGCTTACCAGCATGGGGGTCTCGACCTCCATGAATCCCCTTTCGTCCAGATATCTTCTGATAGTGGAGATGATCTTGGATCTCTTGATGAAAGTATCCTTGACCTCGGGGTTGCATATCAGGTCAGTGTAACGCTGTCTGTATCTTGTATCCTGATCCTTCAGACCATGCCACTTTTCGGGCAGGGGCTGCAGGTTCTTGGAAAGCAGAGTAAAGCTTTCAGCATGAACGGATATCTCGCCCATCCTTGTTCTGAAAACAAAGCCTGTAATGCCGACGATATCACCAATGTCGCCCTTCTTTACGTAACGGTCAAAAGCTTCCTTGCCGACCTCGTTCATCCTGACATAGAGCTGTATCTTGCCGCTCTTGTCTCTGAGATCCATGAAGCTTGCCTTACCCATCATTCTCTTGGACATAATACGTCCTGCGATGGAAACGCGAACGCGGTTCTCCTCCAGCTTGGCAGCCAGAGTTTCCTCGTCCTCACCTGCCTGAGTCTTGCACTCAGCCTCGGTCTTCTCATAGATAGCCTTGGCATCCTCGCAGCTTGCAGTCACATCATACTTGGTGATCTGGAAAGGGTCAGCACCCTCGTCCTGCAAAGCCTTCAGCTTTTCCATTCTTATCTTCTTATATTCATTCACCTGTTCCTGAGTAAGTTCTTCTTCCTCAGGAGCATTGTTCTTTATTTCTTCGCTCATATTTTACTTCCTTTCTGTAATGATCTGACGAGCTGACATCTACTTCTTTTTCCCATCACTATACCCCAGCTTAGCGGCGAGGTCTTTCATTTCATCAGATCTTTCTGTGGGACCTGTCATCATCAGGCAGGTCTTCCCCACCCTGATATACAGTGAGTAGTTATTGCCGGATGTTTTTTCAGCCGACTGCACATTATTGCCAATATCCTTTATATCATCCATATCTGCGGCGTTGCATTCACTGTAAAATTCATTCTCAGCAATATCATAGTCAGCACATTCATAGAATCCTGCCAGCCATCCGTTATCCGCGAGGACTTTGGTAGATGTCCCGTCCTCACTATCTGTAACAGAGATGCCGTCTTCAGCGCAGTAACCACATTCTAGTACAGTTTTGCTGAATTCCTTACTGCTGACTGCGTTAATGCTTTTTCCCATACAGCTGCAAAGCATCATCGACGATACTATAACTGCCGCAAGCGCAGTCCTGTGCATATCTATCACCTCAGTCAACTGTCATAAAAGCCTTCCGCGGCTTATCTGACATCAATATATTCGGTATCCCATAGTCTACCGTAATATGAAAATCGTCTTTGCTCCGCTTCCCTTTCGGCACGTCTGACACACTCCGTCACGGCTTTCTTCAGCAGTGATATATCATCCGCACGAAAAATCGCCGCCGTAAATATTTGTGCTTCAAAGTGATCCACCGTTATATCGAAATTATCCGGATATCCGATATGCGCCGCAGCGAGGAATCCTCGTCACAGGTGTTCATGCAGGACATCAGCCTGCCGCTGCCGAAGTATATATCCTCAAATCAGAAAGGGAGACTGACGTTCATTATTCCCTTGTGATTTCCAGGACCTCAAACTTGATCATACCAGCAGGTGCCTCGACCTCGAATATGTCACCGACCTTCATGTGGAGCGCAGCCTTTCCTATAGGGCTCTCGTCAGAGATCTTGCCGTTGTCGGGATCAGATTCGGTAGAACCTACGATCTGAAGAGTTTCGATCTCATCGAACTCAAGATCCTTCAGCTTAACATAAGAACCAACACCGACCTCGTGAACAGATATCTCATCATCATCAACGACTGTAGCGTTGGAAATGAGTATCTCAAGTTCGTTGATACGCGATTCAAGTATAGCCTGTTCATTCTTGGCTTCATCGTACTCAGCGTTCTCGGAAAGGTCACCGAAAGAACGTGCTTCTTTCAGCTTCTGTGCAACCTCTTTACGCTTGACTGTTACGAGATATTCCTTTTCTTCAACCAGTTTGTTATAGCCGGCTTTTGATACTGTCTTGTTGATTTCCATTATAAAACACTCCTATATGATATTTGGTTTGTTCGGTCATACTTCAAATCAATATTATACTATATTATCCCTGTTTTGTCAAGACTTACACAGATAAATCCGTGATAGCGGATGTTTCTTTATCCGCCTTTTTACTTGTAAATATCATTCATTTTTCATTTTTTACAAAGCAATTGACAGTCTTTTCTGTGACGATCGTCATCAGATCATTTATCCGAACATAATATTTTACGAAATTTCATTTTCTGATTTTCGCAAACGTTTCCACGCAAGCAAAGGATTTCTAAATCTTATATTAATAAATTATCATTTTGATACAATACATCATTTTAATAAATCTAAAACGTTTTCCCAGTGACTTTTCAAACGTTTTCGCCGCAAATAACGGTGTTTTAGCTTTATTATTTAAGAAACGTCTATTATTATTCACATTTTCATAATGATATTTACCATTGACAAAAAAATATAATTAGTGATATAGTTATTGTAGAGAACAAATTAGATTAAATCAAAAGCGATAAGTTATCCGCGCGTTTTCGGAAATTTTTCTTGAAAACGAAATGTTTTCGTTGGCTGATTAGTGCGGCGCGGCAGATGATATGTGATCAATCAATATAGTAAAAAAACAAGGTGAATTATGATAAGGGTGGTTTTTTATGAGGACAAACGGATACTTTAACAAAAACGGACCGAACAGAAAAGGCTTCACACTGGTAGAGCTTGTAACAGTTTTGGCAATAATTGCAGTTTTGGCTGCAATTATCGTGCCTAACCTGCTCAAGCTGATCGAAAAAGCAAATAATACACGTGATGCTAACGAAGCAAAGGACATAGGAAAACTGATAATGGCTGAAGCTGCTATATGCGATGACCTTAATCTGTATAATCCATGGTCAACTAACCTTGATGCTGACGGCACATCATCATGGGGTTATGTTTATGTCGGCAAGGACGATGTAAGAACATCATCCAAACAGATGATGCAGATACTTATTGATAATGGCTATGTAAAACCGAACGCTACAATAAGAAGACGCGGCGGAGATGTGCCCGGTGAAGGTGAACAGCAGGTTTACAAGAAAGATACCAGACTTATGTGTCATTCAAATCATAACTGGCTCGCTTATGAGATACACTTCAGAATAATGCCCGACGGAAATCTGGATATATCTTATTGTGCTACAAAAGCAGGCACCAACCAGCTTGCTGAAGCCGATGCTGACGAAAAGGCAACAGCTCTGTTCTGCAAATTTGCAGCAGGTCACACTGATGATTTCGCGATCGAGCACGCTAACCAAAACAAACATTGATCACTGTTTCTCTCTAAAATGGCTTGTACAGGTGTTATATGATCTTCGGCGGGTCTATAAATAACACTTGTCATAATAATACCTCTGAAAGCTGTGTGAGCGTTAATACGCTCCGCAGCTTTTTTTCTGATCCAGATTTGCCGTTAGATAACCTGGATAATACTCCTTATAGGATAACTAATACTATATAAATATTACATTTATTTCTTTCAGCCATAAAGTTCCATTTTTAATCTCAGAATAAACTAATGATGCGAATGGGTAATTGTAAAAATGTCCATTAATAATGGATCGTTATTGTTTGCAGTTAACAAAAATGCTATGAATCGCAATATTTTACTTTACATACGGTTATTGCTATGTTATTATTAGCTATAGGTGAACTAATGTCCTGTTCGCCTGTAAACAGTTCGGACCAACCCAAAGATCATAAGATCAGATCCGATAGCATGGGATCTCTTTTTGATGCTGTTGACCTTATTATAGAAAAGAAAACGATATCTATAGTATCGTACTGACAGACTTAAAAAGAAAGCTCTGCTGAAAAACACTGACAGAAAGGAAGATTAAAATGGGAAAGGGAAAGTTTCTTAAAAGATCACTTGCCGGCTTATCCGCTGCTGCAATGATGTTCACAGGAAACACTGCTGCTACAGTTACCGCCGCTGTGATCGACAAAGAGAATCCCAACAACTACCACAACTACGCAGAAGCTCTGCAGCTTGCACTTTGTTTCTACGATGCTAACAAGTGCGGCGACGAGGTAGCCGATGACGGCTATTACTCCTGGCGTGCAAATTGTCATGTAAAGGACGGTTATATACCGCTCCAGCCCATGAGCCCCATGCCGGAGATAGGTAAAGGCAAAACTGACGATCAGCTGCAGGAGGATCAGGGACTTGGCGCAGGCGATGACGGAAAGACCAAGCCAAACCTCGGTGATACCGACCCCTCTCTGTATGCAGGCGTCAATATGTCCCAGAATTTCATCGACAAGAACAAGAAATACCTCGACCCTGACGGAGACGGCACTCTCGACCTTACAGGCGGCTGGCACGATGCAGGTGACCACGTCAAGTTCGGCCTTCCGGGAAGCTACTCCGCTTCAACAGTGGGCTGGGGCTACTATGAATTCCGTGATTCATACAAGGAACTGGGACTTGACAAGCACGTTGAGGATGAGCTCCACTGGATCAACGATTATTTCATGAAAGTTACTTTCATGGACGACGATGATAATGTAATTGCTTATTGCTATCAGGTAGGCGAAGGTAATAATGACCATAACTACTGGTGCCCACCCGAGCTCCAGGTAGAGGATACTATGGTTGCTTCTTCATCCTGTGCTGTTAAGCGTCCTGCTTACTTCGCTACTGAAGAAATGCCTGCATCCGATCAGTGCGCCGGTGCTGCTGCATCTCTTGCTATCAACTACCTCAACTTCAAAGACACTGAGCCCGAGTACGCTAAAAAGTCATTAAAGTACGCAAAGGCACTGTACGATTTCGCTGTAAAGACCCACGTTGAGGAATGGAAGCCCGGCGAAGTTCCCAGCTGTTCAAGCCTTGGCTATGACGGCGGTTTCTATACATCCAGCTATGACTACGATGAACTGGCATGGGCTGCTGTATGGCTTTACTACTGCACCGAGGACTACGATTACATCAACGATATAATCGCAGTTGATGAAACCACTACAAACGCAAAGGGCGCTCATCCTTACACCGGATATATGAAGCGTATCATCACAGATACCGGCAACTGCTGGCAGAACATCTGGGTTCACTGCTGGGATACAGTATGGGGCGGTGTATTCGCAAAGCTTGCTCCTGTTACCAACACAGCACGTGACTGGTACATCTTCCGCTATAACCTTGAATTCTGGTCAGGCTGTGCTGAAAGTGTTGATTCTTCCGACTGGGGCTATGAGCCTGTTCACGGTCATAAGTACTTCGGTATGGACGACTATCTCTGGAACACAAAGATGACCGCAGATCAGATAGCAGACCTTCCTATCAGCGAAACAAGCGGCGACTTTATTGCTAAGTCACCCAAGGGCTGGGCAGTAGTATCTGGATACGGTTCTGCACGTTACAACACAGCTGCAGGTCTGTGCGCTTGTGTATATGCCAAGACTACAAACGATCAGACATTCCTCCCCTGGGCAAGAGCTCAGATGGAATACATCCTCGGCAAGAACCCCATGGGTTACGCTTATGAGGTAGGCTACGGCAACAACTTCGCAAGCCATCCTCACCACCGTTCATCTCACTGCTCCGCTACACAGAGCATGGATGATCCTATCACACAGGTACACACCCTCTGGGGTGCACTTGTAGGCGGTCCCGATCTGAAAGACAACCATGTTGATGAGACCAAGGACTACATCTACAACGAGGTAACTGACGACTACAATGCAGGCTTCTGCGGTGACCTTGCAGGTCTTTACCACTACTACGGCCGCAAGGGCGGCATAGATGCTAAGGAGAACAGCATCATCAAGAACTTTGATATGTCCTCAAATGCAAAGGGCTTCGATCAGGTCGATGAAAACGGCAATCCTCTGCCTGTTGGATACTTCGTATCAGGCGGTAAGGCACAGGAAAAGAAGGATGGTATCCAGCTCAAAGTCGTTCTTCACAACAGAACTGTTGATCCTCCCAGATTTGAGTGCAATGTAAAGGCAAGATACTTCTTCAATATCAAGGAACTCCTGGATGCAGGCTACGGTATCGACTATATCACTGCACGTATCGACTATGACCAGGTAGCAGGCTATTCCAACAATAAGTCACACGCAGAACTTTCCGATCCCGTCAAGTATGACGACAAGGGAACTTACTACGTTGACATCACCTGGAAGGACTGCAAGTTCTACGGCAGCCGTGTATACCAGTTCGCGCTGACAACAAAGATGGATCCCGAAAAGTTTGTATATCCTGAATGGGATTCTTCAAACGACTACAGCTACTCCGACCTGGTAAGCTTTGAAGATGACAACTCTGCTGCAGCTATAACCGATAAGATAGCACTTTACGCGGACGGCAAGCTCATCTGGGGTTCTGAGCCTGACGGAACTACGCCCGAAACTTTTGTAAATGATGAACCCACCGAAAATCCTTCCGCAAAGATCTTGTACGGTGATGTTAACTGCGACGGCAAGGTAAATATGGCTGATGTAACAGCTATTTACCAGTACGGCAACAACAAGAGGAAGTATCCTCTCACTGCTCAGGGTATGAGAAATGCAGACTGTGTTGATGCAGGCAAAGGTCTTACCAATGATGATGCTAAAGCCATCAAGGCTGTAGTAATATCAGCTCTCAAGGTATCCGATCTCCCTATATCATCTACTGCACTTAAAAAAGTTTCTGTTAAGTAATAACAGTTAAAAGCGTACCACGCCGCACTCGCAAGAGTTACGGCGTGGTTTTGTTTTGGCATAACACCACATAACGAAAATCTGTCAGGTATGATGTTATATAGCATTTTGTGTTGGTGTATCAAATGTATCGCCATGTATTTTTATAGTAAAGCATATAAACAAACCACCCTCTGTCGCCCGACAGGGGGTGGTTTGTCCGATAATTGTACTTATCTATATATGCGGGATGAATCAGGAGATCTTTTTGATGACCAGATCAGTGATCGTGATCGTAGCGTTGGTATTCAAAGCACCGCAGTTGAATACACAGGCAGTGTTATCATCAGTCGGGTCTGTCATTGTGAATTCTGCAGAATAGTGCTGCTTCTGTGTGGAAGCATATACCGGCTCGTTGGAATACTGACCGTATGGCTCATAATTTTGCTGAAGCTTAACGCCGAACTTTACTGCTTTATCAGCCTGATGATCGAATGATATTTCATAAGTCGCACCTTTTTCAAACTTGATGCCGGGGTATATTCCCTGAACGTACCATTCCTCCGTACCCGAATTCTTTACCGAGATCTGAAGACCGTTGCTAAGGCTCTTGAACGATGCAGATGCACCACCCTCAGTGTTTGCCCAGCTACTGAACTTTGAAGCATCAGCAGCAAGATTTGTACCTGTTGAAGCGGAAGTTCCGGACTGAGTCGAAGAAGATGATGAGGACGAAGATCCTCCGCCGCTAAGCTTGATAAGGGAAAGATTGGTGATAGTAGCCTTGTAAGGAACATTCACACCGCTGCCGCCGAGATTGTAGGTAACGCGGCACATATTGTCAGTCTTGGAAGTAAAGTCGAAGGTCGCTTTATAATGCTGAACATTTGTTGTCCAGTTAAGGCTGTCTAAATAGTAAGGCAGATAATCATCGTGACCCTGATTAACTATGAAAGTAGTGGTCTGCGGAGAATCACTTACATAATCGAATGATATCTGATACTTTGCACCCTGTTCAAGTGTTATGGCATCATAGAAGAACTGTGCGTCCCACTCATTCTTGCCGCCTTTATCTACCTGCATGGAAACGCCATTGTCCATAAAGAACATCTCGCCCTGACCGCCGTTTGAAGTATCCGTCCAGCTTGCCCAGTTGTCTTCATTTGCACAGAGATTTCTCGGGTCAGATGCAGGATCAGGATTCAGTATAGCCTTATTCATCTGAACGAAATCAGCCATAGTCACTTTTCCGTCCATGTTGATATCAGCTTTGTCACTGATCTTTACGGTCTTTTTAAGAAGATAATTACGGAGCATTTCCAGATCTGTATCATTGAGCTTTCCGTCACCGTTGATATCGCCTCTGACAAACTTCTGAGCAGAAGCAGGAACATCAGAACCTGCAGCTTCAAGCATAGCATTGAGAAGTTCGGGCTGAGATACTTTCAGTGTACGGCGGTTATAGATCTTATACTGTGATCCGTTATCCCACCAGATACAACCCATACCATAGCCTGTACATTTTTCTACAAGATACTTTGCCCAGGATGTGATCTCATCCATATTATTCTTATTGGCACAGCCGAATTCACCTATAATAACAGGGATACCCTTCTGTGCAAAAGTGCTGTTGAGATTATTGAGTACCATATCCAGCGGTGAGCTTGTCCATGTAGTTATCTCGGGATAGCTCTCGTGAGTAAACTCAAAAGGCTGATAAACATGAGCTTCAACGATCAGCCTGTTGCTAACAGTATCCTTTGGGAGTACGAACTGACTTGTGATCTCATTGTTTGCACCTGCACAATAGGTGTTGCATATAAGGTTTCTCTTTGCGTTGTTTCCGCCTGAGCCTCTGACAACATCAACAAATATCTGATTGAGCTCATTGGAGATAGGGCAAGCTTCCGAGCTTGGGTTCCACCACTGATTTGAGCTTTCATCAAGTATTTCATTGAAGCCCTCGAAAACAAGCTTGTCGCCGTAATCCTCGAAGTTCTCGCTGACCTGTTCCCAGATAGACCTGAACATAGCTTCTTTCTTCTGAAGATCTTTGCTGTTGGCTTTCAGCCAGCCTTTTTCACCTGTATCATGGTGAACATTGAGGATGCAGTACATATCATCTTCGAGTACATAGTTAACTACTTCCTCGACCCTGTTCATCCATACATCGTCGATCTTGTAGGTGTAGGGATCCATATGCTCATACCAGGTCACAGGCACACGTACGGTCTTGACACCCGACTCCTTTACCATATCTATCATGGCTTTGGTGGTCGCAGGGTTTCCCCAAGCTGTTTCGGAGGATGTGCTGCCTCTGTTTCCGCCTATGGTCGTACCTGAATAGCTGTCCAGAGAGTTGCCGAGGTTCCAGCCCAGACCCATATCAGCAACAGTCTGCTTAGCATCCTTATCGAATGCGGCTTCAGCACGTGTAGGCTCCACGAAAGGCATACACGAGAGTGCCATCGCACACACCATTGAAAGTGTAAGTGCGCTTTTGCTTTTAGTCTTCATTATACATTCACCTCTAAAAAATGTGGTTCATTGTTCTTCCGTCTGAATACCCCTTCAGACGAAAAACGATCCTCTTCCTATGTTCTCACAGCCTGCCTTTACTGTGAGCGCCGTCTGTTCCAATCAGGGGCAGCTGACAGGACAGACAGCTTGTGCATAATATGTATTTATTTAAAACTTCTCACTAAAAATATTATATACTATTGACATCACTTATTTCAATGATATATAATATAACTTAGATGATCTTTTCTGAAAAATCATCAAATTCAGTCAAGCCGGCAGGTGAACAGAATGATAATAAACAATGTAGGTTTCAATCACAGACACGATGGAGATTTTTTTATTGAACGGCCGAACGGGTATGGTGACTTTCTTTTGCTGATACTGAAAACAGATGCTGTTTTCACTCTGGAAAACAAAGATATTATCGTCCCAAAGGATTCATTCTTCCTTTATCCTCAGGGTATGCCGCAGTATTACCGATGTGTTCCCAAGCATGAATTTGCAAATGACTGGGTGCATTTTCAGTTTGAGGCTGATGACGAGGCTGAATTTATGAAAAGAAATATCCCCTATGCCAAAGGAATAACAACACCTCACGCTGAGTTTCTGAGCTGGTGCATCAAGGCAATAGCTGATGAATTCACTTCACCCTCGCCCTATGCTTATGAAAATATGCAGCACTATATGTGGCTGATATTCAACCGTGTAAGTGATGTGATAAATCTTCCTGCCGAAAAGGCACATGGTGCTGAGTACGAATTGCTGATGACAATACGTCATAAGATCTATGCTGAGCCATACGTACCACGTTCCATAACATGGGCAGCCCATGAAGTTCGCATGAGTCCCGCTTCTTTTCAGTACTATTACAAAAAAACATTCGATATAACATTCGTCCAGGATTTTATCAATGCAAAGACAGAGTATGCAAAGATGCTCCTGACATCAACAAATCTCAACGCCCATGAGATCGCTGAAAAATGCGGCTATAGAAATTATGAACATTTTGCCAGACAATTCAGAGAAAGATGCGGTATTACTCCCCTTGATTACCGCAGAAGTAAGCAGTAAGCTTTCGAGTGAATACTCATCAGGATGAAATTTGACGCCTTTCAACTATTAATAATTATCAATTATTTATCGATGTAAAACCAAATCACAATTTTTTTGACCAAATATTGCGAACCAACAATCAAAGATTGCGGTTTTTACAAATACTTGTTTACTTTTACTATGGTGTATAGTATATTTACATTAAAGATATCATATCGCCATGTAAGATATTGGTAATTTTGATAAATTTAGCAGAATATTTAATAATTGTTCTGCGAATCATTCAGATCCGATCTGTACCATATCAAACACAAAAGCTTTAATATTTTAAAGCGAAAGATCTGTCCTGCTTATATAATCTTATCGGGACAACAAATTTGATAAGGAGTGATAAAATTGAAACTATCAAGAACAAAGAAGATCCTTAGTGCAACCGTATCCCTGATGATGGTGGCAGCATCCCTGCCATTCCCTGCTAATGCAGCAGGAAATTTCTGGGGAAACAACGGCGGTCAGGATTGGAGCGGCTTTGCCGGCGGTTTTGACACCACCGGAAATGAGGTAATAGGCTCTGATGCCGGAAACGGCGGTAATGCACAGTCAGGTCTAAATGCCAAGATCAAAAATGATATGCCTACAACTGTTCCAAGCGACCTTGAAACATCAAGCCAATGCAAGGTCGAGAACAAAAGCTATTACTGCAAATATACCGGCAAGCAGAAAAAGTGCAACGTTATATTGCCGCCTAACTATAATCCAAGTAAAAAATACCCTGTAATGTTCATACTCCACGGTATCATGGGAAGTGAGAACGACATGGTCAGCGGCAACGGTGTACAGGAACTGATGACAAGTCTTATGTCAAGCGGAAAGGCTGAGGAGTTCATCGTTGTAACTCCCAATATGTTCACAAGTAAGACTATGAACGGTCCAAGCGGCATCAATCAGCAGACTTGTGCTGAGTACGATAATTTCCTGTACGATGTTACAGACAGCCTTCTGCCGTTTATAAAGGAGAACTATCCCATAAAGGAAGGCAGAGAGAATACAGCTATCACAGGTTTCTCCATGGGCGGACGTGAGGCTATTTACTGCGGACTTATGCGCCCTGATGTATTCGGTTATGTAGGCGGCGCTTGCCCTGCTCCCGGTATCACTCCGGGTTCTGACCGCTACATGGATCACCCCGGCTGTATGCAGGAGAGCGAAATGAAGTTCAGGAATGTAGGTCCCGAGCCTGAGGTGTTTATGATAACCGGCGGAACCAACGATGACGTTGTAGGTACTTTCCCGAAACAGTACAGCGATATCCTCACACGCAACGGTGTCGATCACGTATACCAGTCTATACCGGGCGGCGGACATAATGCCAATTCTGTAAAGCCTCATCTATATACATTCATGAGATATGCATTCAAATCTGACGGTTCTTCATCCCAGAGCAGTGGAAGCGGAAAGAAAGCAGCTTCTCTGTACGGTGATGCTAACCTTGACGGCAAGGTTGATATGAAGGATGCTGTACTTATCAGACAGGCTGTAGCAGCTCCCGGCAAGTACAAGCTCACAGGGCAGGGCAGCGTAAACGCAGACGTTTTCAACGTTGGTGATGGCATTACCGCTGATGATGCAAATGCCATAAAAAATTACATATTAGGCCATATCAGCTCCCTTCCCATCAAAGAGGTAACAGATGACCCATCAGGTCAGACCGATACTCCTTCAGGAGTTGTACTGAGTAATGATTTCAATTCTGGTGTCGGCAACTGGGCAGGCAGAGGTGCTGCTTCTGTTGCGGCTACAGATAATGCTTACTACGGTACATCAGGCAAGTCAATGTATGTATCGGGAAGAACTGCAGAATGGAACGGCGCTGCTATAAACCTCGGTTCAGACTTCAAGGCAGGGCAGACATACAGCATAAGTCTGGCAGCACTGCAAACTTCGGGAGGTTCATCTGAAATACAGGTATCACTCCAGCAGAGCGGCGGCTACGGCAGCGCTGTATACACTCATATAGCTTCCGCAGAATGCAAGAGCGGTGTATGGACAAAGATAGAGAACACATCATTCACTATTCCCGATAACGCAGGCGATATAACTTTATACGTTGAAACTGTTCAGGGTTCGGGTGACCTTACTGATTTCTATATCGACAATGTTCAGATCGCAGCCGCAGGTACAAAATCATCGGTCAAGACAGGCGGCACAGGCAAAGTTCCAGGCTCAGCAAGCAGTTCGGGATCAGGTACAGGTACTGAAGTGGATCATTCCAAGTGGGATAACTATAAGGAAACCGCATCCTCTCAGTATATAAATTTCTACAAAAGCTCCATAAAGCACATGGGCAACACATACAGACTTTCTCAGAAACTTAGTGCAGCTGAAAACGGTTCTCCCCTGACAGTGGCTTACCTCGGCGGTTCGATCACTGAGGGCAAGAACTACACCACTCCATTCTCCAGCTACCTGAAGAATACTTTCGCCAAGGGCAGCTTCAAGGAAATAAACGCAGGTCTTTCGGGTACTTCATCCGTAGTAGGACTTGTGCGCAGCGAAGCACAGATAGTTTCGCAGAAGCCTGATATCATCTTCCTGGAATTCTCGGTAAATGATCACGAGGATATAATGTACAAGAAATGCTTCGAGAGCTGTATCAAAAAATTCCTTGATATGCCTAACGCACCTGCTGTATGTGTCCTCATCACCCGTGCAAAGGGCGGATTCTCCAGCCAGAATCAGATGTATCCTATCGGAAAGAACTTCGATATACCCGTTATAAGCATGGATGATGCTCTTACCAAAGCCTTCAACAGCGGATTCCTCAATACAGGCGACTACTACACTGACGAGTATCACCCTCATCAGAAGGGCGGACAGCTCATAGCTGACTGCATGGCTTACTATGTACGTCAGGCAATGAAGAGCCAGAACAGTTCAAGCAGCTATACTCAGCCTACCAGCTACGTATACGGTGCCGAATACGCTGACACTGTTAACGTTGACCCCAAGAACCTGACAAACTTCAGTGCAGGCTCATGGACATCGGGCTACGGTTACAACAACTCAGGTCTGAACTACTCATATACTCTCAACGGCAGCAATCCGATGAAGTTCAAGACTCAGGGCAAAGGTCTGATAATCGTGTTCAAAGCCAACAGCTCGGGTATGGGCAGCATAAATGTTACTGTAAACGGCAAGACCACCAAGATAAGCGGCAACAAGCAGTACACATGGGGCGGTCCGGATGCAGAGCTTGGATACTATCAGAGTACCTCAGGTGACCTTGATGTTTCCATCAGCGGAAGCGGTCAGTTCACCATCTGGGGCATCGGTCTTATTAAGTAAAAATCATGCAAAAAGCTCCGACATTTCATCGGAGCTTTTTGAAGTCTGTAATACATAAAATGAGGAGCTGATGCAGCATCGGCTCCTCATTATTATTGTTATATATGTAAGTGTGGTAATACTGACTTTACCTGTTACCTGACAGTGACGATCACAGCATTCCTGATAGGATCGGCTGTATTCCACTTGCCATTTACTTTTGCAGCAACAGCAACCTTGTAAGTCATGCCCGGGGTCAGGTTCTTGGGTGTGATAAAGTAGGTCTGTGAAGCGGGTATAGCTGAAGTCTGTACTCTCCACTTACCTGCAAGATATACAGCGATGCCGTAGTTTGTAGCTCCGCTGACAGGGTTCCATGAGAATCTTAACTGGTGGTACTGCTCGCTGCACTCTACCCTGATATTAGTCGGATAGTCTATTGCAGGCTGTGAATACTCCTTTGGTACAGCCATTACGATGTAGTTTACAGAATAGCCTTCTCCTCCGTTTGTTCCAAGGGTCACCTTAGTTCCCGAAGTAACATCACGCTTATAGAGAGCAAGCTCAACATCGTTTGAAGTGTACATAGACGTTCCTACTGCAGTCCACGAGTTCAGCCAGCTGAGCTGACTATTTACTCTGGTATCTACCGCTACATAGAGTGTTGTATCTGCACCTGCTGTAAATGTTGCAAGATCTGATGTGAACATCTTGGAATCGCAGGCAGTACGGATAGTTTCTGCATTTATCAGATTGCTTGGTACTCCCTGTACTGTGAAATCACGGTCACCGAAGATCTGTGAACCATTGTTAATGTCATAGCGGATAGACCAGTCTGAAGCATTTTCAGTATCATTGACGACAAGATTTCTGATGAGCTTTCCGTTCAGGGGCTCAGGAGCATTCTCTGTCATAAGTACGATATAGTTTACGCAGCCTGTTGAAACGCCGTTGGTTCCGAGAGTGATCTTGCTGCCCGATGTAAAGGTCTTTTTGAACAGCTCCATAGTCAGGTCATTTGATGTGGTTATAACATCACCTGTCTTAGTCCAGCCCGAGAGCCATGACGGCAGACTTCCTGTAATACGGCTGTCAACAGCTGTATATACAGTAATATCAGATGCTGCTGTAAAGTATCCGAGGTCGGATGTGACATTCTTGGAATCACAGGCAGTTCTGATAACTTCTGCATTGTTAAGATAAGACGGTACATTCAGTGCTGTGAAATCACGGTCACCGAACAGCATTGAGCCATATCCGAAACCATAACCAACAGACCAGTCGTAAGCGTTCTCACCGTCATTGACGATCAGATCTTTTACGAGTTTTCCGTTTATAGCCACAGGCTGATAGGATGAACTTGCATTCGTATAATAATATGGGCTCCAGCCGCTTAAATATGTATTTACATCCAGTCCGCTCGCGGAGGACCTTACTGTACCCGAAACACGGCCCGAAGTATTAACAGCACTGCCGTTAACAGTTGTGTTGTATTCCTTGAATCTTGCATTTTCGGGCTGATTTCCGCTCATGCTTGTCCATCCGGCAGAGGTTATCATGCTTTCCGAGGACAGCTTTGTATTTACGAACGCAACATCTGCATCAGCGCCCCATGGTCTGCCGAAGTATCCCGAGCCTACCTTCATGCCGCTTGTGCCATATACGTTACAGTCTGAGAACAGGTACTTTCCGTCACTCTTTGCAGCTGTGATGTAACCGCCGACAGACTTGTCGGTATAGCCTGCCCATACAAGGTCACATTTCTGGAAAATACAGGTGCCCTGACCGAAGATATAATCTGTGTTGCCTTCTATGCGGCACTCGCGGAAGTATTCGTGTGCGCCCCTTGTGAACAGCGTATCCTGGCTTCCCAGGAAATTACACTTGTAAAACTCACTGTAATCGCCCTCGATAGCGATAGCAGCTGCACGCTCGGTAGCGGTCTTGCTCTTAACATCAGCGCCCTTGTAACGCTGGAAAGTTATAGACTCACTGCCGGACACCTGAACACCGTCCGAGATCTCTTCATCGGTAACATAACGGTTGAATGAGTTTTCAAATGTGATATACTCAGCACGGAAGTGAGAAGCATTGGTATGGAGGGCAACTGCACTTCCCCAGCGGGTAGCTTCACCCTTAGATGACTTATTCTTCGCATTGGTAGCATTATAATAACCGTCACTGCCCATGCTGTAGTACTTGTAGCCGATACCGTAATACCAGGTGATCTTTACTTCCTTTGAAGGCTCGTCGTTGATCAGGCTGATATACGGTGTATTTATGCGCACCTGCTCACGGTAAGTACCGGGTGCGATATGTATGCTCACACGGGTCTGCTCGGAAGAAGGATTCTTGGAAGCTGCTGCATTTACAGCCGCCTGTATTGTATTATAGTTGTTAGACTTATTGCTGTAGCCGACATACAAATGTGTACCCTGTGTCTGCTGGGTAGAACCTGAAGGTTCGGGCAGAGTGCCGAGCTTGATATTATTGGCACACCATGTTCCGTACCACGAATATCCTGTTCTGCGCTCCTGACTTATCTGTGTAACATCTGTATACGCCTTGCCGTCACGGTCTGCAAACAAAGGCTTGGAGTAAGTAAGATCATAGAAACGCGCCCATATAGTTGAACCGCTGGATGTGGTCAGTACTTTATCCGACTTATCAGAATTCCAGTCCCACTTTTTATTCTCGATCTTTACTGAATCAAACCACCTGACTGCAGCATTTATACTGCGTATAACATCTGCACTCTTCTTTGAATCGGGAAGTGAACGGAGAAAATCAACTACGCCTGCACTCTCTGAAGTACATACCGACGGCAGCTCATAAGCTCTGGCTGCTGCGGGAGCAAGAGTGTATTCATCATGCTGCTGACCCCATGCCGTAAGAGTTCCGTTTATCTTTATCTGTGTATTGAGGATACAGTTTATACCCTTGTTAACTGCATTTTCTGCCTTGCTCTGATAGCTGCTGTCCACCCACGAGAAAGCACCCGACTTCTGGGATACTTCAAGCATGATCTTCAGCACCTGCACCATAGCACTGTCATTATAGGTAATATGTGCATGATATGTACCTGCATCGTTGAACACCTGAGGCCAACCGCCGTTGGAATACTGTCCGTTTATAAGCAGATCCAGACCCTTCAGACACGCAGTCTTATACTTCTGGGTACCTGTAGCGTTGTATACGCTTGCAAGGAACCTTATCTGTCCCCATGTAGCGTTATTATCTATAGTGGATTTGTTCCACGAACCTGTTGTAGCCGTTTTCATATCCTTGCGCCAGCCGCCGTCCGAAAGCTGATAAGCTATCATCTCATCAGCAAGCGCGGTCGCTTCTGAACTTTTCCACCATGATGAATCCTTTTTTGAATAGGTACTCCAGCTGAAATCATTCTCACCCGCATTTGCCACTATACTCATCTGAATATTCGGCAGAAGCGGTGTCGCTGTTGATGCCAGCATTCCTGCTGCAAGCAGCACACAAGCTGCACCCCTAGTTGATCTTTTCATAACTCGATCCCTCCTTAGATCTAAATACACCACTGGTTCAGACATATTGATTATGTCTAATAATCTAACCAAAAAAATTATATCATTGTTGATTAAATTTGTCAATGGATTGCAAGACTGTTCATTTTATAGATTATAACTTTTAACATTTTTGCAACAGTTTAATATATCAATATTGACATATATTGATATAATGTCGTGACAAAAACACCAATCCCTGCAACATAAATACGTATGGCGAATCACTTTTTTTTGTTGATCAAGGCCATTCGTTCCCGGATCCCAAAATACTGTCATATATGCCTGCTTACGGAGTTATTCTTACACCGTTCTGTTCACTGTAATACTGTCAAAAATAAATAGTAAAAATATGAGAGTAGCTCTCATTTTAGCAAAGATGTAGAATCTGATATGAAATCATTGACAATTCTATCCTTTCAAATTATAATATTAAATTGAGAGTTATTATCATATTCGCGGAGGTGAGCACAGTGAAAGGTTACATGAAAAGGATCGTAACATTACTGATACTTATATTATTCGGTTTTGTAATTATAGGCTCATCCTGTTTTATAATAATGAAGGCAGATCATGACTGTACTGGTGACGGCTGCTCTGTATGTTACGAGCTTGCACAGTGCCATAAGATGATCAATACTCTCGGTACAGCAGTTGCAGGAGCATTAAAGCTTAGTCTTTTACTCTGCATTATCACTGTGTCCTGCAGGGTCATCATAAGATCACGTCCTGCACACAACACCCTTATATCTCTGAAAGTTGAGCTTCTGGATTGATGACCGACACTCAGACAATGTCAGAAAAACACACAGACATCGTAAAAGGGTATTTATGCCCGATCAGTATTATGCGATTATTTATTTCGGAGGATCAATATTTATGTTCAAGAAAAAAACAGCTATTTATGCTCTTGCAATAGCTATGACAATGACCGGTATAACAAGCTGCGGCACTGCTGCAAAAGCTTCAGATAATAATAAAAAGACTGCATCCGATACAGAGACTTTCAGTGTAGTATGCACTATATTCCCTGAGTATGACTGGATAAAGGAGATACTTGGCGATCACGCTGATAATGTCGAGCTCACCTATCTTCTGGATAACGGTGTGGATCTTCACAGCTATCAGCCGACTACTGAAGATATACTGAAAATAACTACCTGTGACCTGTTTATATATGTAGGCGGAGAATCGGATGAGTGGGTAACAGATGTTCTTAAAGATCCGCAGAACAAGGATATGAAAGTCATTGATCTCATGGAAGTTCTCGGGGATTCCGCCAAAGTGGAAGAACTGAAGGAGGGTATGCAGGAGGACGAACATGAGCATGAACACGATCATGAACACAGCAAGGAAGTATCCACCTTTGAGGACGATGAAGTAAAGGACAGAAGTCTTTCTGACTGGGCAGGCGAATGGCAGTCTCCGTATCCGTTCGTACTCGATGGTACACTCGATGAAGCATGGGATGCGATGGCTGAAACAAAGGGAAAAATGACCGCCGAGGAGTACAAGGAATACTACAAGACCGGCTATGAAACAGACATAAAGTCAGTAAAGATAGACGGTGACAATATCACATATACCTATGATAACGGAAAAACTGTAAGCTCTGATTATAAGTATACAGGCTACTTCATACAGGATTGGTCAAGCGGAACAAGAGGCGCAATGTACCGCTTTGAAGCTGAGGATAAAGGATCAGGCGCACCTGTTTATATCGAGATCAATGATCACATGATCGAACCTGCCAAGGCTGAGCATTTCCACCTGAGAATGAGCAACGAAAGCTATGATGCTATTGTTGATCCCGAAAAATACTGGCCTACATTCTTCCCCGCTGATATGAGCGGCGAGGAGATCTGCGATCACCTTGCAGGTCATGACAAGGATCATGAAGAAGACGAACACGAGCATGAACACGAAGAGGGCGAGGAAGAATACGACGAGCACGTATGGCTGTCTGTCAAAAACGCAAAGATCCTCTGTGCTGAGATAGAGAAAAATATAGAGGCTATAGACTCAGCTAATGCCGCTGATTACAGGGCTAACCTTGACAGCTATGCCGCAAAGCTTGATGAACTTGATAACAGCTTCAGTACACTGGTCGATAATTCTTCTGTAAATACACTTATTTTCGGTGACAGATTCCCCTTCCGCTACTTCGTTGATGATTACGGTCTTGATTACTATGCAGCATTCATCGGCTGCTCGGCTGAAACCGAAGCAAGCTTTGAAACTATCTCTTTCCTTGCCGATAAAATCAATGAGCTTGATTGCAAGACTATCTTCACACTTGAAAATTCAAGCAAGGATATTGCTGAAACTATCATAAGCACATCAGGTAAAGGTGTAGAGATCGCTGAACTGAATTCACTACAGTCAGTATCACAGGACGATATCGCAGGCGGTGCAAGCTACATATCACTTATGCAGAAAAACTATGATGTTCTTGCAGGCGTTCTGAAATGAGGTGCAGTATGAATAACAACAAAAAGATCCCCGTAATTCTTATAACAGGTTATCTCGGTTCGGGAAAAACCACACTTATGCAGAATCTTCTGAAACAGGAACAGCGCAAGATAGCACTTATCGTTAACGATATGGGCAGTGTCAATATAGATGCCGCTCTGCTTAACAAGAACCGCGACCGCGTTTCTTCCGTAGAAATGGTAGAACTTCAGAACGGTTGTATATGCTGCACCCTCCGTGATGAATTCATCGCTGAGATAGAACGTATATCTCAGCTGCCCGATATTGAAGCAGTATTCGTTGAAGCATCGGGCATAAGCGAACCCTCCAATATAGCAGCATCTTTCGTGATATATACCGAGGATAATCCCGATACCAATGTTTACCTGAGTTCCGTTGTTTCCGTTGTGGACGCTGACCGCATATATAACGAATTCCTTCGTGAGATATCCATGGAGAACGACACCGAAGAGGGAGATATAATCAATCTTATCATAGACCAGATAGAGTTCTGCGACCTGGTCATACTCAACAAGACCGACCTTCTTTGTGAAAGACAGATAGAAGAAGTAACAAAGGCTATCCGTGACATACAGTCCGAAGCGGAGATAATCCCCGCAGTTAACAGCGTAGTGGATACAGACAAGATACTTCACGGCAAGGAATTCGACTACCATTCGGTAATGGCATCATCATCGGTACAGCGTGCACTCAACACCAACGAACCGAATGACAAGGAAGCGTGTATGGACGAATACGGTATAACTTCATTTGTTTATGAGGAAGTACGCCCATTTGACCGTGATAAATTCATGGCACTGGTGGATGAGTACCCGACAGAACTTATACGCACAAAAGGGTATATGTGGTTCGCGGATGATGATGTACATATACAGCTGTTTGAGCAGGCAGGAAGAAATGCAAGCGTGACAGAGCTGAATGAATGGCTCGCATCCTGCCCACAGGAAGAAGTCGATGCCATGCTTCAGGCTTATCCCGATCTTAAAGACGATTGGGATGATAAATACGGTGACCGCATAAACCAGCTTGTTTTCATAGGAAAAGACTATAAGAAAGCAGACATTCTCTCAAAGCTGAATGCGTGCCTTGTAACCGCATGATATAAATGCCCCCGAAAGTTAAGAGGGATACCCATATAGAAGTTTTGCCCCTAAGCACTTCAAAGTGCTTAGGGGCATTCTATTTTATACGGCCGCTAAAACAATTCATAATTTATCTTACCAATTCTATCGTTTGGGCATCGGCATCCAGCTTAGCCGTGATTCCGATAGGCAGTGTCAGCATGGGTGCACAATGGCTAAAATCACACTCGGCAAGCACGGGATAATTCGGTCCGTTCAGATAATCGTATATAAACTCATAATACGTTTTCTCTGTCCCGTAATGCTGAAATTGCCTGCATTTCCCGATGATAAGCCCTCCAATCATGTCGAAAACACCGCAGATTTTCAACTGAGCCAATGTTCGTTCCAGGCTGCACGCCCACTCCTCGGTATCTTCAATGAACAGAATATCACCCTTGCGTATTTCCGGCATATATGGGGTACCCCATATATTTCCGATAGTATACAGGTTCCCGCCGATAAGTCTGCCCGATACCTTTCCGCCGCTCAGAGTTATAATCTCATTTGGGATACACTTTTCCTCGGTTAATTCCTGCGACCATTCTATAACGTCGTCAGAATAGTATTCGGGGAAAAAATATTTGTGGCATTCTTCAAAGTTCAGCACATCGCAAAGGCTTTTTAAGGCGATATCCCGATACGGACTGAGCCTTGCATAGCTTGTTACAAAGTTCGAGCCGTAATATGTGGGTACGCCTGTTTTCGTATAAATTGCCATCAGCAGCGCCGTCACATCCGACATACCTACAACGGGTTTCGGGTTTTCCGCGTAGAATTCATAATCAATGTACGGGAGCATACCGTTTGTCACCTGACCGCCGACACTCGCCATAAGTATACGGACCTCGGGATCGTGAAGCAACGCATTGAATTCATCAGCTCTTTCTTCTGGTGAGCCTGAAACGTATGCATCTGCCTTTCCCCATAGCTTGCCGTGCTTTACATTAAAACCCTGGGAGCGAATATAATTCTCTGCACGAGCAGCAGCTTCCGGCGCTTCATTTGTGATGCACCACGACGGGCTGAAAACGCCTATTGTTGAACCTGTTTCTATTTTCATAGCTTTTCCCCTATTCATCGAATATAAATCAATCCCGATATATATTAGTAGCAATTATAACATAGCATCGCTGCATTGTCAATAAAAAACGCCATAGTACTTCTGACTTAAGATCAGAAATACTATGGCTTAAAACTTCTTTATAAGCACAACCCATACCCTTCGGGGCATTTATCATATAAGATCATAATGATCTTTCAGCATACTCTTTCTGATTGGGGATGATAAAGCTTGTTAAGCATCGTCCCGAGTTTTTTTGCGTATAACTACGCACTCAATACAGTATGTCCTTCATGGCCGAGGATTTACCTGAAAATATGATTTTTTTGTTGAAAATCATTGAAATGATCGCCGGATTGTGCTATAATATTTATTATATATATCATAAGGAGGAACAGTATCATGGCATCACTTACAGCCGAAGCGATCTGCAAAACATACGGAAACGGCGAAAACATTGTGAAAGCAGTAGATAACGTCAGCTTTACTGTACCGAAAGGACAGATGGCTGCTATCATAGGTGCATCAGGCTCGGGCAAATCTACCCTGCTGCATATACTAGGCGGTGTTGACCGACCTACTTCCGGCAAGGTACTGCTGGACGACACAGACGTATATGAACAGTCAAACAAGGAGCTGGCCATATTCAGGCGGCGAAGAGTAGGACTTATATATCAGTTCTACAACCTTATACCCGTACTTACCGCAGAGGAGAATATGACCCTTCCCTGCATAATGGACGGCAAAAAGCCCGATCAGAAAAAGGTCGAGGAAATGCTGGAGCTAATGGATATCAAGGAAAGGCGCGGACATCTTCCTTCGCAGCTTTCGGGCGGACAGCAGCAGAGAGTATCCATTGGCAGAGCACTTCTTACTTCACCCGATGTTATACTTGCAGATGAACCTACGGGAAATCTTGACAGTAAAAACTCCGCCGAGATAATCAAACTGCTCAGGACCTCTAATCTTAAACTAGGGCAGACGATGATAATAATAACCCATGATGAAAATATTGCCAAACAGTGCGACCCTCATCATAACCATGTCAGACGGCAGGATCGTTAAAGATGAGCTGACAAATTCAGGGAGGTGAGGTCATGTTTGAGAGGTTACTGGCGCTAAGGTATATCAAGTCACAAAAGCGCCACAGCATCTTCACCATCTGCAGCATAACGATCGCTGTCGCACTGATGACGCTGCTGTTCATAGGCTATTCGACATTCAGGGGAATAGTCCGTGAATCGGTATATGCGGATAAACCATACCATTTCAGGATCATGAAGCTCACCGAAGAAGAATATGAGCAGCTTGCAGAAAATGAAGAACTGAGCATAAGCGATCACACTAACGAAGCAGACGGTACCATATCGGCAGAGGTCATGCTGAATGGATATCACGAGGATATAGGTCTGTATATTTTCAGCCTTTTCCCGGAAAAACAGCTTTACAGTGACCGATTTGAAGAATTCGATACATCGCAGATAGATGTGAACTACGATCTTATAAGTGCGGATAAACTGGATTTCCCGTCGAGATATGAAGCACTCCGTGACCTTGCTGTATATTTTATCTTTGTATTCCTGCTGGTCATCGCACTTAGACTTATGATAGATACAGCCTTTGAGATAAGCGCCAAGGAGCGTGAAAAACAGTTCGGTATGCTGCAATGCATGGGCGCTGAACCAAAGCAGATAGTCCGCACTATCACCTATGAAGGTCTTATCCTTTGTATTATCGGTCTTCCACTCGGTATGCTGCTGGGATTCGGGGCAAGCGCCTGTGCCCTGAAGGTAATTGATTCCAGCGACGTGGCAGAAACTTTCTTTACTGCAGAAAAAGCGCATGATCTGATGCACCTTCATGTCAGTCCGCTGATGCTTGTACTATCAGCAGCGACAGGTCTGGTCTGGGTATTTCTCTCGGCTTATCAGACAGGTATGCGTGCGATCAAAAAAACTCCTATACAAGCTATATTCGGCAGCAGCAACAAAACGAACAAGGTAAAAAAAGCTTCCGTATTCAGTTCTGTGTTCGGCTGGAAGGGCAAGCTGGCTTCACGCAATAACCGCCGTCAGCCGAAGCGTTTTGCTATAACCGTTATATCTCTGACACTGTCAATCGCACTGTTTGCCTCATTTTCAGTCGTACTCAGACAATCTCTTGCGGCTTTTGAAAAGCTGGTCGACATAATCGGACTTAACTACGATCTTGGCGTTGCGATAAAAAGTGAGCAGGGAAAGCCTATGGACTACAAGGCAGGCTATGATGCACTGATGGAAACAGGATTATTCGATGTGAATGATTTCTGCAAGGAGCAGGTATCATATATACAAACTTCTGACGGCACAATGAATACCTGTGTGCTGAGATACTATCCCAGAGATGTGCTCGAAAAGAAATTCGCAGGAGAACTGCCTGTAAGTTATGATGAGCTGACATCGCAGGGTGCGTACCTTATGATGAACAGCGCTGCAGATGCAGTTTCAGAGCACTTCGATACTCCCAAAAAGCTGGAAGTAGGTGTGATGGAAAAAACGATCATATCCGACGAAGAGTATAATGCCATGAGCGCCGCAGAAAAGGAAAAGGTCAAGGACTACTATATCGATGATTTCAATACTGAAAGCAAGAAACTGGAATATCGCTATACAACAGAGCTTTACCCCACAGTATTGAATGTCGCTGGCTCTGCGCCCATATTCAGGTCAGAAGAAGGTAAGGCTCCTACCTCTGAAGAACAGCTGGCAGGAAATGCTATTATACTTGCCGGTACTCTTGACTACTATAATAACAGTGCATACACTCTGGCAGGCAAAGGAAGCCTTGCTATTCTTGACGGATTTGAGTATGTACACCTCGATCTCAAGGACGATAATGACTACGAACAGGCAAAGACCTTTATCAATGCGAATACAGAACTTATGAAGCTAGACGAAGACTATCACGGTGATATGCTTAAAATGCGCTCGGGTGTAGGTGCCATAAAGATAGGCTCTGTTTTTCTGAGTATAATCATCGGTATAATCGCACTGGTGAATATGGTGAATATATTGTCTACCGGCTTGCTTAACCGCAAGGCAGAACTTGCTTCCATGCAATGCATGGGCATGACCGAAGGTCAGATGTACGGAATGACAGTGATAGAATGTTTACAGTATTCGCTGACTGCAGGTGTGCTGGCAACAGGACTAATGGAAGGTCTAATGGGTCTGATGGTACTGCTTCTGAAACGGATAAATCTTTATGAGGAACTCGGTTACATAGTGAACTTCATCGAACCTGTTCCGCTGATATGGATAGCCGCAGCCATCGCATTTGCAGCCGCTGTGATATCATCGCTGATAACACTTGGAAAGATAAACAAGGAAAGTCTTACAGACCAGATGAGGACGTTCGACTGATACGGATAATATCTTCTAAGGAGGTACCTTTACTATGGATACCGATAACCGCGCATATCTTTTCGGTCAGATACTTGGTACGCATTCTTTTCTGCTGAAGGACGGTTTTTTAAAACCCGATGAATATTCCGAGATAAGCGAACAGTATTTTCTCCCGGGAGGTGAAACCGGTACTGCGGCTACAGTGCTGGCTTCACTGGGAGTGTCCATAAAAATGGACGGTACTCAAATCAGAACAGAAGTCGCGCCTATGCTTAAAGAATTCTATCGTGATAAGACCGTGGATATATCATCCCTGGGCTTATTACAGGATGATGCGGGTATTATGGACTATGTGGTGATAGCAGGACTTGTGCGCTCACCTATGGGAAGATTCGCACAGCTGTTCTCATCAGGCAAAAGATGGTGGGGCATCCCAAAAGAGGAAGATATTTCAGGCTGCGGTGCTGCCGGGATAGATCCTTTCTTTGGTGAAGAATCACTGCTGGCAGCAAGGCTGTGCATAGAACTTGGTGTCCCCTATGTTACCATAGATGCACCTCACGATTCGTTTCTTCACCGTCATGCAGCAGTAAACGCAGTTTCACGGGAATGCACTTCTATCCGCTACAAAGGTATGCCGTCAGAGGCTGTGCTTGAACTTATGATGTCTTCAGGCGAAGGGCTGACAGTTATAACACAGGGCGGAGATGATATGCTTTACGGCAGAAATGGCGGAAAGATACAACGAATGAAACCATTCGATGTATCTGTAAAAAGCACACTCGGTGCCGGTGATACATTTAAAGCAGGCTGTATCTACGGTCTGCTGAAACACATGAACGATGACAAACTTGTGCGTTTCGCCAGTGCCTGCTCAGCCATAGCAATATCACGCTTTCCTCTGCCGCTTTATCCGCCGACACTCTCGGAAGTACAGGCACTGATAAACCAAAAATAATATAAACAAGGCTGCTCAGCATATCGCCGGGCAGCCTTGTTCTTATTTTGCCAAAAGTTTTTTGCCTTTAACATGGGCGGCTATCTTCGAGATATCAGAGATATTCACCTTGCCGTCATTATTGGTATCAGCGCGTTTCTGTGACTTGTCGTCAAGTGGTTTTCTGCCCTTGACATAGGCAGCCGCTATGGCGATATCAGAAACATTTATCATTCCGTCGCCGTTAGCATCTCCGAGAATATAGTCATCATCAGTGTTTCCATCATATTCATACTCCTCGGTGATCTGATGACCGCATTCTGTGCAGGTATATACTATAATACCTTTTTCTTCCTTTGAAGCTTCTTTCGTGATAACTCCGTCATCGAAGCTGTGACTTTCTGTCTTGATCTCACTGCATTCAGTGCAGGTACAGCTGTGTGTATTGTCATTGTCGCTTATCCACTGCCCCCATGTATGAGCATTGTGAGGCTCCTGTGGCACAGGTATAGGTTCAGCGCCACAGTACTCAGTCCCGCTGCAGACCATTACCGCCTCACCAGTTTCAGGGTCTGTGTCCTTTACATATTGATGTTCATGTTCGTTTACGGTAAAAGTACAATCCATAAGGTAGGCTTCTCCGCTTGTACTTTCAATATACACAAGGAAAGGCTGTACACCCTCGGGGGCAGTAAGCATACCTGTTATATGTCCCATGCTGTCCATAGTAAGCCCCTCGGGAAGATGGTATCCCGCAGAATAATGTGCATCGGTAAAACTCTTGACAGCGTGCTTTTCGGAATGCTGATCGGGACAGGAGAAGTTAACTTTCAGCTGTATATCAACGTAATTATAACGGCAGGCTGAAAGATCGTACTGCTCCAGTGCGATGAAGTCCTTCGGCGCCGTAAGATATGTGTGATTATCATAGGTACGGCTTACAGTCAGCTTGTCTGTATAAGTATCAGGTACACCATAAGCTGTCAGCATAATATCATCCATATGACCCTTGATATCACCGTTACCGCCATACCTGAACATATATCCGTCAGCCGCCTTCAATGATATACTGTATGCAGGATTCGGGCTTACTATATATCCGTTTGCATCAACACCTGTCCAGGATATGCTCTCAATAGTGTACTTTTCGCTCATAGTACTTATATCCGAAATACCGGGTGCTTTATCACCTATGAACAGCTTTCCTATCCCTTCCAGTTCAAAGGAGGATATACTCTTATCAGGATCGCCGTCAACTACGCTGATATTTATCCCTTTGCTGTAATAACTTCCGTGTTCGGTAATGATATGTCTTAATATACAGGAACTTTCTTCTGCGGATATGTCCTTGATTGTAAGCCTGCTGCCTTTTATAATGTACTTATCAGAACTTGTTATCGTAACATCCGTTCCATTCTTCCGCATTATCCATTCATCAGTAATGATATGATCACATGGATGCTCATGGTCATAATCACAGGGAATGGAGATCTCTGCATCCTCACCCCCTATAAATGTCATGCTTGTTTCATTTACCGTGAACGCAGGAATAAAGCAGGCTGATACTGTTTGTGTGTCAGCATATTCCTTTCCGTCCGAAAAACGGCAGAAATACGTTTTGCCGTCTGCTTTTACGCTCACTGAAGTCAGACCGCTTTCATCAAGGGCAGTCAGCTTTCCGCATGGATGTATGCCATTCAGACTGCGGCAGTACCATCTTGCAGTATTCGCATTATCTGCCTTAGCAGTAAGTGTCACATCCTCATTATAGTATACATCTGATACAGCAGAGGGCTGTTCGGTTATTTCTATTGGTTGGATATCGGTTGATCTGAGGATAGGGGTGTTGACAGTGCCACCTACATAGCTGTGATTTTCACTGAACTCCCCTGCCATATCCGCAGATACCGTAACTATGCCCGAAGGCTGCATCACCCACAGCATCGCAGCAGATGTCAACAATGACACCATTCTGTGTTTTCTTTTCAAATCAAGACCTCCTTTCGGATATGTACTATTTAGTTTAATAAACATCCACTTTATAATAGTATATTAACATATAAAGATCAAAAAAACAATACCTCACCGCTTATTAAACCAAACAAATTTCCGATGCATTTATTATTCATATCGTACATAATGTTTTATAGGTATATTAAAGCAGTGTATGCCCGACACACTTCACCGATCAGCTTTTTTGTGTGCAGCAGTGCCTCTTTTCTAGGTTTTTATAAAAATTATTTCATTACCCCTTGACAAATGTTCTATAATATGTTATCATATGAACAGTGATTCAGATGTAACAATGAACTTCATAAAAACAGAGAGGAAGTGAATATATTGCAGGATATGAAAAGTTCTGATTTTCTGGCGCTTTCACAGGAGGATATAGACAGATTGGAAAGAGAAACTCCCTCCGATGAAGAACTATATGACCTGGCTGAGCTTTATAAGGTCTTCGGTGACAGCACACGTATACGTATACTGTATGCTCTGCTTGAAAGCGAGATGTGCGTTGGTGATATGGCACAGCTGCTCGGGCTCACTCCGACAGCCTGCTCACATCAGCTGAGAGTGCTTAAAAACAGTAAGCTTGTAAGGTTCCGCCGTGAAGGAAAGATCATGTTCTATTCCCTTGCTGATGATCACGTAAGAAGCATACTGGCGCTGGGCATGGAACACATTTTGGAATAGTACAATAATCCAGACAGAAAAGAGAAACAGTGAGAAAAAGACAGGAGAATAACTGAAATGAAAAAGAGCTTCTGGGACTGCATTGCAGGTGTTTACGACCTTTTTGAACGGCTTTACAACAAAAGGTGCTATGACGGCACAGGAGCGAAAGTCGCTTCATATATCAAAGAGGACAGCAGAGTTCTGGAATGTGCCTGCGGTACAGGTTCTATAAGCCGTTATCTCGCAGAAAAAGCAGGCTTTCTCAGGGCAGTAGACCTTTCATCAGGTATGCTCAGGCAGGCTGAAAAAAATCTGAGAAACTTCCATAACGTAAGGCTGTGCAAAGGTGATATATATGATCTGAGATGCAGAGATAACTGCTTTGACTATGTGGTGGCAGGAAACGTCATACATCTGCTGGACGAACCCTACAAAGCTGTTGACGAGCTTCTGAGGGTATGCAAAAAGGGCGGAAAGGTAATAATTCCCACATATATAAACCTACAGAAGAAAGGCAATTCCCTCCCGGTAAAGCTGATAGACAAAGCAGGAGCCAATTTTAAAAGACAGTTTGATGAAGATAGCTACAAGCAGTTCTTCACCGAGGGCGGTTATAAGAATGTCGTATATGATCTGGTAGACGGCAGGATGCCATGTGCCATAGCTGTGATAACAAAAGAATGATCTGACAAAACGCTGAGCAAAGTATTAGTTAATATTTATTTGAAAGGAATGACTTATTATGAAAAAAGTATACAAACTTATTGATCTGGACTGCGCAAACTGCGCTGCTAAAATGGAGAATTCTATCAAGGATCTTCCCGAGGTTGAGGACTGCACAGTAAGTTTTCTGACACAGAAAATGACCATTAAAGTTCCCGACGGAACTGATATGGACGCACTGATGGATAAGGTTGTAAAGCTGTGCAAAAAGGTCGAGCCTGATTGTCAGATAGTATTATAATAACCTTACAGCCCTGAAACCGCTGATCTAAAGTATGTGAAGAAAGAAGAATAAAGATGACGAAGAAGCAGAAAAACGTTCTGATAAGGATAATCGCAGCAGGGGCGCTGCTTATAACAGCGGCACTTCTGCCCCTTGAAGAAAAAAGCCTGCTGCGGCTGGCAGCATTTCTGGTGCCGTATTTTGTGATAGGCTATGATGTGCTTTGGAAAGCTGTGCGCGGTATAATACACGGACAGGTTTTTGATGAAAATTTCCTGATGTGCGTGGCTACCGTAGGTGCGCTTTTTGTGGGTGAATATCCCGAAGCTTCGGCTGTCATGCTGTTTTATCAGACAGGTGAGCTTTTTCAGAGCGTGGCTGTGGGCAGATCGAGAAAGTCAATATCAGACCTTATGGATATCTGTCCCGAGTATGCAAACGTTGAAAGGGACGGTCAGCTTGAAGAAGTTGACCCGGAGGAAGTTGAGCTTGACAGCATCATCGTTATAAAGCCCGGCGAAAAGATACCACTTGACGGCGTTATAATCGAGGGCAGTTCTTCGGTGGATACAGCGGCACTTACAGGCGAAAGCCTTCCGAGGTCGGTAAAAGTCGGGGACGAAGTAATAAGCGGATGCATCAATCAGGGCGGCCTTCTGAAAGTGAAAGTCACTAAGGAATATGAGGATTCCACTGTTACTAAGATACTTGAACTGGTGGAAAACTCAGCGACTAAAAAGGCTAAGTACGAGAACTTCATTACTCGTTTTGCAAGGTACTATACGCCTTCGGTAGTTATCGCGGCGGCGGTGCTTGCTGTGCTTCCTCCGCTGATACTGGGCGGCGGCTGGGCTGACTGGATACACCGTGCGCTGATATTCCTGGTAATATCCTGCCCCTGTGCGCTGGTAATATCTGTACCACTGAGCTTTTTCGGAGGCATAGGCGGTGCAAGCAAGCGCGGCATACTGGTAAAGGGCGGAAATTATCTGGAGGCACTTGCTAATGCCGAAACTGTTGTTTTTGATAAGACAGGAACGCTTACGAAGGGCAGTTTTGAAGTAACGAAGATACACTCCGATTCTATGGGCGAGGACGAACTTCTTGACCTTGCCGCCCATGCAGAGAGTTATTCCGACCACCCCATAGCAAGGTCGGTATGCGCTAAGTTCGGCAAGGAAGTCGATCACGGCAGGATAACTTCCGATGAGGAGATATCGGGTCACGGCATACGTGCTGTGATAGACGGCAGAGAAATATATGCAGGCAACAAAAAGCTGATGGCTAAGCAAAGCGTTGATGTTCCCGAATGCAGCTGCAGGGGTACTATGGTACACGTTGCGGCTGACGGCGGATATGCGGGACATATCGTTATATCCGATGTTGTAAAGGAAACTTCAGCAGAGGCTATAAAAAGTCTTAAAGAGAACGGCGTTAAGCAGACTGTTATGCTTACGGGCGATGCAAAGTCAACAGCTGAGGAAGTTGCAAATACGCTTGGACTTGATAAGGTTTACGCTGAACTTCTGCCTGCGGACAAGGTGGAAAAGGTGGAAGAACTTCTGAAAGAAAAGCAGGAGGGTTCTTCACTGGTATTTGTGGGTGACGGCATAAACGATGCGCCTGTTCTTACACGCGCAGATGTCGGCATAGCCATGGGAAGCCTTGGCAGCGACGCGGCTATCGAAGCGGCTGATATAGTTCTTATGGACGATGACCCTGCTAAGATATCACTTGCGATGAAGATAGCACGCAAGACGGTACGAATAGTTCGTGAGAACATAGTTTTCGCACTTGGTGTAAAAGCGCTGGTGCTGATACTGGGTGCGCTTGGTATCGCTAATATGTGGCTGGCGGTATTTGCAGACGTTGGCGTCTCTGTGATAGCAATACTCAATGCCATGAGAACCATGAAGATACGTTCGTAAGTTTTTGTATGCCTCCGTATGCGCTTGTACAATTTGGTATACGTTTGTAATGATACATATGCGTTCGTACAATTTGTTATACGTAAAAAAAATTCGTATGCGCTCGCAGTTTCAGCGGGCGCATGTTTTGTGAAATCCCGATTTATCGGGCATTTCACGGCTGAAAATATTTTTTTGAAAAAAATTTTCTTTTTTTGCAACCTTTCGCAGCCCTCATACGTGTTATTGTTGAAAGGACCTTTCAGACAAAAATAAATCTAGGAGACACCCGATGAGACTGACAGCAGACGAAGCTTACCGCAGATATGCAGACAATGCCTTTGCAGCGGCATTCAGTATATGTCGCAACAAGACAGATGCCGATGATACTGTACATGACACTTTCTTCAAGTACATATCCAAAAATATGGACTATAATGATGATGAGCATATCAAAGCGTGGCTTCTGCGTACTGCTATCAACCGTGCAAAGGATCTCACACGCTCGTTCGCAAGAAAAAATTCCGTCCCGTGGGAGGACTATATGGACGAGCTGGAATTTGCAGCCCCCGAAGACAGCGAACTGTTCGAGGCAGTGATGAAGCTTCCCGACAAATATCGTATAGTTATACACTTGTTTTACTACGAGGAAATGAGCATCACCGAGATATCGAATACGCTGAAACAACGCGAGGGAACGGTAAAAAGTCAGCTCAGCAGAGGGCGTGCTCTGTTGAAAGAAATGTTGACGGAGGAATGGAACAATGACTAACAAGGAAAAATATCAGCGTACATTTTCAGTGCTTCATGCCTCCGAATTTGATTTGGAGGAACTGACAATGAACAAGAGAAAAGGTATAAGAATTTCAAAGAGAATAACAGCAGTTTGTGCAGCAGCAGCTATCGTGGCAGCTATGAGCGTAGGTGCTTATGCGGCAGATATCGGCGGTATACAGAAGAAAGTGAATATATGGCTCCACGGCGAGCAGACAGAAGCTGTTGTGGATATAAAGCAAAGTGAGGATATTACTGAATACGAGCTGAAATACACCGATGAGAGCGGCGAGGAAAAGGAGATACACGGCGGCGGTATGGCTATGGACGGCTTTGGCGGAGAAAGACCGCTGACTGAGGAAGAGGTACTTGAGTGTATCGAGGATGATATTTATGTTGATTTCAAGGATGACGGCACTGTATGGGTCTACAGCAAGGACTTCAAAGAGGATATAACAGACAAGTTCGACGAGAACGGCTACTGCAAGTGTCAGCTCAATGACGGTGAGCAGCTCATTGATATCGAGATAGAGCCCAACAAAAACACTTCTATCAGCACAACACCACTCAATTAATATGAAATATGGCAATCCCACTGACACACTAAACATCCTTTGCTGACAACTAATAGTAATTAGTGGTATCAACAAATGTACTACTTTATACAGTCGCATTATTTAGTGTGTTAAATGGATAGACATAATACGAAAAACAGCGCCCGCATCTTAACGATGCGAGCGCTATTTTATTTTTACTATTACTCAGTGATATCAGCGTGGTGAGCCTGGAGAGACTTAACGCCGAAGTGGGTCTTCTGCTTGATAGCACGTATGCCCTCGGCACTTGCCTTGGCTGCTGCCATGGTGGTGATGTAAGGTATGCGGTGCTTGATAGCGTTCTTTCTGATATAGCTGTCATCGTGAGCGCTGGTCTTGCCTGCGGGAGTGTTGATTATCAGCTGGATCTCGCCGTTTGCGATCTCATCAGCGATGTTGGGTCTGCCCTCGTAGATCTTGAAGATCTTCTTTGCGGGGATACCTGCATCAACTATCATCTCGTAGGTCTTGCCTGTTGCCAGTATATTGAAGCCGAGTTCGCTGAAAGACTTAGCGATCTCAATAAGCTCGGGCTTATCTCTGTCGCATACGCTGAGCAGTACTGTACCCTCTGTGGGCAGTGCTGTCTTGGTAGCTTCCTGAGCCTTGTAGTAAGCCTCACCGAAGCTGGGTGAGATACCCAGAACTTCACCTGTGGATCTCATCTCAGGTCCGAGTACAGGGTCAACTTCCTGGAACATATTGAAGGGGAATACAGCTTCCTTAACGCCGTAGTGACCTATCTTCTTGTCCTTCAGCTGAGGTACAGGAGAAGGATTGCCAGTCAGTTCGCTTGTGATTATCTCGGTAGCTATCTTTACCATGTTGATAGAGCAAACCTTGGATACCAGCGGAACTGTTCTCGATGCACGGGGGTTAGCCTCCAGTACGTATACAGTATCGCCCTCGATAGCGTACTGCATATTCATCAGACCCTTTACGTTCATCTCCACAGCTATCTTCTTGGTGTATTCCTTGATGGTAGCTACCTGCTTCTCGCTCAGGTTCTTGGAAGGCAGTATGCAAGCGGAGTCACCGGAATGTACGCCTGCAAGCTCGATATGCTCCATAACAGCGGGAACAAAGCAGTGCTCGCCGTCGGATATAGCGTCAGCCTCGCACTCTGTTGCGTGGTTGAGGAAACGGTCTATCAGTATAGGTCTGTCGGGAGTTACGCCTACCGCAGCAGACATATAAACTCTCATCATCTCATCGTCGTGAACTATCTCCATGCCGCGGCCGCCCAGTACGTAAGAAGGTCTTACCATTACGGGATAACCTATACGGTTAGCTATCTCCAGAGCTTCGTCAACATTGACAGCCATACCTGCTTCGGGCATAGGAATACCCAGCTTGTCCATCATAGCGCGGAAGTGATCTCTGTCCTCTGCGAGGTCGATAGTTTCGGGAGTTGTACCCAGTATATTTACGCCGTACTTTTTCAGGTCGTTAGCCAGATTCAGAGGAGTCTGTCCGCCGAACTGTGCGATAACGCCCACGGGCTTCTCCTTATCGTGGATAGCCAGAACATCTTCAAGAGTCAGAGGCTCGAAGTACAGCTTATCGGAAGTATCATAGTCGGTAGATACTGTCTCGGGGTTGCAGTTAACGATTATGGACTCAAAGCCCAGCTTTTTCAGTGCCAGTGCAGCGTGTACACAGCAGTAGTCGAATTCGATACCCTGACCGATACGGTTAGGACCGCCGCCAAGTATCATGATCTTGGGCTTTTCGGTATTAACAGGGCTGTTGTCCTCAGCAAGGTGATAGGTGGAGTAGTAGTAAGCTGCATCCTTTGTGCCGCTTACGTGTACGCCCTCCCATGCTTCCTTGATACCGAAGCCGATGCGGGCATTTCTTATCTCCTCTTCGGTAACTTCAAGGAGAGAAGACAGATATCTGTCAGAGAAACCGTCCAGTTTAGCCTGCTTGAGTACAGCCTCAGCGGGAACAGCGCCCTTGTTTTTCAGCAGAGCTTCTTCCTCGTCAACAAGTTCCTTCATCTGCTCGAGGAACCAGTGCTTGATCTTGGTGAGCTGCCAGATCTCATCTATTGTAGCGCCCTTGCGCAGTGCTTCATATATAATGAACTGTCTTTCGCTTGTGGGGAAACGGAGCTTATCCATAAGCTCCTCCTTGGAAAGATCATGGAAATCCTTTGCAAAGCCCAGACCGTATCTGCCTGTTTCAAGAGAACGTATAGCCTTCTGGAAAGCTTCCTTGTAGGTCTTGCCGATGCTCATTACCTCGCCGACAGCTCTCATCTGAGTGCCCAGCTTGTCCTCAGCGCCCTTGAATTTCTCAAATGCCCATCTTGCAAACTTGATAACTACATAGTCGCCGTCGGGAACATACTTATCGAGAGTACCGTACTTGCCGCAGGGTATCTCATCAAGAGTAAGACCGCAAGCCAGCATAGCGGATACCAGTGCTATGGGGAAACCTGTAGCCTTGGAAGCCAGTGCGGAAGAACGTGATGTTCTGGGGTTGATCTCGATAACGACTATCCTGCCGTCCTCGGGATTTCTTGCAAACTGGCAGTTGCAGCCGCCGATAACTTCGATAGACTCGATTATACGGTAAGACATATCCTGGAGTTCCTTCTGAACGTCCTCGGGGATAGTCAGCATAGGTGCAGAGCAGAAGGAGTCACCGGTGTGAACACCTATGGGGTCGATATTCTCGATGAAGCATACTGTTATTTTGTTGTTGTTTGCATCTCTTACTACTTCAAGCTCCAGCTCTTCCCAGCCGAAGATGCACTCCTCAACAAGCACCTGTCCGACGAGAGAAGCCTGAAGACCTCTTGCGCATACTACTTTGAGTTCGTCAACGTTGTATACCATACCGCCGCCAGCGCCGCCCATGGTATAAGCAGGACGAAGAACTACAGGGTATTTCAGCTCCTCAGCTATCTTTACAGCCTCGTCTACCGAGTAAGCCACCTGGCTCTTGGGCATACCGATACCCAGCTCGTTCATAGCGTTCTTGAACTCTATCCTGTCCTCACCGCGTTCGATAGCATCTACCTGAACGCCTATTACCTGTACGCCGTACTTTTTCAGCACGCCTGCCTTGTCAAGCTCCGAGCAAAGGTTAAGACCCGACTGTCCACCCAGGTTAGGCAGCAGAGCATCGGGGCGCTCCTTGTCGATTATCTGTGTGAGCCTGTCAAGATTAAGGGGCTCGATATAAGTGATATCGGCAACATCGGGGTCTGTCATGATGGTAGCGGGGTTTGAATTGACCAGCACTATCTCATATCCCAGATTTCTCAGCGCCTTACAAGCCTGAGTACCCGAGTAGTCGAACTCACAGGCCTGGCCTATGATTATAGGACCGGAACCGATTATCATTATCTTGTTGATATCCTGTTTCTTTGGCATACATATTCTCCTATCCCGCACAACTGTGCGAATTGATTCACTAAAAAAATCCCTTAACGTATATCATAACATATTTACAGACAAATTGCAAGATTAAATTGCAAAAACTTCATTATATTTAATGTTCATCTATTCATAATTCATAATTTATATTTCAGTGAATACAGGCAACTTTTATACACGCTTTATACATTCCATAAAATAAGCGCTAACACCGAAACGGTGCAAGCGCATTTATCCGTATGGGCTCCCATAGTTGCGGGATCAGTTATCTGCCGAGATATGCCTGTTGATGATATCGTTGACACTGCGGTAAACATAGGGTTTAAGCTTTTCAAGGCTGACTGGTTCACCGTAAAGTATAGCAGAATGACAGGTAGAGCTTACCAGTTCAACTATCATGAAAAGCATGATCTCAGGTTCTGTTATGCTGTCAGGTGCATCAGCAAGTATAGCATCGTATATTGCACGCAGATCCATATTATCGCCCTTTGAAGGTGAAGTGACAGCGTGTTTGAACACTCCCCAGCTCAGGTTTTTAGCGATGAATGCCACCATGGCATGATTGCCCTCCAACTGGTCGAGAATATTGTCTATAACGAAAATGATCTTTTCATTGAAAGACATTTCTTTGCTTTCAGCCTCCAGTGCTGAGATCGCATTACTGAACAACTTTGAAGACTGATGTGCCACCAGTCTGTTTTTAAGATCGTACTTATCTTTAAAATAAAGGTAGAAAGTACCCTTTGCCACCCCAGCACTCTTGGCTATATCGGATACCGAGGTCTTGCTGACACCGTTTGTTGTGAACAGCTTATATGCAGTGGCAAGCAGAGAATCCTCCTTGGCCTTTTTATTGATATCCAGCTTTCCCATTATATAACCTCCGTTTTTGCGAATATGAGGGTTGACTTTATATTTATCATTACCATATTATTACATTTCATTCATTATTTTAACGCCGCTATAACAGCGAATTTATGATATGAATATACACATTCCACCATAGAAAAACCGCTTTTTCTCAGCATATTTATCTCCTGCTCGACTGAGCATTCCCGATCGAGCTTTCTGCGCGCCTGCCATAGTGCGATATCCTTGTCCGTCAGACCGGAGTTATACAGCTGACCTTCCCAGAAGCGGTCATACCAGCGGCTGAGTCTGTCATCAACTGCACAGAACTGATCGTAATTCACAAACAGACCGCCATCGGGCAGTGCATTGTATATATTGCCGAACAATACCTGCTTTTCATCATCTTCCAGATGATGTATGGAAAGCGTTGATATAACTGTATCCGCAGAAACATCAGGCAGACCTTTCAGGTAGTCAGCAACCTTATACGAAAAGCCCTCAAGCCCGCTGAACCTGCACTTTGCCACTTCAAGCATATCCTCTGCGATATCTGTAAGTATATACTCTGCTCCAGAAAAATGTCTGTACCAATGTTCCGAAAGCAGTCCTGTACCCGTACCAAGATCAATGATACGTTCAGGTGCATCAATATTAGCAGCGATAAGCGCCGTCGTGTTTATATAGAAATCATCGTAGCAGGGTATGAATCTTCTGCGGTTCATATCATACTCCTCTGCTACCATATTGAACTGTTTTTCAATATTATTCTTATCAAGCATCCTATTATCCTCTTATACGTCGTTTGCTATAATTATATGATATTTAGAATTTTTTGTCAATAGGTCAAAATCAACAGTGATCGCAAATGACTGACAGTCATTTTGTTTATCTCTACAAAATTATGACCAAAGGTCATTTTAGCTATTGACCGTTGGTCATTTTAGTGCTATACTACATATAAAGAAATGACCGTGAGTCATTAAACCACAAAGAAAGGAACGGTAGTATGAAAAACTTCGGTAAAGCAGTTGTCAGACTGCGTATACTCATCGTCATACTGGCATTGGTGCTTGCGGTGCCCGCGGCGATAGGTATGCTGAAAACTAGGATAAACTACGACATACTCTCTTATCTTCCCGAAGATATCGACACGATGAAAGGTCAGCAGATAATGCTTGACGAATACGGTAAAGGCGGTTTCGCCTTTGTAGTTGTAGAAGGCATGGAGGACAAGGATGTTGCAGCACTTAAATCCGAATTTGAAAAAATAGATGCTGTCAGTGATGTGCTTTGGTATGACAGTATAGCTGATATATCCATACCAAAAGAGATACTCCCTGAGGACATCTACAGTTTCTTCAACAATGAGGACGGCAGTGCCACAATGATGGCTGTGTTCTTCAATCAAGCCACTTCTGCTGACGAATCCCTTGAAGCGGTAGTTGAGATGAGAAAGATAGCAGGCAAGCAGTGTTTCATAAACGGCATGACCGCCATAGTTGAAGACATTAAAGACCTGACGATGAAAGAGACCACCGCATACGTCGGAATAGCGGTACTTCTTACAAGCATCATACTTGCGGTGACTATGGATTCTCTGCTGATACCTGTATTCTTTATGCTTAGCGTTGGTCTTGCGATACTTTACAATCTTGGAACCAACATATTCCTCGGACAGATAAGCTTCATCACACAGGCGCTGACAGCTGTTTTACAGCTGGCGGTAACGATAGACTACTCAATATTCCTGTGGCACAGCTACAAGGAACAAAAAGAGAATTTCTCCGACAAATACGAAGCCATGGCTGAAGCCATAGCACAGACCATCTCCTCTGTAGTATCAAGTTCGGTAACTACAGTTGCAGGATTCCTGGCACTGTGCTTCATGAGTTATACACTGGGTCTTGACATGGGCATAGTTATGGCTAAGGGTGTTGTCATCGGCGTTATATGCTGTGTGACTGTACTGCCCTCAATGATACTCGTCTTTGATAAGCTGCTCGAAAAGACCATACACAAGGATATTATCCCCAGCATGGACAAAGCCGCTTCTTTTATAGTAAAGCATCACACTGTATTCGTTGTACTGTTCATAGCCCTGCTGATACCGGGTATTTACGGACAGACCCATACAGATGTTTACTACAACCTGACAGACACGCTCCCCACTGATCTGAACAGCGTGATCGCAAACACCAAGCTTCAGGATGAGTTCAATATAACCTCAACCCACATGATACTGTGCAGCGCTGATATGAAGCGCAGTGATGTTATCAGTATGACTGATGAGATGAAAAAGGTGGACGGTGTCAGCATGACTATGGCATTCGATACTCTTATAGGTCCGTCCATCCCCGAAGAAGCTATCCCCGAATCGGTGAGCGGTCTTCTGAAAGAGGGCGGCTGGCAGCTGATGCTGGTAGGCTCTGATTACAAGGTAGCATCCCCCGAAGTCAACGCACAGGTAGATGAACTCATAGATATACTCAAAAAGTATGATGACAACGGCATGGTAATAGGTGAGGCTGCCGCAACAAAGGATCTTATCAGTATAACAAAACGTGACTTCGCAGTTGTAAACACGGTATCCATAGCAGCAATATTCATAATCATACTTTTCGCGCTGAGATCGGTATCTCTGCCTATGATACTCGTTGCAGTGATAGAATTCGCAATAACCGTAAATATGGCAGTTCCCTGCTTCACACATACCAAGATACCTTTTATAGCATCTGTAGTAATAGGCACCATACAGCTGGGCGCCACTGTTGACTATGCTATACTAATGACCACAAGATACAAGCAGGAACGTATAGACGGCAAGGACAAGACCGAAGCCGTGACCATAGCATTAGCTACCTCGATGAAATCCATTATGGTAAGCGCACTGGGCTTCTTTGCATCGACCTTCGGTGTCGGTGTATACTCCAGCGTAGATATGATATCACAGCTCTGCACACTGATGTCCAGAGGTGCGCTGGTATCAATGGTAACGGTAATATGTGCACTCCCATCCATGCTGCTGCTTTTTGATAAGGTGATAATCAACAGCACAATAGGCATGAAGGATACAGCAAGAAGGGAAAAAGCTTTCAAAGTCCCCTCACTGAACAGTTGAATAGTTGAATAGATAAGGAGAGATCATTATGAAAAAATACAGCAGATTTTTAGCAGGTGTCCTGGCAGTACTGATATCGGCAGGCTCAACAGGATTTTACGCAGTTGCAAACAAGGACGATACATCCGCAAATGACAGTTCCTCAAAGACTTCGGATAAAGACAGTTCCGAAGCTGACGATGATCACAAGTCGCCCGAGATAAAAAAGCATGACAAGAAGAAAACAGAAGATACAAAGACCGCCGACAGCAATACTGCACGCAAAGAGGAAACTGTTTACGTACTGACCGATGCAAACGGCGCTCCGACAAAGACTGTGGTGAGTGACCATCTTGTTAATCCTCAGGGACTCACTTCGCTTATGGATATATCCACTCTTACCGATATAGAAAATATGAAGAACGATGATACCTTCTCAGGCAGCGGAGATAATATGCAGTGGAACACATCAGGCGGAGATGTATACTACAAGGGCTACACAGATGCAGCTTTGCCTGTTGATATAAAAGTCAGCTACACCCTTGACGGCAAAAGCATCACTCCCGAGGAACTGGCAGGCAAAAGCGGCAAGGTCACTGTAAGGTACGATTATACAAACAATTCGACTTCCACAGTAAAGATAAACGGAAAGAACGAAACGATCTATACCCCGTTCCTTATGGCAACAGGTGCACTGCTGGACAGTGAAAAGTTCAGTAATATCAGTGTGACTAACGGTAAGCTGATCTCCGACGGCGGCAGACAGGCTGTCATCGGCTATGCCCTGCCGGGACTGAAAGAAAGTCTTGGGCTTGATGATGAAAGCGACATCGGCATACCCGAGTATTTTGAATTCACTGCCGATGTTACAGATTTTGAATTGAAAACAGTATTCACTGCAGGAACTAACTCATTCTTCAATGATATAGACTTTGACGGTATCGACAAGCTCGATGAACTGGAAGAAAAGCTTGGCGAACTTGCTGATGCAGTAGATCAGCTTTCTGACGGCTCACAACAGCTTTATGACGGCACAAAGGAACTCAACAAGGGTGTTGGAGATCTGAAAGACGGTGCAGATAAGCTGGCTGACGGCGGCAAGCAGCTGAACGACGGCGCTGTATCTCTGGCTGACGGCGCAGGGAAACTCGCTGACGGCACAAAGACCCTCGACAGCGGTGCAGGCGACCTGGTAAACGGTATAAAAAACGCAAAGGACGGCAGCAGCAAGCTAGCCGGCGGTTTCATACAGGTAAATGACGGTGCTGCACAGCTGAAAGACGGTTCTGCAAAGCTGGCAAACGGTCTGGGCGATGCAGACACAGGCGCAAAGACCCTCGATGAGGGTGCGGCTTCTCTTGCAGACGGAGCAAGCAAACTCAATGACGGCATACAGAAAGTTGCAGGTGGTTCGGGCGCACTGGCTGAGGGTACAAAAACTCTCGATGATGGCGCAAAGTCCCTGCTTGACGGCATAAAGGCGGCAAAGAAAGGTTCTGCACAGCTGGTGGGTGGTTTCATACAGGTAAATTCCGGTGCGGCAAACCTGAAAGCAGGCACAGCACAGCTGGCGGCAGGTATTGCAGATGCAGATGAGGGTGCGGCGAAACTGAAAGACGGCGCTGACAAACTCAAAGACGGTGCTGACACCGCCGCCGCAGGTGCAAAGACTCTCAAAGACGGTACATCATCGGCAAAGGCTGGCGCAAAGGGTCTGGCTGACGGTGCTAAAACTCTTGATGACGGGATCAAGTCAGCCAAGGAAGGTTCTGAAAAACTGAAAGACGCAACTTCACAGCTAAAAAACGGCGCAAGCGAACTCAAATCAGGCACAGCAAAACTGGCTGAGGGCATAGGCTCTGCCGATAAGGGCGCAGCAGACGTTCACAGCGGTGCAAAGAAAGTCGCAAGCGGTTCAAAGGCTCTGGCTGAAGGAGCGGCAACTCTTGATTCGGGAGCGGCTAACGTAGCGGCAGGCTCTACACAGCTTTCCACAGGCGCAGGTTCACTCAGCACATCAGCCGGTAAACTTTCGGCAGGCATAACTTCCTCAAAGGCAGGTTCCGAAAAGGTGCTTGCAGGAGCACAGGCACTGGCAGGCGGTATAGATACTCTAGCCGGCGGTGCAGCAGCTATCCCCGAAAAGCTGAATGGTGTTTCGGCTTCTATGACAAATGCCGCAGACAGCCTTAACTCTACCATAGAATACAACAAACAGGTGCTGGCAGGATTACAGCAGGTATATGCCTCTAACCCCTCTGATGACATAGCCGCCATGATAGGCACTTTACAGCAGACTATCGCATCTCAGGAGCAGATAGCCGCAGGTCTGGCTGAGGGTTCTTCTCAGATATCGGCAGATACTTCAGCGCTCACAGGCGGTATCGCAGACCTGAAAACAGGTGCCGCTGCACTGGTAGAAGGTGCTCAGGCTCTCGATACAGGGCTGGCAACTCTCGATGAGGGCGGCAAGGCTTTGGCGGCAGGTGCAGGCAAACTCTATACAAGTTCAAAAACTCTGGCTAACGGTGCTGCACAGGTATCAAACGGTGCGGCAGGACTGAAAGCAGGAAGCAGCGAGCTTCTGACAGGTGCTAACTCACTTTCCGAAGGTACAGGTTCACTCTCCAAGGGACTGACTACCGCTTCCGCAGGGGCCAAGAGCGTTGACAGCGGAGCAGGGGCATTGAAGGCAGGTTTAGAACAGGTCAGTGCAGGCGCTTCAGCCCTTGACGAGGGTCTGGGCAAGCTGTCATTCGGCTCTGGCGAACTCAGAGTCGGCGCAGACACACTTTTCAACGGCATCGCAGCCATTGATACAGGTACTACTTCCCTTTACGAGGGTATCAAGGCTCTGGCAACAGGCGCAGGCTCACTCAGCGAAGGCGCTGCTGCCCTTTCAACAGGACTTAACTCCGCAAATACAGGTGCGGCTGCTCTTGATGCTGGTGCAGGCAAGCTTAACGGCGGACTTGGTCAGCTTTCAGACGGCGCATCAAAGCTCGATGACGGTCTTGGTCAGCTGACCGATGGCGGAGAAAAGCTCAAGGCAGGTACAGGCACGCTGGCTTCAAGAGTGACCGAGCTTGTAGCAGGAGCAGGACAGCTGGCTGACGGCAGCACAGCAGTTTCCGACGGTGCTAAGAAAGTTTCGGGCGGCGCACATTCCCTTGCCGACGGCATAGCAGCGGCACGCAACGGCGCTGTACAGCTGGATACAGGCATAGGCTCATTACAGGGCGGACTTACACAGCTTTCAGACGGTGCTCTTGCACTCGATGACGGTCTGGGACTTATCTGGCAGGGCGGACAGACACTAAAAGACGGTACTTACAGTGTATCCACAGGCAGTGCACAGCTTTTAGAGGGCGCTGAAAAGCTCTCCAACGGCAGCGGCACCCTTTATGCAGGTATAACTACCCTCGATGACGGAGCCGCAAAGCTGAAAGACGGTTCTCAGAAACTTGAAGACGGTGCAAAAGAACTCAACAACGGCATGAAGAAATTCCGCCGCGAGGGCATCGACAAGATAATCAACGCTTACAACGATGATATCACTCCCCTGCTGGACAGACTTGATGCAATAAAGGCAGCAGGCAAGGCTTACGATAATTTCTCGGGTAAAGCAGCAGACACTAAGGGCGAAGTCAAGTTCATATACGAGACTGCACCGGTTTCTGCAGACAAAAAGAATGACTGATCATCAGTTATACAAAAAAGACAGTATCGGATCTTTTTCATAATATTTCCTCTTCACCCGCTCTCTTGCGTACATCAAGACGAGCGGGTGATCTCTTTATTATTAAGACCCTATCAAACATATTATAGACAGTCCACTATTTTTGTACACGGAAATCAATTTTCAAAAAATCAGGTTTCAAAAGTTACATTTATATTTCAGATTGTACAAATTACTGGACAGAGCACCTGGAAAATGATATAATATAGGCATGAATAATGGAATAACCGAGTATTTTGAAGATATTGAATTATATGAGGAATATGACGGCTATTTTTGCAGTATCCCCGATATCATTACAATAGCAATTCTTGGAAGTATCTGTGGACTTAGAAACATTCATCAGATTCATCAATGGGCGACAAATGACAGAGTAAGCGAATTCTTAAAGGAGAAATTCGGAATCGATCATGTCCCTTGCTATTATTGGATATTGAGCCTGCTGAAATATGTCAAGCCCGAATCGCTCAACCGCTGTTTTGCGGATTGGGTCTATTCATTCATGCCCGAAAAGTCCAAAAGTATGACGATCTCTCTTGACGGGAAAACTGTTTGTTCGACACTTAAAATGAGTAAGATCGAAAGTCCTCTGCACATCATCAGCGCACAGGTATGCGAACTTGGATTGACCCTGGCACAACGCAGCACGGACGATAAAAGCAACGAGATACCTGCGGTGCAGGAGCTTCTGAAAGAACTGAAAATAAAGGGTAATATAGTTGTTGCGGATGCACTGAACTGTCAGAAAGAAACTGCTGAGATTATCGTAAAACAAAAGGCAGATTATCTGCTTTGCGTTAAGGATAATCACCCAAATTTGAAGAAAGATATCGAGGATTATGTGCAGGACAGTTCTCTCAGAGACACTATGCAAACAGTTTCAAGAACGGAGAAAAACCGTGGCAGAGTTGAAACAAGGACAGCGTATGTAACAACAGATATCAACTGGCTGGAACAGAAAAAAGAGTGGAAAAATCTGAAGTGCATAGGAGCCATTCATACTGAGTTTTCAACGAAAAAAGGCACTTCGAGCGAATGGCACTATTACCTTTCAAGCCGCGAAATGACAGCGGAACAGCTCCTTCATCATGCAAGAATGGAATGGTCGGTTGAGTCAATGCACTGGCTGCTTGATGTTCATTTTGAAGAAGATTGGTGCAGAGTCGAAAACAAAGACGTTCAGCAATGCCTGAATATGTTCAGAAAAGCTGCGATAAATTTAATCAAGAACTTTAAAAATCGGAACAATTCTAAAGCCGCCATATCCAAACTTATGTTTGAATGTCTTATGGAGCCGCAGATGATTTCGAGGGTGATTTTTGTATTTATACTATTGACAATATACATGAGAATGTGATATCATATATATAAATAATTCATGTACTCTGTATTAAGTAAATATAAATAACAAAACAGTAAAATTAAGGAAAAATCATAGTCATAAGTCGGATAGTACTTATACAGATCCTGACAACAGGTAAATATCGCATTCCAACATATAAGCAACTGCTGTCAGTATCACCGGGGAGAGTGAGCATAATGAAGATCATATCCAGCGTGATAAAAAGTATATCAAAAAAAATGCTTTGTATTATAGCTTCTGCATTGATGCTGACAGCTGTACCGTCCACTGTAGTTCTGCACACCGGCGGTGATGCACTTTCTCCCGCAGAAGAACTTTCAGTAGACCCGACAGGCAAAGGCGACGGTTATTCGGCAGTGCTGTACGACAACACCTCGGGGCTTCCAACTTCGGAAGCAAATGATATCGTCGAGACCAGCGAGGGATTTATCTGGATAGGCAGCTACAGCGGACTTATACGATATGACGGCAATACCTTCGAGCGTATAGATTCAACAACAGGTATAGCCAGCGTTGTGAAGCTATTCGTAGATTCAAAGGACAGATTGTGGATAGGAACCAATGACAGCGGTGCTGCTGTTATGGAAAACGGAACATTCAAGATGTACAACAAGGACAATGGTCTGCGTTCACTGTCGATTCGCTCTATTGCAGAGGATAGCGACGGCAACATATATCTCGGTACTACACAGGGTGCAGCACTTATAGATACAAACGGTGATCTGACGATCATAGATGAACCCCAGCTGAACAATGAGTATATACGTATGCTTGAAAAAGGCATAGACGGTATAATATACGGTATTACTCTGGACGGTGCAGTGTTCACACTAAAGGATAAAAGGCTTAAAAGCTTCTGTGATGCTGAAAAGCTGGGAGTCGAGGATATACATACAATACTCCCCGACCCTTTGCGTGCAGGGTATATATACGTCGGCACAAAGGGTTCGGAGATATATCACGGCGAGCTTGAAAAAGGATTCAGTAATGTATCACCTACAGATATATCACCGCTGGGATATATCAATTCAATGTCTGCCACCGGTGATATGCTGTGGGTATGCACTGACAGCGGCATAGGCTTTGTGGAAAACGGAAAGTTCACACAGATAGAGAATACCCCATTCAACAACTCTGTCGAAGGCATGATGACCGACTATCAGAAAAACCTGTGGTTCGTATCCTCACAGCAGGGAGTCATGAAGATAGTACCCAATCAGTTCACTGATATTTTTGAAAAATACAAGCTGGATACAGAGGTAGTATACTCCACCTGTGCGACAGACGGAAAGCTGTTCATCGGCACAAAGAACAGCGGACTGCTGGTACTTACAAACGGAAAAAAAGTGGATACACTTCCCATTACATCATCGAGAAGTGCTTCGGGTGAAATATTCAATGACAGCGATCTTATCAGGCTGCTGCAGGGCTGCAAGATACGCTCGATAATACGTGACAGCAAAAACAGGCTCTGGTTCTCCACCTTCGGTGAACAGGGACTTCTTCGGTACGACAAGGGCAAGCTGATTAAATTCACAGAAAAAGACGGTCTTCCATCAAGCCGCGTCAGAACAGTTATCGAAAGGGCAGACGGATCATTCATCGCAATATACACAGGCGGTGCAGCGATAATAAAGGATGATAAGATCACCAAGGTATACGACGAGAGCGACGGCATAAGCAATACCGAGATACTTACAGCCGCCTCAGCCGAAAACGGTGATATCATACTCGGCACAGACGGCGGAGGGATATTCGTCATAGATGAAAGCTCGACCACCCATCTTGGCATTGATGACGGGCTTAACTCAGATGTCATCATGCGTATCAAGAAGGACAGAACGAAGGAGATATATTGGATAGTTACCAGCAATTCCCTGGCATACATGGATGCTGACTACAATATCACCACCATAAGAAAATTCCCATATTCAAACAATTTCGACCTGTACGAAAACAGCCGCGGCGATATGTGGATACTAAGCAGCAACGGCGTATACGTTGAAGATGTAGATACTCTGCTCGCCAACGAAGATATCTCTCCGATATATTACGGAAGGGACAACGGTCTTCACTGCATAACTACTTCAAATTCATACAGCGAGCTTACCGCAGACGGAGACCTGTATATCTCAGGCACAACAGGTGTGGCTAAGGTCAACATAGAAAAGGAATTTAACGATGTCAACCGCATAAAGCTCTCAGTTCCCTACGCTGAGGCTGACGGAGAAATGATATATCCCGATGAAAACGGAAACATCGTTATACCATCAAATGTCAAAAAGCTCACCATATACAGTTACGCCTATAACTATTCGCTTATAAATCCTCAGATAACCTACTGCCTTGAAGGTTTTGACAAACAGCCTGTCACAGTAAAGAGAAGCGAACTTGCACCTGTGGATTACACCAATCTTCGCGGCGGTACATACCGTTTTGTTATGCAGATAAAGGATCCGAGTGGAACAGGAGTCAAGGAGAAGGTCATAAATATAATAAAAAAGAAGGCTATATACGAACACATCTGGTTCATGCTGCTATGTCTTGCCGTTATGCTCACCGTGATAGTTCTGCTGATAAAGCTTTATATCGGCCGCAGGACTGAGCGTTTCCTCAAAAAGGAAAAAGAACAGAAGCAGCTCATCCGTGAGATAGTCGAAGCCTTCGCTAAAGTTATAGATATGAAGGACAAATACACCAACGGACATTCCTCACGCGTAGCAGAATACACCATGATGCTTGCCCGTGAGCTGGGGCTCGACGAAGAAACCATCGAGAAGTACTACAACATCGCCCTTCTGCACGATATAGGCAAAGTAGGTGTACCTGCCGAGGTGCTCAACAAGCCCGGCAAACTCACCGATAACGAGTTCAAGATAATCAAATCACACTCTGCGCTTGGATACAATACGCTGAAAGATATCAGCATAATGCCGGAGCTTGCCATAGGTGCGGGGGCACACCATGAGCGTCCAGACGGCAAGGGCTACCCCAAGGGACTCAAGGGCGATGAGATACCACGTGTAGCACAGATAATCGCAGTTGCCGATACCTTTGATGCCATGTATTCTGACAGACCGTACCGAAAGCGAATGAACTTCGATAAGGCTGTATCTATCATGAAAGAAGTCAGAGGCACCCAGCTGACAGAAGATGTTGTTGATGCTTTTCTGCGGCTGGTAGAAAAAGGTGAATTCCGCGCACCTGATGATGAGGGCGGCGGAACTACCGAGGATATCGACAACATACACAAACGTCTTGACAAAGAGGCAGTCCGAAAGGCATAAACTGATATCATACGTAAGAGTGCTGAAAAAAACAGCACTCTTATTTTGACCCTACACTTGCAAAGCAGTCAGAAAGGTGGTATAATTAATCTCATCAATAACAGGGAGAAGGATAATTTGAAAAACTTAAAAGGCAGTATAATGCTGATCATCACTGCCCTTATCTGGGGTACGGCTTTTGTGGCACAAAGCAAGGGCATGGACTACATCGGGCCATTCACGTATAATGCTCTGCGTACTTTGCTTGGCGGGATAGTTCTCATACCCGTGATAGCACTTTTCAGGCGGAGCAAAAGCACACAAAAAAACACACCGTCAAAAACAACCGTCAAAGGCGGGATCCTATGCGGTACAGTACTGTTCGCAGCAAGTTCACTGCAGCAGGCAGGTATAATCATGACCACCGCAGGCAAGGCAGGCTTCGTGACTGCACTTTACATAATAATAGTACCTGTACTTGGGCTTTTTCTTGGCAAACGCCCGAGGTCTGTCATCTGGATATGTGCCGCAGGTGCACTGGCAGGCTTCTACCTGCTGTGCATAAAGGAAGACTTTGCAGTATCCGTGGGTGACCTTCTGGTGCTTGCGGGGGCGGTATTTTTTGCTGTTCATATCATGGTGATCGACAAATTCAATGATATGGGTGCAGACGGCATGGTCATGGCTTGTTTACAATTTTTTACAGCAGGTACTATAATGCTGATATGTATGTTCATATTTGAAAAGCCTGTGCTTTCGTCAATATCCGATGCAAAGCTGACTATACTTTACACGGGCATAATGTCCTGCGGCGTTGCCTACACCTTGCAGATACTCGGTCAGCGGCAGACAGAACCTGCACGGGCAACTATGCTTATGAGTCTGGAATCGGTATTTGCAGCACTTTCAGGCTGGGTGATACTTAACGAAAAACTTTCTCCGCGTGAGATATGCGGATGTGCGCTTGTATTTTCAGCCGTACTGGCAGCACAGCTTTTATCTGCCGATAAAAAAGCAGAATAAAGCTTACGCATCAAATATCCTGCAACGACGACAAACGCCCCGCATTGTTATATGCAGGGCGTTCATCGGTCTTATATTTGAGTTTTATGAGAAAACTTATTTATTGCGGGTCATCATTTTTCGGATAGTTCAGAGATTATCTGTATAAATGAATCGACATCATTGAAATCCTTATACACAGATGCAAAGCGAACATAAGCAACATTATCCAGCTTTTTGAGTCCGCTGAGTACCATATCGCCTATCTCACCGGTGGTAGTTTCTGTCTGCATCTTGTTTGCGTATGTGTTTTCTATATCATCGACCAGATTAGTAACCTGTTCAACACTGACAGGACGCTTTTTTATAGCATTCTGAAGACCCTTTATCAGCTTCTGCCTGTCAAAAGGCTCAAAAGAGCCGTCTTTTTTGTATACCATCAGCAGCGGCTTCTCAACCACCTCATATGTGGTGAAGCGTCTGCCGCACTTTGGACACTCACGCCTTCTGCGCTTTTTGCCCTCACTCGGACGTGAATCTATTACTCTTGTATCCTCATAACTGCAAAAGGGACATCTCATAAATAAAACTCCTATTCCGATTTGATGAAGTACGTTTTTTTTCTCTAAAATACATTATAACACAGATTTTTTCAAATTTCAAGAGGTTTTTGAAATTTAGTATGAATTTTTTTGGACAGTGGATATTCAGACGTACAAAAAAAGCAAAAGCTTTGCACACCAAAGGTACGCAAAGCCTTTATCAAAAAGCCGGATATTATATAAATAAGCTACCCATTTAACACACCACCAAAGTGATATATAACAATGAAACATAGTGTGTCAGTGTGATAACCATATTATTTAATAATATAAGCCGCCGCACCGTGAGGCGGAAGGTCAATATGGATGCTGCGGATATTTTCTTTTATACTGCCGGTCCACAGCTCGGTGCAGCTTACAGGTTCATATATCTCCAGATCTGCAAGATCAAGTTCAAAGCAGCCTGCATTTTCACCTGAGTTGAATACCGCTGCGTACTGACCGTCTTCTGCGTTTACAGCCGTCCAGAGAATATGCTCACTGCCGCCGATATCCCTGCGCCATACCATGTGTGCATGACGTGAGAGCTTATTCATACCGATGATACCTGCATTCGTCAGCAGACCAAGAGTGAACTTATCGTTCTTTGTCAGCTCACCGCCTATCATCAGAGGAGAACGGAAAATACTCCACAAGGTCATCATAGTGCGCTGCTCGTCCTCAGTAAATTTAGTCCTGTTTTCCGGACTGTAATCCTGCAATATAGCTCCAACAGGCAGCATATCGGCATCAGGGTAATGTCCCGAGCCGCTGTGTATGCTCCATTTTTCACACCTTTCAAACATATTGTACAGCGACTCCCAGTTATCCCAGAAATCGTCAGTGATGCGCCACATATCAGCGGTCTGCTTATATACCTCGGACTTTTCAAGCAGAGCGGGACCGGGTGAAAGGCTCAGCACCATATCCCTGCCGCAGCTTCTCAGGCATTTGCTCAGCATAATAAGCTCGCTTTCCTCATGGGGTAGTTCACGGCAGATATCATCGCACTTGATGAAATCTACTCCCCATTCTGCATACAATGCAAAAATGCTCTTGTAGTATTCCTCTGCACCATCCTTGTCGGGGTCAACACCGTACATATCAGTATTCCACGCGCATATACTGTTCATCTTGGCTATCTCGCGTGCGGTCTTATCCGTCCCAAGCAGAGCAGTGTTCCTGTGGACAGCCTGTATTGGTATACCGCGCATGATATGTATACCGAATTTAAGTCCTAAAGAATGGACATATTCCGCAAGCGGAGCAAATCCTTTGCCTCCTGCTGATGACGGGAATCTGCCTTCATCAGGGATAAGGCGTGAATATTCATCCATACAAAGCTCGGTAAAATGGTTGTATTCATGGCTCTTAGCCTTCGGCTCATACCACTGTATATCGACCACAACGTACTCCCATCCGTACTGTTTAAGGTTTTCAGCTATATACTCGGCATTACGGCGCACCGTTTTCTCATCTACAGATGCTCCGTAGCAGTCCCAGCTGTTCCAGCCCATAGGCGGTGTTTTTACTATCATAGCGATACCTCCGTTCATTAGATCCATTACTGCTTAATTATATCATCGGATCAAATATCCGTCAATATATTATACTGCTTAAATTTTAACCAGCTTTTGCACAATATGTTAACCATTCACCTGCTACTTGACTTAATGCATAAAAAGGGGTATAATCATTTTGTAATACAGTATCCGGAGGAAAACAATGTTTGATAGATTTATTGAAAGCACCGCTGCTGCAGGCATCGCGCTGCACTGTGCTGAGATATCCTTTCACGGAAAGACAGTACTGAAGCGCTGCTTTAGCGAGGATAAATGTTACCCTGTCTACTCTGCCACAAAGTCGGTAACTTCAGCTGCTGTGCTCATGGCACAAGGTGAAGGCAGGCTGGATATCTCAGATAAGCTGTACAAATATCTGGATAAAAAATATTCAGATATCGTCCCTGATCCGTTCAGGGCACTGACATTCCGCGACTTCATGACCATGACATCAGCGCCTTACCCTTTTCGTCCGCAGGAGGTCAGCTCCCTTATTGAAGAACCAAATGAGGCTGACTGGCTGGAAAACATACTTCGCCTGCCTGTAGATTACAGCGACAGGGGCTTTCACTACTCAAATATACCTGCCTATCTTGTAAGTGCAGCCTGTGAAAACGCTGTGGGTATGCCGCTGGCAGAATACCTTCGTCCTCGGCTTTTTGAACCTCTCGGCTGGGGCAGACCCGTTTATCAGACCTCTCCCGAGGGGCATTTTTACGGTGCGACGGGTATGGAGCTCACTGTAAGTCAGCTTGCGCGACTGGGACAGCTTCTCATGCAGGAGGGTTCATGGCATGGTGAACAGCTTATCCCGAAAGAACTTGTCCGTGAAGCTGCCACTGCCCGTGTCAATACCGGAAAAGGCGGCTACGGATACTTTCTGTGGGTAAATGACAATACCTTTGCCATAAGCGGCAAATGGGGGCAGCGATGTGTAGTGTGCCCCGAAAAAGAGCTGATAGTGACCTATCTTTCACATCAGCCCGAAAGGAGCGGAGAGCTGGCAGATTTAGCACAGCGTTTCATTGACGAATTTCAGGAGGTCTGATAATGGTATACACAGTAACTTTCAACCCTGCCATTGACTACGTTGTTCACATGGATGCATTCAGGGCAGGTGAGGTCAACCGTACAACAGCTGAGGAAATGTATTTCGGCGGCAAGGGAATAAATGTTTCGGCTGTACTCAAAGAACTTGGAGTGCAGTCGCGTGCACTGGGTTTCACTGCAGGCTTCACGGGAGAAGCCATTGAAAAGGGCGTTGCAGCTATGGGTATTGAGGCTGATTTCGTCAGGCTGCCGAAGGGTGATTCACGCATAAATGTCAAGATAAAGGCTTCGGAGGAATCTGAGATAAACGCTCAGGGGCCCGATATCGATGAGATCTCTCTGGAAAAGCTTTTTGAGAAGACCGATGCTGTAAAGGACGGTGACACACTGGTCCTGGCCGGCAGTATCCCTGCTAGTCTTCCCCGAGATATCTACGAGCGTATCCTGGCACGTCTTGAAGGCAGAGATATAAAGACCGCTGTTGATGCCACGGGCAAGCTTCTGATGAATGTACTGAAATACAAGCCCTTTGTGGTAAAGCCAAATAATTTTGAACTCGGTGAGATGTTCGGCGTTACCCTGACTTCCACCGAGGATATAATAGAATATGCCGGCAGACTGCAGAAACTCGGCGCTCAGAACGTTCTTGTATCTATGGCAGGTGACGGTGCAATACTGCTCGATAAGAACGGAAAGACCCACATCTGCGGAGTGTGCCGCGGCACTGTGAAAAATTCAGTAGGTGCAGGAGATTCCATGCTGGCAGGATTTATAGCAGGGTCAGCAGAAGGCGACTATGAATACGCCATTAAGCTCGGTACTGCAGCAGGCGGTGCTACAGCATTCTCTGACGGTCTTGCATCATCTGCACTCATATCAGAACTGCTCGGACAGCTATGACCATGTAATTAAAAACATATAAATTATCCCCGACCTGTATACTTTCACAAGTCGGGGAATTATTATTTGCTTATTTGCACACTTCGCTCATAACGATATTTTCGGCTTCCACCATTGAAAGCGGTCTGCCCCAGATGAAGCCCTGTATGTAATCGCATCCGATCTCTTTAAGGGTCTCAAGCTGGTCTTCCTTTTCAACGCCTTCTGAGATAACATCGTATTTCATGATATGACCGATGGAGATTATAGCTGCTACATACTGCTTTGAAGATCTGTTGGTATTCATATTGTCGATGAACGACTTATCGACCTTCAGAAGATCTGCAGGGAAATTGTAAAGATAGCTGAGCGAAGAATAGCCCGTACCAAAATCATCTATGGCTATCTTTATGCCCATCTTCTTGATCTCGTTTATGCACTGGAGAGCCTTTTCTGCCGAATCTATAAGCACCGATTCTGTTATCTCTATCTCCAGCTGCCCTGCAGGGATACCGCTTGATGTTATTATCGAAATGACTTCATCAAGAAAATCGTTCTTCATCAGGTGTCTGACGGAGATATTTATACTCAGTGTGATATTGGCACCCGTTTTCCTTACAAGCTCACCGAAAAATTTTGCTGACTGCCTGAACACACAAAGATCCACCTTGTCTACCAGCCCTACCTTTTCAGCCACGGGGATAAATTCTGATGGTTTTATATCATTACCGTCTGCATCCTTCATTCGTGCCAGTGCTTCAAATCCGCGCAGTTGGTATGACATATCATACTGCGGCTGCAGTTCAAAGAATATTGAATCATCATCCAGTGCTTTTCTTATCTTGCGCTCGATATCCAGGGTGCGTTCCAGCTTGAGCTGTTCCTTGAAGAATCTGAGTATGCATTCGCTGCTGTTGAGCCTTTTGACCTCATGCATAGCAGCATCGGCATAAGTAAACAGATGATCTATATTATCCGTATCATTGGGATAAAAGGCATAGCCGAAGCTTCCCCTTATATAGAAATCACAGTCATCTATGGTTATCTTTTTTTCTAGCCGTTCACGATAAAGCTTTATCGTAGCAGCTATGTCTTTCTCGTAATAGTAGCCTCGTATTATCAGGGTGAATTCATCATCGCCCTGTCTGGTCACAAAATCCAGAGTACCAGTTTCTCCGCTTTCTGCCAAAGCTTTCCATCTTTCAGCTATGGTCACAAGTACCTTGTTGCCGTTTTCATGTCCCATAGTGTCATTGATGCTTTTGAAATTATTCAGATCTATTGACACCACCGCAAATCTTTCATTCTGTTTCAACAGAGAGTCTACCAGCTCACGGCAGGCAAATCTGTTCGGCAGACCAGTAAGCCTGTCCGTTACTGCCTGATCCCTTATCTTTTCCTGAAAGCGCTCTATCCTCACATTATTTATGTATATTATCAGCAAAGCGATTATCGTAAGGACATTCGTAAACACCCCGGGCAGACTCTGCAGATTATCATGCTTGAATATTCCGACCAAAAGCGATGGAAACTGCAGCCCGGTCAGAACGATGGCTGATATGAATCCCACTTTCTTGAAATACACCGCCATGAATATAGCCAGTATGTTCACCAGTGCCGAGAACACACCTGCAAAAGCATACATACCTATTTCAGTACCTGCGACATTCATCACCTTATGTGACCCTGCTGACATACTTACTATCAGCGATACCCCTATATACGATATGAGCAATAACACAAAGAGACTTTTGGATGCTTTTTTGCCTCCCGAAAGATCCTCCAGCGTATTCTGTAAATTATTTGTAGCCTTATTTTCATGTTTCATTGTGTACACCTCGATAAAATCCACGATATTTTTGCTGTTTTTTAAATTCTCCTATCCGTGTTTTCTTTCTTGGTGTTCCATATTAAAGCCTCTGGTCTTAAACATTTTCCCTGTCATAATACCGCGGGAACCGTTGTTTACTGGAACTTTGTTTACATCACCATATCTTCCGACATTGTACTTGACGGATACGATACAGGTCATAGTAGAAAAACTGTCTGCCAACTCCTGAAGAATCATTACTATCACTTCCCTATGCATCATTATCTGAAAATATTTCACCCATATCCTGACACAGAACTTTACCACCACATTTATATCAGGCTTACATACCCTATACTATTATACAGCAAAGCAGAAAAAAAGTCAATCAAAAATAACATATGATCAATATAATAAATATAATATTTTCATATTCAGCACAAATTTCACTTATATATCATATACGTTGTATTGCATATTGTATATTTCATATTATCGTACTTTTGCTGTCATCATCACAAATAATCCTGAAAAAAATACATATCAGCCGCTTTACATTCGATTAATAATGTGTTATAATCATTACTGTGACTATACACAGGTCAGAAAAATGGAGGTATTTTTAAAATGTTTATCAGACCAACAAAACGTATCGCTTCTGCCGCCGCAGCATCGGTACTGTTTTTGAACAGCGCTGCACCCTTGTGTGTATTTGCGGGACAGCAGCTCGGGCAGACAGATTTCGATGACGGAGTAGGACTTCCCTGGCACATTTGTGAATCAAGAACAGCCGAAATGGACTTCGATATCTCTGACGGGAAATACAAAATAACCATCGTGAACCCTGGCGGTGCCTCAAACGGCGGTGAAGACAGGTGGGACTGCCAGTTCCGCCACAGAGGACTGAAGATAGTATCGGGACATCAGTACAAGGTATCCTACGAGATAACGCCTTCAAAGAGCGGCAAATACTATACCAAGATAGGCAACCTTGACGGCGATGTTGAGGTATGGCACAATATGTCCAACGGTTATGACCTTGACGGAACATGGGACCCGATACCAATAAGCGCAAAGGAGACAAAAAAGGTGGAACTCACCTTTACCGCAAGCCAGTCCCTTGATGTTGCCGAATGGGCATTCCATCTGGGCGGTGACGGTCAGTATACTCAGGGCGGATGCTTCCCTGCGGGCACTGAGATAACCTTTGATAATATGTCGCTCATAGACCTTACAAGTGACGAGAACGATTATCAGGTACCCGAGAAATGGGTACGTGCGGATATCCTCACAAATCAGGTGGGTTATTTTGCAAAGCGTGAAAAGAAAGCAACTCTCCTGTGCACCGATAAGGACGCAATCGGCTTTGAGGTGGTTGACGATTCGGGCAAGACAGTTTATGAGGGCAAAAGTGAATATTTCGGCTACGATGAGGATTCTGAGGACACTGTTCATATCATAGACTTTTCAGAGCTTGATGAGAGCGGAACTTTCCATATAGAAGCTGACAACGGTGCTGAGAGCCGAGAATTTAAAGTATTCGCGGCGGATGAAGTCAGCGATTACTCGGCACTGCTGTATGATTCGCTGAATTATTTCTACCAGAACCGCAGCGGCATCGAGATAGAGAGCGAGTATATAAGTTCTGGTGACAAATCAGACCTTGCCCGTGCGGCCGGACATACCTCTGATGATGCCGAGATACAGCACACATGGGGTTACAGCGCAACAAGCGGCAGAGTCGATGTGACAGGCGGCTGGTACGATGCGGGCGACCACGGCAAGTATACCGTAAACGGCGGACTTTCCCTGTGGATGCTGCAGAACCTCTACGAGTTTTTTGTATATACCGGTAATGAAGATATATTCGCTGACGGTTCAATGATAATACCAGAAAGCGGCAACGGCTTCCCCGACCTGCTGGACGAAGCAAGGTGGGAAATGGAATGGATGCTGAAAATGCAGCTAGATACCAGCGAATACGAGGGCATGGCTTACCACAAGGCTCACGATGAGACCTGGACAGGTCTTGGAGTTGCCCCTGCGGACGATGACAAGAACAGGATAATCAAGCCGCCTACCACAGCGGCAACGCTGAATCTTGCTGCCTGCGCGGCACAGTCTGCAAGACTTTGGGAAGACCTCGACAGTGATTTCGCGGATACCTGCCTTGAAGCTGCCGAGAAAGCCTACGCGGCGGCTAAAAAGCACCCCGAGATGTACGCTCCCCTCGATGAGAGCGTGGGCGGCGGTGCTTACGGAGATAATGACGTTGAAGATGAATTCTACTGGGCTGCCATGGAGCTTTATGCTGCCACAGGGGAGAAGGATTACCTGAAGGATGCAGAGAAGTCAGACTACTATATGTCGGTGCCTGTTTCTATGGGCAGCGGCGAGAGTGTTGACAGCACAGGTACTTTCGACTGGGGAAATACCGCAGCACTGGGTACATTTACGGCACTGCTGAACGAGAACACCTTCGATGATGCGGACGAAGCTGAAAAGTCACTGAGAGAAGCAGCTGACCACTATATCACTTTAGAAGAAAAGCAGGGCTACGGGCTTCCCTACGGGCAGAGCACCCTTAGCTACAACGACAGCGACAAGGGATACCTCTGGGGCTCGAACTCATTCGTAGCAGATAACGCAATCGTACTTGCTTATGCGGCTGTACTCAACGAGGACGACAGCTATACTGACGGTGCATTACAGGGTCTTGACTATCTGCTTGGACGAAATGCTATGGACTATTCCTATGTTACGGGCTACGGCAGTCACACCACGGAAAATCCACATCACCGCTGGTGGTCAAACCAGATAGATGACAAATTCCCGAAAGCGCCCTGCGGAGTACTCTCGGGCGGACCAAACTCGGGTATGCAGGACCCCTGGGTAAAGGGCATGGGTTGGAAAAAAGGCGAGATAGCTCCCCAGAAGTGCTATGTTGACTCCATAGAAGCATGGAGCTGCAACGAGTGTACTATAAACTGGAACGCTTCACTTGCATGGCTCACAGCCTTCTCTGCACTTAACGCCGACATAAAACCCGGCGAGGGAGGCAAAGACATAGGAAAAGAAAACAACGGCGGTGATGCTGAGCCTGCTGAAAAGTCCACCTATGACGAAGAAAAGGCTGACAAAAACAAGGCTGAGAACAAAACAAAGAAATCCGCGAGTGATGATGATGAGAATACTGACGCTAACACCAAAGAAAATATAAAGGCAGGCAGTGACAGCAAGATACTTTTCATAGGGCTTATTGCAGGGGCTGTTATAATACTTGTAGTAGCCACCGAGATATTCATATACAAGATGACCAAGCTGAAAATGCAGAATCAAAACAAAGAATGACCGCTGAAAAGCGGAAAGGAAAAACCGCCGATCCTACAAACGGATCGACGGTCTTTCTTTATTATCATGAACTATCGCAATTACTTAATAGTAACAGTTATAGCGTTCTTGATAGGATCGGCTGTGTTCCACTTTCCACCTACTCTTGCCGCAACGGCTACCTTGTAGGTCATGCCGGGGGTGAGGTTCTTGGGTGTTACAAAGCTGTTGGTTGTGATGTTGGAAGTCTGAACTCTCCACTTGCCTGCCAGATATACAGCTATGCCGTACTTGTCAGCACCCTGTACCTTGTCCCATGTGAACTGTACCTGATGATACTGAGTGTTGTAATTAGCCTTAACGTTCTTAGGATAATCATCAGTGTTGGAAGTTGTCTGCTTGGGAGTTACAGTGATAGCATTGGAATAATCATTAGTCCATGCATTATTGACTCTTGCAACGACAGCTACCTTGTAGTTAGTACCATAGGTCAGACCTGTCCAGTTATAGGAAGTGCCTGTTGTTTCGGCAACCTGCTTCCAGGAACCGTTAACGTTCTGGTATACAGCATACTTATCAGCGTTGCTTATCTTGTTCCAGCTGAGGTTTGCACCACCTTCAACAGCAGTGTACGAAACCTTGATGCTCTGAACAACAGGTGTATCATTGTTAACATTACCAGGAGATTTCTTTCCGCCGTCAAGGTTGCTGCCCTCAGTAGATGAATACTTTGAATAGAACTCATTCAGGGAGATACCGTTCTTACCCAGTGCTACCTGATGGTCAAGACCGATGTACTTGCCGGAAGTAGCTGTCTGCCAGAGAGCCTTCTCGAAGAGCTCATACTTAGGCTCGTTCCACTTGATAGATGTACCGCTGCCTGCCATGAATCCAAGACCATCCCAGAGTCCGCCTGTATCGCCGGAGTTCGTATTGAGGCACCAGAATGTATGGCTGATGTGGTGCTTGATCATGTAGTCACGAAGAAGAGTCATCCACTTCTGGTTCTCCTTGCCGTCCATATGACCGCCCCACTCACCGATAAGCTCAGGACCTATCTCTTCAGCATTGATATATGCCCATGTATCATACCAGTAATCTTTCAGAAGAGTTTCCTCTGTAAAATCCTTATTGAACCATGTCTGTGCATAAACAGAAGGGCCGTAGTCATGAGGCGAGTAAACTATCTGAGATGTACCATGCTCGGGCTTGATAGGATACTTTCTTGCGCCGCGGAAGTTACCGCCCCACCATGCGCCAATGTAAGGTGAGTTGTCTCTTCTGTCGGGCATACCCCAGTAGTCGCCTGCCTGAGCGCCGCTCATCGACTGCTCAACACCTTCAACGAGTATGAGTGCATTGGGGTTAACGTCAAGTATAGCGTCTGCGCATCTTGTCGCAGCATAAGCCCAGTTGTTCTCATCCTTGGAACCGTCCCACTTAGCTGCTTCATCGCCTTCCTGACCCTTGCCGTGAGGCTCGTTCTTGAGGTCATAAGCGAGAAGTGTGTCATCATTCTTATACTTGTCAGCAAGCCATACCAGTGACTCTATCCATACATCAGTAGTTACGCCTGCCTTGCCATACCAGAGGTTGTAGTTATGACCTGAATTGTCAGTATGTGGGCTGTGAACATCGATGAAAGCCTTGATACCGTACTTCTTGCATTTCTGCATCATGATATCGAATACTTCCATACTGTTCTTTGCTGTTTTTCCGTCTGCTTCGCAGAAGTCAGCATTGATGGTGTAAGCAGGGTCTGTGTTGCAGGAGAAGCTGCTTACGGGCATTGGCTTGCCCTTCATCCATGAAACGAGAAGCTCGGAAGAAACAGGGAAACGGATAATGTTGATGCCGCGGTCTGCTATCTCTTTCAGACAGTCATCAGCGTCAGCACTCCAGAGGTAGTGAGGGCAAGCCTCGCTGCAGTTGAAACCGAACCAGTTTGCACCGGTCAGCCATACCTCGTTGCCGTTTTTGTCGTAAAGTCTGCTGCCCTTTGCCTGCAGCCAGTCGTCGTTGCAGTCATCTGTTGTTGCAGCTACTGCAGGTGTTGTTGTGACTGCCGACAACGCCGGTACCGCACCTGTCACAGACAGTGCAGCTACCGATGCAATGGCAGCCATTCTTCTGATAATACTTTTCATGATATATTCCCCTCTCGATGATACCGTTCGGTTATTGTACTATTACAGTACTATGGTATCTTACGGATTTATTTTAACACCCCAATGAATAAATGTCAATAGGGGGCGTTGTAAAAAATCAACATAAAGACATTGTATCGCCTAAACTTTTTGTTAATATATTATACAGCCGCCATATTATAAACAAATTTGCATATTTTCATCCAAAGTTATAACAAATTAATTTTTTAACTGTTTTGCATCAAACAACCTGCCTGTGAAATTTTATATACAACCCTTGACAAATCTGACAAAGTAGTGTATAATAGTATAGCTGTTAAACAATTGACAGTGCTGATATACGCTGGTGTAGCACAGCTGGTAGTGCAGCTCATTCGTAATGAGCAGGTCGCAGGTTCGAGTCCCGTCACCAGCTTACCACTCTTGGATAATCCAAGGGTGGTTTTTTATTGCTAATATCGCAGTAAAGATGCGGTCGCCGATTCCCAAGTCCGTGAACATCATGTTCGCGGATTTTTTGTTTTCACCGCGACAAATATCTGCCAAAAAGGAGATATGAAATTTATATATTTTTACAAAGCTTGTAACAGAATCTTGACAAACACAGAAAATTTTGATATCATATTGATATCAAAATATATAATCTCAAACAAAAGAGAACAACAAACGGAGGTCAGCTTATGGAAAACAAAGCGATACTTGAAATAATGAACTACACAAAGATCTACGGCGAGGGAAAAAAAGCTGCGGATAATGTCACCCTTACTGTTGAAAGCGGAGATATCTACGGATTCATCGGGCACAACGGTGCAGGCAAATCTACTACCATACGCGCTGTTGTGGGTGTGCTCGATTTCACCGAGGGGGACATATTCATAGACGGTCATTCCGTGAAGACCGAACCTATGGAATGCAAAAAAGTCACAGCCTATATCCCAGATAATCCCGACCTCTACGAGAATCTCACCGGCATACAGTACCTGGATTTCATCGCTGATGTTTTCGGAATAAGCGGTACTGAACGTGCAGAACGCATAAAGGACTATGCCGATATGTTTGAGATAACAGAATCTCTTGGCGACCTTATAAGCTCCTATTCCCACGGTATGAAGCAGAAGCTCGCCATTATATCGGCACTTATACACGAACCTAAACTGATGGTGCTTGACGAACCCTTTGTAGGCCTTGATCCCAAAGCGACCTTCACCCTCAAACAGATAATGCACGATATATGTTCCAGAGGAACAGCGATATTCTTTTCCACCCATGTACTGGACGTTGCCGAAAAGCTGTGCAACAAGGTAGCTATAATCAAGCAGGGCAAGCTCATCGCACAGGGTACTATGGAAGAACTCACAAAGGGCTGTTCGCTGGAGGATGTTTTCCTGGAGGTAGCTGATGAATAAAAATATCCTATTACTCAAAACACTTATGAAGTCCACAAGCAGCATCAACATATACAAACACTGCAAGGACAACAAAAAACGCGGCAGGATAGTTGGCAGCATCATAGGAGCTTCAATGCTTTATCTCATGCTGATGTGCTACTGTATTTTTACCTGCATAGGCTACGGTAAATTCGGATTGACCGCATTTATCCCTGATATGTGCGCCATGGTCATATCCCTTCTGGCTTTCGTATTTACGCTGTTCAAAACAAACGGCTATCTCTTCGGTTTTAAGGAGTACGATATGCTGATGTCGCTCCCCTTTGCACCCGGTACGATCGCAGCGTGCAAGTTCATGTATATGTATATAAAAAGCCTGCCATGGTATATGAGCGTTTCGCTCTCGATGATGGCAGGATACGGGATATATGAAAAGCCCCCTTTTATCGTATATCCCATCTGGCTGATCCTCTCCCTTGTAATGCCGGTAATACCAATGCTTGCGGCGGCATTCATCGGCTTCATTATAGCAAGGCTGGGTTCAGGCTTCAAAAACAAGAACATCGCACAGACTGTCATCACAATGATCTTCATAGGGCTGATGTTCTTCCTGAGATTCTTCCTTGAAGATATGTTCAAAAACAACAAGACAGAAGATGTGCTCAACACCGTATCCGCCACTACATCAAAGGTCAGCAGTATCTATATGCCGATGAAGTGGTTCAGCACCGCTGTTACAAAGCCACATATACTGTACGCTCTCCTTTTCATATCAGTAACGGCTGTTCTGTTCGTTGTGACTTTCATACCCGTAGGCAGGTCGTACCGCAGGATAAATTCAGCCCTGCGTTCACACGCGGCTTCAGGCGGATTCGTAATGAAGGAACAGAAACAGCATTCCCTCGTAAATGCCATAGCTTTCAAGGAATTCAAGCGCATGACAGGTTCTGTGGTATACATGACAAACGCAATGATCGGCGAAATAATGTGCTTTGCGGCAGGCGCAGCTGCCCTGTTCATCGACCCGCAGAAGGTCATAAAAGCCGTAGCAAAAGATGCCCCCATGACCGTTGAGATGCTGATACCCGCCATACCTTTTATAGCCTACTTCTTCGTGGGTATGATAGCTACAACTGCTTTCACCCCCTCCCTTGAAGGCAAAAACTACTGGATAGTGCAAAGTCTTCCCATAAGCAAAAAGACACTGTATCAGGGCAAGATGCTTTTTAATATGTATATTACAGTACCATTTGCCGTTTTCGCCGTACTGACATTCAGTATATGCACAAAGGCTTCATTTCTGACTACAATACTTCACATCATACTTGTGGTATGCCTGTGTGCTTTCTCGACCTCCCGGGGCTGTGTGTGCGGCATAAAGCATATGCGTCTTGACTGGGAGAACGAGGTCGAGGTCATCAAGCAGGGTGCGGCAGTTGCCATATATATGTTCCCGAATATGTTCGCAACAATGGGACTGGTTGTACTGTCCGTCTTTCTCGGCACCAAGATATCCGTTGATATTGCCACTCTGGTGATGATAGCATCAGTATCGGCTGCAGCGCTGCTTTCGTACCGAAAAGTCATCACTTTGTCAAAGGACTAAGTGAAACAAACATAGTATAAATTCTTACTGTATATTCACAAAGCTGCATGAACATTTTTGTCCGTGCAGCTTTTCTTTTTTTCTGTGGACATCACGATCTGCAGTAGTACATAAAAGGTCTTAACATGCATGGCTATAACAAATTTCACATTTGTATTATTAATTTATATAAACTTTTTAGCTTATGCAATAATCAGAAAAAGGCATATAAAATTATTATCTTATAAAAGTTTATTAATCAATAAAATTATTTAATTATTAACATTTAGTACATGAAATTTCATAGATATGGGCATATTCGTGTGCTATAATGCCCATATAATGTAGGATTTGTTAAATTATTTTATGTTATTTTATATAAGGAGGAGATTTTTTTATGAAACTGAAGAAAACGATTACCCGACTTTGTACAGCAACTCTGAGCAGCGCAGTATTGCTTTCGACAACTTCTGCGTTACCTGTGTCAGCGGCAATGTCACCCGATTCAAACGGGTTCTATTACCATGATACTTTTGAGGACAGCAGCGGCAACTGGGAGATAAGGGGTTCAGGTGAGATACTTCTCAGCGGCAGACATCCTTTCAAGGGTACCAACGCGCTCCTTATCAAGGACCGTACCAGTGCATGGCAGGGCGCTCAGATGGCGCTTGATACTTCTACATTCATTCCCGGAAAAAGCTACAGCTTCAATGTATTCGTTGACTATGAGGAAGGCGAGAGCACCCAGAATTTCCTGCTTTCCATGCAGTACACCGATTCTACGGGCACAGTAAAGTACCTGCACCTTGCAGAAGGCTCCACCTCCCGCGGACAGTATCTCCAGCTTTCAAACCCCAGCTTCCAGATACCATCGGATGCCAGCGATGTTTACCTTTATGTTGAAACTACCGACGTTTACGGCAATTTCTACATCGATGAAGCCATAGTTGCCGCTGACGGTGTAACGATCGACAGCTCAGGGGCTTCACAGGGCTACACCGCACCCAAGACCCCAGGCGATATCCGCGGCGATGTGAATCAGGACGGCAGGATCAACCTGGCAGACCTGATACTTGCTAAGCGCGGTATGTATTCGGGATTCCCGAACAAGCAGTCTCAGAAGGCTGCAGATATCGACAAGAGCGGTACTGTCGATAATGATGATATCAATTACTTACAGGATTTTATCCTCAAGAAAATAAACAGCTTCCCCAAGATAAATAAGATAGATTTCAACGAAATGGCAGGCAAATTCGGCAATGTCAGCCTCGCTACCGGCTATAAGAAGTCCAACGAGAACAACCCCCTGATATCTCAGTACTTCGGTGCAGACCCCGGTGTAATGGAGTATAACGGCAGAGTATATGTATTTATGACAGACGACCATCTGCTTTACAGCAACGGTCAGCTCAAGGATATCGAATACGGTACTATCAACTGCATCCGCTGCATATCCTCCGACGACCTTGTTAACTGGACAGACCACGGTCTGATAAATGCAGCCGGATCTAACGGTCTGTGCAGGTGGGGCGGAAACTCCTGGGCACCTACTGCCTGCCACAAGAAGATCAACGGCAAAGAGAAATTCTTCCTGTACTTCGCAAACGGCGGTAACGGCATAGCAGTTCTTGAAGCCGACAGCCCCACAGGTCCCTGGAAAGATCCTATCGGCAAGGCACTTATCTCTCGTTCGACCCCGAACTGCGGCAACGTTGAATGGCTGTTCGACCCTGCAGTACTCGTAGATGACGACGGCACAGGATATCTGTATTTCGGCGGCGGTGTTCCCAGCGGACAGAATGCTCACCCCAAGACTGCAAGATGTGTAAAACTCGGCAGTGATATGACCTCTATCGTAGGTACTCCCCAGACTATTGACCCGCCTTATCTCTTTGAGGACAGCGGCATACACAAGTTCAACGGCAAGTACTATTACAGCTACTGCTCGAATTTCAGCACCGGCGGAAACCAGTATGGACTGTCAGGCGGTGCTATCCAGTACATGGTCAGCGACTATCCTCTCGGACCCTTCACATACGTTGGTGAGGCATTCAAGGGTATAGGCACATTCTTCGGCACAGGCGGCAACAACCACCACACCATATTCAAGTTCAACAATCAGTGGTATCTGTTCTACCATGCACAGTACTTACAGGACAACATGGGTCTGAAGGGCGGCTACCGCAGCACTCATATTGATAAGGTAACGATCAATTCCAATGGTACTATCCAGGCTATCACAGGCACCAAGAAGGGTGTCAGCCAGATCAAATCGTTTGATCCCTTCCGTACCCAGCGTGCAGCTACATTCTCGCATCAGGGCGGCATAACCATAAGCGGCAGCGGCGATTATTCTACCGTACAGGCTAAGAAGGGCAGCTGGTACCGTGTATCCGGAGTTGATTGCGGAAGCGGCGCAGAAACCATGACATTCAAGGCTTCTTCCAACACAGGCTGTATCGTTAAGGTTTGCACAGGCAGTGCAAACGGAACAGTCGTATCCTATGTTGAGATACCCGCAGGTTCGTCAATGCAGGAGATCACAGTTCCTGTTCAGGGTCTGAGCGGCAAGAACGATCTCTATTTCGTATTCAACAACAATGCTTCAGTTGACAGCTGGAAACTTGATTGATACCTGAGATAACTATCATAGCATAATATCAAAATGGCTGCACAGAGTTTTCTGCGCAGCCATTTTTTGTTTTAGGCCATAATAATTGAAGTCATTAAGTACCGATGTCACTCACGGGCTATCACCGAATGACTGTGGATATAGAACTCTTCCTGACTTGGCTGCCATGCCTTTTTCATCGGCGTGAAAAGCTTGTCATACTCTTCCACCGCAGCTTCATCTTCACAAGGCGCATCAGCATCGTTCTGGTGATAATACCACTTTCTGCCATCGAATACGCCGTCTTTCAGCGGCTTCACCAGCAGTGCCGCAGGGTAGATATCTCCTTCAAAGCACACATTGTACTTTCTACAGCTTTTATATCCTCTTGCAACATAGTTATCGGGGTTTCCGAAGTTTATGACAGTATCGTAGCCCATCTCTTCTGCCAGCCTGAAAGTGTGTTCAAGCAAAGCCTTGCCCAGCCCCTGACGCTGATATCCTTTCCTCACGCAAAGGGGACCCATGGTGAGTACAGTCCGTTTACAGCCCTGTTCATCTGTGATATCAGATTCGGAATACATCACACAGCCCAGTATCCTGCCATCGCTTTCCAGTACATAATCAAGCTGCGGCAGAAAAGCCTTGTGCTGTCTTAACAGGTGTATGAAATAATGCTCGCTGCATCCCGGTACGCTTAAATTCCAGAAAGCTTCACGAGCCATTTCTTCCACCTCACGGTAGTCCTTTTCTGTTTCCTGTCTTATGATATAGTCTTTGATCTTCATTGTTTTTACCTCCTGTAAATGTTTGCCACACTACGGGAGGCTTGTGCAGATAGTATTCGCAAACCTCCCGTTTACGCTGCTATCTCCGTTTTGATATTCGTCAAAAAGACAACTCCTTAATAAGATAATAATTATGTTATCCCGTCGGCACACCGTATCATCGTATCTGCCGGTGTGCCATGGGGATAGCCCTAAATAATGTTCTTACATCACCCGAATGTCGTACCTATCACTTTACAGTAACTGTAACAGCATTCTTGATGGGGTCTGTGGTGTTCCACTGACCGTTAACTCTTGCCGCAACTGCTACCTTGTAGCTCATGCCCGGGGTGAGGTTCTTGGGTGTAACAAAGCTGTTTGTGGTTATGCTTGAAGTCTGCACTCTCCACTTTCCTGCCAGGTATACAGCTATGCCGTACTTGTCAGCACCCTGTACCTTGTCCCATACGAACTGTATCTGATGATACTGGGTATTGTAATTCACCTTGATGTTCGTAGGATAGTCCTTTGCTGAGGGCTGTGATGAACCGCTGCCTGCCGCATACACAGCCTGAACTGTCACGTTCTGACCTGTGGGCTTGATAACTGCTTCCTCAGATGTCGCACTGCCCGAAACGAACTGCGCACCGCTGACTACCCACTTTTCAAGATGATATCCGTCCTCGGGCTTAGCTTCAAGGGTCAGCTTGCAGTCTGCGGGATATACACCGCTCCAGCTGCTGTCATAAACCTTCAGGGTATTGAAGTTTACGTGTCCCTGTGAAGAGTTGTTCTTCACGGTGACGTTTACTGTGCCGCTTATGCCGAAGTACTGCATCACCTGCTGTTCGCAGGCAGATATACGGTTCGACCAGAAACTGCGAATAGAAGAAACCTCCGTCGAGAACTTGTCGTTGCCGTTTGCCTGCTGACCATCTCCGGGGTTCTGCTGACCGGGCTGTCCGCCCTGTCCGGGGAACTGCCAGCCGCCGCCCCAAATTCCGCCGCCCCAGCCGCCTGTGCCGCTTGACCAGTTGAAACGTGCGTAGCTCTTGCTCATGGAAGCCTTGTATGCATTTTCCAGCTCATTCAGGCGCGAGAGCACCTTGTCGGTATCAAAGTTCTCGTTGCACAGATCAAAATAAGCTCTCAGGAAAAGGTCACGGAAATCCTGATTCTCACACAGTCCGAAGAACAGCTGTGTTATCCACTTGTTCTTGTTTCGCAGAGCCTGTATAGCGTTGGTATTTGCGTTGCTCTGTCCGTAAAGACCCTGACCGTATTCGGTATCAAAGAGTATGAAACGCCACTTGCCGTCGCCGTACTTCTTATCAGCGTCAACTGTCTCGGTCTTCCACAGCGCATAGTTGTTATCGCCAAAGTCGGAGTTGCCTACTATCAGCTCTGTTGCCATATATTCGGCAAAGCTCCTCATATCCATCAGCTCTTCAAGTCTGGCGTATGCACTGCTGTCCTTGAAATTGTTTGAAGATACAAGGCGCTTCAGCTGTTCATAATCCGAAAGTCCCTGCTGAGTGCCGTCAGCGAGCTCATCGGTCTTTATCATGCATACATCGTCTTCCTTGACCTTGTAGTGGTCGGAAATGTATTCCTTGCCTATCTTTTCTGTGATATTGTATGTACCCCAGAATTCACCGTCCAGGAACACAACACATTCTGTCTGTGCCTGTGAACCGAAATGACGGTCGCTTACCATCTCATGGTTCAGACGGTCACGAAGCTTGGTCTTGTAATCGTTGCCGCCGTTACGCAGTGTTATCTTCTCAAAGGAATCTATAACTTCACCCTTGTGGTTGGTCAGCTGTCCGTTGAAGAAATCATATTTCAGCTTCTTTGTACCGTATTCGCTCCTTGCATAAAGGTTGAAGCTCTTCTGTACATCGGCACGTGTAGCCGCACCGTGTATACGTATGCCTACGTTTGCGTTGTATGTGGCTTTTCCCTTTTCAAACACTGTGATATTTGCGGGACGCTCCCATTCCTTGCCGTCCTGTGTATAGTTTGCGGGATGGCTCCAGGACTGCATCATATTTCCCGTAGACTGATCGTATATCTTGCCCTTTACGTATATGCCTTTTTCATAGTCGAAAAGGTTGTCGGGGTCGGTGACGAGGGATATGACACGCATATTCATCTCGCAGTCGTTCTGGGTATAGCCTATAAAATAAGTCTTTGTTACGATATCGCTCACATTGCCGTTACGGTCAACAGCAATTGCACGTACTATGGTAGCCTTGTCAACAGGCGAGCTGGGCGGAGTATATCCGTCAGCAACATCTGTTCTTGCAGAATATACATTCTGCTCCGATGACCTGTCATATATGTTTATGCTGCCGTTAGCACGCTCTGATGCAGTTGTCGGGTCACTGCCGTCAAGGGTATAGTATACAGTGCAGCCCGAGGGCGCAGATATCGTCAGGTCAAAACTGTTGGAGTAGAAACCGCTCTCTTTTGAGAACTGCGGCTCACTCACATCTGCCTGAACGTTCTGGTTATTCTGGTTTGCATAACCCGGTGTCAGCGAAGAAAAGATACCAAAGTTCTGGCTGCCGTCGGGTGTTCTGCCATAGGAAGTATTATCACTGAGCGCTGGTACTTCAACGGTTTCAACTGCATTCCCGTTCGCATTTGAAAGTATTATCTTCTCACCGTTCTTGGAAAGGCCGAAGGACGCGCCCTGCACACCGCTGCTGCTGTCAACTCCACAGTAAATGGTATAATAACCGTATGCGGGTATGGAAGCATTTCGCGGCAGTGTATACTGCATAGGTGAAGCTGCATCGTCAGACAGTCCATAGCCTGCTATGGATATAGCGCTTCCCGTGGGATTGTACAGCTCTACAAAGTCATAGAACTGACCGTCTGATGCGGGTACAGTTGTGTTCTTGGTGCAGACTTCGTTGATAACGACACCCGAAGCCGCACTGGCTGTCAGCATCGACTGCCCAAGTGCAGCAACACCGATCAGAGCAGCAACGCCTGCCGCAGTACAGCGGCCAAAAGCTCTTCTTTTCATAAAAAAACTCCTCTCATGATCATAATTCGTATGCCTTCACATACGTGCGTATTATAACCAATCTCCTTGTTTTTCATATCATACTCCTTGGCAAGTATACCATAAATTAATCAATTAGTCAAGATATTTAATGTAAAACAGACAAGGGCTTTATAACTTTTTTCTTAATTATTATTTTATCATTTAACTAAAAATTCCATGTCCCACAACATACATAAACACAATAAAACCGCCAAGATACGCGCTGAACGTATCCTGACGGTTATCAATGAAGTGCGGGTGACAGGACTTGAACCTGCACACCATTCGGCATTAGAACCTAAATCTAACGTGTCTGCCAATTTCACCACACCCGCATATAAAATACCGCCTCCGATGTGTACCGAAGGCGATAAATGAGCCATTGGAGATTCGAACTCCAGACCCTTTGATTAAAAGTCAAATGCTCTGCCAACTGAGCTAATGGCTCATTTGCTTTGAGATATCTCTCATAACAACTCATATATTATAACATCTTTTTTCTGAATTGTCAAGTGCTTTTCAAAATTTTTTTCAGAAAAAAAGTTTGTGCAGAAAATTCCTTATCACACCGCCCGAAAGATCATCTGCCACAGCTATCAGTAACAGTGCGCAGAACAGCCCGCAGATCACCCCGCCAAGGAGCGCGGCAAATATCTCTCGCCTGATAAGGTGCAGTTCTTCCACAAGGATAGGTATGCTTTCGTCGCGGCTCATAAACACCACCTCGGTTTCTTTCAGCTTTTTATACCGCCTCGCCCTGCCGCTCGTGGTGGAAAGAAAGTACATTTCCTCGTTATCTGAGCCAGGCGGCTTGCACTCCACCGTGACATTATATTTATGGTATCTCGTACGTCCGCTGCCGCATTTCAGCATATTATAATCCATAACCTTTGCGGGCGCCGTAATACCATTTCTCTTGAAGAACTTTATCCGCTTAATGTCCGTCACTGCTTTGTACAGCATATACCACGTTATCAGCGCTGAAATCACCAAGGGTAAAACTATCTCTTTTATTACCCCCGAAAATCCCAATTTTCTCATATGTTATCTCCCAATAAAAGCAGGGCTGCCATAAATTGACAGCCCCCACCGAATCATTATCTGATTTATACTCTCTCTGCTACCAGAGTACCCATTTCCTTACAGCCGACCTGCTTCATGCCCTCGGACATGATATCGCCTGTACGGTAGCCCTCAGCAAGCACCTGCTTTACTGCATTGTCGATAGCGTCAGCTTCCTTATCCATATCAAAAGAATATCTGAGCATCATGGAAGCTGAAAGTATGGTAGCCAGAGGATTAGCCTTATCCTGACCTGCGATATCAGGTGCAGAACCGTGGCTGGGTTCGTACAGACCGAACTTTGTATCGTTCAGCGAAGCGGAAGCCAGCATACCAAGTGAACCGCTGACCATAGCAGCCTCATCCGAAAGGATATCACCGAACATATTCTCAGTGAGTATAACATCGAACTGCTTGGGATCACGTACCAGCTGCATAGCGCAGTTATCCACCAGCATATGCTCCAGCTCTACCTCAGGGTAATCCTTAGCTACTTCGTTTACTATCTTTCTCCAGAGTCTTGAAGAATCCAGCACGTTTGCCTTATCAACGCTTGTTACCTTCTTGCGGCGCTTCATAGCGATATCGAAGCCCTTTATAGCTATACGTCTTATCTCATTCTCGTTGTAGGAAAGGGTATCAACAGCAGTCTCAACGCCGTCAACTTCCTCGGTCTTTCTTGCGCCGAAGTAAAGTCCGCCTGTAAGCTCACGCATTATCATCATATCGAAACCGCCCTCGATGATATCGCTTCTCAGGGGGCAGGCAAATTTCAGCTCGTCATACAGGTTAGCGGGACGCAGGTTAGCGAAAAGTCCCAGTTCCTTACGTATCTTCAGCAGACCTGCCTCGGGGCGGAGGTTGGGAGCAAGCTTATACCAGGGAGAGGTGGAAGTATTACCGCCTATAGCACCCAGCAGTACAGCATCGGCAGCCTTAGCGGTAGCAACAGCCTCATCTGTCAGCGGAACGCCGCAGGCATCTATGGAACAGCCGCCCATGAGTATATCTGTGTATTCAAAGCTGTGACCGAACTTAGCTGCCACTGCATCAAGTACCTTTATTGCCTCGGTAACTATCTCGGGACCTATACCGTCACCCTTAATGACCGTTATTTTTTTATTCATATCAATTACTCCTTTTGCCGTATCGGCAGAATTATCAATGATTATAGTATACCATCTGTGCCTGTACTTGTCAATATCACTCTTTTACGGAGGATTCTCCTTCTGTGTGTTTATTCTTATACTTCGCGAACTTCTTCTTCAGTTTAAGTGTGTGATCGCTGAGATTTGAGAACTCGTTATACTGATCATCCTCATCCTCAAGAGTTTTCTTTTTGAGAACATCGAATGTTTTATATGTATACTCAGCACATTCACGCCACTTCTTATCTACCTTTTCGGAGTGAGAAGTTTTGATATCATAGTGATCTACTATGTACTTTCCGAGGTATATGGTATTCTTCTCATTGCCGAAAACATTCAGGTGATCGCCGTTATAGAAGTCGGTATTTTCGTCTATGCCGATATTCTCATCGTTTTCAAAATTCTCATAATCATAGCCTGCATCAGTGATAAGCTTTCTGAGTTCTTCATCAACTTCGGGAGTCAGCTTATCCTTATGAGGTGTACGTATGAACAGCACATTTTCGATCCCAAGTTCGTGGCAATGATCGATCGTCGCTGTCAGATTCTTTATACCGTAATCACATAATTTGTGGACTCTTTTGGGAGTTTTCTTCTTTTTGGAATCTGTAGTTGTTCTTGTACCGAAGCTTTTCATAAGGGATACGTCATCCTTATAATTCTCCCACAGCTGGTACTGTCTGCCTGCCAGCAAAAACGGGTGTTTCCAGTTGTCGTGGTATTTAAGTATACCTAAGTAGTAGTTGATCCGTTCATCCTCGGGTATCTCCTGCTTTACAAGATCGTACCAGAGTTTGTCCTTCTTCATATTATCTATCCACTTGCGGACTACTCCCTCTTTGTAAGAGTGATCGTCATTATATAAGAATCCGTTTACCTCGAACACCACCAGCTGGGGCTTCTGCCTTGATACGAAAGTATCCAGCATCGAGCTGTAGAAATGACCCGGTGCTCCCTCAAAAGCCAGATTGTAGCTGGTAAAGCCATACTTATCATAGGCTATGGGCGGTGAGAAATCAGCATAAGCCTCACTGCATCCTATAACAGCAACATCCAGCGAATCTTTCGGTTCGCGGTAAAAATTGCGTATATGTGTTTCCGAGCTGATAGCCGTGTACTGCAAAACATAGGATGTAAGCACAAACAGAAGCACTGTCACCACGCCAAGGCCGGTCAGCTTCAGCATACGTTTTTTCATTTTGCTTTTCATTTGCTCTCCTTATCAGAACTGCATATAATAAAAATCCGCGGGGTTTGAACCCGGTCCGTAAACGCCGAAAATTATCACTGCATACAGCAGCAGCAGGAATACCAGCGACTGGAATACAAAGCTCCTTTTGCATATCCTTTCTCTCAGAGTTACCTCTGAATGCTCCTGCTTCAGCGATACGATCAACATTATTACCATCGCAGCAAGCACTGCGACAACATCGGCTCTGCACAGTGACAGCGAACCAAGGAACTCCCTGCTGAACAGTTCAGAGGGATGCAGGTCTGTCACCGACATATACATCATGTGCATCGCTGTTGAAAAATCAGGCGCTATATCAAAATAGTAGCCCACCAGAACTATCAGGAATGTCCTGAAAAGCTGGAATACTATGAACAGCTTGTTTGTATTCTCTATATGAAGCTTCTTCTTCCAGCTCTCAAAATTGCTCTCCAGAAGTGTGGATATCATTATGATACCGCCGTTCCATGCACCGAAGGCAACATACTTCCAGTTTGCGCCGTGCCATATACCCACCACAAGGAAGGTTATCAGCGAAGCTATGCTGACAGGCAGCACCTTCGATATCTTCATGCCGAACTTGGCTTTCAGCGCCTTGCCCATTTTCTGGAAAGGCTTTGACATTGCCACGGGATAGAACAGATACTCCCTAAGCCATGCGCCGAGAGTGATGTGCCAGCGGTGCCAGTACTCCGAAATATCCTTTGAGAAATATGGTCTTTTGAAGTTTTCAGCCATATTTATGCCGAAAAGCTGTGCCACGCCGCGGGAGATATCTATACCGCCCGAGAAATCGGCATACAGCTGCAAAGCATACATCAGCGCCGTCAGCAGTACCGCTGTTCCCGAATAACTGTCGCAGTCATTGGGTACAGTCATCACTGCAGTAACAAGTCGGTCAGCGATAACAAGCTTTTTGAAAAAGCCCCATGTTATCAGCAGAACGCCCTGCTTTATGTTTTCAAATCTGACATCCTCACCTGCGTAAAGCTGATGTGCCAGGTCACTGTAAAAAGCTATGGGGCCCTGCACTATCTGCGGGAAGAAGGACACGAACAGCAGAAATTTCAGATAATTCCGTTCCGCCTTATATTTCTTGCGGTAGATGTCGATGATATATCCCATGGACTGGAAAGTATAGAATGATATACCTATCGGAAGAAGCAGTCCCAGCCTAGGGACACTTCCGCGCCCTGTCACGGAATTTATAGTATCCGCAAAGAAGTTGAAATATTTCAAGAACGCCAGCACACCGAAGTTCAGCACCAGCACCGAAGCGCAGATCCGCTTTTTGCCTGCTGTCACCTTGTCCTTGTAGGCGCTCTTTTCTTCCTTGCTCCACTTGCCTTTCTGTGACTTTACATAAGCATCTTTCTGCTCGATGTATTTTTCCAGCCAGAGTCCTCCGCCGTAGGTAGTCGCGGCGGTCATAAGTATAAACAGTACCAGTGACGGGTGTTCCCTGCATATTATCCCGTAGAATCCCATGCTTGCCGCCAGAAGTACCCACCATCTTTTGGTCTTGGGTATGATGCCGTACAGCAGCAGACAGACTGCCACATACAGCAGGTAATTTATCGAAGTGTAGCTCAAGGTCTTACCTCCGATGGGGTATTAAGAGGGTGTGTTGCCACATGACCTCGCTGAGAAACAAGTCCGTCTTTTTCGCTGAAAAGAGCTACTGCGGGCATATCTCTCGAAAGGAATGCCGCTATGCCCTCCGCAACGGAATAAGCACCGCACTTTGAAAATGCGATGATATCCCCTCTTTCAAGAGTCGGGAGAGTTGCCTTGCGCACAAGTATATCAGCGGTGGTACAAAGACTTCCGCACAGGCAGTAGTCCTTCTCCTCCCCTGTTTTTTCAATTACTTCTATAGGCGGAACTTTCATAGCCATGTTCTGACCGTAGTAATTCACATGGTTTATACCGCCGTCGCATATCACGTATTTTAAATCATTTGTGGTCTTTATGTCCATTATTTTGGTCAGATAGCTTCCACATTCAGCCGCAAAGAATCTTCCCATCTCAACAGTAAGTGGGTACTTTTCCGCAAATGGACGGATAACCGCAGATGCTTCTTCAAGCAACGCAATATCGGTGCTTTCGGTAAAGTCCTTATAATACTCCACCGCCAGCCCCGTGCCGTACTCGATATGTGAGGGCTTATAGCCATGCTCGTTTTCAAGCTCTGCACAAAGCTCATCCAGAAGTGCGAGCTCCTTTTCTATGGTCTTGACCTTAGTTTTCTGCGTGCCTGTAAAGTAGTGCAGACCTATTATCTCAACGCCTGCAAACTGCTCCCTGCGGTCGATAATGTCCAACAGATCGGACTTATCCATACCGAACTGGCTTCCGTGGGCAAGTCTGAGTATCAGCTTCACCCTGCCGCCGTTCTTTACCGCACACTCGTTAATAAGCTCTGCGTGCAGTCTGCTTTCGGCTGTAAATATGGCAACGCCGTCAGCATATGCGCGTGCGATATCTTCCCCGGTCTTGTTCACACCCGAAAATATTATCTTATCAAGTGGCGCACCCACATTCTCGCATATACTGAGTTCTCCCGGAGAGCATACTTCGATATACGAAAACTCCTCCGGCAGTGCTGCCAGCAGAAAAGGGTTCGCCTTTATGGAATAGCAAAGCCCGACCCTGTCACCAAAGGCATTTTTTACTGCCGCTGCACGCTTTGCGAATACATCCGTATCAAATATATAGCAGGGCGTGCCTAAGGTCAGAGCCGCATTTTTTAATATCTCTTTCTCCATGCCGCAGTATCAATCCTCGTCCTGCAGCTTTTCAATGAGAGCCATCATGCCCTCGATGCTGTTGAAATTATCCGGCACAAGATTGCCAACCTCTATCTCGATATCGAACTCATCGTTCATGGCTGTTACCATGGATACTATATCGAATGAATCCAGCACACCATCAGTGATGAGCTGCTTCTCATTTTCAAAATCCACATCGGGTCTTATTTCTTCAAGTAATTCTAAAAGCTGTTCTTTCATTGTTTGTTCCTCCTGTATCATAACCTTATTATTTCATCATTCTCATTTTATTTCATCATTTCCGTAAGCGTACGCATATCGGTCTTGCCATTAGCCAAATGCGGCATTTCTTCAAGCTGTACAAGCTTGCGCGGCACCATGAATCCGGGGAGTATTCCCCTGAAATGCACAGCCGCTTCTTTCGCAGTCGCAGTACCTGTATAGAAAAGATATATGAGCTCCTTTTCCTTCAGGTACATAGCACAGCATTCCCTTATGCTTTCCAGCCTGAGGGCGGCATTCTCTATCTCCGAAAGCTCAACCCTGTGACCCAGGTGTTTTATCTGCCTGTCCTTGCGCCCCTTGAACCAGAGCACACCGTTTTCATCAAAAACTCCGTAATCACCTGTTTTATAGATAAGTTCATTGTAAGCCCCGTTCAGCGGATGCTGAATGAACGACTTGTCTGTAAGTTCCTTGTTGTTGTAATAGCCAAGCGCGAGTATGGGTCCGCTGACGCATATCTCGCCCTGTTCGCCTGTGCTGACAGGCTTGTTGTCATCGTCAAGCAGGAATACTCTGTAATTCCTGTAGGGTCTGCCGATAGGGAGAGTGTCACCCTCTTCAACAAGACCTTCCACCTCATGATAGGTACACGATGCTGTACACTCGGTAGGTCCGTACTGATTTACGAATCTGCATCCTGGCAGATTATCCTGCCAGACCCTCAGTGCACTGCAGGGCATGACCGAACCTGAAAAACATACTTTTTTCAGATATCCTGGCTTTTCACCGTCAAAAGCTTTAAGCTTCACAGCAATCGTGAACACTGAAACGCTCCAGCCGACAGATGTTATCTTCCTCTCGTTCATCACCCTGAATAATTCTGCAGGCATCATAAAGCACTGCTTAGGTATTATGAACATGGAAGCGCCTGTAAATATGGGGACATATATATCCCTTACCGCAGCGATGTAGTCCAGCGGCGACTGATTGCCCAGCACATCGTTCTCGTCTATCTTCATGACTTCTATATATGCGCTTATATAACACATCAGCGACATCATAGAAGTGATAACTCCCTTGGGTTTACCTGTAGAACCCGAGGTGAATATCACATAAAGCGGATCATCAGCGCAGGCATACCTTGCCCTTTCATCGAGCAAAGCCCTGTCGGTCTCCTGCCCTGCCAGATCCTCATAGCTAAGTATCTCGCCCTCAAACCCAAGCTCACGGGCAGTCTCTATACCCTCTTCATCTGCTATCAGCAGCTTCGGCTGTAGCACTGAGAGTATATCCGCCAGCCTCGCTTTAGGCTGAGTGCTGTCCATAGGTGCATAAAAGCACCCTGCGCATACTATCCCCAGAAATATCACGGGGGTATGCACACGTCTGCCTGACATGACCGCCACGGGACACCTTGCAGGCACCTTCTTAGCAATAGCACTGCCTATGCGTTCCGCCTGTTCCCTGACCTGTGAAAAGCTAAGGCTCTCCACGCTGTCAGAGTACGCTGTTTTGTCAGGTGATCTGTCTGCTGTACGTTCCAGCAGTCGAATTAGATTCAGCTCCATTTTTGTTCTCTCCTGTAATTATCTGTCAATAAATGTGCATCATTATCCACCCTATCATTTTAACACTTACCACCATTAACGTCAATATCCATTCTTCACAATTAAAATATATGACCTTTCTCTATTGTTATCAAAAATGCGTATTTTTAGACTTTCTGTTAACGCCAAGTCTTCTTAACCATTTGTTATTGTACAAAAAAGGGGACAAGCATGAACTCATCCTCTATCTTTTACTAAATTTTACCACGGCACTGTGAACAATCTCCGCAGCAGCACGAGCAGCTGCACTTTCCGCGGCTCCTGATACAGTGATAGACCGCACCTGCCAGAGCAGCAGCGATCAGTACCACAAGTACTATATCTGCAATATTCATATCACACACCTCCGAAAGCCATGCCTATCAGCCTTACAGCCAGCGCTATCACCCAGGCAATTGCACACTGCCATACCACCAGGGTCACTGCCCATTTTTTTCCGAGTTCTCTTTTTACAGCTGCTATCGCTGCAACACAAGGGGTATACAGCAGCGAGAACACCAGCAGGCAAGCCGCTCCAAGAGTAGTCAACGCACTGCCCACATCTCCGGCAAATAGTACCTCCAGCGTTGATACAACGCTTTCCTTAGCCATAAATCCGCTTATAAGAGAGGTCACTATCCTCCAGTCACCAATACCCAGAGGTGCGAATACAGGCGCTAAAACTCCTGCCACATCCGCAAGTATGCTTTTGCCCGAATCGCTGACCATGTGCAGGCTGAAATCAAAGCTCTGCAAAAACCATATAACTACCGATGCTATCAGTATTACCGAGAATGCCCTTTGCAGGAAATCCTTTGCTTTATCCCATAAAAGCTGACCTACATTCTTAGCAGCAGGCAGACGATAATTCGGTAGCTCCATAACAAAAGGAACAGCCTCGCCCCTGAATACTGTTGCCTTGTAAACGCAGGCAACGAATATACCGGAAATAATACCCAGCAAATAAAGCCCTATCAATATAAATGCGCTTTTTTCAGGAAAGAAAGCCGATGCAAAGAATGCGAATATCGGCAATTTTGCTGTACAGCTCATAAACGGCGTAAGTAGTATCGTCATCTTACGGTCACGCTCACTTGGCAGGGTACGTGTAGCCATAACAGCAGGTACTGTACATCCGAACCCTATAAGCAGCGGCACGATGCTTCGTCCGGAAAGTCCGATCTTACGAAGTGCCTTGTCCATAAAGAATGCCACCCTTGCAATATATCCGCTGTCCTCCAGAAGTGACAGGAAGAAGAAAAGCGTCACGATTATCGGAAGAAAGCTAAGCACGCTGCCAACTCCCGCAAAAACGCCCTTGACCAGCAGGCTGTGTATAACTTCGTTAACACCAGCCCTTTTCATAGCACCGTCTGCCAGAGCTATCAGCTTGTCTATTCCCGTTTCAAGCAATCCCTGCAGTCCCGCGCCTATAACGCCGAAGGTCAGCCAGAACACAAGTGCCATTATCGCAACAAAGGAAGGTATCGCCGTAAAGCGTCCTGTCAGCACCTTGTCTATCTTTCTGCTGCGTATGTGCTCCTTGCTCTCATGGGGTCTTTTTACCGTTTCGCGACAGACCTTATGTATGAAAGCAAATCTCATATCTGCTATAGCAGCGCTTCGGTCAAGTCCCCTCTCCTTCTCCATCTGCATAACGATATGTTCGACTGCATCTATCTCATTCTGTTCAAGACCAAGCTGCTTCATTACCAGCTCATCGCCTTCTATCACCTTGCTTGCCGCAAATCTGACAGGCAGACCAGCACGTTTCGCGTGGTCTTCTATCAGACAGGATATGCCGTGGATGCATCTGTGTACTGCACCGCCGCTGTCGTTTTCATCACACAAGTCCTGCCTTACGGGTCTTTCCTGAAAGCGTGCTATATGCTCTGCATGATCCACAAGCTCATCAACGCCCGAATTCTTAGCTGCTGATATCGGCACGACAGCTACACCCAGCATAGCTTCCATCTCGTTTATATCCACGCTGCCGCCGTTTGCAGTGAGCTCGTCCATCATATTCAGCGCCACCACCATAGGCACATCCATCTCTATCAGCTGCATTGTAAGATAAAGATTGCGCTCGATATTGGTAGCATCCACGATGTTGATAATGCCCCTGGGCTTTTCATCCAGTACAAAGCTCCTGCTTACTACCTCCTCAGCTGTATAAGGCGACATGGAATATATTCCCGGAAGGTCGGTGACAAGAGTATTCTCATGTCCCTTGATAGGGCCGTCCTTGCGGTCTACCGTTACCCCGGGGAAATTACCCACGTGCTGATTGGAACCTGTCAGCCTGTTGAAAAGGGTGGTCTTTCCGCTGTTCTGATTGCCGACCAGTGCGAATGTCAGCTTGACATCATCAGGCAGAGGTTCGGGCTTTTCCGGATGCGCCTCATGGTAACGTCCGCCCTCACCGAATCCGGGATGCTCACGTTTTTTCTTTCTTGGCTTTTCCTGAACCTTCTCATCATCCTCTGACAGTTCCTTAACTGTTATCTGCGCAGCATCAGCAAGGCGCAGGCTCAGTGAATATCCATGCAGCAGAAGCTCCATAGGGTCACCCAGCGGAGCGTACTTTACGACCTTTACCTCAGCTCCGGGGATTACACCCATATCCAGGAAATGCTGCCTGAGTGCACCCTCTCCCCCGACCTCGGTTATCACTGCTTTCTTTCCTATCTGCAATTCTTTGAGAGTCATTTCTATTACCTTCCTTAAAACAGACTGTCCCATTACAGATATATTCACAGGTACTGTCTGCTATGCATCGTTATAATCTTCTAACCTAGTTTACCTTGACTAACTTTATTATATCACTTACCTTTCACTTTTGCAATAGCAAAGAAGAAATTTAACATTATTTTCATATACAGCCAAAAAGCCGGATGACATCTCTGCCATCCGGCTTTACTGTTATTTCATGGCAATAAAACTACCCCAGTCAAGGTCATTATAAGGCGCTTGTTTCTCACTTTTCAGCTTGCCCTCAGACTTTTTCTCACTTTTATCCTTTGTTGTAGCAACAGGTTCATCAGGTTTCTCAGGAGCAGAAGTTACTGTCTTCACAGGCTTCTCCGTCTGTTTCTCCGTTACGGAAGTTACTTTTTCAGTCGCTCTCTCCGTCTGCTTGGTTGTATGTTTTTCACCGCCATCTGACCCTCCGTCAGATCCTGTTTTTTTCTCAGTACTCTTTTTATCTGTAAATATATCCGTGAATTCGTCAGGCTTGGATGTGACAGTCTTTTTTGAAGTCGCAGAAGTAGTAGTTCTTGAAGTTACTTTATCGACCTTATTTGCAGGTCTTTTTGATGACACCGATGAAGTTCCCCGTTTTTCCGAAACAGTTGTCACAGAAGGCACAGCCGTAACTGTGGTCTCAGCAGATGATGTATTTTCCTTGGTTTCCTCAGATAATGTGAAAGCGATCACATCATTTGAATCAGCCGTAACTCTGCTGGTCTTTTTTGTCTTGGTTTCCTCTTCGGCAGTTTCCGTCTTAGTCGTTACGACCGCCGCCTCAGTGGCAGTCTTTTCTTCACGTATATCACCCACTACCGATGATGTAGCTTCCTGCTCCATAGCTGAGGTAACTGTTTCGGTTTCCTTCTCATACCTTTGGGATATCCGTTCTGACATGATATCATCATCCCTGGCTATGACATTTCCGCAGCCGCAAAGTGTGGCTGTCAGCATAGCTCCCGCTATCATAACAATATATTTCCTCATAGCCGTCCTCCTTAGTCAGCACCGACAAGTTCGATATCAGTGACCTTCAGTTTATCTGTAATACCGACAGGCACACCCGATATTACTGCCGCCACGAAGACATGACCCTCATCGGGCTCAATTATCTGCCCCTGCTGTGAAACAGCCTTATAGTACTTCGCGGATGTCACACTTGCAGTCTTGCCGTCGAGGTCAAAAGTAAACTTCACCGAATCCGCAGCTGCTACATCTTCATATTTCACCATCATGACGGCACGCGCATAGCACCTGCCGTCACTGTTCTTTTCACTAAACTGCAGATAACGGGTATATGGTTCAAGTCGGCCGTCAGCCACAAGTACCTCATACTCTACCAGCCTTGTTCCGCTTGAAGCTGATGAAGATACCTCCAGCGTATCGCCCTTTATATCATTAACACATATAACTTTTTTATAGCACTCCTTTTCTGCAGAAGTGCCTTTTTTATCAAGCACTAGGGTAAAGCCGTCACTTCCCGTGAACCTTATCCCTTTTACCCGATCCTTTTCTATGCCGCCGAGCAGGTCACTTACTGCGATCTTTCTGCTGTATTTTCCATCAGCACCGGCTTTCAGCTCTATATCGCCAGTGTATGCTATCCTGCTGTTCTCCTCAGCTTCCTCAGTATCAAATACAGTTCCCGAAGCCGCTGAATCTTTATAAGTCTTTATGATCTTATCCTCATTGGTATTATCTGCCATAACAGCCGCAATACCAAGCGCCTTCGCATTTTGCGCAAACAATGCAGCCGTTTTTTCTACGGAGGGTGCAGTACCGCGGATAAGTACAGGTATGCCCTTGTTTACGAAAGCTATCTCAAGCCGTTCAAATGTCTTCAAAAGCTTCTCGCTGTTCTTACCGTTTACACTTACCGCAGCTATGGTATCAGCCCCGAAGCCAGCAGCCGACCATGGTTCAGCTGCTGAACACACAAGCACCCTGTCCTTGCTGATACTGCGTATCGCCGCTGCAGCATCCGTCTTATCACCGATCTTTGTCCTGCTGAAAAAATCACCCTCAAAGAGAAGTTTTCTGTCATATTTCTTGAATAGATCAGCTGTCTGCTTCCATATATTCCTGCTTTCCTCAGCAGTAAGATCTTCACTGTCAAGGGAGAGCACTATGTACATATCCTCTTCATCTGCCGCATCAACACTCTTTTTAAGCCCTGCGAGCCAATTCTCGGTATCCTCGGTATGACCGCTCATCCCGTCCGATATCTTTACAGTTCCATAGCCCTTTTTCTTTGCCGCTGCTACCTGTGAAGCGATATCCTTTGTATCATCAAGCAACATACCTATGCCCATATCAGCACAGATCTCAGCAGCTGAATATCCTGAAACGTCCTTCTTTGTAACTTCTGTAACTTTTTTGTCATCTGTTTTTGCAGCACTTGCCGCAGCACTGAAAAAAGCGCTGTAAGCGAGCATAATAGCTGTAGCAGCAGCGTATGTACGTCCCATAAATCTCATTATATCACTCCTTGAAATCAATAATAAGTCACAAGGTTCCGATATTATTATACCTCTTTGTAACCGTTTTGTCAACTATTTTTGAAACTACACTTTTCCTATTCCGAAAATCGTCCCTACATTCTCAAAAAAACACAGCTTTTCCGCTGTGCATTACTGCTGCGAAAAAGCTGTGTATGATCATTTTTATGTTACTCTCCGTCAGGAAGTCTCTGCGCCAGCTTAGCGGAATACTCTGCCCTGAATGCGCCGAAGCGTCCCTCGTCAAGGGCTTCACGCATACGTTCGGTGAGAGTATTGTAAAAATAGAGGTTGTGCATAACCGCCAGTCTGCCGCCCAGCTGTTCTTCCGATTTGAACAGGTGCCTTACATAAGCCCTGCTGAAATTGCGGCAGCAGGGACAGTCGCACTGGGGGTCAACAGGACGGTCGTCTGTTTCAAAGCGCTTGTTTTCGATATGTATGATGCCGTTCCATGTGAACATGGTACCGTGGCGGGCATTTCGGCTTGGCATTACACAGTCGAAGAAATCTATGCCGCGGTAAACAGCTTCGATAAGATTCGAGGGCGTACCAACACCCATAAGATAACGGGGCTTGTCCTTGGGCATATAAGGCTCAACCTGCTCGATAACGTGGTACATTATCTCCGTAGGCTCACCAACTGCAAGTCCGCCGATAGCGAAGCCTGCACAGTAGTCAAGCTCGCGGATAGTCTTCATATGCTCGATACGCAGGTCATCGTATGTACAGCCCTGATTTATGCCGAAAAGCAGCTGATCGCGGTTTATGGTCTCTTCAAGGGAGTTGAGCCTTTTCATCTCCGCGATGCACCTGTGCAGCCACCTTGTGGTGCGCTCGCAGGAACGCTTTGAGTAGTTATACTCCGCAGGATTTTCAACGCACTCATCAAAAGCCATAGCGATAGTTGATGCCAGATGGGACTGTATCTGCATACTTTCCTCGGGTCCCATGAATATCTTTCTGCCGTCAACATGGCTGTTGAAATACACGCCCTCTTCCTTTATGCGCCTGAGCTTTGCAAGGGAGAACACCTGAAATCCGCCGCTGTCGGTAAGTATGGGCTTATCCCAGTTCATGAACTTGTGAAGTCCGCCCATCTTGTATATCACATCGTCCCCGGGACGAACATGAAGATGATAGGTATTGCAGAGCTCCACCTGTGTTTTCAGCTCGTTTTTAAGGTCTATTGAGGACACTCCGCCCTTTATCGCCGCAGAAGTTCCCACGTTCATGAAAACGGGAGTCTGTATAGTTCCGTGAACCGTCTTGAATTCACCGCGTCTTGCGGCACCCTCTTGCTTTAATAACTTGAACATAACTACCTCATTTACTTTTATCTATATTATCTGTCATCTGTTACAATATGTCTTATGCCATCAAAAGGCTCAAAAAGCTCCGTCCTGAAAAACTCGGGATAGAACTGTCTTTCCTCTGTCATCGGGTCTATCCAGCAAAGATGCTCAGTGTTATCGCCCTCTTTGAAATCCATACCCACGGGCTTGAAATCTTCGGGCACTTTCATGTAAAAAAAGTAATCCACCTCGTATATGAGTTTCCCCTTATTCGACGGCACATCACCGTAAAAATAATTCTCCTGAATGAACCCGAGCCTGTCGATACCGAGCTTAACGCCTGTTTCTTCAAATACTTCGCGGACTATCGCCTGCCCGGCTGTTTCACCGAATTTTACCCGTCCGCCAACTGTATACAAGTAGTCGGCATCATCACTGTAAGCCATCAGCAGTCTGCCCTTTTTCTGTATTATGGCGCATACACGTATATTTATCAGCCCGTCACCGCAGGGCGCGGTCATATCTTCCATCATAATTGTGCCATATCCTTTCTTTGCTGTCCGGACACACTGCATTTCGTTATATTATATCATATAGCAAAAAAAAAATCAACACACGAATAATTAACATTTTCTCAGCCCATACTAAATTCAAAACGGAGATGATACCATGCACAAAGCAACAACTATATTTGATCAGCCGCCGTCAATAGTAACTTCAGCGGCGGTAGGCGGAAAAACAGAGAACGAAGGGCCGTTCGGAAAGTATTTCGACAAAATAAACGATGACCCATATTTGACTGCTGATACCTTTGAACAGGGTGAAAACCAGCTCCAGAAACAGGCTGTGCGCATAGCCCTGGAAAAAGCGAACTTAAAGGAGGATGACATTGATGTTCTCATCGGCGGCGACCTGCTTGACCAGTGTGTCGGCACCACCTACGGCGTGCGGGACTACGACCTGCCCTTTCTCGGCATTTACGCCGCCTGCTCGACTATGTCCGAAGGACTTCTTCTGGCTTCCATGCTTACCGCAGGAGGATTTGCAGACATGGCTATGGCGGTCACATCATCACACTTCTGTACCGCCGAAAGACAGTACCGTATGCCCCTCAACTACGGCGGACAGCGTCCCCCCACCGCCCAGTGGACAGCTACCGCAGGCGGAGCACTGGCTGTGTCCTCCAAGGGAAGTGCGCCCTATGTACGGGGCGTGACTATCGGACGTATAGTTGATATGGGTGTGACAGATGCAAACAACATGGGTGCCGCTATGGCTCCGGCTGCATTTTCTACAATAAGTGAATTTTTCACGGACACAGACTTATCCCCCGAAGATTTCGACCATATAGTCACAGGTGACTTAGGCAAGGTGGGCAGCAGACTGCTTTGTGAGATATTCGAGCACGAAGGTATGGATATACGCTCCCGCCACCTTGACTGCGGACTTATGATATACGACAGCGAAAAACAGGACGTTCATTCGGGCGGCAGCGGCTGTGGCTGTGCGGCAAGTATGCTCTGCGGATACTTTATACCTGAACTTCGCAGCGGCAGGATCAAAAATATCCTTTTCGCCGCAACGGGTGCTCTTCTGTCCCCGACAGTAAGTCAGCAGGGCGAAAGCATACCCTCAGTGAGCCATCTGGTATGGCTGTCCCACGAGAAAGGTAGTGTTATAAAATGATATTTCTATATGCATTTCTGGCAGGCGGAGCTCTCTGTGCCATTGGTCAGCTGCTCATAGACTTCACTAAACTGACCCCTGCAAGGATACTGACCGCTTATGTAGTATCAGGAGTAGTCCTCGGCGGGCTGGGGATATACAACGGATTCCGCGATGCCGCAGGCTGCGGTGCAACTGTACCGCTGACAGGCTTCGGTGCGCTGATGGCTGAGGGTGTCCGCCGTGAGATAGAAGACAAAGGCTTTCTTGGTATATTCACAGGAGGACTTACAGCAGGCGCAGGCGGTATAGCAGCCGCTATGCTGTTTGCTTTTCTCGCTTCACTGGTATTCCGCAGCAGCAGTCGCAGCTGATATGCCGAACAGTAAAAAATAATGAATAATAGGCATACAAAACAGCACTGTTTTTTTGGAATATTGGTAAAAATAAGCCAAAACCTCTTGATTTTTTTGCCGTGATATTATATAATATAATTCGGAGTTGTTATAACTTTAACAACGGAAAGTATCCGCCCCGGCGGAAATATTAAGAGAGAGGTGTCACTAAAATGGCAGGTTTAAACAAAGTCACTGTAGAAGACATTGATGTTAAGGGCAAAAAGGTCCTTGTAAGAGTTGATTTCAACGTTCCGCTGAAGGACGGCGTTATCACTAATGATAACCGTATCACAGCTGCTCTCCCCACTATCAACAAGCTGGTTGAGAACGGCGCAAAGGTAGTTCTTTGCTCACATCTGGGCAAGCCCAAGAACGGTCCTGAGGCTAAGTTCAGCCTGAAGCCCGCTGCTGACAGACTTGCAGAGCTGGTAAGCACTAAGGTAACTTTCGCAGCTGACGATACTGTTGTAGGCGACAATGCCAAGGCAGCAGTTGCAGCTATGAAGGACGGCGAGATCGTTGTTCTGGAGAACACAAGATTCAGAGGCAACGACGAGACCAAGAACGGCGAGGAGTTCGCTAAGGAACTGGCTGAGCTGGTTGACGGTCAGGTATTCGTAATGGACGCTTTCGGTTCTGCTCACAGAGCTCACGCTTCTACAGCAGGCGTTACCAAGTTCGTAAAGGAGACCGCAGTTGGTTACCTGATGCAGAAGGAGATCAACTATCTCGGTAATGCAGTTGAGACCCCTGTTCGTCCTTTCGTTGCTATCCTCGGCGGTGCTAAGGTTGCTGATAAGCTGAACGTTATCTCTAACCTGCTCGAGAAGTGCGATACCCTCATCATCGGCGGCGGTATGGCTTACACCTTCCTGAAGGCTCAGGGCAAGGAAGTTGGTAAGTCCCTGGTTGACGATACCAAGCTTGATTACTGCAAGGAAATGATCGCTAAGGCTGAGAAGAACGGCAAGAAGCTGCTTCTGCCTATCGATACAACAGTTGTTTCCAACTTCCCTGATCCTATCGACGCTGAGGTTGAAGTTGAGATCGTTGATTCCGACAAGATCCCTGCAGACAAGGAAGGTCTGGATATCGGCACCAAGACTCAGGCTCTGTTCGCTGAGGCTGTTAAGTCCGCTAAGACCGTTGTTTGGAACGGACCTATGGGCGTTTTCGAGAACCCCACTCTGGCAGCAGGTACTATAGCTGTTGCTAAGGCACTGGCTGAGACCGATGCTACTACTATCATCGGCGGCGGCGACTCTGCAGCTGCAGTTATCCAGCTGGGCTTCGCTGACAAGATGAGCCACATCTCCACAGGCGGCGGCGCATCTCTCGAATACCTCGAGGGCAAGGTTCTCCCCGGCATCGACGTTATCGCTGACAAGTAATAATCCGCGAAACATCGCTTGATATGTAATTTCAGACACTTCTGCTCTTTCGGCAGAAGTGTCTTTTTATATATGAAAACAGCTTTACTGTCCATTAATTTCATCTGTTGATATTCTCCATAAATATACTTTGTTATTTGTTCAATGTGCATCTTGAATCTGTGATAGATATGTGATAAAATAATGATATAGGAAAATGATGCGAAAAATTATATCCCATTACCGAGCAAAGGAGTGAAACGGTATGAAGAAAAAGCTCGTTTCATTACTATGCTGCACGATGATGCTGTGTTCTGCAGCTGTGCCTGTATGGGCTGATGAGAATACCGAAAACGCAGGTGAAAAAGCTGTCACCGGTCAGAATATAAATCCTGATACAGGTGCTGCAACACTTGCTACAGTCAGTATTGCGCTGGCAGGCTGCGTTGCAGTGGTATTCAAGAAACGGAAGTAAATTTATATAATGCAAAGCCCCGCAGGATACGTCCTGTGGGGTCTTTCATTTATACGCACAGCCTGTTTTCAATAAAACCAAGAAGTTCGCTCACCTGTACATGGGTGTTGAACACCGACGGCGAGAACCTTACAACTCCCCGTTTACCCGTACCCAGACTTTCATGGGCAAGTGCCGCGCAGTGCATACCACCCCTCAGAGCAAATCCGGCTTTGCTGAGTTCCGCAGCCGTTTCCTCAGAAGTCTTGCCTTTTATATTAAATGCCACTATCGGCACCCGAAGAATATCGCTGTCATAGACCTCTGCACCAAGCTTTAAAAGACCTTGCTCAAATCGTTTGCACAACTCCATTTCATGCCGCAGGATATTATCAATGCCCTTAGCTTTGACGAATCCCAGCCCCGCACCAAGTCCAGTCACACCTGCGGTATTCAGTGTGCCGCTTTCAAGCTTTTCAGGCATAAACGGAGTCTGTTCCAGTTCCCCTGATGTTGCTCCCGTACCTCCCTCGATTATCGTCGAAAGAGGTAATTCTCCGCTGCTTATAAGAAGTCCCGTCCCTGTGGGACCGTAAAGCCCTTTCTGACCGGAGGTACATATAAAGCTGATACCATCTCCTACCTTCAGCGGCAGAACACCCGCTGCCTGTGCACAGTCACAGATAAAAGCTATATTTCTGCGCTTACACAGTTCTGCTATCTCCTTGTATGGCATTATCCTTCCCGTGACATTTGAAGCCGCCATACAGCACACACACAGAGTATCGCTGCGAATAAGCTTCTCGATACTCTCAACAGTTTTCCCCGTATCTGCAAATATCTCAGCCACCGAACATTTCACTCCGCAGCGCTTTGTAAGGGCATATACAGGTCTGCTGACGGAATTATGCTCCCAGCCGCTTATTATGATATGCCCGCCGAACTGCATTATCCCTTTTATCGCCATATTCAGGGCGTAGGTACAGTTTGGCGTAAATGCCGTGTTTTCCGTTTCAGCGCCAAAGAACTCTGCCGCACTTTTTCTCACACCGTAAATACGTTCAGCTGCTTCAAGTGACAGCCTGTGCCCTCCCCTGCCCGGATTTCCCCCAAGTACCCTCACTGCATCGGAAACAGCCTTACGCACACTGTCAGGCTTAGGATAAGTACCCGCGCAATTATCAAAATTCACCATGTTTTTTAGTTCCATACCATCCCCCCTATACGCTGTATATCCCTTTATACGGGATATTAACGCGCTCCAGCTGGCGTATGATGATATCAGCATCATCCCGCACTACTATTGAATACCCACAGCCGCTGCCTATATTTTTCCGAGTGCGCTCCACCTCACACCAATAGCCAAGCGAATTCAGATATTCCTTTGCTTTCATGGCATAGGTTATGCTGCTCATGGTTATAATAGTTTTTTTCATTTTGTGGCACTTCCTTTCCGTTTTGTTTTTTATAGTCTATGCAGAAAGAATTTGCAGTGACACTGCAGCACTGATATAGAAATCAAAGGTCACAGTTACTATTTCAGGTTTATTGACATTTCTGCCGCATAATGCTATAATGTGTACAAATATACTCATTGGACGGTGAAGTGATATGAATAAGATATTGGTGCAGATAGAGAAATATATGCAAGAGGCACTGAAAATCAATCTTCCGGATATAAATACAGCTGATTTGGAAGATAATGGTGCTGTTTTCTATATGAACGGGAAAAACGGAACTGCTTTCGACTGGTTCGTCAACGAGCATTTCCCTTGCTTTTTTATTTTCTACAACGACAGCGAAAAGCTTGGCGCTGTCCAGGCTTTTCTTTACTCTGACGGGAGATTATCCATTTTTGTGTACGGAGATAAAGGTCATGCTGATCCTAAAGAGATCGTTCACGTTATTGATGCATATCCCGATCAGCTCCTGAAATTAGCCGTTCTTCTTACCGAAAATGCAGACGAAAAAAAGATATGGGATTCATATATCAGAGATCTCGCCAGCGATGATACACCTGATGATCGGTCAGTTGAAATGTTTCTGGATTCAAAAAAATACTATATCCCTATGATTGAACGCAAAAAACTGTGGAAAATGACAGCGATCGTATCAAAAAAAGTTCGTGAAGAGGGCTGGAAGATCGGTTATGGAATGCGTGATAAACCCACAAGAGAAGAAGACAGCGGCTGGTATTTTTGTGCAGGCAATGAAACCGATGATTATATCAATGATCCAAACAATCTTGAACTTTGGCGAGTCGCATCTGTTTTAATGTATGATCCAGCACTGAACGAATTGATTACTTCGCCTTATGGCACAGCGATCATACGAGTTGATCACGATAAATTTGATATAGACTCACCGGAAAAAGATATGATAATTGAAAAACGACAGCCGAATCCCGATCCGGTTTAGCTACGAAAAAATATTAATCCCCCGAGCTTTTCAAACGCTCGGGGGATTGCTTATTTAGTACGTTTATTTGTACATCTGACTTATCAGAATGCGATCTTCTTGTTGATATACTCAACCAGCTCGTCGATCTTTACTCTCTCCTGCTCCATGGAATCTCTGTCACGTACTGTTACACAGCCGTCCTCAGCAGAATCAAAGTCGTATGTTATGCAGAAAGGTGTACCGATCTCGTCCTGACGGCGGTATCTCTTTCCGATAGAACCTGTCTCGTCGTAGTCAACGCTGAAATTCTTAGCGAGAGTATCATACAGTTCACCTGCAGGCTCAGCAAGCTTCTTGGAAAGAGGCAGTACGCAAGCCTTGAAAGGTGCAAGTGCAGGGTGGAAGTGCATAACTGTTCTAACATCAGGCTTCTCGGGAGTACCGATATCTTCCTCGTCATAAGCCTCGGTAACGATAGTCAGGAACAGTCTTTCAACACCGAGAGAAGGCTCGATAACATAGGGGATGTATCTCTCGTTGGTCTCGGGATCGAAGTAATCAAGGCTCTTGCCCGAAGTGTTGATGTGCTGAGTGAGATCGTAGTCGGTTCTGTCAGCTACGCCCCACAGCTCGCCCCAGCCGAAGGGGAAGAGGTACTCAAAGTCGGTAGTAGCCTTGGAGTAGAAGCAAAGCTCCTCAGCAGAGTGATCTCTCAGTCTCAGGTTCTCTTCCTTGATGTTCAGGCTCAGCAGGAAGTTCTTGCAGAAGCTTCTCCAGTAATCGAACCATTCAAGGTCTGTGCCGGGCTTGCAGAAGAACTCAAGCTCCATCTGCTCGAACTCTCTTACACGGAATATGAAGTTACCGGGAGTGATCTCGTTACGGAAGCTCTTACCTACCTGTGCAACACCGAAAGGAACTTTCTTTCTGGTAGTTCTCTGGATATTAGCGAAGTTTACGAAGATACCCTGTGCAGTCTCGGGACGCAGATACAGTTCGCTCTTGCTGTCCTCGGTGATGCCCTGGAAAGTCTTGAACATAAGGTTGAACTGACGGATATCGGTGAAGTTGTGCTTGCCGCAGTTGGGGCAGGGAATGCCTTTCTCCTTGATGTAATCCATCATCTGCTCATTTGACCAGCCTGCAACGTTAGTGCCGTCGAAGTCCTCAATGAGGTTATCTGCACGGTGACGAGTCTTACACTCCTTGCAGTCCATCAGAGGGTCGGAGAAGCCACCGATATGACCTGAAGCTACCCATGTCTGGGGGTTCATCAGTATAGCGGAGTCAAGACCTACGTTGTACTTGTTCTCCTGAACGAACTTCTTTCTCCAAGCATCCTTGATATTGTTTTTCAGCTCAACGCCGAGGGGACCGTAATCCCAGGTATTTGCAAGACCGCCGTAGATCTCACTGCCGGGGTAAACGAAGCCTCTGCCTTTACACAGTGCGACGATCTTTTCCATTGTCTTTTCGGTATTCTTCATGGTATTATTCTCCTTACGATTTTAAAATACATGTATATATATTTTATAACATATCCGAAAAAAAGTCAAGTTCTTTTTATGAACAAAAGACGTTCTACACTGGCACCAAAACGCCTTGCAGTCATTTCATAGCCCTTTTGCCCTTGATATGCGCCGCGATCACAGTAAGGTCTGAAATATTTATGATACCGTCACCGTTAATATCTGCCGAACCGATATCAGTAACATATTTTTTACTCTTGATATGTGCGGATAGCTTTGCGATATCTGTAATATCCACCTTGCCGTCACCTGAGATATCACCTTTTACAGTGCTGTAGTTTATCTCCACAAAAGTGATCGGGTATGTGAATTCCAGCTTTTCAGCCCTTTTATTATTCACAGTAACAAACTTTTCAGCGTACGATCCTTTATGTGCCTTTATAGTCACATTTTCAGTTCCCTGAAATGCATTCTCGTTGATAACGGTCACGCTGTCAGGTATAGTTACGGTAAGCCCGTCATTTTCATAGAAAGCTTTTGACCCGATCTCCTTACAGCCATCAGGGAGTACTATAGTTTTCAGATTCATGAACATGAAAGCACTCTGACCTATCTTTTTCAGTTTTGCCGGCATCCTGATAGTATTAAGACTTCGACAGTCAAAAAAAGCACGATCTCCGATGACCTCAATACTGTCAGGCAGTGTGACCTTTTCAAGTCTGGTGTATGAGGCAAAACAACCCGCTCCTATCTCTTTAACAGGCAGTCCTCTGACAACAGAGGGGATATCTGCAGATTCAAGTATCCTACCTTCGTACGGCCATGTAGCTGTTTCTATGACCTTTACACCCGTACGGTCATCTGTAAGTCCGTAAACAAAAACTCCGTCATCAATAGTATCTGCTTGCGCAGCTGACGGTATTAGAGCTTTATCTGCAGCACCGGGACATACTACCGCACAAAATGCCAAAGATAAGCACATCAGCCCTGCTATAATTCTTTTGTTCATCATAAGATCCTCCGATCATATCATTCATTTCTTTAACGTATTATATCACCGGTACTTTTATTTGTCAATATAAAAACAGCGGAGGACACATCCTCCGCTGTTATGAACATTATTTCAGATCATCACTGTGATACATAAGCGTAACTGCCATGCCGTTGATAATACCTATCGCCGTCCCGCATACCACATAGAATACCGCGATCGGTATATGCAGCAGAACCGAGATCAGCCCGAATACCACTATAAACAGCAGCGGAGACACTATCTGTATAAGGAATTTCTTACCCATGAGTACAGGCAGCTTTTCCGCAAGTGCCAGCGTTTTTACGCCGTCAGGATCGTACAGCCTGTACAATATCTGCATGACAGCCATCGGTATACCGATAAGCAGTATCAGCGCGAATACATTCATGGTGTATCCCCCTTACGTGATGTTTATCAGATAACTCTTACGCCTACAACGCCTGCAACAGCCTTAATAGCGTCAACATTTGCAGAACCCTTAACGTCCAGCAGAGTGTAGCCCCAAGCCTTCTTTGTTGCAGAAGCGCTTGCTACAACATCAGCGCCGGCAGCAGCCTTTACAGCGTCCTCGGTAACTTCAGCCTTGTGCAGTACGCATACCAGCTGATCAGCTGTCTTAGCAAGTTCGAGGTTCGGGAAAGTAACAGAGTTTCTGATCTTACCTCTCTCGATGTAGTCCATCAGCTCGTCAGCTGCCATGATAGCGCAGTTGTCCTCGCTCTCGGGAGTGGAAGCACCCAGGTGAGGCAGAGTGATAACATTCTCTTCGCCCAGACCGATATCATCAGCGAAGTCTGTAACGTACTTTGCGATCTTGCCTGCCTTGATAGCTTCAACAACAGCAGCAGTATCTACCAGCTCGCCTCTTGCAGCGTTGATGATGCGAACGCCGTCCTTCATCATAGCGATCTGCTCCTTGGAGATGCTGTTCTTTGCATCGGGAGTGAAAGGAACGTGCAGAGTGATATAATCAGCGTTCTTGTAGATCTCGTCCTTGCTGTCAACTACCTTTACAGTAGGATCCAGTGCCTTAGCAGCAGCATCGGAAAGGAAAGGATCGAAGCCGATTACCTTCATGCCCAGTGCAACAGCAGCGTTTGCAACCTTGCCGCCGATAGCGCCCAGACCGATAACGCCCAGTGTTTTGCCGAAGATCTCGGGGCCTGCGAACTTAGCCTTGCCGCCCTCAACAGTCTTGGGAGCGTCCTCGGTGCCCTTCAGGGAGTTAGCCCATGCAGCAGCCTCGGTAATTCTTCTGGAAGCCAGCAGCAGTGCGCATATTACCAGCTCCTTAACTGCGTTAGCGTTAGCGCCGGGAGTGTTGAATACAACTACGCCCTGCTCAGCGCACTTGTCAACAGGGATATTGTTGACACCTGCACCTGCTCTTGCGATAGCCAGCAGAGAAGAAGGCATCTCGTAGTCGTGCAGCTTAGCGGAACGTACCATTATAGCGGTAGGCTCAGCGCACTCATCAGTGATAGTATAAGCAGCCTTATCGAACTTATCGGTACCGCAGGCTGCGATCTTGTTCATTGTAAGAATATTGTACATTGATATCATTCCTTTTACATAAAATTATTATAACAGCTCTTTGCCGTCCTGAGTGATAACAGGCTTGCCGTCCTTGTCAAGCAGAGGAGTAAGTCCGCCTGTTTCGCCCCAATAGGAGTAGATATAGTTCACGCCTGTTTCTTTATCAACAAAGATGCAGAAGCCGGGAGAACTCAGACCGCTATCCTGAGAAAAGACTTTCTCGAAACGAATGACCTTTTCCTTTTTAGCCATTTTATCACTCCTTATTAAATCGGCAACAGCGCAGACCGTTTACCGCCCTGCGCTATGCTTTCATTATTAACTTCTATTAAGCGTTCTCAGCCTCGAACTTCTTCATGAATTCTACCAGCTTCTCAACGCCCTCGATAGGCATTGCGTTGTAGATGGAAGCTCTCATGCCGCCAACGGTTCTGTGACCCTTCAGGTTCTCGAAGCCTGCAGCCTTAGCCTCAGCAACGAACTTCTTGTCCAGTTCCTCGTTGCCTGTAACGAAAGGAACGTTCATCAGGGATCTGTCCTCGGGAACAACTGTGCCCTTGAAGAGCTTGCTGCTGTCGAGGAAATCATACAGGATCTTAGCCTTCTTCTCGTTGTGAGCCTTCATGCCCTCGAGACCGCCCATCTTCTTGATCCACTTGAATACCTTGCCGCAGATGTAGATGCCGTAGCAGGGAGGAGTGTTGTACAGAGAATCATTGTCAGCCTGTACCTTCCAGTCGCACATTGTGGGGCAAGCCTTGAATGCGGGACCGTCAGCGATCAGGTCTTCTCTTACGATAACGATCTGTACGCCGGAAGGACCAACGTTCTTCTGAACACCGCCGTAGATAACGCCGTACTTTGTAACGTCAACAGGCTCGCTCAGGAAGCAGCTGGAAACGTCAGCTACCAGCTCGTGACCCTTTGTGTTAGGCAGGGTCTTGAACTTTGTACCGTAAATGGTGTTGTTCTCGCAGATGTAAACATAGTCTGCATCCTCGGGGATATCCAGATCGGAACAATCGGGGATATATGAGAAGGTCTTGTCAGCGGAGGAAGCAACTCTTACTACCTCACCGTACTTCTCAGCCTCAGCAGCAGCCTTCTTTGCCCACTGACCTGTGATGATGTAAGCAGCCTTACCATTCTTCATCAGGTTCATAGGTACCTCTGCAAATACCAGAGAAGCACCGCCCTGCAGGAATATTACCTTGTAGTTATCGGGAATGTTCATCAGATCTCTGAGATCCTTCTCAGCTTCCTTGATGATCTCGTCATAAGCCTTGGATCTGTGAGACATCTCCATAACGCTCATGCCTGTGCCCTTGTAATCGAGCATCTCCTCAGCAGCTTCCTTGAGTACTTCCTCGGGAAGAACAGCAGGACCTGCGCTGAAATTATAAACTCTGCCCATTGTAATGACCTCCATTGTTTTAAAAATATAAAATCAATACTATAATTATATTACTTTATCAACTGATTGTCAAGTACCCTGCCATAGACATTATATAAATTTTGGCAGCCTGTTTTTGGCAATTTTGAATAAAACAAGCATCTGCGATTCGTTTTGCGGTTTGAAAAGTCTTTTTTATACCGTAGCACGCCTGACATTTGCAATTTCCTTTTTTCAAAACTGCAAATGTCAAGCAATTAACAATAAATATAAAAGTTGTACATTTTGTTTAATTGTGTAATTAGCTAAAGTACGTTATTCGTTCGTGCTTGTCCTTGACTTTTCAGCAGAATGGTGATACAATGTAATTTGAAATGCTTTGGCACAGAGGGTCATTACGTTCTGTGTCAGATGATCAAAGCTAACTACAGATACATATAATATGACAAAGAAGGTAAGTAAAATGAGAACTTTTTCAAAATCTCACAAGCTGGACAATGTCTGCTACGATATAAGAGGTCCTGTAATGGACGAAGCTGACAGAATGATCGCGGCGGGTGAAAAAATACTCAAGCTGAATATCGGCAACCCCGCACCCTTCGGCTTTGACGCTCCCCCCGAGATAATCGGTACTATGACGGACAATCTCCACAATGCACAGGGCTATTCCACTTCAAAGGGCATTCCACAGGCACGTGAGGCTATACTTGCTTATCACCGCGGCAAGGGCGTAAATGTTGCTTCCATTGATGACATATACACAGGAAACGGCGTAAGCGAACTTATTACCATGGTAATGCAGGGTCTTCTGGACAACGGTGATGAAGTGCTCGTACCCGCCCCCGACTATCCTCTGTGGACAGCTTCGGTAACACTTGCAGGCGGTACTGCTGTACATTATATATGCGATGAGAGTTCGGAATGGTTCCCCGATATCAAGGATATGGAGAGCAAGATAACCGAAAAGACCAAGGCTGTTGTCATCATCAACCCCAACAATCCCACCGGTGCTGTATATCCCCGTGAGATACTTGAGCAGATAGCAAAACTGGCTCGTGAGCATGACCTGATCGTATTTTCCGATGAGATATATGACCGTCTGCTGATGGACGGTGTTGAACATACCTCTATCGCATCCATTGATCCCGACCTGTTCTGCATAACATTCAACGGCATATCAAAGTCCCATATGTCCGCAGGATTCCGTGCAGGCTGGATGGTGCTCAGCGGCAAAAAGGACAATGTTCGCGGCTACATTGAAGGACTGAATATGCTGTCCTCCATGAGACTGTGTTCTAACGTTCAGGCGCAGTACGTTATCCCTGCGGCGCTGAAAGGCACAGGCGCTCCGGATAAGGAACTTCTCCCCGGCGGACGCATATACGACCAGAGAGAATGTATCTACACTCTGCTGAACGATATCGACGGTATAAGCGCAGTTAAACCGAAAGCTGCATTCTACATATTCCCGAGGATAGATGCAAAGAAGTACGGCATCACCAGTGACGAACAGTTCGTTCTCGACCTGCTGAGAACAAAGAAGATCCTTCTCGTGGCAGGCGGCGGATTCCACTGGGAACAGCCCGACCACTTCAGGATAGTATACCTTCCCTGCATCGATCAGCTCAAACTGTCGATGGCAGAGATGAAGGACTTCCTCAGCACTTACAGACAGAAATAACATTACAATGCCCCAAAGCGATCACCATGATCTCGCTTCGGGGCATTATTATATGTTTTTCACTGATCAAAAGCGCTGTTTTTATGCTTTATCTTGCGTGTATAGGTTTTTCCGCTCGGAACTGTCCGTGTTACAGGTACCATACCGCCCCATGTACCGCGGCGCTTGTTATCAATCTTTCTGCGCTCTTTGGCGCTCATCTTTTCGTATGGTATAAATTTATCTTCCATATGTCCTCCTATCTCATTCTTGTACGTCCGTGCTCCTCGGCTTCGCCAGCCTTGAAGTTGTATATGGGTTTGATGATATCCTGTATCTCACAGGTATCGCCTATATTGCCGACTATATCATCTATGCTCTTGTACGCCATGGGGCTCTCGTCAAGGGTAGCCGAGCTTACCGATGTGCTGTATATGCCTTTCATTTCTCTCTTGAACTCCGTAAGTGTCAGCTGAGCCTTTGCGGCCGAGCGTGACAGTATCCTGCCTGCGCCGTGGGGTGCGGAATAATTCCAGTCGGGATTTCCCTTGCCTGTACAGATAAGACTGCCGTCACGCATATTTATGGGTATCAGCAGAACTTCCCCAGCCTGTGCCGACACCGCACCCTTTCGCAGTATCATATTATCGGTATCGATGTAGTTGTGTATGGTCGTGAACTGCTCCTTTACGTGCAGGCTCATTCCGTCGATTATCTCGTCCATCATCGCCTGACGGTTCAGCATGGCGAACTGCTGAACTATCTTCATATCATGTATATACTGCTCAAAAAGTTCACCCTCGGTATATGCAAGCTGCTTTGGAACATCAGTGTGCTTGGTGTTTTTCAGCTTGGTTATCTCGGTCTGGATCTGCTTATCCCTGCCCTCTTCCTTAAGCTGTGCAATAAGCGCATCGATATCAGATTTTGCACAGCCGTTCAGGCGCTTGTATGCTTCCTCCTGATAGAACTTTGCAACTTCAAGCCCCAGATGACGGGAACCCGAGTGTATAACGATGTACACCCCGCCATCACTGCCCTTGTCAGCTTCGATGAAGTGATTTCCTCCCCCGAGAGAACCAAGGCTGTGTATCGCCTTGTTATGATCAATGTGTTCATAGCAGTAAAGCTCGGTCAGGTCTATCTTGTTATTGAAGCGGTGAGGCTTCTTACGTATATCGAACCCCGAGGGTATCTCGCGGTATATCAGCTTATCCAGCTGCTGAACCTCGATGTGCTTTTCTTTCAGCTTAACTGTTTCCATACCGCATCCGATATCCACACCCACAAGATTCGGCACAGCCTTGTCGGTTATGGTCATGGTAGTACCCACGGTACAACCCGCACCTGCATGGACATCGGGCATTATGCGCACCCTCTGTCCCTCGGACATGGGCTGGTTCATAAGCTCTATTATTTGTGATACGGCAGTTTCATCGCATATATCGGTGAATACCTTTGCGGTACCGTACTTTCCGTTTAATTCAAACATATTTATCTCCTTTGTGTCTGTCAATTGATTAAGCTGTCGGTGCAATTATAGTAAACGGCATAAAAAAAGGTGTGCTCCCATATGGAAACACACCCTGTATGCTAAATTTTTCCAGCTTAACGCTGACTGCACCGGCGAGTCTCCTGTAATATTATGTTGTTTGCATTACTAAACTGATATATCTTTTTCATCTGACTCACCGTCCTTTCGTATTTTTATCTTTGTCCTGCTGACATGGCTTATTATACCCGAAGATTTCCGATTTGTCAATACTATACGTTATAATTTTTTCTGCGAACATATTTATATGTCAGAAAATGTAAATATCCTCTGTTCCGAAGGCTGACAGATACGATACAAAAGCCTATTTTTCAACATAATACCGCACAAGCACCTCTGCTTTTTTGTGCGAATATATAGTTGACATTGATTTGCCGTTATGGTAATATATATAAAGATGTTGTGCCGACAGGCATGACCGATCGAGAGGTAAAATATGTTTAAAGAACAGATAGAAACTTTCAAAAGATACCGTTTTTTACTGAAAGAATTAGTAAAGAAAGGCATCAAGCTAAAATACCGCCGTTCATATCTTGGTATTTTATGGACACTGCTCGAACCGCTGCTGACTACCTGTGTGCTTTCGCTGGTATTCGGCAAATTCTTCCAGAAAGGCGATAAGAGCTTTCCTGTTTATATACTGACAGGCAGATTGCTTTACACCTGTTTTTCAACTGGAACCAAAAACGCCATGAAGTCGATACGGCAGCACGCCGGCATGATAAAAAAAGTATATGTACCAAAATACATTTACCCGCTTTCGGGCGTGCTTTTCAACTTTGTTATATTTGCGATATCGCTGATAGTGCTTGTGGGCGCTATGTTTGTTTTCAGCGTAAAGCCTACGCTATGGATATTCACAGCGATCGTACCCCTTATGATGCTTTTCCTGCTCACCTTCGGGGCAGGCATGATACTATCCACCATGTCGGTATTCTTCCGTGATCTTGAGTATCTCTGGGATGTTGCGCTGATGCTTATAATGTACACCTGCGCTATCTTCTATGTACCCGAACAGCTGAATGCTAATCAGTGGATATTCAAGCTGAATCCGCTGTATGCGATAATCAAGGATTTCAGAGCCGCAATATACGGCGAGAATATGTTCGCTTCTCCCGCATGGGTGATAATGCCTGCGGCGGTAAGTGTGCTTTCCGTTATAGTCGGCGTACTGATGTTCAAGAAACATCAGGATAATTTTATTCTTCATATATAAAAACATCTGCCCTCTTTGCATGATTGCATAGAGGGCATAATGAAAGGAATACTCAATGTCTAATTATGCGATAGAGGTAAAGAACGTCGGCATGAAGTTCAACCTCAGTCAGGAAAAACTTGACAGCCTTAAAGAATACGTGATAAAAATGCTGAAAGGTCAGCTGAAATACAACGAATTCTGGGCGCTTAAAAATGTAAATTTCAAAGTAGAAAAAGGCGACCGTGTAGGTATACTCGGACTTAACGGCGCAGGCAAAAGTACCCTGCTGAAAGTTATAGCAGGCGTTTTCAAGCCTACCGAGGGCGAAGTCATCAGACACGGCAGACTTGTTCCTCTGCTTGAACTCGGTGCAGGTTTTGATTCTCAGTACACGGGTGCCGAGAATATCTATCTTTACAGCGCAGTACTGGGCTATTCAAAGGAATTCGTTGACAAAAAATTCGATGATATAGTAAAGTTCGCAGAGCTTGAAAAATTCATCGATGTACCCATAAAGAACTACTCATCGGGCATGAAAACAAGGCTTGGATTTGCAATAGCTACTCAGGTCGAACCGGATATACTGATACTTGACGAAGTACTCTCAGTCGGTGACGCAAAGTTCCGCAAAAAGAGCGAAGCCAAGATAATGAGTATGTTCAAGTCTAACGTGACTGTACTTTTCGTGTCCCACTCCCTTGAACAGGTAAAGAGGATATGCAACAAAGCGATACTCCTTGAACACGGTGAACTGATAGCCGCAGGTGACATCGATGAAGTTGCAGCCATTTACGCAGAAAAGACAAAATAACGAAAACAAGGCACTTCCCGCAAAAGGAAGTGCCTTTTATATATGATATACTAATATTTTCCGTCTATCCTGAGATAGCTCCATATCGTTACATCTATCAGAGCATTCCTGCATCTTTCATACTGGCGAAGTGTACCTTCATTCACAAAGCCCAGCTTGTCCAGCAGTTTCATAGATGCCACATTCGGTACTTCTGCAAATGCTTCAACGCGGTTGATATCCGTTTTTGTGAAAATAAACCTCATAGCAGCGCTCAATGCTTCGGACATTATCCCCATGCCCCAGCGATCACGCCTCAGTTCATAACCCAGCTCAGCCTTTTTGTTCAGTTCCGAGATACAGAAAAAACCGCAGGTACCAATGAGCTTTCCGCTGGATTTTTCCTCTATGCCCCAGCGCACCATAGACCTGTCTTTAAGGCTTCTTATGAACATCCTCGCAAGACTGTCTGCCTCATCGCGGTTTTTCAGCGGCATAAGGTCATAGTACTTCATCACCTGATCATCTGAGAATATCTCGTAAAGATCATCCGCATCTTCTTCCATTATGGGTCTGAGCCTGATATTATCGCATTCGATCACCAGAGGCTCATCAAAAATATCATTTATCATGTTGTCTCCTTTTATGTCTTTTTCATCAAATCGTCTTATAGGTGCAGTAGTCTGTATTCCTCGGAGAATTTCAACTCTCCTTTTGCAGCACGCTCACGCAGTTTTTCAATAGGTACAGGTTTGCTGAACAAATAGCCCTGCGCCCTGTCACAGTTGATAGAAGCAAGAAATTCAAACTGCTCCTTAGTTTCAACACCCTCTGTCAGAGATATCATATCTATCTCCTTGGTAAGTGCCACAATATTGTTGATTATCAGCTTTGTCTTGGGATTTTCATCAAACCCCGAAAGGAATTTCATATCTATCTTCAATACATCAAAACTGTGATCCTTCAGAACATTCATTGAAGAGTATCCGCTTCCAAAGTCATCAAGCCAAACCTTATATCCTAACGCACGAAGTTCTGCCATGGCTTTCTTCATAGCGCCCTGACTGTCTACAAGTGCGCTCTCGGTTATCTCCACATCAAGGAATTCCTTTGGCACTCCGTATTTTTCAGCCCTGTATGAAAGCTCTTTAACGATATCACAAAGTTCAAAATCAAGCCTTGAAAAGTTAAGTGATACCGGTACTACCACTTCACCACTCTCGCAGGCTTCACGATAATCACGGCACACCGTATCTATGATACAGATATCCAGTTTGTGTATCTGTCTGTATTCCTCAAGTATCTCTATAAAAGCACCGGGCGGCAGCAGACCGTACCTTGGATCGATCCACCTGGCAAGCGCTTCAAGCCCGACTATCTCTCCTGTTCGCGTAGATACCACAGGCTGATAGTACACCTTTATATGGTTGTTTGCTATAGCATTATCGATACTATTAACAATGTACTGCTTCAGCTGGAATTTATCCTCCAGCATCTTATCGTAAAATCTGAAATTGTCATCAAAGTGTTTCTTTATGCTGTTGCAGGCAAATCTTGCCCTGTCACAAGCAAGGCTGGGATCTGTTTCATCATTCGTGATCTGATATGCGCCGCATTTAAGCTGCAGATGAACTTCATTCTGCAGAGAGCTGATCTCTTCGGAAAGCTTGTCAGCAGCTTCCCGACATCCATCAGCATGGGTCAGCACCACGAAATGATCATCCGAAAACCTGGATACCAGCGAATTCGGGTAGGCATCCTCTATCATATGTGCTACCTTTTTCAGCAGTTCGTTTCCGCTGCGAAAACCGTATTTTTCATTGAAAGATTTGAAATTCTCAATGTCAAAAAACAGGAATACCGCATTCTCCTTGTCGGTGGTAACATAACCGAGAAGCTTTTCAGCCTCATTCCTGAAATACAGCATATTATGTATACCGGTAAGTTCATCTTCAACAGATATGCGTCTAAGGTGAGAGTTCATCTTTTCAAGTCGCTCATCCTTCAATGCCTGAGAAAGCGTTTTATTATAATTTGAAACGCAGAAGACCATAGTCGACAGCCACATAGTAAAACCATTGATCTGCGTAGCCAGTGTTAACCCGACCTCCCCCGTATTCGGAGCTTCCATACGTGAGAGTATATAAAAGAATATCGCATAAGACGAAGTGAGTATTGAAAAACCGACCCACGGCCGCCATGTAAGAAGGCATACAACAAACAGCTCCATAGTTAAAAAAGTAAGTATCTGCTCGCCTTTCTGATAATCCTGTATGGATATCTTGATACCAAAATATATACATATAGCCGAGAATGCCAGTTTTATCAGATTTCCAAGCCATTTTCTGCCTTTACCGCGGCGCAGGTAGCGGGTGGCATAAACAAACATGACGATACCCGCAAGAAGAAGAATGATATAGTTTATGTAGTATTTTTCAAAATAATGGCCAAACTTCCCCATCAGATCATTGATGATCAGTGTTCGTGTCGTCCTGATTATCATCCAGACCTCAAGCACAATAACCATTATCGACATATATATGCTGGCTCTCATATTTGCATCAAAGAAGTAATCCTTGACATACTCACTGTGCTTTTCCAGACCAGTCCCTCTCTGAACCGCCTTGAAAATAGTCTGCACATTAAATTTACCCATAATGCCGACACCACACTTTCTAAACCTACTATTATTATATAACAAACAATATTAAATGTCAATAAATGCAGTTAATACAGCAAAAAGAATGTGCACATCATACAATTCCAGACATTATTTCATGTGAGATAATCATAACAAAATTTTATAACATATATGATCCGATGTACAAAAAAAGCGCCTTATAAACACAAGGCGCAAAACCGGAAAAATAAGTTATATCACATATTTTTATAGTTTTTAATGATACTTCGTGCAGTAAGAAATACAGCGATAAAGCACGCTATCAAAGCCCCGAATACAGCCCCCGAAGTATCTACTATCACATCACGGATCATACCCGAACGCCCCGGCACAAAGGTCTGATGAAATTCATCCGAACAAGCATATAAGAACGCAAATCCCACAGCGCTGAACCATCTGAGAAAACTGCTTTTTATACCATAAAATGCCATAAAAGCCAGACTGGCAAGCAGAGCATATTCACTGAAATGTGCGCCTTTTCTAACAAGCACCGTAAGCAAAGAGGTAACAGCTGCCTGTTCAGGCAGCGGCTTATGCTCAAAATCAGTGAAAACAAATTCAATGATAGCATCAACTATCCTGTTGCTTTGCGAAGTTGATTCGTCCGCACGAAAACTCGAAAAAACAAATATTACAATACAGAAGGCGATCAGAGCCGCCCATCTCAAATAATTAAAAGTTCGGCTATGCATTGAAATTCTCCTTCAGATAACCAAGCAGGGCATCACGTTCATTTTCGATCACTTCGTCGATAACCGCATCAAGAGCAGCATTCAGTGCATTTTTTATCTCTGCACCTTTGAATCCCAGCGCTATCACATCGTGACCATTGATCGCAAGGTCTGATGTTTTAAGACAGCACATTTCTTCTTTGATCTCTTCGCCAAGCTTTTCCAGCTGATCCAGTTCAGCCAGTTTTTCAGCCCTCATATATTCTGACTGAGCCAGAGTATCCGCTCTTCGCACTTTCAGCCAATCCACGTAAAACTCATGGTCATATTTTGAAATAAATCTCTTGACAGAACGACGTTTCGGGTATATCCTGTTATCGTGTTCGATCACAAGGGATCTCACCCTTTTTAAAGTCTTGTTAGAGCTTTTAAGACGTGTAAGAACAGCTTCTGCGATATCACCGCTGCAAAGCTGGTGCAGCTTGAAATGATCGACACCATCATCATCGGTGACTTTCTTCTGCGGTTTGCCGATGTCGTGAAAAAGCATAGTCAGGCGCAGATCTTCATCAGCTTCAATGTATTTGATGCTGTGACAGATATGCTCGTAAACATCGTAACAATGGTGTATATTGTTTTGTTCACATCCTATGCACGGGATGATCTCAGGAAGTATAACACCGATTATATCGGAATATTCCAACATTATCCTGCATACAGCTTTACCGCACAGAAGCTTTTTAAGCTCTGAAAATATACGTTCAGCAGAAATTGCGTTCAGCAGATGGGATTTTTTTCTCATAGCTGCAGCTGTATATTCTTCTATCCGAAAGTCAAGAGTCGATGCAAACCTGAGCGCTCGCATAATTCGCAACGCATCTTCATCAAATCTGTCCTCTGCGTTACCGACGCATCGTATGACCTTTTCATTAAGATCATTTCTGCCATCGAAAAGATCAACTGTACCATTTTTGGGATTAAAGCACATCGCATTTACAGTAAAATCCCTGCGTTTCAGATCTTCTTTAAGATCAGTTTCAAATTTTACCGAATCGGGTCTTCTATGATCGGTGTACTCCCCGTCGCTGCGATACGTTGTGACCTCTACAGGCATATGCTCTGACATTACCGTCAGCGTACCATGTTTCAGTCCCGTTTCAATGGTGTGGAATCCACTGAATATTTTCACCATATCATCAGGGGTACAATCAGTGCAAACATCGTAATCATGGGGTTCAACACCCATCATCGCATCTCTCACACAGCCCCCGACGATATAAGCTTCATATCCGTTCTGTTCAAGTATTTCTATGACCGCAGTTACATATCGCGGTATTTTAATGTCCATATTTTCTCCCTTCTGTCCATAACAAAACACAGCAATATCTGACCGATGAACGGTCACAGTTTTCAGCTATACAGCTGAAAGAAGCTATTACTTCTTTTCCAATACAAAAAGGCGTGCAGTGTAAGCATTATCAAAGCACACAGAAAGAGTCCCTTTTATTGTATCATAAGCAAATTTTTCCTCGTTAAATAAAGGATATATGCACCTTGCCTCTGCATCATCAAAAACATCACCGACGGGAATGATACAGTTCTGCGTCCCTTCCCTGCGCCATACCGCAAGATATATCCTGTCATCAGTACGCAGACCAAGAACTGTCCAGTTATCAGAAAAGCTTGATGTTCCCAATGGATAGAAAGGTACAGCCGACGCAATATCGTCCCTTATAGTTTTATAAACATCAAGCGCCTCTTTGACAAGAGCCTTTCGTTCAGGATCAAGATTTGCAAGGTGTCCGCTTTGATGGACACGTAAAAGCATCGCATTCACCATATTGAATACGACCTCTTCTTTGTCACCCGAAGTAAGCGGGTAAGACCACACGGCAGCCTGTTCCGGACACACCGCCGTAGGAGCGTTAGCAGCAATAGTCGCATATCTCCGATAATCATCCTGATCCGAAGTGGACTGTATCGAGCATCGTGAAAGCAAAGCATAGTCCATCCTCAGACCACCGCTGGAGCAATTTTCGATAATAAGCTTCGGGTGACGTTCAAAAACGCCGTCAAGCCACGCTAAATAGGCTCTCTCATGCTCCAACAGACCATCACCGAAGCTGTCGGAACAGTTTTCCGTACCTATGCCCGGCTCGATATTATAGTCCATTTTTATGTACCCTACACCGTATTCGTGCACCAGTCTGTCTATCACCTCATCACAGTGCTTACGCACCGCAGGTACGCGGAAATCCAGTTGGTATCTGCTTCTGTCGAACACCCTTTTTCCGTGTCTTACAAAAAACCATTCATCAGGAAGTTCATCTGCCATAGGGCATTTTATACCCATAACTTCGATCTCAAGCCACACACCGGGTATCATACCTTTTTTGCGGATATAGTCAGTGACCTCACGCAGACCATTCGGGAATCTTTTCCTGCTTTCCTGCCATTCACCGACCCAGTCCCACCATACACCGTCTGCATACCAGCCTGCATCAATGCAAAAATATTCGCATCCCATTTCAGCCGCAGCATCTATCAGCGGCAGTTCTTTTTCTGTAGTGGGGTCAGCCCAAAGACAGTTCATATAATCATTGAATATTACAGGCAGCCGCATATTATCGCGGTTTTTGCGTCTTATAAGCCGCCTGTACCTCGTCATTTCTGCTACAGCTTCATCAAAACCGCCTTTTACTGCACATACTCCGCAGTATACAGATCTGAAACTTTCTCCGGGCTCCAGTTCCTTAGACCAATGTGATTCTATCTCCGATGGTCCCGAAAGCTGCAGATACAAATGTCCCTCTCGGTCAGAGATCTCCCAGTGCCACGAGCCGTTATGCTCTATCTGCCACATCATCGCTGATGCGGTTTCAGTGTTTTCAAGATACCCCATGGGGATATACTCCTTAGCCGACCAGTTACCAACATTTGTCACACCAAGCACCTTGGAAGAATGCTGAAAACCAGCAGGCTGCGACAGCCCGAGTCCTACCTGTTCAAGGCTGTAGAACTGCCACTGAAGCTCTCTCTGCCATGAGTTATGGCAGATGCCTATCCGCATCTTCTCGTCCTGTGACAGCAGCCCTTCCTTTTCAATACCCGTCACGGAAAATGACGATACATATTCAATTGTCCATTTTTCAGTACCGCAATTGTTGACATCGGTCCATGTCCTTACAACGGATGTACCCGAATAGAACTGCATATGTGATACAGTTTCAAGACCCGTTTCTTCATCATAACATATTATTTCAAGCTTACGTCCGATCGCATTATTCGTGTCTTTAAGATCCTTATATTTCATGCGATATCCGGGTGCCGTAATGATATACTTATTGCCATGACGTTCTCCTGCCCTGTCTATACCGCTCACCTGCAGTTCAACAAGGCTGAATCCCGAATTGCCGGTTCTTGAAGTCATTGTGCTTTCATCAAACGGCAGTGCCGAAAAGTGTAACAGCCTGATCTCCTGCCTGTCGGTTATTTCAAATACAACGTTTATACCGTTTTCAAATATCTGTATTCTTTTCATAAGATATTCCTTTACATTTCCATCAGTTTATCCAGGATCTTATGTGCAGCTTCTTCCTTTGTCATCAGCGGTAGTTCTTCAGAACCTTCCCTTGTAATCATTGTTATTACATTTGTATCAACTCCAAAGCCTGCGCCTGCAGTTTTCAAAGAATTAGCACATATCATATCGCAATTTTTGCTGTGAAGTTTTTTGGACGAATTCTCTATAACATTCTCGGTTTCCATTGAGAAACCACATATCTTCTGTCCCTCACGCTTATGTTCTCCAAGATATTTTAGTATATCCTTTGTGCGTTTGAGCTCGATCACCATATCTTTATCCGACTTTTTAAGCTTATTATCTGCTGTTGTCGTTGGAGTATAATCGGCTACGGCTGCTGCCTTGATAATAAAGTCCTGTTTATCGGACAGCTGCGTTACAGCATTGAACATATCCTCCGCACTTTCCACAGGTATATAATTTACAAAAGGCGGAAGCTGAGCCTCTGTATGACCTGCCACAAGGGTAACGTCTGCACCTCTCAGCATCGCAGCCTTAGCCAGGGCGATACCCATTTTACCGCTGGAATGATTAGTGATGAACCGCACAGGATCAATTGATTCACGGGTAGCACCTGCTGTAACAAGAACTTTTTTGCCCTTCATATCCTTGTCGCAGGCTATCTCGCGCAGCACGTATTCGTACAGGACCTCAGGCTCGGGCATCCTTCCGTCACCGCTGTCACCGTTAGCAAGCATACCGCTTGCGGGTTCAACAATACTATAGCCGTATCCGCGAAGTTTTTCAATATTATCCTGTACTATGGGATTATGGAACATATTGTGATTCATAGCAGGTGAGATTATTTTTGGACAGGTGCACGCCATTACTGTAGTTGTAAGCATATCATCAGCAATACCCGAAGCCACCTTACCTATAACATTTGCCGAAGCAGGAGCAATTATTACAACATCTGCCTTTTTTGCAACAGCAACGTGTTCCACAGAGTACTGGAAGTTTCTGTCAAACGTATCCACCAGGCATTTATGCCCCAGCAGACTTTCAAAAGTTAATGGATGTATGAAATTGCAAGCATTAGGGGTCATAAGTATCTCAACATCTGCCCCCTGTTTTTTCAGCATACGCGCCAGATTCGGTATCTTATAGGCTGCTATAGAACCTGTAACTCCGATAACAACACATTTACCCTGTAATATCATAACATTCTCTCCTTACATCACGGCAATAATAGCTCTGATCGTTCAATATACCAACGATCCGTTTTCCGCTTTATATTATATCACATACCTCAGAAAAAGTAAAGACACGTATCATGTTGGATAATATCGATGTATGTCGTACATTTTATTGTACTCATCTCTGCAGAGCCATACCAAAAAAGTATTGTCGGCACCATAAGAAAGATACTCATATAGAAGTTTTAAGCCATAGTATTTCTGATTTACAGTCAGAAGTACTATAGCGTTTTTATTGACAATGCAGCAATGCTATGCTATAATTGTTACGAATATAAACCGGAATTTGTAAGGAGAAAATAAAAATGAACAAAATACGCTTTGCTGCAAATAAAGATACAAATTATGTCTTTCATATGTTATCGACCGCAAAGTGCGGTTACGATAACGAATATGGTGCAAAATATCGTGAAATATATCCTCCGGAGGATCTGTCTGTGATCAAAAAAAATGAAGACCTGCTGACTGTTTGCGGAGGACAGCATTGCGGTATATTGTTCGGCATAATAGTTTCTCAGCCTGCCTGTGCTTATGTTTCGGCAAAGGAATATTATAGCGGATTGATACAATTAGGCAACGATATTATCAACGGCAATATTCCGGATAATATAGAGAGCGCACTTATACCTTATACCGAGATAATTATTGAGATCTCAGAGATCATGGTCAAGCACTATGACTATTACATTGAAAATATATGGGAATCCGAAAAAAAGAAAATAGAGCAATACATACCGGAGTTACTTGATCTTTTTGAAAGATCATCGTTTACCGAAAAAGCTGAAAGACTTGTAGGTAATTTAGAAAACGAGTATTTTATAGCAACTCTTGTTACATCAGTTGCGGGCGGTGCAGAGGCAATAAATATTTCAAACGAACAAGATATGTTTTGTATAGAAAAAACGTACACAGATGCCTTTTATTTTATAGGACACGAATTTATAATTTTTCTGTTAATTAAAGCTCCGGGTAATATAGATGCGTTTTTTGAAACATGGGATCTGACTGAAGGATTAGCAGAGTATTACCTTAAAAAAATCATGGGGGATACAAAGCTTTTTAATGAACAGCAAAAATATGTTAGATTTTATGAAGAACTTTCAAATAGCCAATCCCTGTCCGCATTGGAATTATATGAAGCCGCCGCAGAACATTTTATAGATAATAAAATATATAGCTAAATTCTGATTTATCTTAACACCTGAGTAAAAATGCCCCAAAGCACAATAAAGTGCTTTGGGGCAAATCTTCTATATGGATACCCGTCTTACTCCGACGATCCTTTTTTTCATTAATCCAATTCTATCCGCTAATGACGTTTTCTTTCGGGGTGGAGCGCGTAGTAGTGCTTTTTATCCAGATACATATTCTCATCTGCTGTATGCAGTGCCTTACGAACATTTCCCACATCGCTCTCATAAGCCTGACCGATAGCAAATACCAGATCCATGTATTTATCCGAAGCTTCTCTCAGCTCATCCACTTTTTTTCGCAGCTCTTCCTCGGTCACACCAAGGAGGATCACAACAAATTCATCGCCGCCTGCCCTGAAGATATCCCTTACATCAAATACCTCCTGCAGCGCAGCAGCTGCATTTTTAAGCAGTGTATCTCCCGACGTATGGCCACGGGAATCGTTTACCATTTTAAGTCCGTTAAGATCGACAAATACAACCCCAACCGATCTTTCTTCACCGATATCAACAAGCTTATCGACATAGTTGTTCATCTCATTGCGGTTCATAACACCTGTCAGCATATCCCTTGAACTCAGTATCTGCAGCTTATCCATCAGTTTGTAACTGTATATCTCAGATGCCAGTATGAATGAGGTAAGCTCAAGTGTTTCCTTGATCGTGTCTGCTACCTCGGCGCTGAAATTCAATGCCCAGATATATCCAAGCGCTTTATTCCTGAATTCAAGCGGGAAAAGTACTATGGTCCTGCCGCCTGCCTTCGTTATCGAATCGTGCCATACAGGATTCCTTTCACGTACTACTTCCATATCAGACTCATTCTTGACTATCAAACAGTTGCTGCCTGCTATGGTATCCTTCCATGATTCTGCAATATCATAAAAGCCATCATCCAAAAAATTCTCCATATATACCAGATCTGTATCATCAGAAAGAGCTTCGCCCAGTACAGAACACGAACGCTTTGACGCATCCATCAGCAGTATACAAAAAAGCTCGGAATCACAAAGCTCACGTATATCTTCACATATATCGCTCATTATAGATCCGATATCCGCATTACTCCTCAGCTTGATGCAAGTTTCCAGTACCGCAGATGCGATATCAGGTGAGATGGCAGACAATCTTTTAGCCTCAGGCTTGAAATTGATCTCCATCATATATATACAATAATATATCCCCGGTATATCTGACCTTAGCGGCAGAAAAGACATATTGAACCACACATCAAATCTTGCCGGATGTGCATAAGCGTGTACGATCTTATTTTCAACCGCTGCACGATAACACGAATCCTCGAAGTTAAGATCGCGTTCCATGTATTTGGTATACTCACTGTTCGGTTCAAATTTTGTTGTGAGCAGCTGAACATTATTCATAGGACGCTCAATTGTGTCAAGGTAAGCTCTGTTGCCCGTAACAATGCGGAATTTTCCCCTATGTCCATCCGGAAGCATCTCCACAGAAACTACGCAGGCTGCTGTGGAAAAGCTGTCAACAACATTTTGAAGATCCATTTGCTTCCTCCATTTTCTTCATATCAACATATATTAACTGCATCGGTAAATTTATTTGGGATTTTTAAAGAAATTATACATTAATCAAGCAATATTAGCTTCATTATATATTTATTATATCACAAAGAAAATGAAATTTCAAGAGATATGACATATTCTTTTCACAAATCAACTTTTTTCTACGCTCCTTTATGGGATGCGCTTTTGCGATTTACTATGATAATACCGGCACATATCAACAAAAGTGCCGCTGCGTATTTTATCCCAAGTGTATCTGCCTCTCCCAGCAAAACAGCAGAAAGCATTACACCGATAACAGGGTTCATAAATCCGAAGACCGATATTTTCGATACATCATTATTCCTGAGAAGTATGCCCCAAAGCGTATACGCAACACTGGAAACCAGCGCCAGATAGATAAGCACCGCAGCAGCTCCAAACGTCACTGGATTTGTTTCTGACGAACTATCTCCGACGAAGAGTATTCCCGCCTGACCCGCCGCCGTCATCACAGCCCCGCCAAACATGAACTGCCATCCGCTGAAAAGTACCGTATCATGCTCAGCAGAATACCTTTTTATCATAGTCGAAGAAACACCGTAACACAGTGCAGAAAGCGCCACAAGTCCGTCACCTGCAGGACTGAAAGTGAAGCCCGCAGGCGAGATCTGTACCATAACCACCCCTGCGATACCAAGCATACATCCTGCTATCTTCCGGGGTGTAAGCTTTTCCATGTGCAATACTATGCTCGCTATTATTATTGCAAAGAAATTTGTAAGTGAATCCACAACAGCCGAATTCACGCCCGAAGTATGAGCCAGTCCAAGGTAGAAGAAAATATACTGACCGATAGTCTGGAATAAACTCAGGAACATTATACTGCCCCATTCATCACGCCGCGGCAGCAGCAGTTTTTTCTGAATAATACTAGCAAACAGTATGACAAGTATCCCCGCAATAAAAAACCTTATCCCCGCAAAACGTATTACTTTCCACGTCTCATCGTCACCTATATGCCACAGCTCATAACCGATCTTTATGGCAGGAAAAGCACTCCCCCACAAAAAGCAGCATATCAGTGCTCCCGAAAAAACAGCCAGTTCTTTTTTCATATCTTTCATATCATCACCAGAAATGATTATACACCTTTTTTATGTATAAATCAATATCAAACATAAAAAGGACAGCCGAAGCTGTCCCTTTAGATATGCATTGAATAAATCAGCCTTCCACGGCTATAACATTACGCTCACAGCCCATACGTCTGCCAAGATAGCCCTTTGCTGCACCAACAGAAGTGAAGAACGCACATGGATTGCGGACTCCCCACTCCGTACTGCACGAAAGTAATGAATATACAATATCACGTCGGTCAGTCAGGGTACTGTCAAAAACAAGTCTGCCGCTTTTAAATATTTTTGCAGGTTTCCTGAAAAATTCCTCAGGCCGCCATAAAAACAAGTCTGCCAGCTTTCCGACCTCTATCGTACCCACATGAGAAGATATACCGCACCTGAAAGCAGGAAGGATCGTCTGTTCGGCTATCCTCCTCATGATATCGGAGTTTTCACCTTCAAAGTCAGTATGTGACCCACGATCCAAAACAGGACAGAAATCATCAGAAACAAAGCATCTGCAGCTGTCTGCAGAAGGTATAAAGCCCAGATTGACAGGCAGAGAATTTTTCTCCATCAGCACCTCAGCTACCCTTTCCCGTCCGCAGTCAAGCTCAAATATAGCGGTAGAATATCCGCTGAAAAGCAGTTCCTCAGCGTTGCCAGCCTCCGAAACTTTTCCCGTAAATATCCTTCCTGCCGTAAGCACATAACCATCCGCATCATAGGTCTTCATGGCATTCTGCGAAGTACCTACCGACACTATAACACCGTCCGAGATACTTACATCCGCAGGATAAACACCAGTGCTGTCAACCACAAGAGCGTTTTTCAGAACAATATCCGCATCATTATCAGTTTTGTTCTGCAGATCCTCAGGTGTATCTTCAACAGACACCTTCCCAAAGCCCGCAAGCTCTATTCTGTCGCCGATATGAAAGGTCATAATACTCCCCCTAAGATCGGGGAATCAAGCCCCAATGCATTTATTCCTCAAACTCACTGACCAGCTGAGCCACAGTATTCTTTGCATCACCGTAGATCATAACAGTGTTGTCATTTGTGAACAGCGGGTTCTCAACACCCGAGAAACCTGTACCCTTGCCGCGCTTCAGCACGAAAACTGTCCTTGCCTCGTATGCGTTGATTATGGGCATACCGTAAAGAGGAGAGCTCTCATCATTTATCGCAGAGGGATTTACAACGTCGTTTGCACCGATAACAATGGCAACATCGGTGTTTGACATCTGAGGATTCATCTCATCGGCAGTTTTCAGCTGCTCGTAAGGTACGTTTGCCTCCGCAAGAAGTACGTTCATGTGACCGGGCATACGTCCTGCAACAGGGTGGATAGCAAAGTTTACCTCAGCGCCGTTTGCCTCAAGCTTGTCGCAAAGCTCCTTGACTGCGTGCTGTGCCTGCGCAACTGCCATGCCGTAACCGGGGATGAATACTACACTGCTTGCAGCTTCAAGAATAAGATATGCATCTTCAACAGACATGGATTTCGGCTCTTTCTGCTCGCCTGCTGCACCCTTCTTGGCAGCACCGAAGCTGCTGAAAAGCAGTGCGTAAAGTGTTCTGTTCATAGCCTTGCACATGATGAGGGTCAGGATAAGTCCAGATGTACCTACCAGACAACCCGAAACTACCAGCACGGAGTTTGAAATGGAAAGTCCTGCGAATGCAGCTGCAAGTCCCGAGAATGCGTTCAGCAGTGAGATTATAACAGGCATATCGCCGCCGCCGATAGCAACTACCATGGTCAGACCGAGTATCAGGTATGCCGCTGTAACAATGATTATACCAATGTTTCCGAGTGATGCATCAACAACACCCGCGATGCTCAGCGAGTAGATAACTACTCCCACAAGACCAACGACTGCCAGCAGACCGTTTATTGCGTTCTTTGCAGGTATGGTCACGTTTTTCTTGAACATCTTGCCGCTCAGCTTTCCCCATGCAACTATGGAGCCTGTGAATGCTATCGCACCTATTGCTATGGTCAGACCAAGGGCTATTGATGAAAATATATTTATATTATCATCGGTCATGTACTGTGTCAATGCGACCAGTAAACTGGACAGTCCTCCGAAGCCGTTGAACAGTGCAACCAGCTGAGGCATACCTGTCATCTCGACCTTCTTTGCCCATACAGCACCTATGGCACCGCCGAGAACTATGGCTGCGACCACCCATACATAGGCGTTCTGCGCCGGACCGTAGGTTATCGTTGATGTCACCTGCTTTTCAAAAAGCACTGTAACTACTGCTATAAGCATACCCACCGAGGACATCAGATTGCCCTTTCTTGCGGTGTCTGCCTTACCAAGAAGCTTTATGCCTCTTATAAAAAGTACGGACGATATCATGTAGAATATTGTCGTACACACTGTGCGCAAAGTATCTGTATTCACTTCTTATCGTCCCCCTTTTTCTTAAACATTCCAAGCATCCTGTCTGTTACAAGATAACCTCCGATAACGTTTATGGTAGCCAGTACTATTGCTGCAAAACCGCAAATATTGCTTACCATACCGTCTGTGTGGAGCGCTACTGCTGTTGCAGATATGGCACCTACTATCGTTATGCCCGATATCGCATTTGTACCCGACATAAGGGGCGTATGCAGCTGTGAGGGGACTTTGGATATCAGCTCAACTCCCAAAAATCCGGCAATTACAAATACGAATACCAGGAGCAGAATTTCTCCTATCGCCATTTTTCTTTACCTCCATTAAAATTTAACGAAAACATTTTCGATCATACTATCGCAAATATTATTGACCCTTGAAACGCTCGTGGATGATCTTTCCGCCCTGTGTGAGCAAGCATCCGCGCATTATTTCGTCCTCAAGGTTAACAACGAGCTCCTTGCTCTCCTTGTTGTAGAAATGTGTCAGGAACGCATAGAAGTTGCCCGAAAGCATTTTCGATGCATCGTATGGCACCTGTCTTTCCAGCATATCTCCGCACATTATGGTTACTCCGTTTTCGGTCACAACGTCCTCGAAAAGCTTTGAGCCTTCAACGTTTCCGCCCGTAGATACTGCCATATCCACAACGATAGCACCCTTCTTCATCCTGTCAAGAACATCCTTGCCGATTAGACGCGGGGCCTTTCTTCCGAAAACCTTTGCGGTGGTTATAACTATATCTGAACGCTCACAGACCTTAGCCTGAGCTTCCTGCTGTTTAGCGATCTGCTCGGGGGTGAGTTCCTTAGCGTAACCCTGATCAGTCTGCCCCATTTCACCCAGGTCGATCTTAACAAACGACGCACCAAGGGACTTTACCTGCTCCTCAACTACAGGTCGTGTATCGAAAGCATCAACTCTCGCGCCCAGTCTTTTAGCAGTTGCGATAGCCTGAAGACCTGCAACGCCGACACCGATTATGAACACTCTTGCGGGCTGTATAGTACCCGAGGGTGTTACCATCATAGGCAGGATTTTCGGAAGTTTCGCTGCTGCATTTACTACAGCTGTATATCCTGCCAGTGAGGTCTGTGAAGACTGAACGTCCATTTTCTGGGCTAATGTGGTTCTGGGAATCATTTCCAGAGATACTGCCTGAACACCTGACTTAGCGAAATCGTTTAACAGTTCCTTCTCATTGAAGGGGTCAAGATAGCTAAGATGCAGCGCACCCGAAGGTATACCTGCCGCAGATGCAGGCTTCATTATCCTCAGAATAATTTCGCTGCCCTCATATCCCGCTTCATTCGAGGATACAAGAACAGCGCCTGCCTTCTCATACGCCTCGTCATTGAAGCCGCTTTTTTCTCCCGCTCCGCGGGTTACTTTCACCTCATACCCCATGGATATGAGCCTTTTTATGTCGTCAGGTATGAGCGATACTCGTGTTTCGCGTTCATCCGTCTCCCGACATACCAGTATTTTCTTCATCACTTACTCCTTTCAAAACCATGTTTATCCGAAAACAGCACTAGGCAGCATCGAAATAACGGTGCTGCCGTGCCCTATGTGAAGGTCAATCCCAGCATTCGGTGTTTGCAGCATATTCGCTGCTTCCGAATGTTTCTTCATTCTTCTGATATACCACAATGAGCATTTCGGGGTGTACGCCCTCGAACGGTACTATCGGAAGAAAACCTGTATTTTCGGAATTTACCATGCTTTCAACTCCTGCTTAAACGATGCCCTGTGCGTTCATAGCTTCGAGTACCTTCTCAAAGCCTGCGATATTTGCACCTACAACGTAATTTCCTTCAAAGCCGTACTTCTTAGCAGCTTCGTCGATATTGTGATAGAGGTTTACCATGATCTGCTTCAGCTTGGAATCTACCTCATCGAATGTCCAGCTCAGACGCTCGCTGTTCTGGGACATCTCAAGTGCGGAAGTAGCAACACCGCCTGCATTAGCTGCCTTGCCGGGAACGAACCAGATGCCGTTATCCTGCAGATACTTTGTAGCCTCCTCAGTAGTAGGCATATTAGCGCCTTCGCAAACTGCTACTGCGCCGTTAGCTACCAGCTGCTTAGCATCCTCGATGCCCAGCTCGTTCTGTGTAGCGCAAGGAAGTGCGATATCAGCCTTTACAGACCATACGCCTCTGCCCTCGTGATACTCACTGTTGGGTCTGTACTTCTTGTACTCGGTAAGTCTTGCTCTGTCAACTTCCTTGATCTGCTTCAGAGCTTCAACATCAATTCCGTCGGGATCATATACCCAACCTGTTGAATCGGAGCAGGTAACAACCTTAGCGCCAAGCTGCTGAGCCTTCTGTATAGCATAGATAGCAACGTTGCCTGCGCCGGATACTACTGCAGTCTTGCCTTCGATGGACTGACCGTGAGATTTGAACAGCTCCTCAACGAGGTAAAGCAGACCGTAGCCGGTAGCCTCTGTTCTTGCAAGAGAACCGCCGTATGTCAGACCCTTGCCTGTCAGAACGCCCTCAAATACGTTTCTGATCTTCTTGTACTGACCGAACATATAGCCGATCTCACGTCCGCCTGTACCGATGTCACCTGCAGGAACGTCGGTATCAGCGCCTATATACTTGCACAGCTCAGTCATGAAAGCCTGGCAGAAACGCATGATCTCTCTGTCGGACTTGCCCTTGGGGTCAAAGTCGGAACCGCCCTTACCGCCGCCGATAGGCAGACCGGTCAGGCTGTTCTTGAAGATCTGTTCAAAGCCCAGGAACTTGATGATACCCAGATTTACAGAGGGGTGAAGTCTCAGACCGCCCTTGTAAGGACCGATAGCAGAGTTGAACTGAACTCTGTAGCCTGTATTTACGTGTACATCGCCCTTGTCATCGATCCACGGCACGCGGAACTTGATCTGTCTCTCAGGGTTAACCAGTCTTTCCAGCAGAGCATCTCTGCGGAATGTTGCTTCATTTGCATCGATAACAGGTCTGATAGAATCCAGAACCTCTCTTACTGCCTGATGGAATTCCGGCTCTGCGGGATTCTGCTTGATTACCTGATCAATTATTTCGTCTACATAAGACATTGTCATTACCTCCTGAAATAAAGTACTGTAAAAATAACAAAAATAAAAAGCAATGACGAAAGCCGTCCTTTTTTCAAGAACTGCTAACGGCGCCATTGCCTTAACTGTATATTATTCTACATTATCTGCAGCCAAAAGTCAATTTATCATATCCTATAAAAATCAGACATTTACCCAAAATATGCAGACCTGTTAAATATCAGATCACAGATCCAAAAAGCTCAGGCAACGAAAACAGGGGCAGACCTTTCAGGTCTGTCCCCGTTCCCGCTATTTAAGATAAGATGGGAAATCGCGCTATTTTTATAAGGCTTGTGATTATCTTCATTATAATTATGTATTTTTTACAGCATATCATATATTCCGCTGTACCAACACCACAATCGCCATACATATTACAGCATGATACCGACTTTTATATCACTTTTTTAACTCCGAAGGTGTCTTTCCTGTAATTTTCTTGAATACAGTAGTAAAGTAATCAACAGATGAGAATCCCAGCATCGCACTTACCTCATATACCTTATATCTGCCCGAAAGAAGCAGCTTTTCAGCGTATAATATACGGAAATGCTTGTAAAACTCGCCAAAGGTCATACCCATTTTTGATTTGAAGAGCCTTCCGAAATAATCCTTGTTAAAGCCAAAATGATCGGCTGCATTCTCAGTAGTTGCAGTGGTATTCTCACATCCCTTCAGGAATTCACGCAGACGTTCACGGAACTTTTCGTCCTCGGTCTTACAGCCGTCAATAAATTCCTCCACCGTAAGTGCATACTCCCCTGCAACAAAAGTGCTCCCTATCAGTTGCGCCGCACGGGCAAGTGCTTCGTTCAGCCTTGATTCACTTACAGGCTCGTTGATGTAGTCTATTACCCCAAGAAGAAAACATTTGCGCATATTTTCCGAATCATCGAAAGGGCTTACCGCCAGACACACCGTCTTGGGTGATGAATTCCTGACAGCGCTTACGACCGATTCAGCGGAGATTGACGGCAAGCGGTTGAAGCATACCATAAGGTCTATCGAATTTTTCAGACAGTACGCCGCAGCATTCTCACTGTCAGATGTCTTGGAATATATTTCAAAGCCATTCTCCTGCCACACTGACATTTTCTTCAGCCTGTCGAATGTGCCCAGATTGTTATCAACGATAAGCACTCTGTATAGTCTGCTCACTGGACCAACCTCCCCTTAAAATAAAAAAAGAACGCCGTAAATTTTCATCACAGCGCCCTTGCTTGTCCATTACTATACCACAAAAAAAAGATATTTGTCAATACCAAAAATACCTTAAAACCCCAACTTGTCTGATTCTTCAAGGGCTTTGTCGGAAATTTTCTGTATAGGCAGAGTCGATAATACTTACCCTGTCCCATTACATTATGCCTTCAGGCATGGTGTACCATAATGACCGTTCGCATCATCAGGTACCGTTTGGAAGACATAAAAATTAAAGCAGAAAGCCTTTTTCCAAAAGACCTTCTGCTTCGTTTCATTTCTTATTAGTATATTATACCATACTCCACCATATATGTTTACATCATTAGGCAGACTTCTTACCATAGTATTCCGACTTATTTCTGTTAAATATGAAATATCTGTTAAATCCTCCGATACAGCATTGACATTTCGATCCCATGGGGATATAATATTGGCGTAAAATATTTTTCGGACGACGGCGTTCCTTTTCGGGGACGCTGTCTTTTTTGTTATGGAGGAATAGATATGTGTTCAATCATGGGCTGGTGCGGCAGCCGTTTTGACGAAGAACTGTTTATGAAGGGATTTGCAGCAACTGTTACCAGAGGTCCCGATAACTCCCAGACCGTAAATCTCGGTGAGGGACTGTTGGGTTTCCACCGCCTTGCTATAATGGGGCTTCACCCCGAGGGTATGCAGCCTTTCATTATGGGCAGCAGCTATGCTGTCTGCAACGGTGAGCTTTACGGTTTTGAAAAGACCAAAGCGGAACTGGTAAAAAAAGGCTACACATTCAGAAGCGGATCTGACTGCGAGATAATACTGCCGCTGTACAAAGAATACGGCACTGATATGTTCGCTAAACTGGATGCTGAATTCGCCTGTATAATCTATGACGGTGAAAACAAGGAGTTCATAGCAGCCCGTGACCCTATCGGCATACGCCCATTGTATTACGGCTATGCATCAAGCGGTGATATCGTATTCGCCAGCGAGCCTAAAAACCTGGTGGATATCTGTGATAAGATCATGCCATTCCCTCCCGGCCATTACTACAAGGACGGAGAATTCGTGTGTTATGAGGATATCTCGGCTACAGACGGATATTGCTATGATGATCTCGAAACCGTATGCAGGAACATCCGTGAAAAGCTTATCAAGGGTGTCAGCAAAAGGCTTGTATCCGACGCCAAGGTCGGCTTCCTGCTTTCCGGCGGACTTGATTCTTCGCTGGTATGCGCCATAGCTGCCAGATGTTCCGAAAAGCCCATACGCACCTTCGCCATAGGTATGAACACCGATGCCATAGACCTGAAGTACGCCCGTGAGGTCGCTGAGTATATCGGCAGTGACCACACCGAGGTCATCATCAGCGAAGACGATGTTCTCGGAGCATTTGAGAATGTCATAAAATATCTGGGAACATACGATATAACCACTATCCGTGCAAGTATAGGTATGTATCTTGTCTGCAAAGCTATACACGAACAGACCGATATCCGCGTACTGCTGACAGGTGAGATATCCGATGAGCTTTTCGGCTACAAGTACACCGATTTTGCTCCTTCTGCCGAGGAATTCCAGAAAGAATCCCGCAAGCGTATACACGAACTGCATATGTACGATGTACTTCGTGCCGACCGCTGCATCTCAGTAAACTCCCTTGAAGCAAGAGTACCCTTCGGTGATCTTGACTTTGTAAGATACGTTATGGCTATCGACCCCGAAAAGAAGATGAACATATACAACAAAGGCAAATACCTCCTGCGTCATGCCTTTGAAGGCAGCTGGCTGCCTCAGGATATACTCATGCGTGAAAAAGCTGCGTTTTCCGATGCAGTCGGTCATTCCATGGTGGACGACCTGAAAGCCTATGCCGAAAAATACTACACCGACGAAGAATTTCTGCAAAGAAAAGCACTGTACTCCGACCCTGCACCCTTCACAAAGGAATCCCTACTCTACCGAGAGATATTTGAAAAGTTCTACCCGGGACAGAGTGCTATGGTCACCGATTACTGGATGCCAAACAAAGAATGGGAGGGCTGCAACGTTAATGACCCTTCCGCAAGAGTCCTTTCAAACTACGGTGCCAGCGGCATCTGATACTTTTACGCTTTACAGTTTCCATTCACTAAAACATCCTTGGAAAAGCCCTGTTTTACGCTTCTGCGTATGCAGGGTTTTCTTGCTTTACCGACCGAATTTCATTATCGTCGGCCCTCATGGGATGCCTCTCCGACGGAATTTTTCAAACTTCTTCCTTTATCCCCTTGCGTTTTGCTGTAAAATAGTGTATAATATAATAGATAGTTTATGTGCACAGACGATCCTGTGGCATAAAGACATAGTAAATAAGGAGAGATCGAGATGACCAAGGCACAAAAGTATTTCAATGCGATAAAGGATAAAAGAGTAGCTTTCATAGGCGTAGGCGTCAGCCATACCGACCTTATAAAGGTATTCCTTTCAAAAGGTATAAACTGCGTTATCTGCGACAAGCGTGACGAGGATGAATTCGATCCTATGCTGATCGAAGATTTCAGGGCAAAGGGCTGTGAGTTCGCGCTGGGCGCAGATTATCTCGATGAGATATTCAACTGCGATATAGTTTTCCGCACACCGGGTATGTACTACAATGACCCTACACTTACAAAAGCCAGAAAGCAAGGCATAGTTATAACCTCCGAAATGGAAACTTTCTTTGACCTCTGCCCCTGCAAGACCTATGCGCTTACAGGTTCAGACGGCAAGACCACTACCACCACCCTTGTCAGCGAATTCCTCAAATCCGAAGGCAAGAGGGTACATCTGGGCGGAAATATCGGCAAGGCGCTCCTGCCTCTGGTGGAGACTATCTCCGAGACAGATGTGGTAGTCTGCGAGCTTTCAAGCTTCCAGCTGATTTCCATGCGCGAAAGCCCTGATGTTGCGGGCATAACAAATATCCGCCCAAATCACCTGAACGTTCACGGCACTATGGAGGAATATACCCTTGCCAAGTGCAATATCCTCGACCACCAGAACGCATACGCAAGGTCTGTGCTGAGCCTTGATGATGAAGTGACACGCGGTCTTCAGGACAGAGTACGCGGTGACCTGGCATGGTTCAGCATAAAGGAAAAGCCCGATAACGGCGCATTCCTCCGTGAAGACGGTATGCTGTGCTACAACGAGCGCGGAAAAGTCACCGAATATGTACATATGAAAGATATCAAGATACCCGGTATGCACAACGTTGAGGACTATCTCACTGCCATAGCTATGACATACGGTGAGGTCAAGCCCGAAAACGTTGCTAAGATAGCAAAGGAATTCGGCGGCGTTGAGCATCGTATAGAGTTCGTAAGAGAACTGGACGGTGTTAAGTATTACAACAATTCCATAGCTTCCAGCCCCACGAGAGTTCTGGCTTGTCTTGCTGCTTTTGACCAGAAGCAGATAATGATACAGGGCGGTTCAGATAAGGGCGTAAGCTTTGAACCTATGGCTGCACCTATCTGTGAAAAGGTAAAGGTGCTGATACTCATGGGTCAGACCAAGGATAAGATACGCGCAGCAGTTGAAGCTGCTCCTAATTTCAAGGGCAGCGGACTGAAGATAATCACCGTAAAGGATATGGCAGAAGCTGTGCGCACCGCCCGCGAATATGCAGAGGAGGGCGATATCGTATCGCTGACACCTGCCTGCGCAAGCTTTGATATGTACCGTATGTTCGAGGACAGAGGCAGACATTTCAAACAGCTGGTAAACGAACTCAGCTGAGCAAAGTATAGTAAGGTAAAATATGGCTATCCCACTGATGCACCCCCATAAAACATTTTTTATGGGATCAATAATAAATAACGGTATCCTTCTTCCTACACCCGCAGCGTCGGAAAGGATACGCATCAATAAATGTACCATGTCATACGGTCGCATTAAGTGGTTTGCTGAAAGGATAGCCATGAAGTAAAATGATCCTATCCCCCGAACGGAGGACTTATAATGATATATCAGACAAAAGATATCGACCTTGCGCTGATAAACAGGCTCAGGGACAATAATTACAGCAGACGCATAAAGTCGCATTTTCTCGCATACGGCACGAAATACGATTTTCTGCGGTTCTTCTTCATGGAATACAAAGGCGAGCGACTGGGTATGTTCTCCGAGTTCAACAGTGCGCTTATGGTATCCACATTTGAGGGCAAAGAACTGCCCGAGGAAATGCTGGAAGAGCTTTCGGGCTTTGTGCGTATGCTGAAACCTTTCTCGGTGGAGCTTGAAAGGCAGTACGGCGAAAAACTTGCAGTACTCCTCGATGATGAGTACCGCAGTGAAAAGCGTACAGAATTTACATATTCTCCCACAGGCAAGTTGCCCCAGTTGGAGGTGGACGAGCTGCCGAAGCTGGACGATGTATACAAAATACTCGCCCAGTGTTTCCCCAGACTTGAAGACAGCTACGAGATGTGGCTGACAGATACCTCCCACCGCATAAGACGGGGACTTTCGCAGTCTTTCCTTATGGGAGACTATACCACCGCTACCATACAGTATATAATAGACAAGATAGCACTGGTAGGTCAGGTAGGCACTATCCCCGAGGAAAGAGGAAAGATGCACGCGAGAACTCTGCTTTACTGGATAGGCGAAAGACTCTGGCAGCAGGGCATAGCTGTAAAGCTTTTTGCAAGACCTCACAGAGTCAGCTATTATGAAGAGATAGGTTTCAAAGCCATGGGCATAGATACAGTTCTTGAAAGACGAGACGAAAAGCCCAGCCATTAAATAACAAAAACAGGAGATCAATTCAAAGGAGCGGATCTTATGAGAAAAACACGTTCCGGATTTAACATCAATACAATTCTTGCACTGATATTTGCCGTGCTGACGGTAATAGTGCTGGTGACCGGCATACAGAGCAAAAAATGCCCTAAAAACTGTACAGTAGAAGTTGAAGTCCAGCCTGTGGACTATGATGTGAATGAATATATGGACGATGACGGCATCGAAAGACGGGACTTCACCGTTCGCTGCATATACGAGTACAAAGGAAAAAAGTATCCTTGCGAAGCGAAGTTCAAAAACTCCTCGTCCTCAACTCCTGCATTCGATATGTACAAGAAAAAAATAATGATAGATCCTAATGACCCGTCAAAATATTTCGTACCGGGCACAGGTGGAGTGAACTTCACTCTGCTGGCGATCTTCGCTGCTCTTACAGTAGCTTTCGGACGCAATAATTTTTAGATGGTACGGTGCGATATACAACGTTGAGAAACCTATGCCGGAAAAAGATCTACATGAGGTGAAATAATTGACAAACATTTTTGGAATAGACGAAAAAATAGTTACTCTTGCAGCTCAGGCTGAGAGCGAATGCAAAGAAGTCTTTGCGGAGATAGACCGCATCGCTGAGATAAACGGACAGAAAGTTCTGAAAGCATTCATCGACAACCGCGTCAGCGAGGGCTGTCTTAAAGGCACTACGGGCTACGGCTACGGCGATATTGGCAGAGATACCGCTGATAAGGTGTATGCTCAGGCACTGGGCGGCGAGGACGCAATAGTAAGGCATACTTTTGTAAACGGCACCCACGCGCTTTCCACTGCGCTTTTCGGTATACTCCGCCCCGATGATGAGCTGTGTTTTCTCACAGGCGCACCCTACGATACCCTTGAAGGCGTTGTGGGCAAAGAGGGCGACAAGGGCAGCGGTTCGCTGAGAGATTTCGGCGTAAAGAGCAGTATCGTCGAACTCAAAGAGGACGGAACTCCCGACCTTGAAGCCATAGCTAAAGCGGCTAAGGGCGCAAAGGTAGGCTATATACAGAGATCGAGAGGATACTCACTCAGACCTTCTTTCACGGTTGATGTTATAGGCGAAGCAATAAAGGCAGCAAAGTCTGCAAACCCCGATATAATTATACTCACAGACAACTGCTACGGCGAATTTGTTGAAGAAAAAGAACCCCTCGCAGTGGGTGCTGACCTGATAGTAGGTTCGCTGATAAAGAACCCCGGCGGCGGAATAGCAAGCACAGGCGGATACATCTGCGGACGTGCAGACCTTGTGGAAAAATGCGCAGACAGGCTCACCTGCGTGGGCATGGGCAAGGAAGTAGGCTGTTCGCTGAACATGAACAGAGAGATACTTCTGGGCTTCTTCCTCTGCCCGCAGACAGTAGCAAATGCCCTGAAAACTTCCGTTTTCGCCTGCCGACTTTTTGAAAAGCTGGGTTACAAGACCCTTCCAGAAAGCAGTGAAAAGAGGACGGATATCATCGCATCTATCCTGCTTGAAAACGAGAAGAACCTGACAGCATTCTGCAAGGGCATACAGAAAGGCAGCCCCGTTGACAGCTATGTTACTCCCGAAGCATGGGATATGCCCGGCTACGAGAGCAAGGTCATCATGGCGGCGGGTGCATTCACAATGGGCGCTTCCATCGAACTTTCTGCCGATGCCCCCATACGCGAACCTTACGCTGTATGGTTACAGGGCGGTATAACCTATCCCAGCGGCAAAATGGGCATAATGCTGGCGGCGCAGGAGATGCTGAATGAGGGGAATATAACCCTGTAAACGGGCTTTGAAATATTATCTGACATACTGAAATACGACCGTATTAAAAAATAACAAGGAGTTGATAACTATGGCTGAGATATTCAGTGTTACCGTAAACGAGATAATAAAACAGCTCGGGCTGGAGGTACTTTATGCACCCGACAACATTGACGAGCTTATCGTCACAGACAACGACTGCAACCGTCCCGGTCTGCAGCTTATGGGCTTTTATGAGTACTTCAATGCCGAGCGTGTACAGATATGCGGAAACATGGAATTTGCATATCTTGCTTCCATAGATGAAGAAGTAAGAAGACAGAGGCTAGATGCACTTTTTGCCACTAAGATACCCATGTTCATCGTTGCAAGAAGCCATGAGCTTTATCCCGAAATGATAGAGATAGCCTCAAAATACGGGGTACCCATAGCTCGTACCGCCGACAGTACTACCGCGTTCATCGCAGCACTTATCGGCTACCTGAATGTTGAGCTTGCTCCCCGTATCACCCGTCACGGCGTTCTTATCGAAGTATACGGTGAAGGCATACTCATCGTGGGCGAGAGCGGTGTAGGTAAGAGCGAGACTGCAATCGAGCTGGTAAAGCGCGGACACCGTCTTGTAGCTGATGATGCCGTCGAGATAAGAAAGACCTCCAGCAGGACACTGGTAGGACAGTCCCCCGATAATATCAGGCATTTTCTTGAACTGCGCGGCATAGGTATTATCAATACCCGTCGTCTGTTCGGTATGGGTGCCGTAAAGATATCCGAGAAGATAGACCTGGTAGTTCAGCTCGAACCCTGGGACAGCAAGAAGATATATGACAGAATGGGCGTTGACAACGAGTATGCATCCATACTCGGCATAAAGGTGCCCAGCCTGACTATACCCATCAAGCCCGGACGTAACCTTGCAGTCATCCTTGAAGTTGCTGCCATGAACAACCGTCATAAAAAGATGGGCTATAACGCAGCTGCCGAGCTTCTGCAGAATCTTGGTCTGGAAATGGATACCAAGGAGTCTGTAAAGAACTGGGATGCATACTGATAATGATATACGCTCCGCCATGCGGTGCTTTACATAAATATATAGTAAGGAGAAACACAAGTGAAAGAACTTGATATGAATACACGTTCATTGCTGAACCTTGCCGAGGAGCTTGAATGCAGAGTGCTCCCCGATGAGCCGCTGGATAAGCATAACACTTTCCGTATAGGCGGACAATGTACGGCAATGATAGATATAAATTCACCCGATGCGATCTCACAGCTGTGGGAGGAAGCGAACCGCCTTGGGATCAGGACTATGGCACTGGGCAACGGATCAAACGTACTGTTTGATGACAGAGGCTTCAACGGCATAATATTCCTGATAGGAAGCTCGATGGATAAGATATATATGAAGGATGATAATACCATCGTAGCACAGGCAGGCTGTCCTTTGCTGAAGCTTTGCAGATTTGCGCTCGAGCATTCTCTCAGCGGACTGGAATTCGCTTATGGCATCCCCGGAAGCGTGGGCGGCGCCATATTTATGAACGCAGGTGCTTACGGCGGAGAGATAAAGGACGTTATCAAGTACGGCAGAGCTGTTGACCGCGACGGAAGACAGTTTGAATACAAAGCCGACCAGATGAAGTTCGGGTACAGGACCAGCAGATTCATAGCAAGCGGTGAACTTATAGTCGAAGGCGAATTTGAACTGCCTTCGGGAAGCTATGATGATATACAGGATAAGATGGTAGACCTTATGGGCCGCCGCCGCGATAAGCAGCCGCTGAATATGCCCAGTGCGGGAAGTACCTTCAAAAGGCCCGAGGGCGAAGGGCTGTTCGCAGGAAAGCTGATACAGGACAGCGGACTGAGAGGATTCTCCGTTGGCGGTGCACAGGTAAGCGAAAAGCACTGCGGTTTCGTAGTAAACAAGGGCGGTGCCACCAGTGCTGATGTGCTGGAGCTTATCAGACAGGTCAAGGATAAGGTATACAAGGATTCGGGCATTGAGCTGGAATGTGAGGTAAGGTATATCCCCTACGAGGCGTAGGGCGATATTCCCTCGATCATAAAGTAAAGGGGAGTTATGAGGTGCAGTTCGTAGTAGTTACAGGTATTTCGGGAGCAGGAAAATCCACAGCTGTCAACGTGCTGGAGGATATAGGTTATTACTGTATAGATAATATGCCACCCGAGCTTATGGTAAAGTTTGCGGATATATGCGCTCAGTCCGAGGGCAATATCGACAAGGTAGCATTCGTTGCCGATGTCCGCGGCGGAGCACTGTTCATGAAGCTGAAGGACGCTGTAAAAGATATGCGTGATATGGGCATAAACGTCAAAGTGATGTTTCTTGATTGCAGTGATGAAGTAATAATGCGCCGCTACAAGGAAACACGCCGCAGACATCCGCTTTACGAGATAGCCAACGGCAATATCCGCGATGCCATCGAGACCGAGCGCAGACTGCTGGAATCAGTACGTGACAATGTAGACTACTATATCGACACCTCCACTACTTCGTCTGCCGAATTCAAAGCAAAGATGTACGATATATTCTTAGGCGCAGGACAATCAGCCATGAGGATAGAAGTACGCTCCTTCGGCTTCAAGTACGGAGTGATGAATGATGCAGACCTGACCTTCGATGTGAGATGCCTGCCTAATCCCTTCTATATTGCAGAGCTTAAAAATAAGACAGGTCTTGACACTGCAGTATCGGGATACGTTATGAGTTTCAAGGAAGCACAGACACTTCTTGGCAAACTCACCGACCTTATCGACTTCCTTATCCCCCTTTATGAAAAAGAGGGCAAGGCACAGCTGGTCATAGCTTTCGGCTGTACAGGCGGCAAACACAGGAGCGTAACCTTTGCCGAGGCTGTAGCAAAGCATCTTATTGACACGGGCAAGACCATCAGGCTCACCCACAGAGATATCGAGAAAAGATAACAGCAAGGCAGTACCGCTTGAAACACGCGGCACTGCCTTTTTTTCATCCTGTAGTTTCTTCAGCACGCAAGAACATATCTTCTGCAAATATACCGTAGCCGCGGGTAGGATCATCTATAAATACATGGGTCACAGCACCGACCAGCCTGCCGTCCTGCATTATGGGCGAACCGCTCATACCCTGTACTATGCCGCCCGTTTCACTGATAAGACTCTCATCTGTGATGTGTACCACCATATCATGCTCAGCATCACGGCTAAGGTCGATATACTCTATCTGTACAGAATAAGGTTTCGGTGCTCCGCCGTCTACAGAGGAATAAATCTGTGCGCTGCCGCGGTGCACCTCCTGCTTATACCCAAGCTCCACCTTCTCCTTCTCATCGGGAGAGTTTTCCAGCGTGCCGAAAAGGCCTTCCTCGCAGTTCAGCTTTATCTCCCCCAGAACATCTTCTCCCGAAAAATCTCCGAGCAGCTGACCCGGTGAACCTTCCTCAGATGGTATCAGACCCGTTATATCAATATCACCAACAGCTCCCTCCGAAAGCGGCAGTATACCGCCTGTATCACTGTCACACACAGGATGACCCAGCCCGCCGAAGATACCGCTGTCATCGTCAAAAAAAGTCAGGGTGCCTATACCGGCTGAAGAATCCCGTACCCACATACCTGCCTTGTAGCTGCCCTCGGAATAAGCCGGCACAAGGGTCAGTGTCTTTTCTGTACCTCCGCGCCGCAGGACTACCTCGCAGCCCTCATCTCGGCTCCGCCTGACTTCATCTGTGATATCCCGGTTTGAGCGTATATCCCTGCCGTTTACGGATATGATTATATCACCCTTTCTTATGCCGCACTCCCTTGCAGGACATCTTCCGCCCACATCAGTAAGCTCTACTACGATAACACCGTCAGTAAGCAGCTTTATCCCGAAGGTCTCACCGCATGGCACAAGCATAGGTCTTTCACTGCTGACAGCTGTAACATTTTTTACAGGTACAGCACCAAGCAGCATGAGGGTGCTCTCGTTGCTGCCATTATCCCCTGTCAGCGCTGTCATGCAGGAATGCCTGACAGGTCGTGAGGATATGGAAAAGAAAGTGTTCAGTTCCAGCTTTCCGTCCCTTTCGATGCTGAAATTATCAGGGAGAGTTTTATCATAAAATCCTGCCACCCCCAGTAACGAAAGGGTTAAAGCCCCCGCTGCTGCGGTTATACGTTTGAATAAATAAACATTTATCTTCATTTTGACCTTCCTTTTTTGTAAATATTTCGTCCATGACCTGAGATTATTTTTGACCGTCCGAAGCATTTGATACACGTTTATGATAAAGAATTATTTGTGATACAAAAAGGGAGATATCTTTCACGAATAGCAGTTTATTCCTTTTGGGTTATGCTTTTTGAAAACGATCAAAAAAAGCTTGAATGTTCCACATGGAACGTTTGTTCTTTTTTTGCTTGATATCCTGCGTGGTTCTCAAATATATCATATTACTAAAATAAAACACAGGTGTCTTTACTTTTGAAAGATAATGTGATATAATATCTTTCATGGCAATATATTATTTCAGGACATCGCTCACAGCCGCAAAAAGCGGAGTATCTGCGAATGATGAATATAGAAATAAATATGTCGTTTACTATAGCTGTGATTTAAGACAGTAAAAATGATATCACATTCAAGAGGTAAAAAATGTCAAAAAAGGATAGACTTAAAGCACGATCTCAGCAGCAGATACGCGAGCGTCGTGAGCGTGAAGAAGAAGAACGCGAGGAGCGAGAGGCTGCCCGTTACAGACAGAGCAAGTCAGCGAAAAAGCTGCTTAACAAGACGAAATACGGCAGGTACGGCAAAGAACCGTTGGGATTCTTGTTTCTGCGTCTGCTTATGCTGGTACCATTCGCATGGTCCGGCATATACTATGGACTTATCGTAATATTCGGCACATTCGGCGGATTCATAGAGCCGCAGCCGCCTAAATGGGTCGGCTGGACGATGCTGGCAGGTGATGCTATCGTGCTGGCAGGAATTATCATAGAATACCTGAAAAAGCATATCCCCGCATTCGTGTCTGTCGCTGTGGGAACAGGACTGTATCTGAAAGCTTCACAGTATTTCATAAACTATCTTACCGACAGGCTCGGCAAGGTATATGTTGATGAGGGTATAAAGGATATCGACCGTGAATATATGAAGCATCATTACCCAATGGCTGCGGTAGCGGTACTGGAGTTATGTATACTGGTATGGTGGATCATTATCAAAGTGCGTGCAGCAAAGCGCAAAAAGCATGAAGAGGAAACTGCACCCGTGAAGTCCATAGTGGAAGAATAAAATACAGAAACCGGTAATGAGCACAAGGTCTGCATTTCACGCAAAGCCGTGGATGCAGACCTTTTTCCGTACCGTGATTTTGCCATAAATTCGGCAAATTTTAATAAATAATGCTTGACATTGATACTACACAGTGGTATAATTAATTTTGTATATTTTAGGCGCGGGTTAAATAGAACAGCCCCCGCTAAGTAAAGGTGTGTGAAATATTTGAAGTACGAAGAACTGGCAGGAAAGCCGAACATTCCGGAAATACAGGAGGATGTCCTGAAATTCTGGAAAGACGAGAACGTATTTGAAAAATCAGTCAACAAGAAAGCCCCCGAGGTCGTATTCTATGACGGACCTCCCTTCCCTACGGGCAAACCTCACCACGGTACTATACTGGTATCATTCATAAAGGATCTTATTGCCCGCTACTGGACAATGAAGGGCTATAAGGTACCGAGAGTATGGGGCTGGGACTGCCACGGTCTGCCTATCGAGAATCAGGTCGAGAAGGATCTGGGTATCGATGACAAGAACTACATCGAGAATACTTTGGGTATAGACAAGTTCAACGATAAATGCTTTGAGCTGGTAAGCGGCAATAACGAAGCATGGAAGGAATACGTTGAACAGATGGCGCGCTGGGTAGATTACGACGGTGCGTACAAGACCATGAACCCCACATTTATGGAATCCGTAATGTGGGCTTTCAAGCAGTGCTATGACAAGGGTCTTATTTACAGGGATTACAGAGTTACCCCCTACTGCACACACTGCGAAACTTCACTTTCTATATCTGATACAAGAGAATCAGATTCCACAAGACCCCGTCAGGACAGATGGATAATCGCAAAATTCAAGACCGAGGAAGTTATCGACGGCAAGCCCGTATTCTTCCTGGCATGGACAACTACTCCCTGGACACTGCCTTCAAACCTGTGTCTGGCAGTAGGCAAGGATCTTGAATATGCTTTCTGCGATGTAGGCGACGAGATATTCATAGCTTGTACCGCAGTACTGCCGAGATATGACAAGATATTCGGCAAGGAACCCAAGATAGTAAAGACCGCAAAGGGCGAGGAACTGGTCGGCAGGACATACGAGCCTCTGTTCCCCTACTTTGCTGATCTTAAAGATAAGGCATTCAGAGTTGTCACAGCTGACTATGTCGGCGCTGACGAGGGTGTTGGTATCGTACATACCGCTCCCGCTTTCGGTGAGGACGACTACTGGACCTGCAAGAACAACGGCATCCCGCTGGTGAACCCTGTTGACGCTAAGGGCAGATTCACCGAGGAAGTGACCGACTTCTATGAGAAGGACGGCGAGAAGAACGTTATCGAGATGAACCCCACAGTTATCCGCTTCCTATACGAGCAGGGCAAGGCTGTTGCTGACGGTACCATCGAGCATAACTATCCTCACTGCTGGAGATGTAAGAGACCTCTGATATACAAGGCTATGGATGCCTGGTACTTCGATGTTACCAAGATCAAGGACAAGCTGATCGCCCAGAACGAGAATATCAACTGGGTACCCGAGACAGTTAAGCACGGCAGATTCGGCAAGTGGCTCGAAAATGCCCGTGACTGGAACATCTCCAGAAACAGATACTGGTCTACTCCTATCCCGATATGGGAGTGCGACAAGTGCGGCAAGAGAGTCGTACTCGGTTCTATCGACGAGATCGAAGAAAAGAGCGGCGTAAGACTCACAAATCTGCACAGACAGTATATGGATAAGATCAAGTTCAAGTGCGACTGCCCCGACTGCGACGGCACTATGGTAAGAGTACCCGAAGTTCTCGACTGCTGGTTCGAGAGCGGCTCTGTTCCTTTCGCACAGAAACACTATCCATTCGAGAACAAGGAATGGTTCGACAGCCACTTCCCCTCTGACTTCATCGTTGAGTATACAGGTCAGATCAGATGCTGGTTCTACTACCTGCACGTTCTCTCCGTTGCGCTGTTCGATAAGCCCTGCTTCTCTAACTGCGTAGTACACGGTACTATACTGGCTAAGGACGGCAAGAAGCTTTCCAAGTCCTCCAGAAACTACACCGACCCCATGGAACTGATGAAGAAGTTCGGTACCGACGCATTCAGACTGTACCTCTATCAGACAAACGCTATGCTGATAGGCGATCTCCAGTTTGATGACAACGGTATATCCGATGCACTTCAGCAGATCATATTCCCACTGTGGAATGCCTGCAACTTCTACATCAGCTATGCTAATATAGACGATTTCAAGCCTGAGAGCCTGACACCCCCGACTTCCGACAACCAGCTCGACCGCTGGATGCTGGCTAAGCTGTGGGAGGCAAGCGAGGCTATCAGCAAGAATATGGACGCATACTTCGTAAACAAGTATGTCGAGAACCTTATCGAACTGGTAGACGGTCTGACTAACTGGTTCATCAGACGTTCCAGAAGACGTTTCTGGGAGAAGGGTCTTAGCGAGGACAAGAAGAATGCTTACGAAACACTGTACTATGTACTTGTTAATATGTGCAAACTCTTCGCCCCCGCTGCACCTATCATCGCTGAAAAGCTGTACAGGACACTTACAGGCGGCTACTCCGTACATCTGGAGAGCTGGGCTGATATCCCCGAGAGCTTCCGTGATGACAAGCTGCTGGACGAAGTCAAGCTGGTAAGAAATGTTATCTATCTGGCAAGATCTATCAGAAGCAAGAACAACGTTAAGAACCGTCAGCCACTGAGCGAACTGTGTGTTGCACTCAGCGACAGCGAGGGTAATGCAGTTGTCGACAGCTTCAAGGATATCATCGCAGAAGAACTGAACGTTAAGGAAGTAAAGATACTCGAAAGCGCCGAGAGCGTTGCAGAGATCAAGTACGCTCCTAACTTCAACGAGATCAGAAACAGATATCCCGACAAGATACCCGATATCATCAAGGCTGTCAAGAGCGGCAAGTTCAAGCTTGGCGACAAGGCAGTGCTTAACATAAACGGTACCGATGAAGAGTTCGATGCTGAGGTTATACTGGTAACATATCAGGCTAAGGCAGGTCAGCACGTTGCTTCCGATAAGGGCATCGTTGTTTCCCTCGACCTCACCATCACCGATGAGCTCCGTGACGAAGGCTTTGCAAGAGATATCGTAAGAAGCATTCAGGACGCACGCCGTAAGCTGGGCTGCGCTATCACCGACAGGATCTCCATGAAGCTGACAGGCGATGTTCCTGCATCATGGGTAGATTACATCTGCGGCGAAACACTTTCCGACAACAGCGATTTTGCTGATGCTGATACTTCCTATGAAGTAGAGTATGAGGACGGCAGAAAGGTAACTGTTGCACTTAAAAAGTAATTATACAGCCATATCCCCGTTTCCGCAAAGCGGAGGCGGGGTATGGATTTTGAAAGGATAAATCATAATGAAAGAATTATCAAAGACCTACGACCCTCGCGAAGTTGAGAGCCGTACATATAAGGCATGGGAGGAAGCAGGCTGTTTCCGCGGCGTTGCCGACCCCAAGAAAAAGCCCTATTCCATAGCTATGCCGCCCCCGAACGTAACGGGTCAGCTGCATATGGGTCACGCTGTTGACAACACCATGCAGGATATACTCACCCGTTTCAAGAGAATGCAGGGCTATGCCGCACTGTGGATCCCCGGCACCGACCACGCAGCTATCGCGACCGAAGCCAAGATAGTTGAAGCTATGCGTCAGGAGGGTATCACAAAGGCTGACCTCGGACGTGACAAGTTCATGGAGAGAGCATGGGCATGGAAAGAGAAGTTCGGCGGACGTATCGTTGAACAGCTGAGAACTCTAGGTACTTCCTGCGACTGGGAGAGAGAGCATTTCACTATGGACGACCAGTGCTCAAAGGCTGTACTGGAAGTATTTGTAAAGCTCTACGAAGAGGGTCTTATCTACCGCGGAAACCGTATGGTAAACTGGTGCCCCAAATGCCAGACATCTATCTCCGATGCGGAAGTTGAGTACGACAACAAGGACGGCAATTTCTGGCACATACTCTATAAGGTAAAAGAGACAGGCGAGTTCCTTGAGATAGCTACCACCCGTCCCGAAACTATGCTGGGCGATACCGCAGTTGCTATCAACGAGGAAGACCCCAGATACAAGCACCTCCACGGCTGCCACGTTATACTCCCCCTGCTTGACAAGGAGATACCCATAGTATGCGACGAGCACGCCGATATGGAAAAGGGTACAGGCGTAGTTAAGATAACTCCTGCCCATGACCCCAACGACTTTGAAGTTGGTCAGAGACATTCTCTGCCCAGCGTAAGATGCTTCACCTATGACGGCCATATGACAGGCGCTGAGGACAAGGCAGCTTACGAAGAACTGAAAGCCAGCGGTCTGATGGCTGAGGGTGAGCCCGAAGTTCTCGACTGCGGCAAGTACGCAGGCATGACCACAGTTGAAGCAAGAAAGGTCATCGTTGCCGACCTCGAAGCACTGGGTCTGCTGAAAGAAGTTGAACCCCTGAAGCACGATGTAGGCACCTGCTACCGCTGCCACTCCACCATCGAGCCTATGATATCCAAGCAGTGGTTCGTTAAGATGAAGCCTCTGGCTGAACCTGCAATAAAGGCAGTTGAAGATGGCAAGATCAAGTTCGTTCCCGAGAGATTCACCAAGACCTATCTCAACTGGATGAATAATACAAGAGACTGGTGCATTTCCCGTCAGCTGTGGTGGGGTCACCGTATCCCCGCATGGTACTGCGCTGACTGCGGCGAGATAAACGTAGCCAAGGAAGCTCCCTGCAAGTGTAAAAAGTGCGGCAGCACCAACCTCACTCAGGACGAGGACTCACTGGATACATGGTTCTCTTCTGCACTGTGGCCTTTCAGCATACTGGGCTGGCCCGATAAGCAGAGTGACGATTTCAACTACTTCTACCCCACAAGCACACTGGTAACAGGCTATGATATCATCGGCTTCTGGGTAAGCAGAATGATATTCTCCGGTCTTGCATATACAGGCAAGGCACCCTTTGATACCGTACTTATCCACGGTATTGTAAGAGATTCCCAAGGCAGAAAGATGTCCAAGTCTCTGGGCAACGGCATCGACCCTCTGGAGGTGATCGACCAGTACGGTGCTGACGCTCTGAGATTCATGCTGGTACAGGGTTCTTCTCCCGGAAACGATATGCGTTACAGCGAAGAAAAGATCGTTGCCATGAGAAACTTCACCAACAAGATATGGAACGCTTCCAGATTCCTGCTGATGAACATGACCATCGACAAGATCGAGCTTCCCAAGGAGCTGACCCTCGAAGATAAGTGGATACTCTCCAGCCTGAACAAGGTGATAAAGGAAGTTACCTACAACCTCGAACACTTCGAGATGGGCGTAGCCGCACAGAAGGTATACGACTTCATCTGGAACAGCTTCTGCGACTGGTATATCGAGCTGGCAAAGAACCGTTTCAACGGCGAGGACGCACAGGCTAAGAAGAATGTAGAGAACGTTCTTGCTTATGTACTGACAGATATACTGAAAATGCTCCACCCCTTCATGCCTTTCATAACCGAGGAAATATATCAGGCACTCCCCCACGATGAGGGCTACCTGATGATGCAGAGCTGGCCCGAGTACAAGGCTGAACTCGACTTTCCTGCTGACGAGGCAAGAATGGAAAAGATCATGGAAGCTGTACGCGCTGTCCGTGAGTGCCGTTCAGGTCATAACGTTCCCAATTCAAGAAAGGCACACATCACCATAGTTACAGCAAATACAGCTGACTATGCCGAAGCTGCCGACTTCCTGAAGAGACTTGCAAGCGCTTCCGAGGTAACAGTTACCGCTGATGAACCAGCTGATGCAAGCGGCATGGTAACAGTTGCTACCGCTGATGCAAAACTGCTCCTGCCTCTCAGAGAGCTTGTTGATATCGAAGCTGAAAAGGCTCGTATCACCAAGGAGCTCGAAAAGGCAAATAAGGAACTGGACTTTGTAAACAGCAAGCTGAACAACGAAAAGTTCATGTCCAAGGCACCCGAAAAGGTAGTTAACGAGATACGTGAGAAAGAGGTCAAGGCTAAGGCACTTGTAGCTAATCTCACCGAGATGCTCAATAACCTCTGATAAGCATATAAAATCAAGCCATAGCACATTATTCGTGCTATGGCTTTTGTTTTGGATATCATGATGTAAGGTCTTTTATGTACCTCGCAGAATAGAAATTGCTGCCCACCAGATAAGCGCCGCGCTCTATCATTTCAACAGCGTCCCCTACCTTGTCACAGCTGAGTATCACAGGTTTCAGCTTTTTGCTTTTAAGAAGCTCCGCCGTTTCATTGGTGTAGGTCTGTGCCACCATGGATATAGTATCTATCCCGTACTTCTTGCACACCGCGAAAGCCTTGTTTCTGTACTCATCACGCTCCGCAGGATCTGTGGAATCTTTCAGGAAGTATACTATCGTGCAGTCGCATTCCAGCGTTTTCCAGAACTTTATGTCCTTCTCCCGCTGAAAGCGTATCATCGTCCGCTTTTTGCCAAGACCCGTGGCTTTTAGTATACCTGCGATCTCTCGTAGCAGTGCTTCGTGCTGTTCCTTGGGCGGTATACCGATGTCTATCATCAGCCTTGCGTTGCCCCTGACGGCAAATTCCTTAGCTACATCTTCAAAACTACAGGTCTTGTACTTTCCATCATACTTAGCCGTCAGAAAATCCTTAGACGGTATGCCAAGACGACTGTTCTCGTTGTACTCAGCACCCAGCATTTTCAGGTTCTTCTCTGACCAGCCATTTATGCATACTGCCTTATTATCGCAGGTCAGTCGAACATCGGCTTCAAAAACCGTACAGCCCTTATCGAGTCTTCGCTTCATCTCGCTCAGATTGTTCAGCGCTTTGTACTTGTGCTGTATACCTCCAAGTCCGACCTCCATTATCTTGTCAGCAGCCTTACCCTCATACTTAACACCACGAGGTCTACATTCTTTCCGTAAAAATCTTTTCAGCTCATAAGGTGCGGCAAGCTTTGCTATAGCCCCCGCTGACTTTCCGCCCTCGAACATCGCTCTGTCCAGCATCAGCAGTACCTTGTCAGCAGTAAGTTCCTCTGGCTCGATATATCTTTCGGGAGTACCTATCTTCTCGCCCCACATTCTCAGCTTGTCGTTCCATACAAGCCCCACACATGGCAGTCCCAGTGCGCAGGAGGTTATACAAGCGTGCATCCTCACCGCCACCACAGCCTTGAATCCGCTCAGATACTTCACCAGTTGTCTCGCAGATCCCACCTGCGGCAGCTTCTCACAGCCCAGCATCTCACAAAGCTTTACAGCGAACTTCTCATCGCTGTCAAAACCGTTGGTGAATATCTTCCATTTCAAGCCGCGTTCTGTCAGCTTGTCTGTAAGTTCTTTCCAGAAGTTCAGCATATACTCCTCGTCTATACCGACAGCGCCGTAATCCGCGAATATATCTCCGCGGGCAACATTCAGCCCGATCACATCACTTTCAGAAGGAGATATGCGATATACTTTATCAGCCCACACCGCAGTATCAAACACAGGCTTTACCCTCAGCCCCTTGCGGACAGCGTATTCATTCTTGAACAAAGCGTGATCATCCCTTATGGTCACAGCCTTGACCGTTTCCGAATTCAGTGCCCGTTTCAGCCGCTGACAGCGCTCATTGTTCTCGTCATATCCCTCAACACCAACCGCATTCAGGAACACAGGAACTCCGCATTTTTCTGCTTCTTCCACTATCTCAGATAAGCGCTCACAGAATTCCTCATGCTCATATTTTATTAAACCGCCGCCGGCAAACACAACAGCATCAGCATAGCCTATCTGCCATAGGTCAAGACCGGTTATACTGTACCTGAGGATCTTACAGGTGCTGTCAGCCCTGCCAAGGGCTTTATGCAGAAGATACTCCGTACAATCAGCAATTATCGTATCTCCGTAGTTTTTATTTGTAATGCATACAAGCAGTATTTTAAGTCCCTGTTCCATACTTTATTAACGCTCCCCACTGCGCTGTTTTGTGTGAACACTGCGCTGCACCAATTATATCATATATGCCATAAAAAGTAAATACCTCATAGGTCCATATCCGACTTGACATATCCGCTACGGTATGCTAAAATCAAAAGGTAATGAAATTCTTTCGCTAAAAAGTGAGGTCAGTAAAATGAAAATAAACGGATTGATATTCGATATGGACGGACTTATGGTCGATACCGAAAAACTGCTCACCCGTTTCTGGCGTGAAGCTGCTGCTTTCTACGGTTGGGAGATGAAGCAGGAACACGTACTCGGTATACGCTCTCTTGCAGGAAAATACGCAGGTCCCAAGCTGCAGAGGGAGATAAGCCCCGATTTTGATTACGCAAAAGTCCGCCTTAAACGAATTGAACTTATGAACGCATATATCGAAAAAAACGGCATTGAAAAAAAGCCGGGACTGGATGAACTCATCGCCTATGGCAAGGACAGCGGTATGCGCCTTGCTGTGGCAACGGCTACCGATAATATCAGGACAAAGCTGTATCTTGAATCAATAGGTGTTTACCACCACTTTGACAAGGTGGTATGCGGCAATATGGTAAAAAGCTCCAAACCCGATCCGGACATCTATATAACCGCCTCCGCTGAACTGGGTCTTCCGCCTGCTGAATGTATCGCGCTGGAGGATTCACCAAACGGTATAAAGTCCGCAAAGGGTGCAGGATGCGTACCTGTATTTGTACCCGATCTTTCACAGCCCGACGATGAGATCTCCGGGCTGATGTACGCCTGCTGTGAGACCCTTGCCCATGTTATACCCGTTATAGAAGAACTGAACAAATAAGTATATCCCCTGCGCACAGCTGTGTGTACAGGGGATATTTTTTGTACAATTATTCTTTTTCGGATGCTTTTTCGGATGATACTTCGGAATTTTCCTCCTCATCATCGGCTTCATCTCCGACAAATATGGTTTTCTGCATATCCTTCAGTTCATCATCTTCAAGCTCTTTGCCGTCAAGCGTAATGCCCTCAGGGGTAATATCCTTGAATATGTAACCGTCATGCTCAACATTCACAGTGATCTCCGCAGTCTTGCCTTCGTGAGTACCGCTGTATGTAACAGCGTAGATATCTCCCGTATGGGTACAATCACTTTCGTACTTACTATCATCGAACCAGCCCTCCAGCTGACTGCCGATAGTCTTATCATCATCAGGTTCTTTATACCCAAGCACTGAAACAGGTGTCATCTCCAGCCTTTCGATGATACTGTCCGCATCGACCGTAAGACCCTTCACGAATCCGTTTGAGAAAAACGCTGCCACCATAAGTATACCCATAACGATACCCTTTGTGGTTCCAACTCCACGCGCCTTATCCCTTCGGTAAAGGTAAAGAGGAGGTATCAGCACTGCCTTTTTTAAACCTTGCCTTGTCATATCGTCAAGGTCGTCTGCGTGTCTGAGATCAGCATAGCATCCGAAAAACATAAGACCTATGACCATCAGCCACAGCACCGCACCCGAATACTTATCCACTGCGAAGCTCTCCATGACCATACCTATCAGCGGCAGCAGGGTAATGAACCACAGTCCGCCGCCTGTCGAACGTTCGCCCCTTGCAAGTCTCGGCTTTATCACGAATTTTTGCTCGGGCGAATACTGCCATACCTGCTGCATATCATTTATATCCATGATAACTATTTATACCTCCAAGTGATATTAGGCTTTTTCCTGCATAAATATCTGTCCCTGCCCACAGTACTTCTGCCGTACTCGATAGCCCCGGTGGGACATCCGCATATGCATGACATACAGTGCATACATTTTTCTCCCCATACGGGTCTGCCGCCAACTATGCTTATACTGCCGTATGGACAGACATCCGCACATCTGCCGCAGCCTGTGCATTTATCGGTGGTACGAAATTTTCTGCTTGATACGCAGGCACCGAAGAACCAGGGATTCACCAGTTTCGTAAAAGGTTTCAGCAGCTTCATATCCAGACGATCTTTCAGTACCTCACCTCTGCTGATAGTGTTGACTATACCGACCAGTTCACTGTTAGCCATTCTGAAAATATGCTTCTGCTCTTCCTCTTTCGGGGGCTTATACATGACTATGTAGTTTTCCGGCATAGGTACGCCTGCAAATCCCATGAAAGTAAGACCCTTTTTATCGCATATCTTCTTCAGATACCTTGCAGCATCACCTGTCTGTGATTCACAGGTAGCCACAAAGTATACCTTATCACTTCCCCAGAAGTCAGAACGTTCAAGAAAGCCCTCGACCAGCGGCGGAAATCTCCACGCATATATGGGCGCACATATTATATACGGCGCTTTTGAATAGAACTTTGTCTTGACACCTGTCCTTATAAAGTCTCTCATATCCTTGACTTGACAACGGAGAAGCTGTCCTATGACCTCTGCCGCATAACGGGTATTGCCTGTACCGCTGAAATACAAGACCATATTCTCACCTCGTTTTCGCTGTATCTTCTGCCGCCACTGAATCTTCCGCCTTGATAAAAAGCTCATAAACAGGGGCTATCCTTTCAAAGTCTGCCTTGACCCTTTCGCAAAGCTTATCACCGAAAAACAACTCGGCATCGTCACTTGTATGAAGCACTGCCAGATTTCTCCTGTTTAGCCAGTTTTTGAATCGCAGCGGTTCATTCGGGAACCTGTCTCTCTTGTACGGCTCACCATCCAGCACAAGGCTCTCCTGCCTGTCGTAAGCATCCAGAGCCTTCATCGCTGCCTTATCACGGTTGAGTATAAGTGTGCGGACAGTATCCATCACAGGCGTGGGTATATGATAATATCCGCAGCCCCAGCCGAAGTCATCAGGACTTATCCAGAAGAAAAACTCAGGCTTGCTCACATACTGTTCCTTGGGACGCATAAGCGAGAACCATATACTTTTCTTGAAGAACATACCGTCCCTCATCAGCCTTACATCTTTATATATACGACTGATCTTCTTCGGCGAGCATACGATCCTGCTGTCTATGCGCTTCATAAGCGGTGTAAGATACTCTATCATCTCCCGCATGGGAACAAGCACTTCCCTTTCGTAGGTCTCCTTGTTCGCCTTGAACCATTCCTTGTCGTTGCGGGTATAGTTTTCAAACAAAAACTGCGGTGCTTCAGGTGTGAAAGGCATATCTGTTTCCTCTGCTTTCTTTCTGTCTCTCGTGTCCTATCCTTATTCTTATTGATCATGTATAGACTCCCTGCTCCTGTCTTCAAAGGGGCAGTATCTATTCAGATATATTATAACCTATTTTTCCCAAACAGTCAACTGCTTTGTTCAGATTTTAGTTTTTTCCGTATGATTTGCCGATTTACAAAGCTTACGTAAAATGTTATAATCTTAAAGTATGATATTATGCGGAGGTGTGTCCTGTGAGACCTGAATACAAACGCGCTGACATCAGCGACCTTGATATACTCGTTTCATCAAGGATAAAAGTTCTGATATCTGCGAACAGACTGCCCGATGATACGGATATGTCCGTGATAGAACAGCAGTCCCGGGAATATTACAGGCAGTCCCTGACGGACGGCAGCCATACCGCATATCTCGTTTATGTCGGTGATGATATCATCGCCGCAGGGGGAGTAAGCTATTACAGGGTAATGCCCACCTGCGATGTTCCCACAGGGAGAAAAGCCTATATAATGAATATGTACACCGACCCCGCATACCGCAGACAGGGCATAGCCACAAAAATACTCGACCTGCTTACCTGTGACGCTAAAGCTAAAGGCATAACTTTCATCTCACTTGAAGCCACAGATATGGGGAGACCTCTCTACGAGAGATACGGATTTGTACCTATGGAACATGAGATGATACTCCCCACTGAATAAGGAGAAAAGAATGTTAATTATTCGGATAACGATATGGAGAATTTTTCTCTCCATGACTGCCGTGCCACCAGCCTTACCTTTGGTGACAGCACGCTGACTTTCGGATTTGAAGAGGGTTTCTGGTATATCAAGGGGACTGCCATGCTTTCCTGTGATACGGGCAAAAGCGAGATAGAATTCCATACAGTCTACCCCGATATGCACCGAAATATCCATGTTGATATATTTGAATGGCGCGATGAAGGCGACGACTCTATCTGCCTGCGCAGAGATCTCCCCTTTGAGGAGTTCGTTAAACTTATGAACAGCGGTATGAAGATAGAATTTCTCAAAGAGTACAAGGGCTATCAAAGCTATCTCTACGAATGCGACCTGTTCGGCTGCGGCAAATACGGCGATATCGAAGCTACGATAACAATTTCCGCGGATAACATCACCTACCGCTGGAACGATAAAGAGTAAAGTAAGGATATTCAATATTAAGGAGTAAAGTAAAATGATAACAGTTTCAAACGTCAGCCTGTCCTTTGGCGGACAGCTTCTTTTCAAGGACGTAGACCTCAAGTTCACCAACGGCAACTGCTATGGTATCATAGGTGCCAACGGCGCAGGCAAATCCACATTCCTGCGCATACTCAACGGCGAACTTGAACCCACCACAGGCGAGGTAGCTATCACCAAGGGCGAGCGCCTTTCCGTGCTGAAGCAGGACCACTTCGCGTATGATGAGTATACCGTACTGGATACAGTCATCATGGGCAACAAGCGCCTTTATGATATCATGCAGGAGAAAGACGCCCTCTATGCCAAGGAAGATTTCTCCGAGGAAGACGGTGACCGCGCAGGTCAGCTGGAAAGCGAATTTGCAGAACTCAACGGCTGGGAGGCTGAATCCGATGCTTCCAAGCTGATACAGGGTCTGGGTCTCTCCGAAGACCTTCTCTATCAGCAGATGTCAGGACTATCGGGTAACGAGAAAGTCAAGGTACTGCTGGCACAGGCACTTTTCGGCAATCCCGATATCATCATGCTGGACGAGCCTACAAACCACCTGGATATCGACGCTATCCGCTGGCTTGAAGATTTCCTTGCAGACTACTTCGGTACTGTACTGGTTGTCAGCCACGACAGACACTTTCTCAACAATGTCTGCACACATATCGTTGATATCGACTACACCAAGATCAAGATGTACGTGGGCAACTACGAATTCTGGTACGAGTCCTCACAGCTGATGCAGAGACTTATCAAAAACCAGAACAAGAAAGCCGAGGAAAAGATCAAGGAGCTACAGGAGTTCATCAACCGTTTCTCCGCAAACAAATCCAAGTCCCGTCAGGCTACTGCAAGACGTAAGCTTCTGGATAAGCTGAGCGTTGAGGAAATGCCCGCATCATCGAGAAAATACCCGTTCATCGGCTTCAATATCGACCGCGAGCTGGGCAAGGATATACTGAAAGTAAATAATGTCTCCAAGACAGTTGACGGCGTAAAGCTTCTCAACAATGTCAGCTTCACACTCTCCCGCACCGATAAGGTGGCATTTATAGGCGAAAGCGAACAGGCTATAACCGCACTTTTCAAGATACTCGCTGAGGAGACCGAACCCGATGAGGGTACTATCAAGTGGGGCGTATCCACTTCACGTTCATACTTCCCTGTTGACAACTCCGAGTATTTCAACGGACACACCGAAAGCATAGTTGACTGGCTTCGCCCCTACTCCACTTCCGAGGTAACAGATACATTTCTCCGCGGATTCCTGGGACGTATGCTGTTCTCAGGCGACGAGATATACAAGCCCGTTGAGGTACTCTCAGGCGGTGAAAAGGTAAGATGTATGTTCAGCCGAATGATGCTTTTCGGCTCCAACGTTATCCTGCTTGACCGCCCCACCAACCACCTCGACCTCGAATCCATCACCGCAGTAAACAACGCACTGCGTGATTTCAAGGGTGTTGTTATATTCGCAAGCCACGACCACGAGATAGTACAGACCGTTGCAAACCGCATCATCGAGATAACACCCGACGGCTGTATCGACCGTGCAGGAACCTACGAAGAATTCCTTGAATGGAGAAGAGAACAGGGCATGAAGTCCTTTATCGAATAACTACTAACCTCCCCCGAGCCATGATCGAGGGAGGTCTTTTGTATATAGGGGCTTCACTGTAAAACATTGGCATTTTATTAACACATACAAATATCATCATTTATTAAATATATCAACATATCCTGCAACACTCACAAAAGACATGACAGATATCCATGATAATTAAGCGTACACAAAAATAACAGCCAATAAGTTCAAAAAAACTTAATTGAATTGGATAATGGGTTATGTTATAATTTTTATAGGATTTGTTTACAGTGAAAGATCACGAGGTGATCATATTGTTCGATAAGAAAAAAATAATACCCATACTGATAAGCGCAGTACTATGCTCGCTTATGGTAGCGGTATCAGATATAACAGGCGACACCGATATCATTTTTCCCGAGATATGCGCTGTTGCCCTCGGAGCACTGGCTGCACCTGTACGTTCGTGGAACACAAGCAAACTTCGGCTGTTGCTTCTGATGACCGCCTCAGCACTTCTGGGAATGGCTGTTGTCAGATTTGTGCCTGTTCCTATGTATATCAAGATCCCCATAGGTCTTGCCGCGGTGATGACACTCATTACCATTTCGCAGACAGATTTTCTGCCGGCCATATCAACCTGCATACTCCCGATAATGAACAGCACACAAAATTTTACCTACCCGCTGTCGATATTCATACTGACAGGGCTCATACTTTCAGCACAGCATATACTTGAAAAAACAGGAATGCGCAGCAAACACCGTTATGTTCACATTGAGCCTGACAAAGCGCTTATAACGCTTCGCATCAAACAGGTGATAACAATTGGTATTGTGTGCTTTCTGCCCGTAATCCTTGGCAAACCATTCTTAATAATGCCGCCGCTGATGGTCGCATACGCTGAGATGTCCACGCCCGGTTCACCTATAAAAAAGAATATGACTACAGCAACTGCCATGATGGCACTGTGCACATTCATCGGCTGCTCTTCACGGATACTTCTTTGTGAAATCGCAGGACTTCCAATGGCTGCTGCCGCAGGTATCACCTGTTGTGCAGTATTGCTGGCAGTGGATAAAACCGAATTTTACTTTCCGCCCTGCGGTGCTATAAGTATGCTGCCGTTCATGATACCACAGCATACGCTTATAAGATTCCCGTTCCTGGTAACGGTAGGTTTTATGATATTCGCACTTATATCTCTGCTGTCCTCAAACAATCTGAGCCGCGAAAAAAAATCGTGTACCGATGAAAGAGCCGAACGTACCGAAGCAATTGAAAATATATGAAAGCAAAGCCCGTGAACGCTGATCAACGTTCACGGGCTTATATCATACATCAAGCCTTTTTCTTACAGCCGCAGATATACGCTCAAGCTCAGCAAGTGTACCGTCGATATCGGGTTCATCCTCAGTGCGGCCGCGGTAGTACATCTCTCCCGCATAAGCCATCTCACCTAAGCTTTCAGCGCCTATCGTCCTGGCTGCACCTTTGAGGGAATGCAGCTTTATCATAGCATTTTCCCTGTCATCCTCCGCGATGTACCTGCGTATGCTCTCTGCATATTCCTCAGCCGAATCGGCAAACGCTTCAAGGGTCAGCCTGTAATTATCCTCACCGCCGCAGTGCTTTATGCCTGTATCCGCATCAAGACCATCAATGCCGTTAAAACCCTTGTCTGCCAAAGCGTTCTCACCTGCATTAAGCTCCTCCAGCTTTGCGCTACCCAGCCATATGTCATTGGTGAAATCCTGCTCGTTCATCCTGTAGTCGGTATCATCGTCTATCATCTGTATCATAGCCGCCGCAACATCAGGGTCGAACTGCGTTCCGCTGCACCTGATGAACTCATCCCTGACCTTCTGCTGCTCCATGGGCTTTGAGTACGTTCTTGTGGAAGTCATAGCATCATAGCAGTCCGCAGCACATATTATACGCGCCGCTTCTGGGATGTCCTTTCCTTTCAGACCGTCGGGATATCCGCTGCCGTCATACCTCTCGTGGTGGGATCTTGCTCCTGTTGCAAGCCCCGGCATCTCGGTTATGGAAGACAGTATCTCACTGCCTATGACAGTGTGCCGCTTTATCTGCATGAATTCCTCATCCGTCAGCCTCGATGTCTTGTTGAGTATATCCTCACTGACACCTATCTTGCCGATATCGTGCATAAGTCCCATGCGGAATATCTGCTGCTGCTCCGCCTCGCTCTTACCAAGCCTGCGTGCAAGTTCAGCCGAGTATATCGCCACACGGTTGGAATGTCCGTTGGTGTAATGATCCTTCGCGTCAACGGTCTTAGCCAGCGCCATCATCATTTCCAGCGACAGCCTTTCGCTTCGGATCTGCTGCCTGTCAACCTCGCTTTTCAAGCCCGACTGCAGCTGATAAAGCTCTGCCGCGTGTTTCGTCCTCTGCAAAAGCACCTCCGGCGAGAAAGGCTTTTTAACATAGTCAGCCGCTCCGTTTTTGAAACCTGTGCTCTCAGCCTCGGCACTGTCATCGCCTGTAACGAATATAACAGGTATATCCCTGATATCGGGATCTTCTTTCAACTTTTCCAGAACTTCAAACCCGTTCATACCCGTAAGGCTGATATCCAGCAGCACAACATCGGGCATTTGCCCTTTTGTGAGCATTATCGCTTTCTCACCTGTGTCGCAGGTTATTACATCGAATGCCTTGCTGAGTATATTTTTAGCAGTGGTCCTGATGACAGCATCATCATCTACCACCAGTACCTTCGGTGCGGTCTTTATAGTACGCCGCTCGGTAACTGTCTGCACCTCCAGCTTTTCCTTCGGCAGTATACCTGCCATCATCTTTTCCAGACGTTCACCGTCTATAGGCTTTGAAAGATAATCATTGAATCCCGCTTCGATATACATCTCCCTTGCGCCTGATACTGCGTTGGCAGTCAGTGCGATGCACACAGCATCCTCCCTGCCCTCCATAGCACGGAGCCTTTTCATTGTTTCTATGCCGTCCATATCGGGCATCATGTGGTCGATAAAATATATATCATAAGTGTTCAGCGCAGCAAGCCGCAAAGCCTCTGCTCCCGATGAAGCAGTATCTATGCCCACCAGTGTCTTTTTGAGCAGACCCTTGAACACTGTCAGATTCATGGCATTGTCATCCACTACCAGCACCCTTGCCGTCGGTGCATGGAAAAGTTCACGGTAAACAGCAACTCCCTTGCCGCCGGAGAAACGCTTTGTAAAATCACCCACAGGCTGCCACTTGGCGACCTGCTGTTCAACTGCAAAGGAAAACACCGAGCCCTTTCCGTAAATGCTGTTTATCTCCAGCTCACTGCCCATAAGTTCAAGCAGCTGCCTGGTTATGCTCATACCAAGACCCGTACCCTCGATGGAACGGTTCTTTCCTTCCTCGATACGCGAGAACGGTGAGAACAGCTTGTCCATATTCTCCTGCTTGATACCCATTCCCGTATCACTCACAGTGAATCTGAGCTTTATGCTTTTATCACCTGTTTTCTCATACCCGACCTCAAAGTGCACACTGCCCTTCTCAGTGTATTTTACAGCATTTGTCAGCAGGTTCAGCGCACACTGCTTGACCCTTATCTCATCGCCCACGAGCATATGTGGTATACCGCTGTCAACCTTAACATCGAACCTGAGCCCTTTTTTATCAGCACGGGGACGTATCATATTCACAAGGTCATTTATAGCTGAACCCAGCTCGTACTGCGTTGGTATCAGCTCCATCCTGCCCTGCTCTACCTTTGAGAAATCAAGTATATCATTTATGAGCGAAAGCAGCGTCCTGCCCGCGTTCCTGATATCCTCAGCATACCCTATTATCTGGCGTTCTCCGCTCTCACGAAGGATCATCTCGTCCATACCGAGCACTGCGTTTATAGGCGTTCGTATCTCATGGGACATATTGGCAAGGAATGCAGATTTTGCACGGTTCGCCTTATCAGCTATAAGGCTCTGTTCGCGCAGCTGCTCCATGTAATTGTAATGCTCGGTATCGTCTATCAGTCTGTACAGACGTCCGAAATTCTCGCCCTCATACTCCAGCGCTTCTATGCACGGAGTATATTTGCGTTCACCCATGGTGATGACCTCATCATCCTCTATTGCCTTCCCGATGATATCAAGCGTTTCTTCAGGGGCATCTGCAAGCTGAGGATACAGCTCCCTGGCAGGCTCATTGAAATACCTGACCCTGCCTTCGGTATCCACTGCTATAAGACCTTCCGAAAGCTTATCTACAACGTATTCCCTTGTAAGCTCCAGGGTATCCAGCAGGTCATACTTGAATATAGCTATATACATTATTACCGTACTTATTGAGTATCCCATTGAAGTCAGGTTGTATCCGTTTGTTATGCCCGTCAGGTAGATTATGTATGATATTACCTCCACCACGACCGATGCAGCTATGTATCTAAGCCTTTTCAGGCTCTTCTTGTTCTTCTCCTTATGTATCGTCAGGAAAAGTATCAGCAGACCGTAAACTATATATCCTATAAGCAGAAGTGTATACACATGATGCCACGGTCCCGCATCATAGGTAAGGTGCGGATGTACACCGCCTTTATCGTAACCCATATTCCTGTAATACAGCTGATGCCATTCATTTGTCATAACAGCAACGTAGGTCAGCGCATGAAGGGCACCAAGAAACATCATGGTGTTTTTCTTCGTCCTTACACCGCAAAGCTCCACAATGAATATAAGCAGAGAGAACGGTATCCATACCGCCCCCACATACGAAAGTTTCTGAGCTGTCAATGCTTCATCATAGCTGTCAGAAAGCATGACCTGCAGTACACCTGCATTGTTTACCATCGTAGCTGCACAGTTCAGCAGAAGATATCCGTGTATCCTGCTTTTCCAGTTTCTGAATATATAAGCGCTCTCAAACAGCAGGCCAAATATGCTGAGATACTGTACTGTCAGTACAACATAATACATATCATCACCCCAAATTTAACGTTTTCCGTTATCAGCAAGATCCCCATATCCTATCATTCGGATATACCATAAATTCAACACTATATAAACCCATAGATCATTTCATATTTAATTATACTATACCACTCACGAAATGTCAATAACACAAAAAATTAAAAAAACAGACACATCTATCGTATAACGCAGAAGTGTCTGTACTTTTTTATCATGCCCAGGGATCAGTTGACTCGGGAGGACGTATACCTGCCAGCAAAAACTGCTCCCACAGATACCACTTGCCGTCCTTTGCAAGCCTCAGCTGTACTGCACGCGGACTGTCAGCACCACCCGACTGCAAATACAGCTTGGCATAACCGCTGTCCTGATATGAATATGGATTTTCACTGACCCTGACCGTATAAGGCTGTGACGGCTTATAATCATTAGCAGGTGAAGCACCGCTGAAATAACTCCGCGGAACATAGTCAGCATCCATGAACCTGTCACGCAGGAACTGCTGTTCATAGGTTGAAAGAGGCTGAGGTCCTTTGAGAAAATTCAGCATCTGTATACAGGTATCCTTGTCCGTGGGATAAAAACACAGCGCAAGTACTGTCAGTGCTGCTGTCTTGAACGGGTCATCCATAGCAGCCTGCGGCAGTGCTGTGAACTCTGCAAAATTATCGGGCAGCTTTGTAAAAACAATATCTTCTGTCCTGTTGCCTGAACTCTGCTGCGCATTCTGTACTGCGGGCGAACCAATATTGTCAAAAATCCCCATTCTCGTGACCTCCTCTACTCTATCACTGTGCCATAACGTGATACCTTATGGATACAGGTGCATCCAGTCTGAACCATGTATTCTTGTCGAACCTGTCTGTATGGTCTATTGAAATATGCGCTATGCTGTATTCCTTTATCAGGAATTTCACCTTGATATCGGGCTGTTCACATACTGATATATTCGTGAATCCCAGTGCACGCAGTTCATCTATCACAGTGCGGTAATCCCTGCCGCTGTAGCCTACGCTGGAATAAGGCACACAAACCTCATTCGGGTGAGCTGCCTTTTCTTCCTCTGCCGAAAGCGGTACATAAGCAGTTATCACCCAAGCCGTATCTGCAGGAAGCCATTCGCCTTTCTTTATGTCTGTCCTGCCGTTGGCTGTAATAGATATTACACCGTTCACAGGCACACCTGCCTTAACTTCGGCAGAACGCACTATCGTAACATTCGTAAATCCTGCAGTCCTCAGCTCGTCAGCTGTCTTTGAAGCATCTTTCTTTATATAGCTGCCTGCATTCTCGTTCATGGGAACATTACCGTGAACGGCACTTCCCTCTTCCTCATCAAGATACTTGATTATACTCTTGAATTCATTTGTCTTGCACCACTCGTTACATTCGTATGCACGCACCGCATTGAGGGGGTGGCTCCTTGCGGAGAACATCATGAACTCCAGCGTCTTGTTGAATGCCGAGCCGCTGACCATATCTCGGTACTCCTTAGCCTGCTCCAGAAAAGCCTCGGTATTTGCCTGTACGGGAGAATCCTTCTCACAGCCTGCAAGCCTCATGCACACCTCTACAACACTGTCACCCGAACCGCCGCAGACTGCAGCAGCCCTGTCCGCAGAAAACTCACTGCACCTCATCCAGTAATAGAAAGCCATCTGCAAAGGGGCAGTCAACAGCGGTGAAAGTCCCAGCAATCCTGCCGAGCCGCCCAGTATCATCCTGCCCATTGTAGAATACAGCACATGATGACAAGCTATATGTCCGCACTCATGTGCCAGCACCGATGGTATAAGTTCATGGGGCAGCGAAGCCACCAGCCCCGTTGTCATCACTATGAAAGGATCGTTCTCCCCGGAAGTATAAGCATTCGGATAAGGGTCAGTGGTCATAAAAAGCTCGGGCTCCTTTATACCCAGACGCTTGCATATAGGTTTTAGCATCTCATAGTACTCAGGCATCTGCTTTTCGCTTATCCTTACAAGCGTAGACATATTCATCAGCTTGAACTGCTTTTCATTCCATATCTTCATGAAACCTCTCAGCAGCGGAGTAAAGCCGGGAATAGCTTTCAGGGCATTTAGCGCAGTGCGATCAGATTCATGGATAAAAAGGTCGGGATTAACAGACATTTTTGTCACCTCATATTTCTTTAGTCTTTTTTTCTTAACACAGGGCACAGCATCTGCCGTAAACCCTTTAGATCATTATAGCACATCACAACAAAATATGCAATAGTTATTAATAGAATTTGTTTATTGTGTTTCAAGACTTCAATCATGAGCGTAAACTGCCAAGAAGTGAGCTTTTGGTCAAGCTTTTCGCGAAAAGCTTGCGGGAGTTTGAGGGCAGAGCCCTCAACTCAAGGTGCAAAGGCGACGTAGCAACAAAGAGCTATAAATAGAACAGCAAACTCCCGACCCTGTCAATAAGGCGCGGCAATATAGGCATACAGAGCGTGGACAATCAAACGTCCACGCTCTTTCTGTATGCGTAAATATATTGCCCGCGCCCGCCGTCAAACAGCGAAGCGTCTTTGACGGCTCGACCCGAACGAAGAGAGGGACGAAAACTCACAAACCAATGTTCCCAAATCAAACCATCGACCAGCCCTACAAATCCCCGCCCACAAATAAAAATCCAGCTATCTGTTATATGACCTGCAAGAGTGCAGAACTTTTATCCCGAGTACTGCGGTATCATATCGCCCCTTACGGGTCGAGAAATCAACGAGCTACCGCCGTTGATTTCGGGCGCGGCAATATCTCCGCACATAGTAAGAGCGTGGACGTTTGTTTTGTCCACGCTCTGTATTCCTATATTGCCGCGCCTGTTTGGTCGGGAGTTTGCTGTGTTCTTAATGCTTGCTTTGCATTTGGGTTTTGCGCCTTGACCGAGAGGCTCTGCCTCTCGTGCTCTCCGCAAGCTTTTCGCGAAAAGCTTGACCAAAAGCTCTCTTCCTTGGCATTCTATCCTTTGTACTGCTTTATCCTCTGTACTGCTTTGCCTGTCATTTATCGAATGACGGATTGAATGCATAAAGATTCTTGCTGTCCAGCATATCCGTCACTATCCTCAGACATTCTCCAAACCTCTGATAGTGTACTATCTCCCTCTCTCTCAGATACTTTATCGGGTCGCGCACATCAGGGTCATCGGTCAGCCGCAAGATGTTATCATAGGTCGTGCGCGCTTTCTGCTCAGCCGCCATATCTTCATTAAGGTCGGTTATCGGATCACCCTTGCTCTGAAAATAATCCGCCGAGAACGGCACACCCGATGCCGCAACAGGGTATATGCCCGTGGTGTGATCTACAAAATAAGTGTCAAACCCGCTCTCCTTTATCTCTTTCATCGAAAGCCCGCGGGTCAGCTGATAGAGTATTGCACTTATCATCTCCATGTGCGCCAGTTCTTCAGTGCCGATATCTGTCAGCATTGCCTGAACTTCCCTTGTGGGCGCAGAATATCTCTGACTGAGATACCTCAGCGACGCACCCAGTTCGCCGTCGGGACCTCCCAGCTGACTTACTATGACCTTAGCCAGCGCAGGATCGGGATTTTTTATATTTACGGGATACTGCAATTTCTTCTCATACATCCACATCAGTTCTCACCTCTCTCCCATGGAAAAGGCCTCATGACCCATTCCCACTTATTCGTACCCTCCGAACTTTCCGCTGTCAGGGGACCGTACTTCTCGTTATATTCCTTTTCAAGCTTCTCTTTCTCAGCCTTGTGCTTTCTGAAATATTCCAGACCCATCTTGCAGGTGGGATGACTGTCCAGGTAAAGAACAGCTTCCGTCAGTGCAAAGCTGTTCTGCTGGATCCTCCGCATAAGCTTCTGCTTATCATTCAGTACGGGCATTCTTCACAGCCTCCTCTCCGATGAAAGGTTTGTCAAGACACGGGAATACTGTCCCGCGTGAAAGTGCCACATCATCCTCATAGGGCTCGATCCATGGCTGAAATGGCACATAAGCCATAGCAAAGGAAAGCTTCTTAGGCAAAGTGCTCTCCTTTGCATTACAGCACCTGCTTTCAGTGGCACTGTCATTATCAAATATCCTTTCCAGGATATTTTTCTCGTTATTCTCCAATCATATCATCTCCATTTCTTTTCAGGGAACTTATCAGTCCCTCTGATGTCATATTATGCAGATAACTTTCACAGTGACACAGTCTGCATACTGCTGCATACCGTATTATGACAAAATTCCCGTTCCGCCTATGATATCATTATTATGCAAAGTATGCCGCGCATACAGTTTGTACGCACGGCACTTACAGTAAAATGTACAGAACCCGCAACACCCATAAAGATCCTGTGTGTATCGGGCATAGGGATAAACGACCCATTATCTGTATATCAAAAAGGAGGACTGTTAAATTGATACAAATCAAAACCTGCGGCAGCCTGACTATCGCTCGGCTGTCAGGAGAACTCGATCACCATTCCGCAAGAATGATGCGCACCGAGATCGACCGCGAATTATCAGAAAAACACCCCTCAAGGCTCGTACTTGACTTCTCAGCCGTCACCTTCATGGACAGCTCCGGCATCGGGCTTATTATGGGCAGATACAAGATAATGAACGGGTACGGCGGTAATATCATCATCGCCGCACCGCCTGCCTACATAAAAAAAGTACTTCACCTTGCAGGCATAGACCGTCTTGCAGCGATCACCGATAATTTCACAGAAAAGGAGGCAGATGATATTGAGCAGACCACCCCTCAGACCACTTAATGAAATGACCGTCACTTTCCCTGCCCTCTCGGAAAACGAACGCTTTGCACGTCTTGCAGTCAGCGGTTTTCTATCTCAGCTGGATCCGAATATATCCGAGCTTTCAGATATAAAGACAGCAGTATCGGAGGCTGTCACCAATGCCATAGTTCACGGCTACCGTGATGAACCCGGAGAAGTCATACTGCAGGTTCGTATATTCAGCGGCGGACGAATAGTGATAAAGATACAGGACAGAGGCTGCGGTATGGAGGATATAGCCAAAGCCATGACACCGCTTTATACCACTTCTCCCGAGGACGACCGCGCAGGACTGGGATTCACCATAATGGAAACATTTATGGAGAAGGTGAAAGTTAAAAGCAGACAGGGCAAGGGCACTACCGTACAGCTCGAACGCACCATACAAGGTAAAAAACGCCTATGAGCCGCGATGAAAGCACTCGCCCCGAAGACAACCTCGGGCTTGTTCACCTGTGCGCCAACCGTTTTCGCGGACGTGGGATAGAATACGATGATCTTTACGGAGCAGGCTGCATGGGACTTGTAAAAGCCTCACGAGCCTTTGATGCAAGCCGCGGAGTAAAGTTCTCCACCTATGCGGTACCTGTTATCCTCGGTGAGATAAAGCGGCTATTCCGTGACGGCGGTACAGTCAAGGTGTCACGCAGCCTGAAGGAGCTTTCGCTGAAGATAACCCGCGCTTCACAGACCTTTGCTCACAAAAACGGCAGAGAACCTACTGTATCCGAGCTTTCTGATATAACAGGCGCTGATCCCGATGATGTGATCGAAGCCCTGAATGCCTCTCAGCCCACAGTAAGCCTTACTATCGGGGACGAGGACGGAGAAAGTCAGACCGATCTGCCCACAGAACCTCCCGACGAAGATATCACCGACAGGCTTGCACTCAGGCAGGTACTATCCGAACTTTCTGCAGATGACAGAAAACTAATTGATCTGCGCTACTTCAAAGGCATGACACAGACAGCAGCAGCCGAAAAACTCGGCATGACACAGGTACAGGTATCAAGGCGCGAAAAAAAGCTGCTGACGTATATGCGCACTAAGCTTATATAACAAAAAAGACGGGAATGCACTGCACTTCCGTCTTTGCTTATTTATGACAAGGATCTTTTTTTCATCTGTCCCGCATTTCTGGGATACTTTGCAGGTGTAGGGGACACCTTGCGTATCAGTATCAGTGTCCTTCCGTCACCGCCCGGCAGAGTATACTCCACTACCTTCTCTGTCTTTCCTCCCAGAAGCTTAATTGCAGGTTTCGCCTTATCGAGCTCCTCACTGCCGCTGCTTCCCTTCAGTGAAACGAACAGTCCGCCGACCTTTACAAATGGCAGACAGTACTCACACAGATCCGTCAGATTAGCAACTGCCCTTGCAGTGGCAATATCGAAACTCTCCCTGTACTCATCCTTCTTGCCGAACTCCTCAGCCCTGCCATGAACACATTCAGCATCCAGCCCGATAGTATCGGACAGGCTCTGTAAAAAATTCACCCTCTTGTTAAGGCTGTCCAGCAGAGTAAGCCTGATATCTCCGCGGTATACTTTCAGCGGACATGACGGGAATCCTGCTCCCGTACCCACATCTATCATCGAAACGCCCTCAGGAAGATCAAAAAGCGTGAAGGGGTATATGCTGTCCAGAAAGTGCTTCACAGCTATACCTTCATCATCAGTAATAGCTGTAAGGTTCACCATATTGTTATACTCCACCAGCATATCCGCGTACTTTTCAAGTCTTTCAGCCTGTTCAGCAGAAAGGGCGATACCATTTTCTTCAAATAATCCCTTGTATGCAGAAATTTCCATAAAATACCTCAGCGCAAAAAATGACCGCCCCGCGAACGGAGCGGTCAATGTGAACACAATTAAAGATCTATCTTCTGATCGGCGTCGCCCTTATCGTTTACAGTATAGTAAGCAACACCTTCTTCGGGCTTGATATACAGCTTTACAGCCTTGGGTGCCCTGTGACCCTTTGCCTTGTAGTCAGCCTTTGCAGCCTCAACAAGTGCAGCAACGTCAAGCTGCTTGTCAGCAAATTCAACGTAAACTACGTCTTTCTCGGCAACCTTATCAACAGCAGCCTTTGTCTTCGCAGCAGCCTTTGCTGCAGTCTTCTTTGCAGCTGACTTGGTCTTGGCAGCGACCTCCTTGACCTCAGCAGCGACCTCTGCAGCCTTAGTAGCAGTTTTCTTTGTGTTTGCCATTTCCATGTTCTCCTTTTCTATTATACGGTCGTAAAATACTCCCGTGGGATATCACTTCTTGTCAACAGCATCCTTCAGAGCCTTAGCAGCCTTGAAAGCAGGTACCTTCTTTGCAGGTACATCTATTGGTTCCTTAGTAGCGGGGTTGATAGACTTCTTAGCCGCACGGTCTCTTACCTCAAATGTGCCAAATCCTGGGATAGCTACTTTTTCGCCCTTCTCCAGAGCCTCGGTGATCGTGCTTATAACAGCATCGAGTGCTGCCTCAGCGTTCTTCTTGGTGCTGCCATTCTTTTCAGCGATTGCAGCCAGCAGTTCAGCCTTCTTCATGATTACTACCTCCAATAATATAAAAGTCATTTTTTTAAAATTTCTTCACACCTGATTTACAGTGGTGCGAATTATTTATGTTGATATTATAACCGATATCAATAGCTTTGTCAAATAAAAATGCCCTATTCTCGGGCTTTGAACACAATCTTTGTATGCTTGACTAAATTTTCCGCAATACCTTGTGCAGTATTTTGTGTTTATTCACACAATGTTTAACATTTTTCTATAAAGCCCTATTTTCGGGAGATATCGAGTTTCACAAAGTCAACTATTTTTATGCACAATGCACAAAAATACCTCCTGCTATTTTACATAGTCATTTTCGTTTAGTATATAGCAAATAGTTTGTTTATATGTTATAATAATATTTAAGCGGCAATAGTCAGCCGATGAAGAATATATGTGATCCATAGTAAGATATCATGCGGTCACATATCCTGATCAATGATATATAATATATGATATACGGAGGTAATGGTATGGCACAGACATCAACACAGGTGGTATGCCCTAATTGCGGCGGCACTTTGCAGTTTGATCCTCAGGCAGGCAAGCTGAAATGCATATTCTGTGATTCATTGTTCACACAGGAAGAAGCTGAGGCTTTCTTCAACCAGCAGAACGAAGAAGAGGATATCAAGGATTCGGGCAGCGACTGGGGTGATTTTGCCGAGGGCATGAAAGCCTACAGCTGCAATACCTGCGGTGCAGAGATAATCTGCGACCAGAACACCGCAGCTACAAAATGCCCCTACTGCGATAATACCACCGTTATCGAAGCGCAGTTCTCCGGCGCTATAAAACCGGACCTCGTTATACCTTTCTCCTTCACCAAGGAACAGGCTATGGAAAAATACAAGGGCTATTACGAAAAACGCAAACTGATACCCAGGAACTTTCTTACAGGCAGTAAGGTAGAGGAGATACAGGGCGTATATGTACCGTTCTGGCTTTATGACGGTGCTGTAAATATTGATGCCGAATTTGAAGCTGCAGATAGGACAGAAAATAACAATGAGATCGTCCGCAAGATATACAAGGCTGACCGCCGCGGCACCATAGGTTTTGAAAACGTCCCCGCTGATGCTTCAAAGCGTATGCCCGATGATATCATGGATTCCGTAGAACCTTTCAACTTCGGTGATCTCAAACCGTTCTCCATGACATATATGCCGGGATTCCTTGCAGAACGCTTTGATGTCGAGAAAGAGGACGATCTGAAAAGAGCCGAAAACCGAGTTATAAATACCGCCAAGCAAAAGACCAAGGCAACTGTTCGTCACGATGAAGTAACCGAAAAACGCGGTGATTACAAAGTAAACTATACCAAAAAGAAATATGCCATGCTGCCGATATGGTATCTTACCACATCATGGGAGGGCAAACAGTGGAACTTCGCCATGAACGGACAGACAGGCAAATTCACAGGTGACCTCCCCATCGACAATACAAAACTGTGCCTGATAACAGTCGCTGCTGCATTTGGCACTTTACTGGTATTGTATATGATAATGAGGAGCCTTATGGCACCTCTGGTAGCTGCACTGATAGTCGGTTTTATAGTATACGCAGGACTGAAGAGCAGCATGAGACCCGTCCACAACGCTACTCAGGCAAATGAGTATATGGATAAGAAGATCAAACTGGTACTTTCAAACGATACCTATCTGCGTACCGAACGCAAACAGAAACATCAGAACAATACATCGAACTGATAATACACTACAGCCGCAGGAGTACGTATACTTCCCTGCGGCTGTTGCACTGCTATTGATTATGAGGTGATAATATGTCAGTATACACGCATATAGTACACAGTTTCAAGCCCGTATATGACCGTAACAGCAGGGTGCTCATACTTGGCAGCCTGCCTTCGGTAAAATCACGTGAAACAGGATTCTACTACGGCCATCCACGAAACCGCTTCTGGGCTGTTACTGCAGCCATAACAGGCAGAAAAGTGCCTGTGACAAATGAAGAAAAGAAAAACTTCCTGCTTGATACACATATAGCGGTATGGGACGTAGTGGCAGAATGCGATATATCCGGTTCTTCAGATGCAAGTATCAGAAATGTCAGAGCAGCGGATATATCCATGATACTGGCACTCTGCCCCGATATAACGGTATTTGCAAACGGAGGTACAGCTTCTTCACTGTATGATAAGTACATATTCCCGAAGACTGATCGCCCCGCGGCAAAACTGCCATCTACCAGCCCTGCAAACGCCGCTTGGGACATCAACAGACTTACAGCCGAATGGAAAAAAGCGATCTCTCCCCTGCTCTTACGTATGATATAAATATCAGTTTCTGAGCATATACATAAAAGTTCAAAAACACATATTTACGCGGCTTTTCTGCTTGACACTACATTGTAAAAGTGTTATAATGAAAGTTGGTGTTTAAACATCAACAAGCATCAACAGACATGAACAAAAGTACGGAGGTAAAAACATGAGATGTAAAAAGATCCTCGCTGCTGCAGTTTCGCTGGCTATAGCAGCAGGTCAGTTATCAGTGGGAGCTTTTGCCGATAACAGTGAAAACAGTGATGCCGCATCAGCAGCTTCTGCTGACAGCAATACCACAGGCGATCAGGACTTTTCCCCATACGCCGAAGGTGACAAGCCCTATGCTGCAGGCGATATAAACGGTGACGGCAAGATCGACATCACTGATGTTGTAAAAGCAGCAGCACACATAAAAACTGCAAAATCACTGAATGAGAAAGGTTTGAAGGCTGCCGATGCAAATGCAGACGGCAAAGTTAATATCACCGATCTCGGTCTGCTGGCAGGTCAGGTAAAGGGCAAGCGCAGAATCGAAGTATATACCGATCTTCCCGTTGTGAAGAATCCCCGAGATATGCAGCAAAATGTCAAGCTGATAGAGTTCAATGTAGATAAGGATACAAAGTCTGTTTCCTGGAACGCTGCAGCTGATATGGATACATACAGCGTAAAGTTCACCAACGGTGATAAGACAAAGTCTTTTGACACACATTCGCTTAAAGCTGATATTCCTTATGATATGTTCAAAGACGGTAAGCTGACAGTTGAGATAGCCCCCCTGAGATACGTTATGACCGAGGACGGTATACGTACAAAGGACTACGGCGATACCACAGGATATCTGCTGAAAATAAAACCCGGAACGATAAACGGCAGTATCACCGTTACAGATAATAACGGCAAAGCTAAGATAGACTGGCTGGCGGCTGATTTCGCATCAGGCTATCACGTTTACGACCTGACAAATACAGCAAGTGACGGCAAGCCCAAGCTGATAGCAGATACCGATACCGATCAGCTTATCACAGACTTCCCCAAAAGCGGCACTGTAAAGCTGCTGATCGTGCCTTTCAACTCTGTTGGCGAAGCAGAAGGTGCCAATGCCGAAATGACGGGCGGCACAGTTACCAAGCAAGACCCTGTTGCAAATCTCGCCGCCCCCACATTCAACAGCTACTTCTACAACAGCGACACCACAACTGCTACCCTCATGTGGAACGCAGTTTCGGGCGCTGAGGGCTATGAGGCTTCTATTCAGATAGACGGCAAATGGAAAGCATACGATGCAAAGACCGCCAGAAGCTACAAGTTCACAAACCTTGCACAGCGCACAGGCTTCAAGACAAGGGTTCGCGCATACAAAACTGTAAACGGTCAGAAGGCATACGGTTCTTATTCTACCACCGTTACCGTTGTTACCGACGGCTATGTTAAGTGTACGACCGCTACACCAATTTATGCGAACGCAAGCACAGGCAGCACAAAGCTTGGCAATCTTTATGTCGGTAACACAGTTATGCAGACGGATCTCCCTGCAAACGGCTGGACTAAGATCTTCCTGCCTAACTCCAACGGCACTCAGATCGGTTATGTTCCTACTTCATGCGTAAGTGCGGATTCCAATACACAGACCGAGCAGAAAGCCGATCTCGCTGCACCTACATTCAACAGCTACTTCTACAACAGTGACACCACAACAGCTACCCTCATGTGGAACGCAGTTTCGGGGGCTGAGGGCTACGAAGCTTCTATTCAGATAGACGGTAAGTGGATAGCTTATGACGCAAAGACCGCCAGAAGCTACAAGTTCACTAACCTTGCACAGCGCACAGGCTTCAAGACAAGAGTTCGCGCTTACAAGACCGTTAATGGTCAGAAGGCATACGGTTCTTATTCTACCACTGTTACCGTTGTTACCGACGGCTATGTAAAGTGTACGACCGCTACACCAATTTATGCGAACGCAAGCACAGGTTCTACCAAGCTTGGAAATCTCTATGTCGGTAACACAGTTATGCAGACGGATCTCCCTGCAAACGGCTGGACTAAGATCTTCCTGCCTAATTCCAACGGCACTCAGATCGGTTATGTTCCTACTTCATGCGTAAGCGCAGATACAAACACACAGACCGAGCAGAAAGCCGATCTCGCCGCCCCCACATTCAACAGCTACTTCTACAACAGTGACACCACAACAGCTACCCTCATGTGGAACGCAGTTTCGGGCGCTGAGGGTTATGAGGCTTCTATTCAGATAGACGGTAAATGGAAAGCATACGATGCAAAGACCGCCAGAAGCTACAAGTTCACAAACCTTGCACAGAGAACAGGCTTCAAGACAAGGGTTCGCGCTTACAAGACCGTTAACGGTCAGAAGGCATACGGTTCTTATTCTACCACTGTTACCGTTGTTACCGACGGCTATGTTAAGTGTACGACCGCTACACCAATTTATGCGAACGCAAGCACAGGTTCTACCAAGCTTGGAAATCTGTATGTCGGCAACACAGTTATGCAGACGGATCTTCCTGCAAACGGCTGGACTAAGATCTTCCTGCCTAATTCCAACGGCACTCAGATCGGTTATGTTCCTACTTCATGCGTAAGCGCAGATACAAACACACAGACCGAGCAGAAAGCCGATCTCGCTGCACCTACATTCAACAGCTACTTCTACAACAGTGACACCACAACTGCTACCCTGATGTGGAACGCAGTTTCGGGCGCTGAGGGCTATGAAGCTTCTATTCAGATAGACGGCAAATGGAAAGCTTATGACGCAAAGACCGCCAAAAGCTACAAGTTCACAAACCTTGCACAGCGCACAGGCTTCAAGACAAGGGTTCGCGCATACAAGACCGTTAACGGTCAGAAGGCATACGGTTCTTATTCTACCACCGTTACCGTTGTTACCGACGGCTATGTTAAGTGTACGACCGCTACACCAATTTATGCGAACGCAAGCACAGGTTCTACCAAGCTTGGAAATCTTTATGTCGGTAACACAGTTATGCAGACAGATCTCCCCACTAACGGCTGGACTAAGATCTTCCTGCCTAACTCCAACGGCACTCAGATCGGTTATGTTCCTACTTCATGCGTAAGTGCAGACAGCAATACTCAGACCGAGCAGAAAGCCGATCTCGCCGCACCTACATTCAACAGCTATTTCTACAACAGCGACACCACAACTGCTACCCTCATGTGGAATGCAGTTTCGGGCGCTGAGGGCTATGAAGCTTCTATACAGATAGACGGCAAGTGGAAAGCTTATGACGCAAAGACCGCCAGAAGCTACAAGTTCACAAACCTTGCACAGCGCACAGGCTTCAAGACAAGAGTTCGCGCATACAAGACCGTTAACGGTCAGAAGGCATACGGTTCTTATTCTACCACTGTTACAGTTGTGACCGACGGCTATGTAAAGTGTACGACCGCTACACCAATTTATGCGAACGCAAGCACAGGCAGTACCAAGCTTGGCAATCTTTATGTCGGTAACACAGTTATGCAGACGGATCTCCCTGCTAACGGCTGGACTAAGATCTTCCTGCCTAACTCAAACGGCACTCAGGTGGGATATGTTCCTACTTCATGCGTAAAAAACTACGCTAACAGCGGTCTGACGGTCATCAACCAGGACGGCTATCTCGGCGGAAATCCTGCTGTTCTCGGCTGCGAGGAAACCGCACTTGCATCGGTACTTAACTACCAGTTCGGTATAAATGTCAGCAAAAACACACTGATCGACTACTATATGCCCGAACAGGCATTCTACAACGGCGCTGTCAACGTTGACCCCAACTACTGTTTCTGGGGTTCACCCTACCGCATGGAAGGCAGCGTGGGCTACGGCTGTTATGCTCCTCTTGTAGCACAATCTGCACACCAGTACCTTAATTATATCGGCGTACGCAACAGCTACAACATCGCCCTGAACACCGATTATTACACAGGCAACAACGTCAATAAGCTGAAATTCGATCCCGGTAAACTCGACCTTGGAAATACTGCCGTCAGCGGCGGACTTGATATCAACGGTCTTAAAACTGAGATCGACAAAGGCAACAACCCCATAGTATGGTACTCTGAGGTAGAGCCCTATGCTGTTTGCACCCAGACGATCACCGCAGGTCAGAAGTATTCTAACCCCGGCTCAGGCACATATAACTTCACCTGGTACGGCAGACAGCACACTGCAGTGCTGACAGGTTATGACGATGCCAATAACTGCTTTATACTCGGTAATGTTGAAAACTTCGACAGCAGCAGCTATTACGGCAAGGTGCAGACCATGTCCTATGATTTCTTTATGGATACCTACACTAAACTCGGCAGACAATCTCTGATCATTACAAAGAAATGATCATTAATATCAAGACACTTCCGATAATGCCCGGAAGTGTCTTTTTTATTGTTGTTTTCACGGCATACAACCTTATTTTTTTACTACAGAACAGCGCAAAGCAGGACAGAGAAGCTCCCGTCGGACTTGCAGCCCTCCCATAACGCTGCAAGCCCGTACCTTGTGCGTTCTGGGTCGGAAGCTTCTCTGCCCTGCCTTGATCCTACGGCAGAGCAGTGCGCTATACCATGTCGGGAAGGAGCTCCCTGTCCTTGAAGAACAGTGAGATGCACCATACCGCGGATATCGCCACCAGTGTGTAGACTATCCTCGATAAAAATGCTGCCTGTCCGCCAAAGATGAAAGCCACCAGATCAAATTCAAATATACCCAGCAGCCCCCAGTTTATACCGCCGACGATAAGCAGCGCCAGAGCTATCCTGTCAAGCATTGATACCATTCCTTTCTTTCGGCTGTTCCGTTAATGCATAAAATCGCTGGATCTTCAGCATTACGGTGTGTTTGCCGTTGCTGAAACTATTATGAACAGTTTATCAAGAAATATGCACAAATAAAAGAGCAATTTTTGGCAAAGACGAAAAAGTTTGTATACGCTTTCTTCATAAGTTTATAAATATATAAAACAATCTTTTTATACTTTATATTAATAAGAACAATGTAATAACTGCGTATTTATACTGTTAAATCATTATATAGAGCAAATAGCCACACAAAAAAATGAAAATTGTGCAAGTTGCTGAAATTTGCGAGTTTCCAAAAAAACATTCCCATACCCCTTGACTTTTTTCGTAAAACCGATTATAATATAAATGGTGTTAAGGAAATCGAATAATCAGATTGATTTAACATCCGTTTTGTTGTCTCCTTTCTTTTGTTCTACACATAGTTTTTTTGTTTTATTTTCCGCAGGTCACCGTTGACCTGCTATTTTTTTGCCATTTTTCAAAAGCCGCGTTCCAGCTTGCATTAAACAGCATTCTGTGGTATAATATTTTCAGAAGATGTTCGGCAGATGCGGCGAAGAGGTAACGCGGTCGCGGATGCGTGGTCGGTGATATACGGCGGGGGTATCTGCGGCGATCTCGCGGGTTCGATTCCCGCCATCTGCCTTATATTTTTCCTGTTTCCGATGACGGCAAGCTTGTAGCTTTGTCGCTTAAAACCATACTTGAAAGCACACATACGACGGTGTATTATTATACAGAGGTGAAAATAATGAACATACAAATATTCGGCAAAGCAAAAAGCTTTGATACCAAAAAGGCAGAGCGCTATTTCAAAGAGCGCGGCATTAAATTCCAGTCCATCGACCTTGTGAGCAAGGGAATGAGCAAGGGCGAATTTGATTCGGTGCTGAAGGCTGTAGGCGATATCGAGAAACTCATCGACCCCAAAGCCAAAGGCGAGACCGCCGACCTGCTGAAATATCTGGGCAGCATGGAGGAGAAGCGGGAAAAACTCCTTGAAGAACCTTCACTCATAGCCGCACCAGTTGTCCGCAACGGCAGACAGGCTACTGTGGGTTACTGTCCCGATATATGGAAAAACTGGGAATGATAGTCAATGCATAAAATACGGGTGTCACTGTTTCGCATAAATGCGAGATCTGTGACACCCGTTTATTATTATAAGTTTATACTATACCAAGCGCGAGCAGCTGTGCTGTCTTATCCTCACTGCCTGAAGCCATTGATATCTCCACCCTGTATTTTGCAGGCGAAGGCTCCATTACAACATTCGACCTGTTGGGTCCGCCCCAGCCCTCAGGTGTTACCGCCGTAACATCACGGTCTGCATATTCCTCACCGTCAAGAGTAATATGAACGTGCATATCACCGAACTTTCCTCCGCTGACCTCTTTATATATAAGGTACAGGAACTTCGCTTCGACCTCGAAAACTATAGGCTCGTTTCCAAGCTCCGGGTCATGGGTCCAGCCGTTTGTGAAGTGTGCTGTATCAGAGCCTATAGTCCAGCTGCCCGTTTCGATAGGTGTCAGCCTGTCATTCTCCAGCATATCCGCACCTATCTCACGCGGATGAAATACATCTTCAAAAGGCATTATCACATCGCCCTCAGGCTCGATATCCATAACAGTATCCCAGTAATGGTCTATCATTCTTGCCACAAGCGCGTGTCCCTCAGTATTCGGGTGCGACTGATCGTTTGAAAAATCCTTCCATGTCATCCGTCCGTTTTCAAACATGAACCTCAGCGCATCGCAGTAGGATATCATAGGCAGACGGTAAGCCTCACCTATCTGCTTCATGTAATCCTGTGCGGAATGATCATCCTCGGTAACCGAAAACAGCAAAACAGGGGCTATTCCCTTCTGCATCAGGGTCTTTACTATGGATTCATAAGCATTCTGAAATTCAGCATCACCGCCGTCATTCACAGCAAATTCAATGAACACGATATCAGGGTCATAGGCTAGCACATCTCTCTGCAGACGCAGTATACCAAGCTTAGATGGCGTGCCGCTTATGCCTGCGTTTACATACTTTACATTATCGCCTGTACCGAATTTCTCTGCAAAATGCTCATAGCTGAGTTTTGCATAGCAAAGGTCTGCGCCCGCAGATATACCCTCAGTTATTGAACCGCCCAGATACGCTATCGTGACTTCTTCGCCGCTCTGTGCTTTTTCAATAACTTCCCGTATCTGTTTGGTGTTGCCGTAGGATGTCATAGCCTTGTTTATCATGGCAGCATCCCACTCCTCGTCTGTTTCGGGCAGTTTCTCAGGCTGACTCTCTGTCACCTGTTCTTCACCGCTCACCGCCGCCGAGGATACCTCTGCCTTGCTGTCATCCTGCTTTCCTCCGCAGGATGCTGCCCCTGCCGACATTATAAGTGCCGTCAGCAGCGCTGTGATCTTAGTTATTTTCATATTATCACCATATCCTTCATCTCAGCGGAGCCCCTCTCCGCTTTGTGGACATTATACCACATTTTCCCCAAAATGTAAAGATAATTATTATTAATATCTGCCATATATTTTCAACATAGTGTATCCCTGTGCTGTTTGGTATACAACATAAGCAGTTTAACTGCTATATGGCTTAACATAAAATGTGTAAACTTTTTATTTCTTAAACGATATCTGTCGGTATAGCAGTGTTGATTTCCTGCCAAAAATATGTTATAATATTATCAGACCTGTAGGGATACTTCCGAAGCCTTAATTGCGCCGCAGGTGTACCGACGTGTCATATTCGCGACCACCATACGACCGTAGCTTTTCAAGGAGGGATAATATGGCTACCTATGATTATACACCTCACGGTGTATGTGCAAGAAAAATATCCTTTGATATCGTGGATGGCAAGCTCCATGATGTCAGCTTCGTAGGCGGCTGCAACGGCAATCTGAAAGCCATAGGCAAGCTGCTTGAGGGCGCTGCCCCCGAAGATGCCGTTCGTCTGCTCAAAGGCAACGATTGCAGCGGAAGAGGAACTTCCTGCGCAGATCAGCTTGCTATTGCAGTTGAAAAAGCTCTGGAAGAAAATGCCTGATGTTCCTCCTCGCTCCTTATAGCGCAGTGAGGATCATGTACAGCAGAACAATTGTAGTAAACGACATATCTATTTCTGTATCCATCATCTGTGAGCACTGCTGTTTCAGTGAACATAAATGATGAATATACTGAGATATATGTCGTTTTCTTTTTTTCTGACCACTACTGATATCAATACAGTACTGTTATGATAAAACGCAAAACACCTCCGACCATAGCCGATCGGAGGTGTTTTTGATGATCGTATATTTTGTCAGCCCAAAGGGGCTGAGATGAAAGCTTATTCTGCAAGCAGCTTTTCAGCACTTGCAAGCTTAACACATACGGTAAACAGCTTAGCTGCTATCTTCAGCTCCTCAACAGGGGGATATGTGGGAGCTACACGTATATTCTTATCATCGGGATCCTTGCCGTAAGGGAATGTTGCGCCTGCACCTGTCAGTACAACGCCTGCTTCCTTGCAGAGAGTAACTATGCGCTTTGCAGTACCGTTCATAGCATCAAAGCTTACAAAGTAACCGCCGTTGGGCTTTGTCCACTTAGCTACGCCCAGTTCGCCCAGTTCCTTGTCGAGGGTATCCAGTACTACCTCAAAACGGGGAGCGATAAGCGCCTTGTGCTTCTTCATGTGCTCTTTAAGTCCCTCAAAATCACCGAAGAACTTAACGTGTCTGAGCTGATTGATCTTGTCGTGACCGATGGTCTGAACTGTCATCAGCGAGAGGATATACTTGATATTAGCTTCACTTGCACCCATGATAGCCACACCTGCACCGGCATAGCTGATCTTGGAAGTAGATGCGAACATTACAACTCTCTCGGGGTTGCCTGCAGCCTTGCACTCATCAAGAATGTTCAGCAGCTTGTCGGGAGTATCTGTCAGGTGATGTACGCAGTAAGCGTTATCCCAGAAGATACGGAAATCCGAAGCCTTTGTCTTCATGTTTGCAAATCTCTTTACAACTTCATCGCTGTAAGTAACACCTGTGGGGTTAGCGTACATAGGTACACACCAGATACCCTTGATGCTGTCATCCTCAGCGACCAGCTTCTCGATCATATCCATATCGGGACCGTTCTCATCGGTAGGGATATTTATCATCTCGATACCGAACTTCTGGCAGATAAGGAAATGTCTGTCATATCCGGGAACGGGGCAGAGCCACTTGATCTTGCCCTGATCTCTCCAGGGCTTTGACTCCTCGTCAACACCGAAAAGGAGATACTTTGCGATAGTATCATACATTATATTAAGACTGGAGTTACCGAACACGATGAGCTCCTTCTCGCTTACACCCAGCATAGGTGCAAAAAGCTTCTTTGCAGCAGGAATGCCGTCAAGGCCGCCATAGTTTCTGCAATCAAGACCATCATCATCAAAGCAGTCACTGCTCTTTGAAACACAGGTCAGCAGACCCTCAGTGAGATCAAGCTGCTCAGCTGCAGGCTTACCTCTTGCCATATTCAGCGCAAGGCCCTGAGCCTTGTAGCCGTCATACTCCGCCTGTACCTTATTCTTGAACTCAACAAGCTGTTCACGGGACATTTCTGTCAGTTTCATATTCCGAACCCTCCGAAATCATATAGCTAAAATAGTGTCATTTCCGACTATTGTATTGTACTCCATTTTTCGTGATTTTGCAAGTGAAAACCGACAATCCTGCAAAAAATCTCCATTTTACACTAACTAACCTACTCATTATCCTTGATAATAGGCAATTTTGATAAGCAGACTGCAAATGTTTATGAATTTTCTTTGCAGAATTATTTAAAATCCGGTACTATCCCTATGATCTGCATTCTTCGCCTGCATGAGGCTCCACTGATGACATATACATTTGACTTTTTCAGCACAAGTATTGCAAAATCAGATAATTTGTGATATAATGACTGTATATAAACAAACACAGTTCCCGCTCAGCGGGCAGACACAAAGGAAAAGGGAGGCAGCAGCATGAGTCTGATAGTTCCTATGATAACCAGAGGCGCTCTCGGCAGAAACGACCTCTTGAACAACTACGGTACAAACAGCTTTATCCAGCCGCCGATAAATGACCTTATGGGTATCATGAACCGCGGTCCCATGATGGGCGGAATGGGTATGGGCAATCCCATGATGGGTAATATGGGCGGCAGCGGTATTGTCAACCCAAGCTCCGTGGGAGGTTTCGTCACTGGCGCAGCAGTAGGCGCTGTAGCTATGAGCGCCATGCAAAACGGCGGTCTTAACGGCGCAAACAGAATCGACCACCCGAACGGCGGCGTAAACAGAAATATGAATCAGCCGCAGAACGGCTATCCCAATAACGGCTACAACAATCAGCCGCAGAACGGCTATCCCAACAACGGCTACAACAATCAGCCACAGAACAGCTATCCCAACAACGGCTACAACAATCAGCCGCAGAACGGTTATCCCAATAACGGCTACAACAATCAGCCGCAGAATGGCTATCCCAATAACGGCTACAACAATCAGCCGCAGAACGGTTATCTCAACAACGGCTACAACAATCAGCCGCAGAATGGCTATCCCAACAACGGCTACAACAATCAGCCGCAGAACGGCTATCCCAACAACGGCTACAACAATCAGCCGCAGAATGGCTATCCCAACAATGGCTACAATAATCAGCCATCCGGCGACCCGCTGGATGCTATATTCTCACAGCCTCAGCCCCCTCAGCAGAATCAGCAGCATGGCGCATGGGAACCTGTGCGTAATACTCCGAATACAGGACATGGCAATTTCGGGGTGCAGCAGCCTGTGAACAATGCAAATGCAAGCTATGCTTCAAATCCTGCAAATAATCGTCCCACTGTAAAACGCAACCGTGTAGACCCCACAGGCGACAGACTTGCTAAAGGACAGAAATATTCCATAAAGGACAGAGACGGCAGACCTGCCGAACAGCTTAAAATATGCTTTGGCTGGGACGTCAAGGATGGCAGAGTTGAACTGGATGCCTCCGCTTTCATGCTTGGCGACAGCGGAAAAGTCCTCGGAGATGAGTGGTTCATTTTCTATGGTCAGCCCGACAGTCCTGATAACGGGCTGCACTATAAGATATTCAAGGATGATCCCAATTCACCCGATGACGCGGCTATCATCATGGATCTCACCCGTGTCGATGCAAGGGTCACAAAGATAGCACTTGCGGTCACTATATACGAGGCTGCCGCACACGCTCTCAATTTCGGTATGGTGCAGAACCTTTATGCGCGTATACTCGACAGCCGCACCAACAGGGAGATAGCATCCTTCAGAATGGACGAATGCTATTCATCCGTAACAGCTATGGTGCTGGGTGAGCTTTACCGCTACAAGGGCGAATGGAAATTCAATGCGGTAGGCGCAGGTAAAAATCTGGATCTCGCGGCGTTCTGCGGAATGTACGGCGTTGCGCTCGAATAGGACAAAAAGGAGAATATCATCATGGTAATGTTTGAAACAGTTAACGAGCTTTGTTTAAAAATAACCTGCCGCGGCGGCGGAGATCTGATATATACAAAGGCAGGTGCGTTCGTAGGCGGTGAATGTATCGGTCCCAAGAACTACACCTTCACCAAGGTCATGCTTGGTCCTCAGGAGGGCTTCGGGCAGGCGCTGCTGGGACAGCTTACCCGTAGGATCACCGGTGAGAACCTGCCGCTGATGAAGGTAGAATTCCAGGGTGACAGCGTGACCTATTATGCCAATGACCAGCAGCACGTAGTTGTATACAAGCTTGAACCCAACGAAACCATATCTATCGAAAGCGAAAATATCCTTGCTTTCTCCCGTGAATGCAAGTATGGTGTACGTTTTCTCGGACAGGGTGTCATCTCACAGAAGGGTCTTGCAACATCTACGCTTACAGGTCAGGGAAATGAATCCTATGTAGCTATCCTTGTGGACGGCAACCCGCTGGTGCTTTCAAATATCCAGTCCGGGGCAACACTTGAAGCAGACCCCGATGCAACCGTATGCTGGATAGGTGCCGATCCCACACTGAGGACGGATATCTCATGGAGAAACTTCATCGGTCAGAGTTCAGGCGAATCCTATATGTTTGAATGGCCTCCGCAGGCACCTGCTACCGTGATCATCCAGCCCGAAGAACGCGCCTCTGGCGTTGATGTATCAATGGACGGCAGAGCATCAGGCTCACGTCCTTCGGCACAGAGAAGAATTTACTGAATAAAAACACCGCAGCGAAAATTACATCGCTGCGGTTATTTTTTGGCAAAAAAGAACCACCCTCGCGGGTGGCTCTTCTTTTATCGGCTCAGCGATCACTGATCGTCTTCGTCGTTCTTTTTGCGTCTGATAGCCAGGAAGCCCAGACCTACCGCTGCTACGAATTCTGCTGTATTTATCAGAACTCTTGCACCTGTATTGGGGTTGCTTGTGTTTGTAGAGGTAGATGTTGAAGACGAAGTTGTCGAAGTCTTGCTGCTAGAGCTGTCAGGACCTCCGCTTGAAGAAGCGGAATCCGAATCGTCACTATCTTCTACCGTAGCAGAATCATCATCACGATCACGCTTCGAGCTGTCATCAGTCTTCTTTGCATCGTTGACAGTGATAGTGTTGCTATCGGAATCGACCTCGAAGAAGCCCTCGCCGCTGTCCTTATCGGTGCTGTTTTCAACAACTGTTACCTTGCCTTCCTCTACCATGAAGGTGAGAGTACTGTCGATAACTTCATACTCGTTGCCGTTTGCATCGGTAATGGTATCACCTGTTTCGGTCAGAGTATATGTGCCGTTCTCCAGTTCGAGCTCCAGCTCACTGCCGTCCTGACCGGAAGTCCAAGGTGTACCTGTTACGGTATTGCCGTCAGAATCCTTAACTGTCAGTACAGCACCTGTGATCTCCTCTGTACCTGTGATATCGGTCTTCTTGATAACAACTCTGGTAGTAGTCTTATCAGTCTTCTTTGCATCGTTGACGGTGATAGTGTTGCTATCGGAATCAACCTCAAAGAAGCCTTCACCGCTGTCCTTATCAGTGTTGTTTTCAACAACTGTTACCTTGCCGTCCTCAACCTTGAAGGTGAGAGTGCTGTCGATAACTTCATACTCGTTGCCGTTTGCATCGGTAATGGTGTCACCTGTTTCGGTCAGAGTATATGTACCGTTTTCAAGTTCGAGCTCCAGCTCACTGCCGTCCTTACCGGAAGTCCAAGGTGTACCTGTTACGGTATTGCCGTCAGAATCCTTAACTGTCAGTACAGCACCTGTGATCTCCTCTGTACCTGTGATATCGGTCTTCTTGATAACTACAATGGTAGTAGTTTCATTGGACTTCATAGCATCGTTGACCGTGATAGTATTGCTATCAGAATCAACTTCAAAGAAGCCCTCGCCGTTACCCTTTTCAGTATCATTGATGACCTCAGTTACCATGCCGTTTTCGACCTTGAAAGTCAGAACGCTTTCAATCACCTCGTACTCGTTGCCGTTCGCATCAACTATATGATTGTTGCCGGCTTCCTCAGTAAGAGTATAAGTACCGTTTGTCAGCTCGAGTTCCAGTTCCTTGCCGTCCTTGCCGGAAGTCCAAGGTGTACCTGTTACAGTATTGCCGTCAGAATCCTTGACTGTCAGTACAGCACCTGTGATCTCCTCTGTACCTGTGATATCAGTCTTCTTGATAACTACTTTGGTAATAGTTACATTAGACTTCTTAGCATCATTTACAGTGATAGTATTAGTATCGCTATCTACTGCATAGAAGCCCTCACCATTGTTGCTGTTTGTGTTGTTTTCAACAACTGTTACCTTGCCGTCCTCTACCTTGAAGGTCAGAGTGCTGTCGATAACTTCATACTCGTTGCCCTCTGCATCGGTGATCTTATCACCTGTTTCGGTCAGAGTATATGTGCCGTTTTCAAGTTCAATTTCAAGCTTCTTGCCCTTCTGTGAAGTCCAGGGAGTGCCTGTTACTGTCCTGCCCTCGCTGTCCTTTATGGTCAGCACTGCGCCGTCCAATTCTTCCTTGCCTGTTATGTCAAACTTGTTGATTATTACCTTGGTGGTCTTCTTTGCATCGTTGACGGTGATAGTATTAGTATCGCTATCTACTGCATAGAAGCCCTCACCGCTGTTGGAATTTGTGTTGTTTTCAACAACTGTTACCTTGCCGTCCTCTACCTTGAAGGTCAGAGTGCTGTCGATAACTTCATACTCGTTGCCCTCTGCATCGGTGATCTTATCACCTGTTTCGGTCAGAGTATATGTGCCGTTTTCAAGTTCAACTTCAAGCTTCTTATTCTTAGCGGAAGTCCAGGGAGTACCTGTTACTGTCCTGCCCTCGCTGTCCTTTATGGTCAGCACTGCGCCGTCCAGTTCTTCCTTGCCTGTTATGTCAAACTTGTTGATTATTACCTTGGTGGTCTTCTTTGCATCGTTGACGGTGATAGTATTAGTATCGCTATCTACTGCATAGAAGCCTTCACCATTATTGCTGTTTGTGTTGTTTTCAACAACTGTTACCTTGCCGTCCTCTACCTTGAAGGTCAGAGTGCTGTCGATAACTTCATACTCGTTGCCCTCTGCATCGGTGATCTTATCACCTGTTTCGGTCAGAGTATATGTGCCGTTTTCAAGTTCAACTTCAAGCTTCTTGCCCTTCTGTGATGTCCAGGGAGTGCCTGTTACTGTCCTGCCCTCGCTGTCCTTTATGGTCAGCACTGCGCCGTCCAGTTCTTCCTTGCCTGTTATGTCGAACTTGTTGATGATCACCTTGGTGGTCTTCTTTGCATCATTTACTGTGATAGTATTAGTATCGCTATCTACTGCATAGAAGCCTTCACCATTATTGCTGTTTGTGTTGTTTCAACAACTGTTACCTTGCCGTCCTCTACCTTGAAGGTCAGAGTGCTGTCGATAACTTCATACTCGTTGCCCTCTGCATCGGTGATCTTGTCACCTGTTTCGGTCAGAGTATATGTGCCGTTTTCAAGTTCAACTTCAAGCTTCTTATTCTTAGCAGAAGTCCAGGGAGTGCCTGTTACGGTTCTGTTCTCGCTGTCCTTTATGGTCAGCACTGCGCCGTCCAGTTCTTCCTTGCCTGTGATATCGAACTTGTTGATTATTACCTTGGTGGTCTTCTTAGCATCGTTGACGGTGATAGTATTAGTATCGCTATCTACTGCATAGAAGCCCTCGCCATTGTTGCTGTTTGTGTTGTTCTCAACAACTGTTACCTTGCCATTCTCAACCTTGAAGGTCAGAGTGCTGTCGATAACTTCATACTCGTTGCCCTCTGCATCGGTGATCTTGTCACCTGTTTCGGTCAGAGTATATGTGCCGTTTTCAAGTTCAACTTCAAGCTTCTTGCCCTTCTGTGAAGTCCAGGGAGTGCCTGTTACGGTTCTGTTCTCGCTGTCCTTGATAGTCAGCACTGCGCCGTCCAGTTCTTCCTTGCCTGTTATGTCGAACTTGTTGATGATCACCTTGGTGGTCTTCTTTGCATCATTTACTGTGATAGTATTAGTATCGCTATCTACTGCATAGAAGCCTTCACCATTATTGCTGTTTGTGTTGTTTTCAACAACTGTTACCTTGCCGTCCTCTACCTTGAAGGTCAGAGTGCTGTCGATAACTTCATACTCGTTGCCCTCTGCATCGGTGATCTTGTCACCTGTTTCGGTCAGAGTATATGTGCCGTTTTCAAGTTCAACTTCAAGCTTCTTGCCCTTCTGTGAAGTCCATGGAGTGCCTGTTACGGTCCTGCCCTCGCTGTCCTTTATGGTCAGCACTGCGCCGTCCAGTTCTTCCTTGCCTGTTATATCGAACTTGTTGATTATTACCTTGGTGGTCTTCTTAGCATCATTTACAGTGATAGTATTAGTATCGCTATCTACTGCATAGAAGCCTTCACCATTGTTGCTGTTTGTGTTGTTCTCAACAACTGTTACCTTGCCATTCTCAACCTTGAAGGTCAGAGTGCTGTCGATAACTTCATACTCGTTGCCCTCTGCATCGGTGATCTTATCGCCTGTTTCGGTCAGAGTATATGTGCCGTTTTCAAGTTCAACTTCAAGCTTCTTGCCCTTAGCAGAAGTCCAGGGAGTGCCTGTTACTGTCCTGCCCTCGCTGTCCTTGATAGTCAGCACTGCGCCGTCCAGTTCTTCCTTGCCTGTTATATCGAACTTGTTGATTATTACCTTGGTGGTCTTCTTAGCATCGTTGACGGTGATAGTATTAGTATCGCTATCTACTGCATAGAAGCCTTCACCATTGTTGGAATTTGTGTTGTTTTCAACAACTGTTACCTTGCCGTCCTCTACCTTGAAGGTCAGAGTGCTGTCGATAACTTCATACTCGTTGCCCTCAGCATCGGTGATCTTATCACCTGTTTCAGTCAGAGTATATGTGCCGTTTTCAAGTTCAACTTCAAGCTTCTTATTCTTAGCGGAAGTCCAGGGAGTACCTGTTACTGTTCTGCCCTTGCTGTCCTTTATAGTCAGCACTGCGCCGTCCAGTTCTTCCTTGCCTGTGATATCGAACTTGTTGATTATTACCTTGGTGGTCTTCTTTGCATCATTTACTGTGATAGTATTAGTATCGCTATCTACTGCATAGAAGCCCTCACCGCTGTTGGAATTTGTATTGTTCTCAACAACTGTTACCTTGCCATTCTCTACCTTGAAGGTCAGAGTGCTGTCGATAACTTCATACTCGTTGCCCTCTGCATCGGTGATCTTGTCACCTGTTTCGGTCAGAGTATATGTGCCGTTTTCAAGTTCAACTTCAAGCTTCTTATTCTTAGCGGAAGTCCAGGGAGTACCTGTTACTGTCCTGCCCTCGCTGTCCTTTATGGTCAGCACTGCGCCGTCCAGTTCTTCCTTGCCTGTTATGTCAAACTTGTTGATTATTACCTTGGTGGTCTTCTTAGCATCGTTGACGGTGATAGTATTAGTATCGCTATCTACAGCATAGAAGCCTTCACCATTGTTGCTGTTTGTGTTGTTTTCAACAACTGTTACCTTGCCGTCCTCAACCTTGAAGGTCAGAGTGCTGTCGATAACTTCATACTCGTTGCCCTCTGCATCGGTGATCTTATCACCTGTTTCGGTCAGAGTATATGTGCCGTTTTCAAGTTCAACTTCAAGCTTCTTGCCCTTCTGTGATGTCCAGGGAGTACCTGTTACTGTCCTGCCCTCGCTGTCCTTTATAGTCAGCACTGCGCCGTCCAGTTCTTCCTTGCCTGTTATGTCGAACTTGTTGATGATTACCTTGGTGGTCTTCTTTGCATCATTTACTGTGATAGTATTAGTATCGCTATCTACTGCATAGAAGCCTTCACCATTGTTGCTGTTTGTGTTGTTTTCAACAACTGTTACCTTGCCGTCCTCTACCTTGAAGGTCAGAGTGCTGTCGATAACTTCATACTCGTTGCCCTCTGCATCGGTGATCTTGTCACCTGTTTCGGTCAGAGTATATGTGCCGTTTTCAAGTTCAACTTCAAGCTTCTTGCCCTTCTGTGATGTCCAGGGAGTGCCTGTTACGGTTCTGTTCTCGCTGTCCTTGATGGTCAGCACTGCGCCGTCCAGTTCTTCCTTGCCTGTTATGTCGAACTTGTTGATTATTACCTTGGTGGTCTTCTTTGCATCGCATACGGTTATGGTGTTGCTGTCCTTGTCGCAAAGAACAAAACCGTCCTCAGAACCGTTCTCTGCCTTGTCAGCAAGTACACTGCTTGATACATCAGTTATCTTGCCGTTAAGTACAGTAAAGGTAACTACAGAATCAATGATCTTGTACTCAGCGCCTGCCTGTTCAGCATCAACAGCTGTTTCGGTCAGTGTGTAAGTGCCGTTTGCCAGACCCTTGACAATGTGATCTGTGCCGTTTGAATCCCATTCCTCGATGACATCGCCGACGCGGTTCGCAATAACAAGATGTGCGCCCTTTACTTCCTCAGAAGCGGTTATGTCCTTCTTGGAAACTGTGATATCTGTTCTGGCAGCATCACATATCGTTATGGTAGTACCGCTTGCCTTAGCATAGCTTCTTGTGGAATTCGCAGGAACTCTCTCATCAGATGGAGCAGGTACTGATCTGTAAACGATCTTTCCGCTCTCATTGACAACAAATACTACCTCAGAATCAAGCACCTCATAGGTAACACCGTTATACTCGAATGCGTCACCTGTTTCGGTAAGTGTGTAAGTTGCAGGAACAAGACCCTTGATGTTCGCTGCCTTATTGCCGGATACCCAGCTCATTGTGAAGATCTCGCCGTTCTGAGCTGTAGTCCAGTTCTTCAGGCCATTACCCTCATTACTATCAATGATAGTCTGGATCATATCATAGGAAAGTCCCTTTACGGAAAGGCTGAGCCTTGCGTTCTCGACCTCATTCTCACCTGTGATATCGGTCTTGCCTATCTTGACCTTTGCAGTAACTATGTCGTTGGACTTCATAGCATCGTTGATAATGATATCGTTGGTATCACTGTTAACGTTGAAGAAGCCTTCGCCGTTGTCTCTGCTTGTATCGTTGATGACCTCGGTCACCTTGCCGTCCTCGATCTTGAATACCAGTGAGCTCTCGATCACTTCATACTCATTACCATCTTCGTCAACGATATGGTTGTTGCCCTGTGTTTCGGTCAGTGTGTAAGTACCCTCAGCAAGTTCAAGCTCCAGCTTGTTGTTGTTCCTGCGGGTAGTCCAGGGTGTTCCCTCAACAGTATTGCCGTTCTGATCCACAATGGTCAGTATAGCACCTATGATCTCCTTTTCACCTGTGATATCGGTCTTGGTTATAGTGACCTTAGCAGGTGCTGCGGCAGGCTTCATAGCATCGTTGACAGTGATAGTATTGTTAAAGCTGTCAACGTCGTAATAGCTGCTCACACCGTCATCTACAGTATCATTCTTTACTGTAGTGACCTTTCCGTCCTCAACCTTGAAGGTGAGTGTGCTGTCAATTACTTCGTACTCGTTTCCTTCCGAATCAGTGATCATGTCGCCTGTCTCGGTCAGGGTGTATGTACCGTCTGCAAGCTCGACCTCAAGCTTCTTGCCCTTAGCAGAAGTCCATGGTGTACCTGTTACTGTTCTGCCCTTGCTGTCCTTTATGGTCAGCACTGCGCCGTTCAGTTCTTCAGCACCTGTTATATCAAGCTTGTTGATAGTTACCTTTGTGGTAGATACTCTCTCAGCATCACATACTGTGAACAGCTGCTTGCTGCCGTTATACAGATAATATCCTGTGTCCGAATCACTGTCAGCAGCACGCTGAGTGCCCTTTACGTTCTCAACTGTGCAGCCGTAGGATTCCTGATCTGCATCAGCCTTTACAGTAAAGCTTACCTTTGAAGGTATTACCTTATATATGGTACCGTCATCAGCTTCAAACTCGTTGCCTGTTTCTTCCAGCACATAATCGCCGGGTGCAAGTCTGAGTTCGTGTGTATTACCGTCGGATTCCCATGAGAATACAGGTTCACCTTCAGCAGTGGTTATGCGCAGCTGAGCGCCCTTTACCTCTGCCTCTCCTGTGATATCTTTCTTATCTACAGAGATCACAGTGGTATTTCTCGGCAGGTCTGTGTACAGGAAGTGCCACTCACCGTCAGGGTTGTTGACATAGCCTGCAGATTCCAGCCAGCCCGAGCTTGTACCCTTGATACGTGTAACAGAATCATCATCGGGTATAAGGAATATACCTGTTGCCTTGTTGATATCAAGAGCCTTGACTGACTTCAGGTTCCATACCACATATCTGGTAGCGTTCTGATCCAGCCAGTAGTTCTTGCCGTGTTCGAGAGTATTCTCGTTTGAAGGTGTTGTAGAAATCTGATAATCATTATCCTCAGCTCTCTTGATGTTGAATTCGTCTATCCTTGCTTCGGTCAGTTCATCAAAGTTGAATATGACCATCTGCTCACCCTTCAGCTCAATATGGAGCTTACCGCTCTCAGCAACATAGGGAGCTATCTTATCACCGTCAACTACCAGCACAGCATTGTCGGGATAACCGTCACCGCTGATGTAAGCATTGTTGCCGATAACTGTAGCTTCCGCATTTACGGGTATAGCAGCCAGTTCTTCTGATACAGACTGCATATTCTTTATGATAGAATCAACGACCCCATGCATAGCCGATGGTGTTTCGTACTCCCTCGCTATACCATCTCTGCCTGCAGATTCCTTCATGCGGTCCTCGCTGTCAAAATGGAGGATAGCACCCTCCTCACAGCAAGCATCGGAGTTGTCGATAAAGAATGTGCCGTCGGGATCCACGTCGAAATCCCTTGAATCGAAGTTCACATATTCCGAAGGCTCTGCATAGTCATTGATCTCATCATTGAAATGAACGAAATCAGCAAAGTAGAAATGTCCGCCGAACTTGCCGCTGATATCGGGAGTATTCGGCTGACCGTTGCCCTCGTAGAAGTTAACTGCGTAGTTGGTCTCGGTATGGTTGCCCAGCTCAAATCTGTCAATGGTCATACCATAGTACAGACCCTCGCCCAGTATCGAGCGGAAATCATATTTCTTGGAACCGGGCACCTTAAAGAATCTGATATGCTCAGTATATGTAGATACGTGAGTATCCTGATCCTTGCTGGATGTCTGATCGCCGTAATTTACGATAAATCCCTTGATAAATCCTTCTTCAGCGATCTCACTGCAGTTGCTGCCGTTCACAGCATTGTTCACTGTCAGATTACCGGTGTTTGCCTTCAGAAGTCTTACCTTAGCAGGTGAACCGTTATAACCGATGTGATCCTGTGACGAATTACCGTTTCTGTCCACCAGATTACCAAGTTCAATCGTCTTTGTCAGATCATAGTCAACAGTTACCTTGTCAAGGATATACTTGTACTCTGAATTTGTCTGCTCCAGCTCAATGAACAGGTAGATATTGTCAGCCTCGGTTATCGAGATCTCTTCCTCGAAATCCAGCTGTGCTTCATACCTTACATCGTCCCTGATCAGCCTGAGTTCAGTATTATTGCCTGAGGTGGTAGGTCCTTCGGTACGGTAGTTAGGTATATTGTCACTGCCGTTTCTCAGGGTGTCATCAAGACTGCTAAAAGCAGTATTTCCGTCAGGTGTTTTTACAACAGTGTAGGAGATCTCATAAGCATCGGGATCATAGTGTAAAGTTCCGGAAGTGTTTCCTGCTGATGTGTAATCCCAGAGTTTAATCTGTGTATTAGCATTATCTTCTGGATAGAACTGTGTCAGTGACCAGCCCTCTATACCATTCTTGTTGCTGAAGGGATCTGTGTTCGCAGTGCCCTTGTCGAACAAGCATGACAGCAGATAGTAATTTGCATCATCACCTGCAGTCAGCGGTTTAAGAGTCGTTCCGTTATAGTCGAAGATGTTTACACTTACTGTCTGTCCGCCTGTAGCATAAAAGCTGAAGGTACCTCCATTATAGCTGTCACCCTCATAGCCGCCGTCAGTAAGCTCCATGCCCTTGATATTATTCACTACCGTACAATTCCTGAGTTCTTTCGCATCACTCAGTGTAAGTTCCCTGTCGGGAGCGGAATTTTTCAGGAATACACCGTCAATGCTGACTACGTCAGGGCGAACATCACTTTTCTGTGAGCCCCACGAAGGCACTTCTTTTTCGCGTGTTTCCCAAAGTGAAAAAGCGGGTGAAGTCCAATCTGTTCCGTTGGCATTGATCTCTATGAGATCATAGGCATCCCTTGACTCGCCGTTGTTGAAATACTCTACGGTACTGCCCGCTATCTCCGGATCCTCACCAACACAGTGCACCAGAAGATAATAGGTATTATCCGCGGTCTCAACATTCACATTTTCGCCCGTCGTGTTCCTGAATCTGATGTTCACCTTGGTATTGCCCGAATTCATCCTGTTATCATTATTCTCACGGCTGAAGCCCGTAACAGCTTCTGCAGAGGATGACATTATCACAGACGAAATACCCGGGAACCCGCCGAACACAAAAGACGCAGCCAGTACAGCAGATGTCATGCCACTGATAAATCTTTTGCCAAATGTCTTTTTCATTACATATTTCCTTTCATAAGATTTATTTACCTGTCCAAATACCTGTCCAAAAGTACGAAGCTGTCCGCAGATCTTTTTCCGCATCAGAGATGGACCTGACCTGTCCATTCTTTTGTATCATCACACCGGCTGGCAGGTAATCTATCATGTCCCGTATTTTTCCCAGATATCGGGGCATGACACTCTCCCCATTAAAACACCTCCTATTTACCCATTATATATACATTTATTATACATAAATCGAACACAATTGTCAAGGCTTTTCAAATATTTTCTCAAAAAGGAAAATGTTTTACTTAAATTAAACCGAAAAACCGAAAAAATGGACAAGACGTCCGCATTATGCGAACGTCCTGCTTAGAATATAGGTGTTGGCGTAATCATATATACCTTAATTAAAGCACTTTTTCATCTCGCAGCCTTGTGTGCCGCAAAACCACCGTCCACAAAGAACCCTATTATCTCATATGTTATTGAATAAACTATGAATCCGAACACCAATGCCGATGCATAGGTAAGATAGTCAAATTTGTTGAAGACCGATGCTTCAAACCAGAAACCGGATTCTCTTAACTTGCACATCACCCCGGAAAATCCGGTAGATAACACGAACCATACCAGCATAAACATTACTTTATCCGAAGAATCACGCTCTGCCCTGCGTTCGGTAACACTTCTGTATATCGCTGAAGCAGCCATAGGCATTACGAACCACTCCGCCAGCACTATCATGTTCACAAAGGAGTATCCGCCGAGAAAAACATCTGTCAGGGTGTACGCTGCCCAAGCAAAAAGATTCATCAGAACTGTAAATACTAACATGGCTGCCATTACGATCATTCCTTTCTTTTGTCATATCTATGTGCGTTTTGTTAATTTAATGCAAGCAATTTAACACACTGTTTAAATCTTGAATTGATTATAGCATATTTCACAAAAGTTTTCAAGAATTAATTTATATAATTTCTACATGTACTATACATAATTTCTTTGTGCATTGTGTTTAATACAAACCTCGATTTTCCATTATATGTATTTTCATGCATATTTTTAAAATGTAAACGTTTACTACATATAATTACTTTCATATATTATGATTTTTGAAACCGATATTTCATTAATGGTGTGTGTCTCGGTTATTTATCATGCATTATGTCAATTTTATGTTAAATAATTAAAACAAAGACATATTGCATGATATTTTAATAACAATCTCTCGTTCATGCTATTTGTTAATAAAAATGGTTTGTTAATATTTAAACCTGCAACATCCCTTTTCGACATTTTTTCGGAGAAAAATATATGATATACCCTTTGACAAAACATTGAATATGTGGTATACTATTCTATGTCAGTAAATCAAGGGAGGTCACGCTTGTGGCGATCGACAAAAAAGGCACAAAACAGATAGCCGATAACCGCAAGGCGCGGCACGACTACTTTATACTTGAAACTATCGAGTGCGGTATCGAACTTGTCGGCACCGAGGTGAAGAGTATCCGCAAGGGCGGCGTTAACCTCAAGGATAGCTGGTGCAGTGTTGATGACGGTGAGATGTGGGTCAAGGGTATGCATATAAGTCCCTATGAACAGGGCAATATATTCAACAAAGACCCAAGGCGCGTCCGCAGACTGCTGCTGCATAAAAGAGAGATCATGAGGCTTTTCGGACAGGTACAGCAGGAGGGTCTGGCACTGATACCGCTTTCGCTGTATTTCAAAGGCAGCAGGGTCAAGCTGGCACTGGGGCTTTGCAAAGGTAAAAAGCTGCACGATAAGCGCGACGATATGGCTAAAAAAGCCGCTGACCGCGAGATCGAGCGAGCCCTCAAGGACAGACAGAATTACTGACAATGGCTACGAAAAGAAAATTCGGGATAGAATATGCTTTTCCGATAACACTGGTTTCGCTGGTAGGCTTTTGGTTTGTGATAACGCTGGTGCTGTTTTTCACAGACGGTTCCATGTCAAAGCTGTACAAAGATATTGGAGCACTGCCGTGGAAAAGACCCGATTACACAGTATCGATACCCGCATCTGAACTTCACAGCCACGATGATATCATGGCAGCAGTCAAGGCTACCCAAAAGTGCTACGAGGAAGAGTGGTACAGTTATAACGGCACATATATTTTGCAGCTTGGATATTCAGAAGAACTCAACGAACTTAAAAAGGACGAAAACGAGGGCGAATGGATATATCTGGAATCATATATGTATACAGGCTATGGCAATAGTGTAAATCCCGAGGATCAAGGCAAATATCATAAAGCCTACTGGGCAATTGAAAAACAGCCTGACGGCAGCTGGCTATGTCGCGGATGTACACCGATGGATGACGATAAAGAATCCACACTGACAGAATTTTCGGACGAACCATTTAATATTGACCTAGACGAAGTCAAAGAAATGATGGATGATAACGCCGAAAAAATCAAAGAAGCAACGGATTCATTACGTTAAGAAATTACAACGACATCGGAGTGATCGGCAACGATCGCTTTGAGATATAAAATAAACTTCGCAGACGCTTAATTTACGAGCGTGCGAAGTCAAAAAAGGGGATGTAAAGGTTTCGACGGGGGTCTTGAAGGACGATAAGCGAGTGGAGGAGCGCACTCTCCTTAAACGGCGTACGTTTTAAAATTAGACGACAACGATAATTTTGCAATGGCAGCCTAAGGGCAGCCCGTCTTGCCTGAGAGTACCACGGCTCGGGTAAAGGCGTCGACTAGTGGTGAACGTCTGCGGGCGATGGCTGTGACCCGCAGGTGTATCGCAGCCTACCGAACCGAGGGGCGTGTCTGTTTGCCCGCGGCGAGGGAATCGGCGCAAGCTGAAATAACCGACTAGACTCGTAGAAATTCGTTTGGATGGGCTTTCGGACAGGAGTTCGACTCTCCTCATCTCCACCAGACCTAGGGCCGGTCAGGCCGATCCCTCACCCTCTACAGGGTGGGGGATTATTTGTTTGTTTGGTTTGGGGTCATACTTTTGCTTTTAATTATTGATAAAACAGACTTTTTTAATCCGCTTTTTTACAGCAGAAAACTCCCCCGAAAAAAATCGGGGGAGTTTTCTTGTAAACAAAATTATTATCTGACGAGGTATATTATTTCTTCACAAATCTGTGCTTGTTAACATCGTAAGTTTCACGGCTCTTTCTGCCCAGTATCAGGAATATTGCAAGACCTGCAACAATAATGCCGCCAACTATGCCTACAACTATCAGCACGATATTTTTCTTGCCTGTGTTCTCCTCAGCTGCTGAGCTGCTGTCTTTAGTATCAGCAGCGGGTGCTTTTGATTCAACAGGCTTAACGCTGTCCTCAGATGCTGTGATCTCCTCAGCTTCTTCTGCCACACTGCTGTCTTCAGGTTCTTCAGGCACTACAGGTACCTTCATCTTTACATTAAGCGCATATACATCAGTACAGGTTATAGGTGTCTTATCGGTATCTCCCACGTGAATGATAGTCACATAGGAAAAATCTTCTGTGCCGTATGCATCCGCCATATCCAGATAGTCGAACTCTGCATACTTGTCGGTGAAGATAATCGGAGGTACCTTAGCCCATACGATACCGCTTTTCGCCTTAGGTGATATCTGATCGTCTGTACTCTGCAGAATAAACTCTACAGGTGAATTCGGATTGTCCTTTTCCATATCACATTCATATTGTGCTATGATCTTTGAATCCATATCCATATTACTGATATCGAACTGATCTACAGTAATAGTCATGCTCTGTCCCCAGCCGGATGTCTGACGAGGTCTTCTTGCATGTATACGTACAGTAGTACGCAGATCATTTTCCTCTGCATCTTCTGCGGAGATAACATTAGTAGCATTGAATCCGCTGCAGACTATATCAGTTGTTTCGGATGCTACGTCAATAGCATATACTGTCGAAAGCTCATTTTTACCAAGAGCTTTTACGATATCTGCATAAGTGAAAACTGCCGAACCATCCTTGTATGAGGAAGCCTCTACCTCGACCCATGCAGGTGAACCTGCTTCAAACTCTGTGATCTCATTGTAATCCCAGTAATCCAGTACCAGCTTGACAGGGCTGACATCACCTGCCACACCGTCACATACTACTGTTATCTCAGTATCCTCTGTGAATCTTGACGCAGCAAGCTCTGAGGATTCAACTGTATACACCGCATTGTTCTCCTGTATGAGCGCGTGCTTGGGAGCAAGCTCAACATCATCAGCGTATACTGCAAAAGCACTCATGATACCTGCCATAGCCATTCCTGCAAAAATTGAAACCACCTTTTTCATAGTACCACAACCCTTCGGTAAAATTCATAAACCAATCACAATTAATTAACACGCTTTTAGTTATGTTATATTATAGCACACAAAACCTAACAAGTCAATTAATTTTTTGGAGAATTTGCACCTCATTTTTTAGTGTAAATGTGCAAAACTGATAAATCAAAAAAAGAATTTAATTATTAATAGCTGTGATACCTCTGCTATACTTTAATTTAATTAACTTTTATAAATTGTTATCATCAATTTTAACATAAAATACAGTTAAAGCTTAATTTTTCGGGATATCCGTATCTCCCTCCATGTCATTTCGCCTTGCTTCAAAGGGGATTTTTGTGAATAATTTTGAAGATAGGTATAGACAAATCGTCACATATGTGGTATAATTAGTGTGATATATCTAAGGAGCTGCTTCATTGGCGCATGGGGCAGGCTCGCAAAGAAAGGAAGCTGGATAATGCTGCATGAAAAATCCTGTGGCGCCATTGTGTACCGCAAGTACCACGGCAACACGGAAATATTGCTGATAAAGCACATCAACAGCGGACACTGGTCTTTCCCGAAAGGCCATGTTGAGGGTGACGAGACTGAGGAGGAGACCGCCAAGCGTGAGATCTTCGAGGAGACAGGCATCGAAGTCAACCTTGACACCACGTTCCGTGAGATAGTGTCTTATTCGCCGCGCAAGGATACTCAGAAGATCGTGGTGTATTTCATCGGCAAAGCCAAAAACACCGATTACCGCCCTCAGGAGGACGAGATCTCCGAGATTCGCTGGGTCGAGATCGACCGCTGCAG